>CALAJH010000001.1 GCA_937922655.1 uncultured Bacteroidia bacterium
GGCGAAAAACGCGGTATCGACATCGGCGAAAAACGCGGTATCGACATCGGCGAAAAACGCGGCGAAAAACGCGGCGTGGAAAAAGCCAACCGCAATATGGTGCTTAATCTGCACAAAAACGGTTTGGACGCCGCAACCATCGCTCGAATGGCGGGACTGCCACTCAAATTCGTTCGTCAAGTGTTGGAAGGCAAAGACAATCCGCCCACGAAAGGACAATGAAAACGACCGTTGCGTCCGCCGAAATTTTTTCTTTGGGGGTTTGGGAGGACGCCCTGCCCGAAGAGCAGATTCTTCAAGACCCGCTGTATCTGCGCGGCGTCGATTTTGGCGAAAAACGCGGCGAAAAACGCGGCATCGACATCGGCGAAAAACGCGGCGTGGAAAAAGCCAATCGCAATATGGTGCTTAATCCACACAAAAACGGTTTGGATGCCGCAACCATCGCACGAATGTCGGGACTGCCACTCAAATTCGTTCGTCAAGTGTTGGAAGGTAAAAACAGCCCGCCCGCAAACGAACAATGAAAACGACCGCCGACCCCGGTTCTTTTTTACCGACTTTTGTAGGGGTCGGCGGCAACGCGCCATCTAATTTTTAAGCCGCGATTTGGCGTACTTTTGCGATATTTGCCGTCGCAAAAATTAACGCAGATGAAACATATAGTTTATTTGGCATTGTGGTGGTGGCTCTCGCCTTGCGTCCACGGCCAAACGTTCGACGTCCTTGCCGAGGTGCGGAAAATGATTTCCACCGCACGCTCCGTTCAAAGCCTTCAGTACGAAATGTACAAGTGGGAGCGCATCGGGGGAAAAATATTGCACGAAAAAAACTTTATTAAGTGGAGGCGTTCTCCGCGTTCGGTTTACCTCAAAATTACCGAGCCTTCGGTGATGGAAGTCTTGTACGTCGAAGGTCGGAACGGAAACAAGGCGCTCGTCAATCCGGGCAGGTTTATACCCAATCTCAATCTCGACCCGAACGGCGAGCTTATGCGTCGCGACCAACATCACACTATTTTCGCCACGGGTTTCGATTATACCGTAGAACTTATCGAAGATTTAATCAACAAATACAACGACCAATCTTATTCGATAGCCAAATATTTGGGTGAGGAGACCGTTCACGGGCGGGCGTGTCACAAAATCGAGTTGGCCAGCCCGAATTTCAAATACGTGCCGTACACCGTTGGGCGGGGAGAGAACCTCGTGGCCATTGCTCGCAAACTCAAGCTCAACGAGCTAATGATTTTAGAGAAAAACTCTTCGGTCAAAAATTATTATTCCGTTAAGGCGGGTCAAAAAATCGAGGTGCCGACGAGTTTTACGGCGCGAACCATTGTTTGCGTGGACAAAATCACGCATTTGCCGGCGTTGGTTCAAGTTTTCGACGACAAAGGACTGTTTGAAAGATACGAATACAAGCGTGTCGTCGTCAATCCGAGATTCAAAGACGAGGAGTTTCAATCGAATTATGCGGACTATGGATTTTAAGGTTCGAAGGCTTTTTCGGCAAGGGAAAAGAGGTCGAGTTTTTCCGTGGGCCGCAAGACGAGCAAGCCCATCGACGTTAGCTTGACGAGGCTGTGAATGGCCTTTTTACGCGGTATGCGGGCAATTTTTTCGTATTCGTAAAGTGAAATTTCGGGGTTGCGGGCAAGGTGTTCGAGAAGGGTTTTTTCGGCGTCGGTAAAGAAAATGCCGGCGGGAGCGGTACGGCTCTTCATTAGTTCGAGGGTGATTCGCGTGGCGGGAAGCACTTGGTCGTGGGCGCGAATGTAAACGCGGTAAACGTCGTCTTCCCCGGGGGCGGAATGTGGGCGTTTTTCGCTCTTGGGGACGTACACCTCCAAGACCGAAAGTCCTCGGTACTCATGGACGTCCTTGAAAAACATGACGGGCGGCGTGCAGAACACGTGCGCCGCCGATTCGACCATATAAGCCTCCTCTTCGACCGACGCGCCCGTAATCCGCCCCGAATCGTGAACGCCGACCAACAGCCGTCCTCCCTCCGTGTTCGCAAACGCCGCCAACGAACGCGCGATTTTTTTCGCACTGTTTATCGTTTTTTTGAAGTCCAGCTTTAAACCCTCACCGCCTGCTATCATTCGCCGTAGCGGATGCTCCTCGAAACGCGCGGCCATAATGCGCAATTTTACAAAATATTCGCCACCTAATTATACACCCAACGGCAATTTTGTTCGACAACGCTCTTAAACGACGGGTATATCAAGATAGGGGTAAACCATCATCGTTGCGGCTTCAAAGACCAATTAAAAACGGGTACGGTTTCTGGATTTTTCGGAAAACAAAAAAACGGACGTTTTCGGCGGGCGGGGTGGGAGTGGATTTGGGACGTCGATTCCCCTAGGGTTGCCCGTTTCTTGCCAATTATTTTTTTACGTCTTTGATTGACAATTTATAATTTTATTTTAATTTTTTTGCGCATTTATGCACGTCTACACGAACGAACTTGACAAAAAGTGCATTTTTATTTTGCAACCTTTTGCTTTTTTTACCGTATAAACGCAATCATCCAAAAATCCCGATTTCTTGCTTTTATCAGGATGGGGTAATTTCAAATTTATTGATTTTAACGCTCTGAAAAGAGAATAAGGAGTGAGAAAAATGAGCTTCGTTTTACACTTACTTTGTTCGATAACGACGGCCGTGTTTTTTTTTACGGTCGGTAACGTTTTTGCCCAAACCAACATATCGGGGACGGTCAATGCCTATTCGGCGGTAACGGCGATAGCGACGAACGTCGGCGGTACGGATTGCAATATGAATTTATTGACGCTGGCCAATCCGGGGCCGTTCAACGTTGGCGACTTGGTGCTGATAATGCAGATGCAGGGCTCCGCTCCGCGCCGCAACAACGGCCCCGAATACGGCGAGGTTACGACCGACGGCGCGTTGGCATGGCCCTTGGCCAACGCGGGCCATTACGAATTCAACCGCATCGCCTCCAAAACGGGCGCCAACGTAACTTTCCAAAAACCGCTGGCCAACATCTACGACGTGGCGGGACGGGTGCAATTGGTGCGCGTGCCGGAATATCCCGCGGGCGCCACGGTTTTGGCGGCGGGATTGACGGGGAACGCATGGGACGGCACGACCGGCGGCGTTTTGGCCATTCACGTTACGGGGGTTTTGACGCTTAACGGCGAAATCAATATGGATGGACGCGGGTTTCGCGGCGGCGCCGATTTTGCTTCCACCGCCAACAATTGCAATCAAGGCGTCCGCTTCTACAACAACGCCTCGCAGTTGGCGGCAAACAAAGGCGAAGGAATCGCAATTTATAATTTGGCGCATGCACGCGGCCGCGGACGCTGGGTCAACGGCGGCGGCGGCGGAAACAGTCGCTTTGGCGGCGGCGGCGGCGGCGCCAATTTTTCCGCCGGCGGCAACGGCGGCAGTCACAACTGCGACGCCAACAACGTTGTCAACACGCCCGGCGCCGGCGGCTTTGCCCTAGGGCCTTTTGTTTCCAACACCCGCGTATTTATGGGCGGCGGCGGCGGCGCGGGACACCGAACCACCGGTACGGCCGCACCCGGCGGCAATGGCGGCGGAATTGTCATCATCCACTGCACCACCCTCAACGGTAACGGCAACGTCGTTTCCGCCAACGGCAACCACGGCGCGGACGTTAACAACGCCAATGGCGGCGCGGGCGGCGGCGGCGCGGGCGGTTCGATTCTTATTCAACTGAACAACTTTTCCTCCAACGTTACGATACGCGCCAACGGCGGACGCGGCGGCAACCATTCGGTTTCGGGGTGCTATTCGCCCGGCGGCGGCGGCGCGGGAGGCGTGATTCGCACTTCCATCGCGCCGCCCGTAACGCCCACCGTCGTGCGCCAAGTGAACGGCGGCGCGGCGGGAACGCGTACCGGTACCTGTACCGCCGGCGGCGCACCCACCGCAGGTATCGCCGGCGCCACCCAAGTGACCCTACTCATGAATTTCAACACTTCCTGTCTTTCGGCCGTTTACGACATCGGTTCGCTTTGCGGCGGCGCCTTGGGACAAAACAGCTTTGCCGCCGGCGATTTCGGCGCCACCCCCGGCACGCCCGGCGTTATTCCCGGACCGGGAGAATTAATTACCGTTTCCCCAAAATGGACGGACCCCTCCCCGGTAACGTGTTTGGCCGCCTCTACCCTTGCTCCCGAATTCAACTACGTTTCCCCACCCGCCAACGGCCAGCCCGCCGACAACTTTTACACCGTTTGTACGGGTATCCGCGACCCCTATGGACCCTTTACCGGCGTGGTTAATCAAGCGGGGGTCGTACAACCCGGTCAATACGCGTGTTGGATAACCTCCAACGACAACTCCGGTACCAACAGCGGCTACACCCAAATCGTCAATGCCGCTCATCCGCCCCGGGCCTTTTACAACCAAACCGTCAACGATTTGTGCGAAAACACCAAATACGAGTTTCGCATCGACGTTATCAATCTTTACACGTCGACATGGGTGTCGCAGTCGAACCCGAACGGCTTTGCCATGAATTGGTTCCCCACCTGCGACGACATTGCCGAGCCCGGATGTAGACAAATGGTTTTCGCCCGCACGCGCGATTGCCCGTTCGCTCCCGCCGGCAACTGCAAACGTTACAGCATTTTGCCCGAAGTGTTGTTTTTGCTCAATGGCGCGCCCATCGGCACCACCGGCCCCATCCCCAACGACGACCAATGGCATACTTACGGCGTTTCTTTCACGACGTCGCCCGGAGTAACGTCGGTCAATCTTTCGTTGCGCAACCGGGCGCCGGGCGGCATCGGCAACGACCTCGCCCTCGACAACATCTCTTTCCGTCCCTGCGGGCCGACGGTAACCCTCAGCCAAAGCAACCCTTGCCCACCCTCCAAACTGACGGCCAACGTCGGCGCCGACTTTACCACCCCCGTCTATCAATGGCAGGTCAGCACCGACGGGGGCGTGAACTACGTCGATATTTCGGGGGCAACGGCCGTCGATTACGACGTACCCGTTGCCACGCCCGCGACCAACATTTATCGCGTGCGCGTGGCCAACGCCGTCGCCAATTTGAGCAATCCCAATTGCTACGTTACCTCTTCGAACGCGGGTTTTTCTTGTCCGATGGACGTGGACGTACTGACCTTCAAAGCCACAAAATACGAAAACGCCCAAGCCCTGTTGGAATGGACGCTGTCGCAAAATCGTACCGTCGCCGAATATCGCATCGAGCGCTCGTCCAGCGCTTGGGACTTCGAGGTCTTGGCCGTCAAAAACGGTGAAACGCCCCTTTACGCCTATCTCGACCCCGCCCCTCTTCCCGGAATCAACCATTATCGGCTTCGCGTGACGGACTTTGACGGCGTTACGCGGTATTCGGAAGTTCGCTCGCTGGATTTCACCCCGTATCGCAAGGAAATGCGCGTTTACCCCAATCCGTCCCACGGATGGGTTTCCGTTGCCGTTTCCGCCACCGCCCAAGCCCGTCTCGAAGTTTTCGCTTTCGACGGCAAGCGCGTCGCCGAATTCGAGCATTCGGGCGATGGCGAAAAATTCGATTTGGACTTGACGCATTTGCCCGACGGCATTTACCTTGTTGTCCTAAAAGAACGGGGGGCGCCGGTGGCCACCCAAAAGTGGGTCAAAAATTAACGACGCACGCTTAAAGCGGTGTTGTTTTCGCTGCGCGTACAAACTTTTCAACGACTTTTGGCTTACAAGGGCAAGACGGGTTTGTATGGTTTGTTTCGGGTCGATGTGTTTTTCACCGACCCGTTCGTCCGCCCGCTTTTTTCGTTGTTTCGGGCCGTAGAGCGGCAAGTTCCGGCGACAATTAACAATAAAATAACGCGTTTAAAAATTACGTGCCAAAAGGAAACGATATATTTGCCGCGTGAAACGGATTTGGGCCGCAACGTTTGCAATGACCTTGGCAATGACGGCTTGTGGCCGTTCGGAATCTCGGTACGTCAAAATCAAAGGAAGCGAAACGGTGCTTCCCATCGGCTTGAAGTTGGCCGAAGATTGCGGCAACAATCCGTTGATTCCGGATGCTTCGGTGTCGGCGGGGGGCAGTGGCGTGGGCATTGCGGCGCTTCTAAACGGAAATGCGGACGTGGCCATGTCCTCCCGTGCCATTAAGCTCGAGGAAAAAATCAAGTTCGCCGTCAAAAACATAGAGCCCGTGGAAGTGGTACCGGCCTACGACGTTTTGGCCGTTATCGTTCATCCGTCCAACCCTCTCGACACCCTCACTATCGAAAACCTAAAAAAAATCTATAAAAACGACATCACGCGTTGGAGCGAAATCGGTGGTCCGAACAGGCCCATCGTCGCTTTCAACCGTGAAAGCAGTTCGGGCACTTACGAGTTTTTCAAACAGCGTGTCTTGGAAAACGAAACCTTTGGCAACCTTGAAAGCGTTGGCGCCAACGGCGAGCTGGCCGAAAAAGTGGCCGACAACGAAAACGCCCTCGGTTACGTCGGCATAGCCTACGTCGACGAAAAACGGGTAAAGGTATTGAAGATTTACAACCCCGATTTGGGGCGTTCGGTGCCGGCGACGTTGGGTACGTCTTTGGACGGCACTTATCCTTTGGCGCGGCCGTTGTATTTTTACTACGTTCGCGGTGCGGACTCTTCCGTCGTACGCGTGCTTGATTATCTTGTTTCACCCGAAGGCCAAGAAGGCGTGCGTTCCACCGGCTATGCGCCCAATCCTAAATATTACCGAAAATGAGGCGGTGGCGTGACTTTTTGGGCGAATCGTTTATCAAGGCGTCGGGGTACACGGGGGCTCTGACGGTCGTGGCGATAGTGTTTTTTTTGTTCAAAGAGGGCGTGGGACTCTTCGGACGTTCGCCCGTCGATGGCTTTGAAGTCGCGGTGCATCCCTCCAATCCCGTGGAAAAACTCAATGAAGCGCAAGTTCGCGGCTTGATTTTCGGACAAATCAAAACATGGAACGAACTCGGCGGACGCGGCGAAGTCGAGGTGTGGCACGTCTCCAATTTGGATAAAAAACTCAAAGCCGAGGGTTTGAAGTTCGAAGGGGAGGATTACCTGCGTCTGTCCCTCGTCTTCGATTCGCTTCTCAACGCCCGGCCCAACATCGTTTTGATATTTCAATCCCCTTTGATACCCCCTTCGGCCAAACGCTTGGAGGTCGGCAAGATGACGGTCGCCGGTTTTTTGGGGGGAACGAATTGGAAACCGACCGAAAGTCCGGCGCCGCTTTTCGGCTTATGGCCTTTGATAGGCGGCACGTTGTTGGTAACGTTCTACGCCATGATTTTTGCCGTCGTTTTGGGCGTGCCTACGGCGATCTATTTGGCCGAACCGGCGCCGAAAAAGGTGCGGGCCGTTGTCAAACCGATGATTGAATTGTTGGCGGGGGTGCCGTCGGTGGTGTTTGGATTTATCGGTTTGGCGTTGGTGGTGCCGAATTTGCGTTTGGCTTTTGGTTTGGACAGTGGAAGCACGGCGTTGGCCGGAAGTATTTTGTTGGCGATAGTGGCTTTGCCGACGATAATCTCCGTGTCCGAAGACGCGATACGGGCCGTTCCCGACGCTTTGCGACATGGGTCGTTGGCGCTTGGCGCCACGCATTGGCAAACGATATATCGGGTGGTGGCGCCTTATTCGAGTTCGGGTATTGCGGCGGGACTGATATTGGGCGCGGGGCGCATCGTCGGCGAAACCATGGTCGTGCTTATGGTTACGGGCAACAATCCGCAATGGGTCGGCTGGGACGCGTTAAAATCCGTGCGTACCATGAGCGCCGCCATTGCCGCCGAGATGGGCGAGGCCCCGCAAGGCGGAATGCATTATCAAAGTCTGTTCACCGTCGGATGTATGTTGTTTTTGCTGACGTTTTTCGTCAATTTTGTCGGGGAAATGCTCAAAAGTAAAGTGAAAAAATAGTTCTTGGTGGCGCGAAAGCTTTCTTTTCCTCGAAGCTTTGAGGGTTGTTTATTTGTCGGCCGCATCGTTCCCATCCATTAGCGAACGGACGCAATGGAAAGCGAACGCCGGCGAAGTTTTTTTCGGAACAGGGATTGGATTCGTCCTTCGGTTAAAATCCAAAGCCCAACTGAAATTGATACGTTCCCGTTTGGGAATTGCCGTTGTTGAAAGCGGGGGCAATGGTCTGGGTGATGCCCAAGTCGTAGCGCGCGGGTTCGAAGTAGAACCACGATTTTTTGTCTTTGTCCATGGGAACGGCGATGCCGGCGCCGAAAATCCACGAAAATTCGACGGCTTGGTACTTGGCGCGGTCGTCGACTACGCCGCGTTCGACGGCGCGTTTCATATCCGAAGGGTTGTAGGGGTCGGAATAGATTTCGTCGTACCAACGGTAAGGGATGGCCAAAATGTTCACCGCCGGACCCGTGTTGATGTAAATTTTGACGTTCTGTAAAAACATGAACCGTGCCAATACGGGGATTTGCACGTAACCCAATTCGAGCCGGTCGGCAAGGGTGAATTTTTGCGCTTTGGCGCCGGCAGGGACGGGAACCATTTTATCGTCGGAAAAGGGGCGCGGGTTGTATTCGCCGCCGGGCGTTACGCCGTATTCGCCGCGATAGGCGCCGCCTTTGGGCGTGAGGTTGATTTCCGGCGCCAACGCCACCCAATCTTTGAGCTTGATGTTGAAAAGAATGCCGAAAAGCGGGCGGTGGTTGTTTTTGTCGTATTTGGTGTGTCCGGAAAAGCCGGTGTAGTTGTAGCCGAGCTTGATGCCCATGTTGAAATTTTTGCCTTGTTGGGCATAAACGTGGGCGGTGGCGAAAAACACGGCGAGGACGAGCGTCGAGCGTTTCATTGTTTATTCCGATAAGGCTTTACGTTTTTCGGGTTTGGGTTCGCGGACGGGTTTGGGTTCGCGGGCGGGTTTGGGTTTGGCGTCGCCGTCTTTGCCGCCGAATTCCCAACCGACGTGAAAAGAAAAGGCTTGGTTGCGCACCTTGCGGTGTTGGTAGAGGAAACCGAGGTCGTAGCGGCCCTCGAAATGTAAGCCGTGGTTGCGTACGGGGATGCGAATTCCCGCACCGACGACCATCGCCAAATCAAAAACGGCGAACGAAACGTTTTTACGTTCGATTTCCGCGTCGCGCAATTCGGCAACGGGGATTTTGTCTTCTTCAACGACCGTTTTGGCCGATCGTTCGGCTTCGGCGTTCTCCAACGGCGCCAAATACTCGTTTTTAACCTTGCGAATCAACGCCAAAGACGGAGCAAAACCCACGATGGCGTAAGGTTGGGCGCCCGTTTTCGACAAATTGATTTGCGCCAAAAGCGGAATTTGAAAATGACCGAAGGTGTAGTTCCAACTTTTTCCGTAACGCAGCGTGGAGTCCACGGTCGGTAAAGTATCTCTTTTGACGGGGTTGCGGTCGCCGGGTTTTTGGTAATATTCGATGAAATAAGGTTCGGCCATGCCGAATTTGCCGTTGTCCTTGTAGCTGAATTGGTGTTTGAACGTTCCGCCGCGCAGGTTGAAAAGCGTTTCGATGCGGAAGGCGAAACGTCTGTCGATTTGCGCAAACATCACGCCGCCCGCGGTAAACGACATTTTTCCCACCGATTCGATGTACGTGGCGTTGTAGCGTTCGAGCATGTCGGCGTCGTATTCGAGGCCGCCCCAAAGCATCGACCACGACGGTCCGGCTTTCAATCCCCACGTCCATGTTTTGCCCGCCTGTGATGGAAAGTCGTTGTCGTCGTCCTGTGCCATCGTCGGGGTCGCCGTCCACAGCGCCGCCATCCATGCGGCCATAATAAGTCGGATCATTTGCGGTCGTTGTATTGAAGCGCAATAATAACAATTATTACCGAAATTTAATAATACGGCCTTGGCTAAATTTTTGTCTTTGGTTTTCCGGCGATTTTTGCCGTCAAATCGAATATCGTCCGGCTTCGTAATCGATTGCCGAATAATTGACCGGACGTTTTTTACAAGCGTTGCGTCTCGGGGTTTCGATATACATACCTAAGCGCTCGTGTTTTTGACGGTCGCGCGGGGGACGCGTTGCGTGAATGGGCGGCTATTCGGCGGCGGGCAGGGCGAATTCCGCAACCGTTCCGCCTTCGGCGGGAAAGTTAAGCCGGATTTTGCCGCCGTATTTTTCGACGATGAGTTTGGACAGGTAAAGCCCCAGACCGCTTCCTTGGCCTTCGGGCAAGGTCGAATAAAACGGTTCGAAAATCCGGTGGCGGCGGCTTTCGTCCACGCCCGGTCCCTCGTCGCGCACTTGGCAAACGACGAACTTGCCCTCGTCGTTAATCAGTTCGTGAAATTCGACGGTGATTTTCCCCTTGTTGTTCGACCATTGGTAGGCGTTGTGCAAAAGGTAGGATAAAACTTTTTCGACGTCCTCGGGCGTAGCAACGGCCTTCGGGTCGGCAAGCCCTTCGACGACAAGCTCCACGCCGTACGTCAGCGACTGCGCGACGGACTGCCTTGCGTGCTCCAACGCCTGTTTAAGCGGGACGGGGGCGGTGGCGACGGGTTCGTCGACGGCGGCCAAAGTCCTGAGCGTTTGCGTGATTTTTTCCGTTCGAGCTTCGGCCTGCAAAATGTTTTTGATTGACGAGGCGATTTTGGCAAAACGAAGGGCGGCGTCGATGGCTCGTTTTCCCTCCGGCGTTTTCAACAGCGGGACGATTTCTTCGAAGCGGTCGAATCCGATGCCGGCAAAAGCGTCGGCGTAATAGTCGTTGGCTTCTTTGTCGGGCAAAAGTTGGTTCAATTGGACGAGGGCGTTTTTTTTCGCCTGACGCAAATCGCGGGTGGAGGCGGGGGGATGAGGGTCGGTAGTCGTTTCCAACATTACGCCAAAGCCGGTTTTATGCTCGGCCTCGAGGTCGACGTAAGCCTTCAAGAGCGGAAGGGTTTCGGTTTTGAGGGATTTTTGGGCCAATTCGCCCGAGGCTTTTATCGCGCCCAGCGGCGTATTGATTTCGTGCGAAACGTTTTTGACCAGTTTGCCCACCGACGCCATTTTTTCCGTCCGTATCAGTTCGTCCTGTGTTTCTTTGAGGCGCGTCAGGGCGTCCGAAAGTTCTTTGGTACGAATTTCAACCTTTCTTTCAAGGTTTTCATAAAGTCGGGCGTTTTCTATGGAGATGCCGGCTTGCGCGGCGAGCAGATTGACGGTTTCGAAGCGTTGGGGGGTGAAGGCGTCGGTCGTCAGGTTGTTTTCCAAGTACAGCACACCCACCACGTCGCCACGGTTCAACACCGGCGTGCAAAGTACGGACTTGACGTTGAAGGCGGCAATGTATTCGTCGCGGGAAAAATCGCCTTCTTGGGCGGCGTTGTGCAAGACCACGCCCATACGGGTGCGAAAAACGAAATAGACAATCGAACGGGGTAGGTCGTAAAGCGCGTCGAGCGTGGCGCCGGGGGTGAAGGGATATGGCGTGCCGTCGGCACGGACGGCGGCCTGCACCGCCAGTTTGAAATCGTCGTTTTGCAACAAGAGAACGCCCTTTTCGGCGCCGGCGTTTTCCATGACCGTGCGCATGAGTTTGTCCAATAGCGCGTTGAGGTTTACCTCCATCGAAAGCGCTTGCGTCGCCTTGATGACCGCGTCGAAGTCAAGGGCGGAAACCGAGCTCCCGCCCGCGCCGAAGGTCGAAGTCCCGCCCGTCGTCGTGCCTGCTCCAAAGGCGCCGGTCGTCGTGCCGGGAAATTGGGTCGTCGAGGCAAAAAAGGAACTTGTGCCGCCGAGGAAGGTGGTCGTCGTGGAGGAGCGTGCGGATTTGGCGGTGGATGGGACAAGGAAAGGATGGGCCGCCTCGAGCCTGCGGACGAGGGCCGTCGCGCCCCAACGTCCGTAGGCGTAGTGGGCTTCGCGAAGATATCCTTGCGCGGCGCGTTCGCGTCCGGATTTGAGGTAAAACTTTGCCGCCCATTCCGCCGCCAAACCCCAAATATTAAATCCGTTGCCTTTTTTAGCGGCTTCGACGGCCTTGTCGTATTCGGTTTCGGCCTCGCGAACGTTGCCGGAAAACCGCATCCATTCCGCTTTCAACAAATGAAAACGGCCCGCCCAATTGTCCGCATACACTTCGGCCGATTTTTCCAAGCGTTTCAAAGCTTTTTTGACCGCCGCGGCCGCGCCGTGTTTTTTCTTCGTCCGCTCCTCCAAACGCATCCTTAGTAGGGCCTCGGCAAAAACGTACTCGTAATGAATGGTGGTGCTAAGATAGAAATGCAGCTGCGCGCCCATACGCCCCAAAATATTTTCATAAGAAACGGCCGGGTCGTGCACATCGTACAAAGCCATCAAAAAGTCCGTAATCGAGAGATAGGTTTCGTGCGAGATATAAAGCAATTTCTCAAAAACGGCCGTGCGGGGCGGAAGCTCGTAGTCCATCGGCTTGTCCATCAGAATGCAGGCGTACTTTTGCACCGTTTTGGACAATTCGACGTAAAGTGCGTCCTTTTGGCCATGGTAAAAAAACTCGATGTTTCGGGCGGATTCATGAAGGTCGGAAAGCGCCACGCCACCGACAATTCCGGTGTAAAAGATGCCGTGCATGGTGTAACGGCCGAACGTGGCCTCGCCCACCTCACGGCAACGTTTGAAGTGTTCGACGGCGGCGGAAAAAGTTTTATGAAACGGTTCGCGCAAAGGTTGGCTGAAAATCAAGTCTACGGCGTAAGTTTTGGCGTCCGTGAGCGGGCTGCGTCCTTCAAAGCGCTTATAGAGTTGAATGCCGACGTCCCCGAGATGCCGGGCGTTTTTGATTTCGCCCAAGGCGTTCAATACCAAGGCCACGCCGATGACGTTGAATGTGGACGAGGCCGAGGGGCCGTGTTTCAACCAATACGGGACCTGCCACATGGTATTGGCGGGCATCATTTCGGGACGGCCCAAGAATACCGGCGCGGCTATGACCATGCCGATTTCCCGCATGAGGTTGACGCGTTCGTCGGTACATTCGGGGGCGTTGATCAATTCGTCTTCGGACTTGTTGCGCAAAAGCCATTTGGCTTTGAGCAGCGCCGCAATCGTGGCCAACTGCAGACGTTTGCCGCTTAGGTGATACCCAAACCGAAAACCGAGGCGCCGAAGAATGTCGTCGCCAAGCCGAATGGCCTCGTCGTGGCGCGAAAGCACGCCGTACATGTTGATTTTGAGTTTGTAGACCTCGGCGATGCGGAAAAAATCCTCGGCGGGAATATTGGCAATGGTTTGGTTGTAGTAGCGCTCGGCTTTGTCGTAGTCGCCGACGATAAAGGCGCATTCGCCGGCGGCGGTGTAAACCTCGAAGCAAGTCAAAAAGTCGGTCATCCACGCGTTGTCGGGCAAGAGAGACAGGGCCGTTTCGAGCAGGCGTAAAGCGGAATCGAAAGCGGCCGCGTCCCGCGCTTTTTTACCCGCTTTTGCGAACAGCTTGGCCATGCGGTTGCGTTCTTCGCCGTCGCGGACTTCGTCCAACACACGGTCGTAGTGGCCGACGGCGTCGAAAAGTTTGTCGTCGTCGTGCGCCAGTTTTCGGGCAATGCGCAAGTGAAGCGCTTTGACTTTTTCGGGGGCGATGGAATTGTAGGCCGCCTGTTGAATGCGGTCGTGCTGGAAACGAAAAACGTCGCCGCTTTTGACGACCAACTCCCGATAGGACAAATCGGTTAGTCGTTCGCGAACGTCGGGCAACGACCAACCCGTAACTTCGGCAAGCGTTTTTTCGTCGAAACTTGCGCCCAAAAGCGCGGCCGTTTGTAGGGCTTCAAGCGAGGTTTCGGGAACCGAGCGCAGTTTTTCCAAAAGAAATTCGACGACGTTGTCCGAAGAGCGCAATTTTTCCGCCGCCTCATAGTTGTACGTCCACCGTCCGTCGTTCCAATACAAAATTTTTTCTTCGTAAAGACGGGTCAAAAATTGAGTGACGAAAAACGGGTTTCCCGCGGTTTTACGAAGAATAAGCTCGGCAAGGGGCTGATGGCGGCCGTCGTCGTTTTTACGGCCGTCGAGCGCGTCGTCAAGCATGGCCTCGATTTGTAGGCCCGTAAGGTTTTGCAGTCGGAGTTCGACGACCTCGCGAGTTTCGGAAATGGATTTGAGCGTGTCGCGAAGGGGGTGGTCGTCTCCGACTTCGTTGTCGCGATAGGCGCAAATGAGCATGAGATAGTTGGGGGGCGGGGCCGTCGCTTGGTTTTCGAGCCATTGGAGTGAGGCGGAGTCGGCCCATTGCAGGTCGTCGAGAAAGACGACGAGCGGATGTTCTCGTTTGGCGAAAACTTTGACGAATTCGCCGAAAAGGTGCTTGGCGCGGTTGAGGGCCTCGTTGCCCGACAAATGCACGACGTCGGGTTGGGGGCCGAGAAGCCATTCGAGTTCGGGAACGACGTCGATAATCACTTTGGCGTTGGCGCCGAGGGCGGCGAGAATTTCGGCTTTCCAATTTTCGATACGCTCCGGGGACTCGGTCAAAATTTGACGCACGAGTTCGCTCAGGGCCTGCGCCACGCCGCTGAACGGCACGTTGCGTTGATACTGGTCGTATTTTCCCTCAACGAAATAACCTTTTTCCCGCACAAGGGGTTTTTGCACCTCGTGGATAAGGGCCGATTTACCGATGCCCGAAACGCCCGTAATCGAAACGACGACGCTTCGGCCCGTAACGCACACGCTTTCAAAGGCTTCGAACAAACGTTTGAGTTCGGTTTGCCGGCCATAGAGTTTTTGCGGCGGGCGGAACTCTCGCGGCGCGTCGAACCTTCCCGGCACAAAGTCTTCCAACGAACCAAGCCGCGACAAACAATATTCAAGGTCTTGGGCCAAGCCTTCGGCGCTTTGGTAACGGTCTTCGGCGTTTTTGGCCAAAAGCTTGTGTACCAAGTCCGATATCGGCTTGGGAACCTTGGGATTGACGGCGTGAACGGGCGCGGGATTGAGCGCCACGTGGCTGTGGACGAGTTCGGCCATGTCCTTGCCCGCAAACGGCGGCCGGCCCGTCAAAAGAAAATACAACGTCGCCCCCAGCGAGTAAAAGTCGGTGCGGTAGTCCAAATACCGGTTCATGCGCCCGGTTTGTTCGGGGGACATATACGCCGGCGTACCGACGGGCCGTTCCGTGCGGCCCACCGACTCCTGACGCATGCGCCCGGCGGCGTTGAAGTCGATGATTTTGACTTCGCCCGTTTCGGGGTTGAAAAGGATGTTTTTCGGGTTGACGTCTTTGTGGATGACGTCGGCGGCGTGAACACGCGCCAACGAACGGGCGATTTGCAAACCGATTTTCAACACCGTTTTGACGTCCACGGGGGCAAGTTCCGTCAATTCCTTACCCCCAAAATCCTCCATGACGATGCCGTAGCCGACGGGTGTTTCACCCAAATGGTACGCTTGAACCACTCCCTCCCCGCCTACTTGCGTCAATATGGAATATTCGAGTTCGAGCAGCGACAAGACTTCGGGTTCCGGATAGGGCGAATTGGCGACTTTGACGATGACGTTGCGGTCGTTTTCCCGGCCCCGGTATACGTTCGTTTTTTCTCCCGAATAGATTTTTTCGGTTGAGGCGATGTTCATGAAATTGTTGGGAATTTAAGCAAGGACAAAGCAAAAATAGACAAAACCGCGATACACAAACCGATTTTTCGCTTAACGAACGGAAAAAACAATCATATGTTTATTTTCAGGGTAAGTATAAAATCGTACGTTGAGAACAATTTTGGTTTTGTGCATGCCGTTTTGGATGTTGTTGGAATTTTTTTGTATTTTTGGCCCTAAATCGTATTATTACATTGACGCTCGCTTGGCGAATAAAATTTTATTTTGGAAACAATATATTTGCAATTTAAAAAGCAAGTTTAATTAAACAACGCATCAAAACCACAGCGTAATGAGCATTTGGAGCAAAATTACCGGTCAGTTCATTGACGTCATCGAATGGACGACCGACGACCGGGAGGTGTTGATAGCCAAATTTCCCGACAAGGACAAGGAAGTCAAAATGGGGGCGCAACTGACGGTGCGTCCGGGTCAGGCCGCCATCTTGGTGAACGAAGGCAAACTGGCCGACGTGTTCATGGAAGGCCGCCACGAACTCACGACGCGAAACATGCCGATAATGACCACGCTCAAATCGTGGAAGTACGGCTTCAATTCGCCGTTCAAAGTCGATATCTACTACGTCAATCTTCAAGAATTTGCGGGTTTGAAGTGGGGGACGCCCAATCCGATACAATTTTTCGACCCGCATTATTCGTTGGTCGACCTTCGGGCCTTCGGTTCGGTTACGTTTCGGATTCAAGACCCCGCCAAGTTTTTCACCAAGTTCGCCGGCACCGATTCCGAAGTTACGCTTTCGGAATTTACGCCTCATTTCCGCGACGTCATCGTCGAAGAATTCAGCAAAGGCCTCAAACGTTCGGGGCAATCGCTGGCCGAAATCATCGTCAACGCCCAAGAACTCGGCGGCATGCTCACCCCCATTTTACAGGCGGAATTTGACCGTGTCGGCGTACAAATTTTGCGTTTCGCCATTGCCAGCGTTTCCGTTCCCGAAGAACTCGAAAAGCAAATCAAGGAAGAAGAACGCGAGTTGCGTATGAAGCGTCGTTCGATGTCCATCGACAACGAGGCGCAAATGCAACGCATGATGAACGAGTTCCAGATGAAGATGTCGGAGGCCAACCTTTCCCAAAACATCGGCGACATGGACAAATACGTCAAGTTTCAGATGGGGCAGGGAATGACGACTCCGGGAACGGGCGGCGGGGAGATGTCCGAAATGGCGCGTACCATGATGCAAATGCAGATGATGCAGCAAATGATGCAGCAAAATCCGGCCGGCGCGCCCCAACAAGCGCCTTCTGCACCCCAACAGCCGGCCGCCGCCCAGACCATGACCCGCGAACAAGTCATGGCCACGCTCAAAGAACTCGGCGAACTCAAAGCGGCGGGCATCCTTTCCGACGCCGAATTCGACGCCAAAAAACAAGAACTGCTCGCCCGGCTCTAAACATGCCGGAACGATTTTTGCCGTCTTCGCATTGGTTAATCCGCTTTCGCATGAAACGACGCCTCTTAACGATGTTTTTTGGCGCGACGTTGGCCGCCGGCGTCGCCCAAGCCCAACGGCCCCGCGAAGACGACATCTTCTGGTCGCGCAGAATTATTTTGCGCATCGACCTCAACGAAAAGTTCAACGCCCCGCTCAACAAAATCGTCCCCGACGACCAGCGCTTCGGCCAACGATATCCTATCAAAGAAGGAATGGTGCGCGCGTTGATGAAAGCTTATCTGCGCGGACAACTCCGCGGCTTCGACCCCAACGACTATTCCCCCTTGCCCAAAGAAGAGGTCGTCAAAAAACTGACCGACTGGAACCTCGGAACCCAACTCCCCGAACCCGTAACCGCCAACGAACCCGTCAAACAAAAAAAATATTACGACGAGGACGAAGACGAAAAAGAAGACCCGCTCGCCGAATCGGGGCAAGAAGAATCCGAAGAAATCGCCGAACACGAAGAAGACTACCGTTCCCTCGACGACGTCTCCCAAGAACTTGAAAACCTTGCCCCTTTTGAGAAAAAAAACGAACAAGAACTCGACACCTACGAAGTTCTCAAAAAACTTAAAGCCACCGAAAACGACCTTATCACCGGTACCGACGTCATCATCGAGTTGGTCGAAGACTGGATGTTCGACAAAAACCGCAGCGCCACCTATCGCGACCTCCAATACATTCGCATCATGTGGGTCGACCCCGAGGGCAAATTGCCGTTTAAACCCATCGTCGCCTTTAAATATTCGGACGTTGAACCGCTTTTGGCCCAAGTCCAATGGACCAACCCCCAAAACGACGCGGCCCACATGTCCGTCAGGGATGCGCTCAACTTTCGCAACTTCACCGGCATTATTGTCAATATGTCCGGCAAAAACATCCGCGACAAACGCGAGGCCGAACGCAAGCGCGAGATGCTCATCGAATTTGAACACAACCTATGGCAATATTAATGAAAGTCGTGTCGGCCGTTGTGTGCTGTACGGCGCTGTTCGCCTGCACAAGCGACGGCAACCAAGCCGGCGACAAAAATCACGTCGCTCCCGGCAAGCCGGCCGGAAGTTGGGTTATTGCCGACGTGCAAATCGATTCCACCCTCCCCGAAAACAAGGCCCTCGCCAACGAAAGCCCCGACGGTTATGAATTAATGACCGGCCTTTTGGTGCAACAGTCCATCGGGCGGCGCTACGATTTTTCCGACGACGGCAAGTTCGACAAGTTCGTTCCCTACGATTCCTCGTCGTTTTCCGGCACGTGGCAACAAGAGGGCGCGGCCCTTAGCCTTGTCTATCAAGACGACGGCGTCCAACGCCGCGAAAACTATCTGGTCGAATCCCAATCGGATTCCATCCTTCGCCTTGTTTCCAAAGACAAACTGACGGTCAAATACGTACTGACCCGGCCCGTCGAACCATGACCCGGCTTTCGGTAAACGTCAATAAAATCGCGCTCTTGCGCAATTCGCGCGGCGGCCGTCGGCCCGATTTATACCTTGCCGCCAAAGACATTATCGTCTTCGGCGCGCAAGGAATCACCGTCCATCCCCGGCCCGACGAACGCCACGTGCGTTTTGCCGACCTGCCGATACTTCGAGAAATCGTCGCCGAACACCCCGGCGTTGAATTCAACATCGAAGGCTATCCTTCGGAGAAAACGCTGGAATGGGTCGAAAAAACCCGTCCGCACCAATACACGCTCGTTCCCGACCCGCCCGGCGTACTGACCTCCAACGAGGGTTGGACGTTCGACGAACCCGCCGTCGAACTTTTAACGTCGGTGTTGGCAACGGTCAAATCGTGGGGGGTGAGAACGTCGCTGTTCATCGACCCGATGGAAGCACGGGCTACGGGTGCGGCCAAGCTCGGCGCCGACCGCATCGAACTCTATACCGGAGCTTACGCCCACGATTATCCCCAATCCCCCCGCTCCGCCGTCCGAGCTTACGTTGCAACGGCGCAAAAAGCCCGAGAACTCGGACTCGAAATCAACGCCGGCCACGATTTGGATTTGGACAACCTCAATTTTTTCGTACGTACCGTTCCCGACGTAGCCGAGGTGTCCATTGGCCACGCCCTTGTTTGCGACGCGCTTTATTTTGGATTGGAAGCGACGGTCAAAAAATATTTGGCCGAACTCGAACGACTCAACGAGCCGTTGCCGGCGGCGTAAAGTCGGCGTCCGTTTGGGGGTTTAACGGACGGACGGGGGCTCGTTGCGCAAAAAACGCCGGTCGGCGTAGAACGTTCCCAAGGGCAAAAGCGCCAAAAACGACAACGCCGCAAACCAAAACAAAGTTTTGCTTTTTTGCCGCATCGCCGCCCAAGCCAAAACGACGTAGGCGACGAAAAGTACGCCGTGCGCCATGCCGATGACCAAGTTGGGTTCGGGAATTTTTGCAAGGTATTTGAGCGGCATGCCCACGGCCAAAAGCAAAACGTACGAAACGCCTTCGAGCACGCCCGTCGTTCTCAACGCCTTCCACATATCAATAATTTTCTTCTTTTTCCACCCGGCCCTTGCGGTCGTAATAATACCATTTGCCCGTTTTTTCGCCTTTATTATAGGCGCCTTGTTCTTTAAGCATGCCGTTTTTGTAATACGATTTGTACTCGCCGTGAAGTTGGCCGTTGCGGTAAAACCCTAAGGTTTTGACGTCGCCGTTGGGATAAGTTTCCTTAAAGGCGCTGTCTTGCACGGCGGCGGATTCTTGCGTTGCGCCCGCAGGAATTTCTTGCGCTTTGGGGGCTTGGTACGGCGTGTAATTGACGGCCAAAAGCGAACGGTAGCCGCCCTTTTCCGCCCGAAATTCCATGCCCATGTGTCGAAACGAACGCACGTACTCCTCGTTCTTTTGTATCGAAACGCCCGTCGAATAGCCGGTGTAACGCGGAAGTTTGGAATACATATGCTCCATGCCGACGTAGCAAAAAACGTGGCTTTTGGCCTCGAAGCGTTCGACGAACGCGTTGTATTCGTCGTTGCGAACCAATACGTTTTCGGCGTCGTAGTCGTCCAAAAAATCCTGCAATGCAACGGCGTTGTTGGAAAAAACGACGAAATCCTTGACGAAAGTGTAATACGGTTTGTAGTCGTCGAACTTGGCGAAAAGCTTGCCCAAAATGAGTTTAAAGAACGCTTTTTCGTGAAATTTATGAATTTCGTAGGCTTTGTACCGATAGGATTTGAATTTGACGGGCGTACGCTTTTTGATTTGTTTGGCGATGAAATCCATGCGTTCTTGGGCCGCTCCGACGTCCGAGGTGTGAACGAGCAGAAGAAAGTCTTCGGGGGCGCCCGAGGATTTCGGAGTCAGGGAGGCGAAGCATATCTCGTTTCCGAACCATGACAAAAGGTCGCGTTTGAGTTGCACGCCCAAAAGTTTTTCGACGGTTTTGACGTTGTCGGCGTAGGATTTGTATTTGGCGGGGTCTTTTTTGAGTGTTTCTTCGAAGCGTTGATAAACGTCCAAATACTCGTCGAATTGCAGGCTTGCGAAAAGGGCGGTGCGTCGGGGGAGGAGTCGGTCTGCGGTTCGTCGTCCGGCTTTGGCGTCGGCAAGGGCGTGCAAATACGTTCCGCCCGAGGGATTGAGCATGGTCATGCCCCCCAATACCAAGTCCGCGTCGTCGAAGTCCAAATCGAAACCGCCGACGTCGAACGTTTCCGCCAATGCCGAAAACAATCCCGTTTCCCGCGAATAGATTTGAAAAAAATAGGGCAACATTTGAACGTTGACGTAGACGTTGAGCGGTTTTTGCTCGTCGACGAAGCGTTTGAGTTCGACCATCGACGGATGGATTTCCCAATAGGGATTGTCGCGTTCGTCGACGGCCGAGTAAATCAATTTGAGTTTGTAACTGACCAAAAGCAGGTTGTCGATGACACAGAAATGGAGCGTTTCCTTTTCGGTTTTGTCGTAGTATTTGAGCAATTCCCGGCCTTTGTATTCGGCGGTGGAAAGGCCGGCGTTCAGGTCGCTCAAAAGCGGTTGGAGCAGCTCTTGTAGCAGTTTGAGTTTTGCGCCCTTGCGCAAGTCGAGAACGTACAAAAAGTCGAAGTTTGTGGCGGAGGTTTTGTGCAAACTGAGTGTAACGTAGCGGGAACCGAGCAGTTGGGAAACGGTGGGATTGGCGTTGACGAGCGAGTCGAGGAAGTCGGTTTGTCGGTCGATTTCGGCGAAGTCGGGGTGGTTGCTCAGGTGGCGCCAAAATTCGGTTTGGGAGACGGTTTTCCATGCGGCGTGGGGGTCGCGGCTTTCGACAATCAAGACCGCGTCTCGGGGGACGACGGCCAACGCCCGCGTTTGTCCCGTAAAGAAAAACCATTTGTAAAAATAATATCCGCCGACGACGAGCGTCAAAATCAGAGCGAGTATTCCAAGAATTTTTTTCATGGGTTTAATATGGGGTTCAATGCGTGAACGACAAGGTTTCTGAACTTGTAAAAGGCGAAAAGCGACAGGGCGTCGGGTTTGTCGTGAACGTCGTGATAATGCGGCGGGCCGCCCATGGTGTAAAAAAAGAGCGCCGGCACGCCTTTTTGCGTGAAAGGATAGTGGTCGCTGTTGGGGGCGTTGGGACGCGAATCGAGTTTGTGCGTTGCTTTGAGGCTGTCGTTGAGCGTCGAAAATTTTTCAAACAAGCCGGTAAAGGTTTTTCCGCCCACGGCCATGACGCCGTCTTGGCCGTGGCCCCAGAGGTCGAAGTTGAGGCAGTATTTGATTTTGGAAAGGGGGAGGGGCGCCGGTCGGGCGACGTAATGCAACGAGCCGTTAAGCCCGACTTCTTCGGCGCCGAAAGCGATGAATATCGTTGTATAAGGGGTGCGTTCAAGCGCGTCGGCCAAGGACAGCAGCAGCGCCGTACCCGAGGCGTTGTCGTTGGCGCCGTAAAACACCGCCTCGCCGACCCGTCCCAGATGGTCGTAATGGGCGCTCAAAACCACGGCGGTGTCGGGTACGCGCCAGCCGCGCCGTACGCCGACGACGTTGCGCGTTTCAAGGTTTTTGTAGCCCGCCTGTACGGACACCGACGCTTTTTTTATTTTCGTTTTAAGGGCGGGCTTCAAAATCCGAACGACGGGAATGGGCAGGGTTTGGGCGGAAAGACTTGCGGTGAGTTTGTCTTCGAGAACGACGACGGCGGCGGCGCCGCGCTCGGCGGCGGAACGACAACGGTCGTCGAGGCGGGTATGGGTTTGGCCTTGCGGCACGGCGGCGTTAATCACGGCCACGCGTCCTTTGAGGTTGGGGGCTTTAACCCAATCGCTTTCCAAACCCGCGCCCGCATCATACGCTTTTCCCGTCGCCATGCCGCGCCCCGAACTTTCATGGACAATATAGTCCGTGCCGATGCGCATTGTTTTTCCGTTGATTTTCAACGCCGCTCCTTCAATCAAGTTTAAGGCGATGGGAAAACTTTGGAAATACCCCGCAAGCGAATCCCCCGAAAAAGCGGGCGACAAACCCGCGGCGCGAAAACGTTCGGCGATATAATTTGCGGCCTTGACGTGGCCGTCCATAATGTAGCCGCGGCCGTGCATGGTTTCCGAGGCCAAGGTTCGCAAGTCGGTCCACGCCCGCCGCATGACCGTTGCCGAATCGGGCGGGCTTTGGGCGCAAACGTCGGAAAAACAACACAGGGCCCACATCGCCCAAAGCCGCCCCCCAAAACAAAACGGCGGTTTCGCCCGAACGTTCAAGCATCGACGCGCAAAGTTGCCGGCGGGCTCCGAAAGAAAAGCCTTTTTAACCCTCATTTTTCCACGTTTGGTGGTTTTTCGTCACAAAGATACGTATTTCAGCGACCCGTCGATATCCGTTCGGGCGCCAAAACCCTCTTCAAATTTTATAAAAATTGAACTTTTTTAACGCCGCCCGCGTAGCTTTTTCCATGAGTTTCGTCAAAGAATTTAAAGCGTTTATCAATCGCGGCAACGTTTTGGATTTGGCCGTTGGCGTTGTGATTGGCGGCGCTTTCGGAAAAATCGTCTCCTCAATCGTCAACGACCTTGTCACCCCGCCCTTGGGACTGTTGCTTTCGGGCGTCGACCTCAAAAAATACAAGTGGGTCATCAAGGCGGCGGAAGGCGAAAGCACGGAAATCGCCATTACCTATGGCGCCTTTTTGCAAAACGTCATGGATTTTTTGATTATCGCCTTTGCGATATTCTGGGTCGTCAAAGCGGCCAACAAACTCAGGAAAAAAGAAGAGGAAACTCCGCCCGCGCCCAAAGAACCCACCGCCGAAGAAAAACTTTTGACCGAAATCCGCGACCTGCTCCAAGCCCAAGCCGAAAACCAACCGCGTGCTTGACGTTCGTGGTCTTTCGACCGTTTGCATCAAAAAACGAAGGGAGACTCCGAAACGGTCTCCCTTGCTAATTTTTTGTCGGTTTGCCGGACTAATTTTTCGCCTCGATTTTTAATTCGAGGTCGATGTTGGGATGGATGAATTTGTCGCCCAAGCTCTTGTCGTTGCCGTAGACGACGCCCCATTTGGTCCGGTCGATGGCGAATTTGGCCGTCGCGCTCACCGCGCCCGCTTCGGAAAGGGTGATTTTCGCGGGAAACTCGATGTTGTTGGTTTTTCCTCGAAGGGTCAGGTTGCCTTTGACGATGTGCGTGGCCGAGTCGCTCGGGGCCTCGGTAACGCCCGTGATTTCAAACTTGCCCGTCGGGTATTCTTTGGCCAAAAAGAAGTCGGTGTCGCGGAGGTGGTTTTCGAGTTTGGCTTTGTCTTCGCCTTTCAAATCGAGGACGGTGATGGACTGCATGTCGATGGTTATTTCGCCCCCGACGATTTTGCCGCCGTCGATTTTGAGCGCGCCGTCGGAAATGCGAACGGTGCCGTTGTGTTGGCCCAGTTTCGCCCCCGCTATACCTTTGCGACCTATCCAGTTGATGATGCTGGCGGCCGTATCGACTTTCACCGACAATGCGGCGGCTTGGGAGTCTACTTTTTCCGCGCCTTCTTGGGTTTTGGCTTCTTTATTGCCGCCGTCCGCGCACGCGAACGTCGTCAGCAGTAGGGCGGTTAACGCCCAATATTTCGTCGCCGAGACCCATGTTTTAGACCGTTTCATACTTGAAATGATGTTGTTTGTACAAAGGTCTAAACAACGCAGGCCGGAGTTTGGTTCAATTATGTTTTTTATTTTGCAACCGGGAAAATTTCCCATCGAACGGGCTTTTGGCGACGTTGTCTACGTAAGCGGTTCTTGACATCCGACCCCGTCCAAAAATATCGTCTCCAATTCGTTATTTTTGCCGTATGAACGCCGTCGTCGAATATCTTTCCGCTCTCGAAACCGACCTCAAAACGGGCGCGGCGGGCGAACACGCCTATCGCGGCGCCCTCAAAACGCTCGTCGAAACCCTTTGGCCCAAGCTCACCGCCACCAACGAACCCAAGCGCACGGCGGTCGGGGCGCCCGACTTCGTCGTTTCCGACCCCAACCACATCCCTGTCGGATACATCGAGGCCAAAGACCTCGACAAAGACCTCGACGACAAACTTTACGCCCAACAGTTCGGCCGTTACCTCCACGCCTTCGACAACGTCCTCATCACCGACTATTTGCGCTTTCGGTTGTACCGTTCGGGCGAAAGGGTCATGGAGGCGCGCATCGGACGTACGGAAAACGGTAAAATCAAGCCCGAAAAACAAAATTTTTCGGCGTTTTTGGACTTGATAAACGAGTTTTGTTCGTATCGCGGACAAACGATAACGACTCCCGAAGCCTTGGCGGCGGCCTTGGCGAAAAAAGCCAAAATCCTTGCCGCCTTCATCGCCCAAGCCCTCAACGACGACGGCGCCGCCCAATTCGTTTCCAATCAATTGGACTTCAACGGCAACGGCGATTCGGAATTGCGCCGGCAGTTCGTTTCGATTCGCGAAATGCTTTTGCGCAACATCAAAGCCGAAGAGTTTGCCGACGTTTACGCCCAAACCATTACCTACGGCATGTTCGCCGCCCGTTGGAACGACCCGCGTCCCGACGCTTTTCACCGTACGCGCGCCCACGACCTCATCCCGCAATCCAATCCTTTTTTGCGCAATCTTTTCCAATACGTGGCGGGCTACCATCTCGACAAACGCTTGGCGTGGGTGGTCGAAGGGTTGGCGGACATTCTGCGGGCAACGGATTTGGAAAGCATCCTGTCGCGTTCGCAGAACCCCGTCATTCATTTTTACGAAACCTTTTTGGCCGAATACAATCCCAAACTTCGCAAAAGCCGCGGCGTTTGGTATACGCCCGAACCCGTGGTGAAATTCATCGTTCGCGCCGCCGACCAAATCTTGCAAACCGAATTTCAAAGCGGCTTGGCGGACGAGACGACGGTCAAAAGCGCCGACGGAAAAAGCGTACACAAAGTGCAAATTCTCGACCCCGCCACGGGAACGGGAACGTTCTTGGCAGAAGTCGTCCGGCAAATACAAGCCAAGGTTCCCTCGGGCGTTTGGCCCGATTACGTCGAAAAACATTTGATACCGAGGTTGTACGGTTTTGAAATTTTGATGGCGCCTTATACCGTCGCCCACCTGATGCTTTCGGACGTATTGCAAAAATCGGGCGCCGCCCCCGAAAAACGCCTGCGCATCTACTTGTCCAACGCCCTCGAAGGCGACAACCCCAACGTCCCCCCGCTTCCTTTCGCCGGTTGGCTTTCCCAAGAAGCCAATCTTGCCAATCACGTCAAGCGCGACGCCCCCGTGATGTTGATTCTCGGAAACCCGCCCTATGCCGGCGCCTCGGCCAACATGTTCGATTGGATCGGCCAACTTATCGAAGATTACAAAATCGTCGACGGACAAAAACTCGACGAACGAAACTCCAAATGGCTCCAAGACGACTACGTCAAGTTTATCCGTATGGCCGAATGGATTTTGGAGCGCAACCCCGTCGGGGTAATCGCTTTTGTCAACAATCATGCCTTCTTGGACAACCCCACTTTTCGGGGCATGAGGCAAAGATTGGCAGGCGTTTTCGACAAAATTTACGTTATTGACCTTCACGGAAACACCATGAAAAAAGAAGTCGCGCCCGACGGTGGAAAAGACCAAAACGTTTTCGACATCAAACAGGGCGTTTCGATTAATATTTTCGTCAAAACGGGAAAAAAGCCCGGAGGGGCGGACGTTTACCATTGCGACGTTTACGGCACGCGCGAAAGCAAGTTCGACTTTTTGCAAAACACGGTTTTCTCCCAAGCGCCGTTTCAAAAAATTCAACCCACCGCGCCGTTTTATTTTTTCGTTCCCAAAAATTTTGTGGGTAGAGAAGAATACATGGCGGGGTTCTCCGTCGCGGAACTGTTTGGCGTTCACAGTACGGGCGTCGTTACCGCCCGCGACGCCCTCGTTATCGACGCCGACCCCCAAAAACTCTTGGCCCGAATGCACGAATTTGCCAACTTGCAAATCGACGACCCCATAATTCGGGAAAAATATTTTGGCTCCGACAAAACAAGAAAATATCCGCCCGGCGACAATCTCACTTGGAAACTTTCCGAAGTCCGACGTAAAATGCGCAACGACATACGACCCGAAAACATTCACCCAATTCATTATCGGCCGTTCGATTACCGTTACATTTATTACGATACAAGAATGTTGGAAGGGCCGCGGGAAGATGTAATGCGGCATTTTCTCGAAAAAACAAATATCGGCTTGGTTTTCAACCGTCAAGTCGTTACCGACAATTGGTCCCACGTTCAAGCGGTGAATACAATTATTGACGCAAGGCTTCATTACAGCAACAAGGGCATTCCTAAACTTGCCCCGCTTTATCTTTACTCCGAAGACGGTCAAATCCGCACAAGCAATCTTAATGTCGATATCGTTCGTCAAGTTTTTGAATGCATCGGACGCAACCCCGAACCCATCGATATTTTCGATTACGTCTACGGCGTTCTTTTCGACCCGGAATACCGTCAAAAATACGTCGAATTCTTGAACATCGATTATCCGCGCATTCCGTATCCCCAAGACGCGGCCGACTTTGCAAAACACCGGGACGTCGGAAAAGAACTGCGGCTCTTGCACCTGTTCGAACATCCCGAAATGACGCGCGAACGTTTGAACGAAACCGACTTTCCCGTCGCGGGCAACGGGCGCGTCGAAAACGTCCGGTGGTTCGACGAACGCGTCTATATCAACCCCACCCAATATTTTTCGGGCGTTTCGCGCGAGGTTTTCGAATATTACGTCGGCGGTTATCAACCCGCGCAAAAGTGGCTCAAAGACCGGGAAATATTGACGTACGAGGACGTGCAACACTATCAAAAAATCGTCTTTGCGATAAAACAAACCTTGCAATTGACGCAAACCAAAATATCGGTGTAAAAAAACGTCTAAGAACGGCGTTTTTCGGGTTTGGGTTGTGTTTGAGGGGGGCCGCAAGCGGGCGTTCTCCGTGGTTTTTCAAAACGCGCCTTATGAAAAAAATATTCACCGAGCGGCTTATTTTTCCACGAAAACGGCCGGCGTTCGCCGGTATTTTGTAATTTTACGGCGCATAGAAAATTTGCCACCGTTCCCTACGAAAAACACACAGATGAAAGGATTTACGCAATTAGACGTTTCCCGGCTGTTTTCCAAACACAAGTCACGGATAGAAGAGGCGCTGGCGGCGTATCATCGCCGCGATTTTTACGCGGCCTATCCCGAAATGCCCAACGACCCGGCCTATCCCGCCGACGGCGAAAAAACCGCACGCGAACGCTTTAACGCCCTGATAGGCAAACGTTTCGACGACCTGTATCAAAAAGGCGACACGCAAGTGGTATCGGCGGAAGTTTCGCCTTATACGCTCGAGGAGTTGAAAATCGGCTATACGGCGTTCAAAGATCCGAAGGATTACGTCGAAGCGGCGGAGCACGGCGCCCGAATGCTGTGGATTAATTCGACGCCCGAGTCGCGCGTCGGCGTTTTGGCCGAGGCCCTCGAACGCATCAAAGACGCCTTTTTCGACATCGCCGTGGCGACCCAACACACGACGGGTCAGCCTTATATGATGGCGTTTCAGGCCTCGGGGCCGCACGCCGCCGACCGCGCCCTCGAAGCCCTCGCCCTCAGCTATCAAGAACAAACACGTTTTCCGAACAAGGTACGGTGGGAAAAGCCCATGGGCAAAACCACCGCCGTAATAGAAAAGCATTTCCGCGCGATGCCGCGCGGCGTGGCCCTCGCCATCGCGTGTTCGACCTTTCCCGTGTGGAACTCGCTGCCCGGCATTTTCGCTTCGCTCGCCGCCGGCAACGGCGTTATCGTCAAACCCCACCCCGGCGCCATCCTGCCGCTGGCCATTTGCGTGGCCAAAATACAGCAGGTGCTTAAACAGGAGGGCTACGAAGCCGAGGTGTGCATTCTTGCCCCCGACCTGCCCGACGCTCCCATTGCCAAAATCCTTTGCGAACGCAAGGAAGTTAAGATCATTGATTTTACGGGCGGCAACGAGTTTGGCGCCTACATCGAATCCTTGCCCGGCAAGGTAACCTTTACCGAAAAAGCCGGCGCCAACAGCATCGTCATCGATTCGACGACCGACCTCAAACTCATGGCGCAAAACATCGCTTTTTCGTTGTGTTTGTACAGCGGGCAAATGTGTACCGCGCCCCAAAATATTTTTATTAGCGAACGCGGGGTGTTGGTCGGCGACCGGCTGGCAAGTTACGACGAGGTGGTGCAGGCGCTGGTGGACGCGGTCAAAGCTTTGAGTACGCATCCGAAGGCCGGACCCGCGATATGCGGCGCCATACAGTCGCCCCAAACGCTCGAACGCGCCAAAAACGCCGGCAATTTTGGCGGCAAGCTTTTGCTCGAAGCCGCACCGTACACCCATCCCGAATTTCCCAACGCCCGTACCTGTACTCCCGCCATCGTCGAGCTCTCTTCGATGCGTTCCGACCTTTTTTACCGCGAATGTTTCGGTCCCGTGGCCTTTGTCGTCAAAACCGACAGCTTCGAACATTCGATGGCCTTGGCCAAAATCGCCGTCGAAAAAACGGGCGCCCTTTCCGCAAGCGTCTATTGCACCAACGACGACCGTAACGAACTGACCATGGATTCGTTCGCCGAGGTGCATACGGTCGTAGCGTTCAACCTGCTCGGGCAGGTGTACATGAACCAAAACGCGGCGTTTTCGGACTTTCACGCCACGGGCGGCAATGCCGCCGCCAACGCCTCGATTACCGATGTGCCCTTCGTTACCCGCCGATTTACCATCGTCGAGGCCAAGGTCGCCGTTTAATTTTTTTTATCGTATCATTAACGGGACGGCGCTCCCGACTCGTTGCCTTTACTCAAAATACTTATGAAAACATGGGTTTTGTGGGCGTGGGCGTTGTCGTCGGCCTTGACGCTTCGCGCCCAGCTCGGATATATCGAAGAAGGATACGCCACTTATTATTCCGATAAATTTCACGGACGTCGAACGGCCTCGGGCGCCAAGTACGACAAGGACGAACTGACGTGCGCCCACAAACAACTTCCTTTTGGCACGCGCGTTCGGGTCGTCAATTTGGAAAACAAAAAGGAGGTGGTGGTGGTGGTTACCGACCGCGGCCCTTACGCTCCGGGGCGGATAGTCGATTTGTCGAAGGCGGCGGCGCGCAAGGTCGGTTTGTTGCAAGCCGGTGTTCACAAGGTGCGTTTGGAGGTCGTGGGGGTTCCGCGCGACGGCGACGCGCTCCTTGCCTCGTCGGACAAAGCCAAACCCCAAATCCACGAAAGTCCCAAACCCGCTTCCGCTCCGACGACCAAACCCGTCGCCGCGTCCAAGGTCGAGCCCCCCAAGCCCGCTCCGGTCGTTAAGTCCGAAGCCCCAACGGCGAAGCCCGCCAAATCCGCGTCCGCAAGCGACGCACGTCCTTCGGCGCTGACCCATTTGCCCGCCTCGATGCTCAAAGCCCCGGGGATTTACCATATTTCGGGCAAAAAGGCCAAACCCAAAGGCTGGGGCATCCAACTGGGCGCTTTTCAGGCTTTGGAAAACGTCGAAAGTCTTTGCCGGCAAATCATGGACGCGGGCTACCAAAACATTCATATCATTGTGGCGCCCCTGCCCAAACCCGCGGGCAACGCCCCCTCACCGACCGGCTTCGTTTACCGCGTTATTCTTGGGGTCTATCCCGAAGAAAACGTCCCCAAAAACCTCGAAGAAATCGAACGCAAAGGCTTGGTCGGCGGCTTCAAATACAAGTTTATGTGATGCAAACGACGGCGCTCACGGGCGCGACGGGCTTTTTGGGCCGTTATTTGGCCGAAGAATTGTTGCGCCGGGGTCATCGGCTGCGGGTTTTGGTGCGCGACGCGCGACGGCTGAAAATTTCCGGGGCCGACGTCGTCGAGGGCGATGTGGCCGACGTTACCGCTCTTGCCCAAGCTTTCGACGGCGTCGACGCCGTCGTCCACAATGCCGCCGTCGTCTCGTTTATGAAAAATCGTCGCGAGGCCATGCGTCGCACCAACGCCGGCGGCACGGAAAACGCCGTCAATGTGGCTTTGGCCGCGGGGGTGAAAAGTTTTGTTTTTGTCGGCAGCGTGGCTGCCCTCGGCCGGCCCGCCAAGCAAGGAACTTTTGACGAATCGGCGCGTTGGGCGGAGTCCAAGTACAACACCTATTACGGTTATACCAAGTATTTGGCGGAAAAGCACGTTTTTCGCGGTCGCGAGGAGGGGCTGAATGCCGTTGTCGTCAATCCTTCGACGATATTGGGGTACGGGGACGAGGAGCGGGGTTCGCCGTCGTTGTTTTTTCAGGCGATGCGGGGCATGCGGTTTTATCCCCAAGGGGGGACGGGTTTTGTGGCGGCGGAAGACGTGGCCCGGGCCGTCGCCATTTTGGCCGAAACCCGCGAATATCCCGACGAACGTTATATTTTGAGCGCCGAGAACCTTACCTACCGCGAACTTTTCGAGCGTATGGCGCGGGCTTTCGGTACGCCGCCGCCTTCGCGTGCCGTACCCGCTTTTTGGGCTCTTCCCTATGGTCTTTTTGCCGAAATCAAGGCGGCGCTTGCGGGAAAGGAATCGGTCGTTACCCGTGAATCGGTGCGTACCGCCGGCGGTCTTTACGCCTACGACGGCTCGCTTTTCACCCGCCGCTTCGACTTTTCCTATACCCCCGTCCAAGAAGTCGTCGAAAAAACGGCCAAACAAATGAAAAATAGGGCCTAAGAACGGCGGCGGCAAACTTAAGCGGCCTTTTCTTTTGTTTGGGTCGCCGGGCCCGCGGGTTGCGTTACTCGTCCCAAACGACGGTAAAAAGCGCCTCGCCGTCTTTGATTTCGTATTGCACGTTGATTAGAGGGTCGAACTTGCGTGCCAAACGGACGATGATACCCCGCGTCAGTTCGGGCGGGTAGAGGTGCAAGGCCGTCAGCTCCATGGTGTTGGGGCCGGTTTTTCGATGACGAATTCGTTCCAGTCCTTCAAAAAAGCGGTCGTTTTCGGCGTCGTAAAGAATTTGACCGTCGCGTCGGTGATAAAGGTGAAATATTTTGTCCACCGCCTCGGGAATGTCGGAAATCGAATCGCAATCGGCGACTTTGGGCGGCAAAAGCAAAACCGCGGGAATTTTTTTGCCTATATTGAAAATGGTGTTCGGACCGTAGGCCTCGGCAAATCGACTCATGAAGTTCGAAAGACTTTCGGTGTCGAACCACCGGTTTTCAAAAGGGGGCACGAGGCCGTGGGCGGCAAGCATGGCCAAGGGCGCGGCGCGAAACGCTTCCGGCAGGCTGTCCACCAACGCCGTCACCAACGCACCGCTCACTTCTATGTTTTTTGTTTCGTTTACCATCTGGCAATAAAATATCCGGGCCGATGCTCGACGACGTCGATGCACCGCCTAAGTTCTTGAATTGTGACTTTGCCGACGTAATAACCGGTTTTTTCGGCTTCGTGGCGCCGAAGGGGTTCGTCGATGAAGTGGACAAAGTCGGGCGCTTCGTCCGTATGGAAACGGAGGTATATCGTTTCGACGGCTTGGGGGTCGGGTTTTGGGGCTTGGCCCGAACGAAACTTGGTGTAAGTATACCGATAGCCCGCCTCGACGGCGCGCAGGTCGGCCAACAAGGCGCCGCCCGTCGCTCGCCCGCCCGCCCCCTTGCCCAGCCAAAACGCCGGACCCGTGCATCGGGCCGTCAGCCCCACCGCGTTGAACTCTTCACCCACCGAAAAAAACGGCGATTCCCGCCCCACGAACGTCGGCAGTACCGACAACGCCACCCCGTCCTCCGAAATTCGACGCGCTTCGGCCATCAATTTTATCGTTTTTCCTCGTTCCCGGGCCACGCGAACGTCGTAGTCCGAAAGCGTCGGTATGCCGTAGCGCACGATTTGCGACGGCGCAAGGTACAAGCCCATGGCGTGAATGGCCAAGATGGACAATTTGTGGGCGGTGTCGGAGCCGTTGACGTCGAGCGTCGGGTTGCTTTCGGCGAAGCCCAAGCGCCGCGCCTCCTCCAACGCCCGCGCGTAGTCCTTGTTGTGCTCAAACATGCGCGTGAGAATAAAGTTGGTTGTACCGTTGAAAATACCCTGCAATACGTCGATGGGTTCGTGGGCATAGTATTGGTCCAAGAGTCGAACGACGGGAATGGCCGCACAACACGCCGCCTCGTATAAAAACGGCGCCGAAGAGCCGAGCGCCGTGTCGAACCATTCCAAGAACCGTTCGGAAATCATTTTTTTGTTGGCCGAAACCACAAACTTTCCGGCTTGCAGCGCTTCGGCCGTCCAAACAAAAGCCGAATCGGCGTCGTCGGTCGTTTCCAGTATGCCGTCGAAATCGGTGAGCACGACGTCGTTCGCCGTTTTGACCGGGTATTTGCGTGTTTTGTGCGGATTTTTGACCACCACGGCGGCGGGTAAAGGCGTATTCCGTTCGGTTGCGCAATCGATAAACCCTTCTCCCACCGTTCCGAGTCCGTATTGTAAATAATTCATTGTCAATCGTCTTCGTCCCAATCCATTTTGGATTTTTTCTTGCTCGGTTGGTCTTCGGGGGCGGATTCGGGGCCTCGTAGCGCGTACTTTGAACAGTCGGTTTCGACCTTGAAACGGATGGGGGGAATGAGCCGTTTTTGGCGGTCGAGGTTGAGTTCGGGGTCTTGGTAGACCTTTCGCGTAAAATGGGCGAATATCGGCATGGCCATATATCCTCCTTGTCCGAGCGGCGAATAACCGAAATTGACGCGTCGGTCGCTGCAACCGACCCATACTCCGGCCGTGTAGTAGGGGGTAAAACCGCAAAACCAACCGTCGGAATGGTTTTGGGTTGTTCCTGTTTTTCCCGCGACGAAAATTTCTTGCGGAACGCGGTATTGGTAATGCAGGTTGGCGGCGGTTCCGTTGGTAACGACGGTGCGCAGCACGTCGGCCATGAGGTAGGCCGTTTCTTTGGAAAGGCCTTCGCGCGAGGCGCCGGGAAATTCTTGGATGACGTTGCCGAATCGGTCTTCGATGCGCGTAACCAAGATGCGCTCGTGCCACACGCCGCCGGCGGCGATGGTTGCATAGGCGCTCGTCAGTTCGGCGACGCTCAGGTCGAAGGTTCCCAGCGCTATTGAATGATAGGGTTCGAGCGGGCTTTCGATGCCCATGTTGTGGGCGTACTGTACGACTTGGCGCGGCCCGACGGCCTTTATCAATCGCGCCGCGATAACGTTGATGCTCAAAGCCAAGCCCATGCGCAAGGTATAAGCCCCGCCGTATTTGCCGTCCACGTTTTTGGGCGTCCACGGCGGCGAACCATACTCTTCTATTGTTATCGGCTCGTTGGGTTCGACGTCGCACGGCGAGCGGTTGTTGTCGAAGGCCGCCGTGTAAACAAAGGGTTTGAACGTCGAACCGACCTGACGTTTGGCCGTCGCCACGTGGTCGTATTGAAAATATTCGTAATCAATGCCCCCGACCCACGCCAGGACGTGGCCGTTTTGATGATTGACGACCAACATCCCCGGTTCCAAAAACGGCGCGTAATAAATCAACGAATCCCACGGACTCATGACGGTGTCCACGTAGTGTTTGCGGTAAACGACGGTGTCTTTTTTACCGATTTTATAAGAAGAATCCCGCCATTTGAATACGCGCATTTCGCGTTTGATTTGAAATTGGCGGTAGATTTCTTCGTCGGAAAGGCGTTTGGATTTGAGGTATTTGTAGCGTTCGCTGGGGGCCATCGCCTGTTTGAGGATGGTCGAATCTTTTTTCCACGGAACGTGGTTTTTTTGGCTTTTGAGGTATTGATTGAATTTTTTTTGATGTTCGGCAAGGTGTTGAAAGGTCGCTTCCTCGGCGTGACGTTGCATTCGCGAGTCTATCGTTGTATAAATTCGCAGCCCGTCGGTGTACATGTTCGGACATTCGAGTTTGCCATTGCGGTGGATGCGTGTTTGGCATTTTTCGCACCACTTTTTGAGCCAGTCGCGGATGTAAATTCTGAAGTACGTCGCCAATCCTTCGTTGTGGTCTTGGCGGCGGTTTTGGGCCACCGAAAGCGGCATAGACTTCCATTTTTTTAATTCTTTTTCGGATATCGTGCCGTATTTGTACATTTGTTCCAGCACGGTGTTTCTGCGGGCCAAGCACGCTTGGGGATAGCGGTAGGGGCTGTAACGCGACGGTCCTTTGAGCAGGCCCACCAACAGCGCCGATTCGTGCGGCAACAAATCCTTGCAAGGCTTGTTGAAATAGTATTGGGAGGCCGTGGCCAAGCCGTAAATCGTACTGCCGAACGAAACGGTGTTGAGGTAGTGAAAGAGGATTTCGCCTTTGGTGAAGTTGCGTTCGAGGTGGACGGCAACGATGGCCTCCTTGACTTTACGCAATATCGTTCGGTCTTTGCCGACTTGTTCGTCGTAGAGGTTGCGGGCCAATTGTTGGGTGATGGTGCTGCCTCCGCGCGGTTCGAAGAGCAGGGCCGAAAGAAAGACGTTGGCTACGGCACGCGGGTCGACGCCCGAATGGCTGTAAAATCTTACGTCCTCGGTACACAAAAGCGCGTCGAGAAAATGTTTGGGGATGCGGTGGTTGGAATCGCGTACCGAGAGGCTGATGCGGTTTTCGTGTTGGTAAAAACTGCCGAGCAGCACGCCGTCGCGGGAAAAGACTTGGGTCGCCGCGTTTTCGGAGTCGGGGTTGCTCAATTCGGCAAAGGACGGCATGGTTACGCCGACGTAAACGACGTAGGCCGTGGGGATGGCGGCCAGCGCCAGTACCCCCCAAATCAATATGCGCCGGTACCATTTGAAACGCGCGTCCATATCGCAAAATTACACGAAAAAACGGCCCGTGCGAACACACGGGCCGTTTTTGATTTGGCAGGGTCGGGTTATTGGCCGACGACAAGTTTGAGGACTCGGGGAGCGAAACCGGGCGCGGCCATACGTACGAAATACACGCCTGCCGTCCGTCCCTCGGTCGGCAGTTCGTATTGCCGGTCGCCGAAAACGTTCTCGCTCGTACTCCACAGTTCGCGGCCGTTTACGTCCAAAAGCGACAAACGAAGCGTGGTCCGGGGCATGTTTTTGAGTTCGACGGTGGCCCCGGCGCGGGTGGGATTGGGGTAAAGCGTCGCGGCGAACGTAGCGGGGTTGGGCGCCGGACGTTGCGGTTCTTTTCTGCTCAACGTTACGTTCGAACGCAATATTCCGCGTCCCATTGTCGCGATGTACAAATATCCGTCGTAATTGCGGCGCACCAAGCTGTAAGGCAGGTAACGAACGGTGGTGTCGGTACCGACGACGACCGTGTCGGGCTTGTAGCGTTGTTCAAGCGTCCATTTTTTGTGGAAAAAATCGTAGACGGGGATGGGCGACATTTGGCCGTCGTTGGCTTCTTGCCAATCGTCTTCGGGGCTTGGCGGCTCGAAAAGCAGGTTGTCGCCGCTAGGCCAAAATTCTTGGGACGACGGATTTTTGAGGGCGTAAACGCCCCGGTCGGTGCCGATGAGCAGCCATTCTTCGCCGTCGCGTAGATGGAAATAGGCGCAGTGAATCGGCACGTAAGGCAAAGATTCGACGCCGTGCAACGACCGAAAAACGGGATTGGGCGAAAGCGCGTTGTGGGTGATAAAGATTTGTGAGCCGTTTACCGTCCCCGCCAAACGTTTGCCGTAATGGGCGTAGGTTACGACGAGGATGTTGGGGTCGTTGGGATGGACGGTCAGCGAACGAATCCAACGACGGGGCAGGCCCGTAGTCGGTGAAATTCTGGTCGCCCGCTCAAGCGCGCCGTCCAAGCGGTGGGCGTTGCGAATACGGAAAATGTCGCCGAGGTTGTTGCCGTAAAACAGCGTGTGGGTCGAATCGCCGGAAACGGTTAGGGCCGTGATAGCCGTGGCGCTCGAATTGTTGTTGTGGGGGGTGATGCGCGTCCAGGTCGGAAGCACGTCGTTGATGTCGCCGGTACTTGCGCCAAAGGGGGTACGCACGCACCATATTTGGTCGTTGACGCCCGCAAAAACGTACTGTTCGTTAACGACTTTTTGCGACGTATTCAGTGCGGTATCGCCGTCGGCGGCGAGCTCGTCCAAAACAAAGGCGCTCCACGGCAACGGCGTTTTGGTTACCGAAAATTGGTCCTCGCCGATAATTTCGTTTTCGGCCGTGAGCCTGATGTGGTCGAGGGCGACGGGTTGTCCGCCGCCGTTGGCGTTGTCGTTCACCCACGTAAATATTAATCGTAGGGCTTGACCGATGAGGTTGTTGTTGAGGATGATGGTTTCGTTTTTCCAGTCGTTGTTGAGCGATTGATGAAAGCGTCCGACGAGGGTGATTCCCGTTCCCGAGGGCACTTCGTTGGGTTGAGGGGTAAAAGAGAGGGGGGCGGCAAAGATGCGAAGTTCGTCGGTGTTTTGTTCGCCGTTGGCTTTGTACCAAAAATCGAGTTTGGCCTCGTTGAGTTTGGTGGTGAAAGGAATGAGAAAATCGCGGTAAACGTGGCAAACGGCGCGTTCGTTGACGTTGTAGGCATAGGGGGAGTTGATTCCCGAAGGATTGGGGGTGATGTAGAGGGCGTTGGGGGCCAGTTCTTCGTCGCGTTCGAAGGGATTGCCGGCTCCCCGTCCCATGACCCATTGGTTGGCCTCGTTGCCGTTGACGAGCACCCATTTGTTGCGTTCGCCCGGCGAGCCAAAGATGGTGTCTTTGAGGAAGGTTTCGTTGAGCAGGGTGGAGGAAAGGACTTCGAAGTCGTCGTTGTAGGAGGCGGCGATGGGCGCGCCGGTAAAAAATTCGAATACGTCGCCTTCGCTCAGCGAGCGTCGCACTCCGCCGTACTGTCCGCCCGCAATCAAGTGTTTGGGATTGTAAATCGAGGCGGCGACTTTGCCGAACTTACGGCTTGTGGGCAAAAATTGAAAACCTTTGTCCGAGCCTGCGGGTTTAATGGCGACGGATGCGCCGTCGAAGGCGGCGAAAATTTTTCCGCCGGCGGTTTCGACGGCGCTGTAGGCCAAAGCCCCTTCGAAGCCGTGGCGCAATTTTTCGAACGTTCTGCCGCCGTCGGAGGTGCGTACGATTTCTTGCGAAGTGCCTAGAAAAAAGCGCTTAGGGTTGGAGGGGTCGAAGGCGATGGCGCAAATCAAGGGCGCGACAAACTCCGGCGACGTGCGCGAATACATCGGTTGGGTGATGGGTTCCCAGTTGCGTTCGGGCGTGTATTGCCAAAGTTGTTGGCCGCCGAAAAGTACGCGTTCGGGGTTGGCACGGTCGTATTCGAGAACGCAACTGAAGAGCCCGCGCGGGTCGACGGAAAAACCCGTTGTTTCCAGCGGTGCGAACGTCGGGCTTCCGCTTCCGCCTCTGAGCGTCGAAGACGGCCCGATGCGGTTGGTCGGTTGGTTGAAGGTTAGGCCTCCGTCCGTCGATACCCACACACCCGCGTGATAGCCGTCCGCCGGACCGATGATTTCCGTCAGATAGACGAGGTCTTGACCGCCCGAACCCCGTCCCGGCGCCACGGCGATTTCTATGCGGTTGCGGGCTTGGGAAAAGTCGGGTTGGTCGCGGTAAAACGAGCCGTAGCCCCGAACGATGGAAAAGTTCGCGCCGTTGTCGGTGGAAATGAAAAGATGACTGCGCGTGGCGGCGTAAACCCGGCCGTTCGAGCCGATTTCCACGTCGTAGACGATGGTGTTTTCCAAGGCGTGCTCTTCGTAAACGAAGCGTGCCTCGGCGGGCACGTCGTCAAGGTTGGTGCTTGCCGCCGTAACCGATTGAAACTTGTTGTCGGTGTAATAAAGTCCTCGGAAGGTGGCGGCGAAGGCGCGACCGTTTTGGGCCGCCACTTTTTGTACGCTAATCCACGGGTCTTGGTCGTCAAAACCGTCTTGGACGCACGATGCGCACGTGGCGTTGACGTTGGAGTACGAGCCGCCGCCGTCGGAGACGAAAATCCCGGCGCCGGGTTGGCCTATGGCGTTCGGGTAACCGTCGGTCAGGATGCTGAAGTCGTAAAAATTTTTGGGAATGGTGGTTTGGAGGTAGTTGAAATCGAATTTGAAAGCCAGTTCGCCGGTGGCGACGTAGAGGGTCGTACCGTCTTGGGCGATGGAGGAGATGCACAAGGAGCGAACCCCCGGGGCGTTGTTGAAGGCTTCGACGGGGGTCCAACCGAGGGTGGTGGTTCCCGAGCGCCAAAGGCCGCTGCCCGCGCCGCCGGCGTAGACTTGGCCGTCGGGCGTTACGTGTAGAGCCCGTACACGGCCGCCGATGTTGTCCGGACCGACGCTTTCCCAATTGAAGTTTTGCGCCCATAGCGCTTGCGCCGCCGTCAATACGACCGTCAGCGCCGCCGCCCTAACTTCTTTTCTCATGTTTTATCGCAATGATTCGGTTGCTTTTTATATTTTCAACGGCCTAAAAGGCCAATGCTCGTCAAAATGATAATATTACGCAAAGCTAGTAAAATTTAACCGTATTCGCGCGTTTGAATGTAAAATTTTCTCGTTTTTTCGTCAACGCCCGCGCGGGCAACGGCCCGGCAAGGGGGGCGTCGAGCTACTTCCGGCGTTTGCAACTCATCAAAAGGGGTTGTTGTGGACAAAAACATCGTGGTTTGGACGCGAAAACAAAAAGCTTCGCGCTTACCGAGCGTTTTGCGTCTTTTGTTTGCCGATTCGGTTTGCATATGCCGACGGGCGGCGAAATTGTCGTAAATTTGCGTCATGCCGCAAGAATCGTTGACGGTCGGGTTTCACACCTTGGGCTGTAAACTCAATTTTTCGGAAACGGCCGAATTGTCGCGTCTTTTCCGCGAACGGGGCTACGAAGTGGTGAACTTCGACGAGCCGGCGGCGGTGTACGTCGTCAATACCTGTTCGGTAACCGAGGAGGCGGACAAAAAATGCCGTAAGGCCGTACGTCGGGCGCTCGGCCGCAACCCCGACGCCTTCGTGGCCGTCGTCGGCTGTTACGCCCAACTCAAACCCCAAGAAATCGCGGACATCGAAGGGGTGGACGTCGTCTTGGGGGCGGCGGAAAAGTTTCGGCTTTTCGAAATCGTTCCGCAACTAACCAAACGCTACCACGCCGAAATCCATCGTTGCGCCGTAACGCAGGCCCAAGAGTTCGTCGCCGCCGAATCCTTGGACGAGCGCGTACGCGCGTTCGTCAAGGTGCAGGACGGATGCGACTACAAATGTTCGTTTTGTACCATTCCTTTGGCGCGGGGCAAAAGCCGTTCCGATACGCCCGAGCGCGTCGTTGAAAGAGTTAGGCGTTTGGCCGATGCGGGAATCAAGGAAATCGTCTTGACGGGAGTCAATTTGGGCGACTACGGCGCCGAAACCGATCATTCGCTTTACGACCTGCTCCAAATCCTTGCCCGCCAAACCGACGTTGAGCGCATTCGCCTCAGCTCCGTCGAACCCAACCTTCTCGACGACCGCATCGTTGAATGCGTCGCGGAAAACGAACGCTTCATGCCCCATTTTCACATGCCCTTGCAAAGCGGTTCGGACGCGGTGCTGGCACGTATGCGCCGCCGTTACCGCCGAAAACTTTACGCCGAGCGCGTCGAAAAAATCAAGCGCCTCATGCCCCACTGCTCCATCGGTTGCGACGTTATCGTCGGTTTTCCCGGCGAAACCGACGAACATTTTGACGAAACAAGGCGTTTTTTGGCCGACCTCGACGTAACCTATCTGCACGTTTTCCCGTTTTCGTCGCGCGCGGACACGCCCGCGGCCGACTTTGGCGACCATGTTTCCGAGGCCGTCAAAAGTCGAAGGGCCGAAATTTTGCGCGAGCTTTCCCAACGCAAAAGCGCCGAATTTTATCGGCAAAACGTCGGCACGACCCGTAAGGTGTTGGTGGAAAACGTTGCCGAAGAGTACGCCGAGGGCCACAGCGAAAATTATTTGAAAATCCGTTTTCGGCCCGAAACGCCCGTTTTTCGCAACGACGTGGTCAACGTCGTCGTACCGCAAGCATGAAAACGTTCGACGAAATCGCGTCCTTGACCGGCTGTGCCGGCGAAGCCGCCCTCAATCGTCTCAACGTTCCGCTCGAACGTTTGCACGACGTTTGCGAAAAACTCAAAAACACGCCGGAATTTTTTTTCGACCGTTTGGAGTGCGTCAGCGGCGTCGATTTCGGCGACCGTTTCGCCGTCTATTACCATCTGCATTCGTTGGTCTACGAACACGCCGTGGTTTTGCGCGTGGATTTGGAACGCGAGGCGGTACTCAACGCCGCCGTCGAAGCGCCGACGGTCAGCGACCTTTGGCGAACGGCCGATTGGCACGAGCGTGAAATTTTCGACCTTTTCGGCATTCGCTTTTGCGGACACCCCGACCTGCGACGCATTCTTTTGCCCGACGATTGGCAGGGGCACCCGCTCCGAAAAGACTATCAAGTCCAAGAGAGTTATCGGGGGTTGCGCGTGGATGGCAAATCGTAGTCGGCGCCGAAAAACAACGCGACGATAAACAAAATTACGCGTCGGTCGCGAAAACTTCGGTAAAAACATGATTTGAAACCAAGCCTTCGTTCCAATTCTTTTTTGCGTTTTCAAAGCCCGTTTATCGAATCGAGCTTCAAAGATGCGGATTACGGACACGTTCGGGGGCGAATCGTAGTTGTTTGGAATCGTTCTAAATTGATTGTGAAATTTTTTTGAAGTACGGCGATTCAACGGTTGATTTAACAACTAATGTTTATCTTTGCAGGCGGAATCAAGGAAGGCGTGCAAAATGCGAGAAGTCGGCCAAAAACAACAAACAATATTTTTGGGGAACCGTCTTGAAAAATTTCCGCTTTAAATGAGAAAATAACGGCTATTTTTGCCGAACAATAGCATAGATAAATATAGATATATGCGTTACTTAATCGCCATATTTATGCTCGCCGCTCCCGTGTGGGCGTCGGCCCAAGACGGCGAGGCATTATTTAAGGGAAATTGCGCCTCGTGTCATAAATTGGACGCCAAATTGACGGGTCCGGCGCTTCGGGGGGTACACGAACGTTGGGACAACAAAACCGAGGAGCTTGTCGCTTTCATCCACAATTCTCAGGAATACATGAAGGCGGGCAGAGCGAAAAGCGCCTATGCCCAAAAACTGTTTCAGGAGTACAACCAGACCATCATGCCCGCACAGGCGTTGTCGGATGCGGAGATTAAGGCGGTTCTGGATTATATAAAAGCCGCGCCGGCGCCGACGGCGGACGTTGCCGCCGGACCGGGTGCGGCCGCCCCGCAAGGAACGTCCTCGCTCGACGACCGCAGCGTTTTTTATATTCTTGCCACCATCGCGGGTTTGCTTTTGTTCTTTTGTTTGGTTTTGATTGTTCTCATTGCCATTGCCACTTCGGCCATCAAGGCACACGAACGCGGCGAAAAACTCACGTGGAGCTTTATCAACCAAAACGTCAAAGGCTTTCTTAAAAGCCCGTTTGTGACCACGATGGTGGTACTGGTGGTGCTGGGCGGCGCCGGCAACGCCGCCTATAAGTTTTTATGGAGCCTCAACCTCCACGACGGCTATAAACCCGTGCAACCCATCGCCTTTTCCCACGCGGTTCATGCGGGACAATACAAAATCGGGTGTCAATATTGCCACGTCGGGGTGGAAAAAAGCAAAAACGCCACCATTCCCTCGACGAACATTTGCATGAATTGCCACAACGTCATCGAGGAAGGTCCCAAATACGGCAAAAAAGAAATTGCCAAAGTGCGCGAGTCTTACAATACCGGCAAACCCATCGAATGGGTCAAAGTTCACAATTTGCCCGACCTTGTTTATTTCAACCACGCCCAACACGTCAAAGTCGCGGGCTTGGAATGCGCCGAATGCCACGGCAAAGTGGAGGAGATGGAAGAAGTCTATCAACACGCCCGGCTTTCGATGGGTTGGTGCGTCAATTGCCACCGCGAAAAAGAAATCGATTTGAACAAAGACGGCTATTACAGGTCGCTTCACGCGTCGCTACGGGCGGACATGGCGGCGGGCAAAGTCGGAAAAATAACGGTCGAAAAACTCGGCGGCCTCGAATGCGCCCGCTGTCATTATTAAATGAAAAATAAGAGAACGGCTTGGTTATTGGCGCTTTTCTTGGGAACTTTCGGCGCGCATTGGTTTTATCTCGGAAAACCGTTGCGCGGGCTTTTGTATCTTATTTTTAGTTGGACGATATTGGCAACGATATTCGCCCTTTACGATTTCATCGTCCTGTTTACGATGGACGCACACCACTTCGACCGCAAATACAATAAATATTAGCAACAACATTACTCCGATGGCGGAAAAAAAATATTGGATGAGCTACCAACAGCTTGAGAACGAAAAAAATCCCGAGTTTCTCAAGACTGCGTCCCGGGAATTTTCCGAAGACCCGTTTTTGGAAGCGTTGGACGAAACGACGGCTTCCAACCGTCGGGACTTTCTCAAATTTTTTGGTTTTAGCGTCGGGGCGTCGGCGGTAATGGCGGCCTGTTCCACGCCCGTTCGTTATGCTTTGCCATACGTCCACAAACCCGTTGAGGCGATGCCGGGCATAGCGGACTATTACGCCTCGACGTTTTTCGACGGCATGGAATATTCGAGCGTGTTGGTCAAAACGCGCGAAGGCCGTCCGATAAAAATCGAGGGCAATCCCGAATCCCCGATAACGCGGGGCGGGGTCGGCGCCCGCGGACACGCACACGTCTTGTCCGTTTACGATTCTTATCGTTTTCAAGCGCCCGTGGCACGAAAAGGAGAATCGACGTACGAAAAAATCGATGCGGCCGTTGCCGAATCGTTGAAGTCGGGCAAGGAAGTGGCAATATTGACCTCGACGTTGCCTTCGCCGTCGACGCTCGCGCTCATCGGAGAATTTTTGAAAAAATATCCGGGCCGCCACGTGCAATACGACGCCGTTTCGTCGTCCGCCATTCTCGAATCCCACGGCCAAACCTTCTCAACCGACCCGTTTCTGCCCCGTTTTCGTTTCGACAAAGCGGACTTGATTGTCGGGGTCAATGCCGACTTTCTTGGCACGTGGATTTCGCCCGTCGAATTCACCAAACAATACGCGCAAGGTCGTAAATTCGACGAAACCAAGAAAAAACTTTCGCGCCATCTACAGTTTGAAACCAACCTGACGGTAACGGGCGCCAACGCGGATTTGCGCGTGCCGATGAAACCGTCTCAGGAAGGGGCGGTAATCCTCAAAATTTACAACGAAGTCGCGGCCGCTCTGGGCAAACCCCAACTCGCCGCCGCCAACATCGAACTCGCCGGTAATTCCGTGGCATTGGCGGCCCGTGAACTTTTGAACGCCAAAGGCCGCGCGATACTCGTCTGCGGTTCCAACGACCCCAACGTCCAGCTTTTGGTCAATGGAATCAACCTCATGATTGAGGCCTACGGAAACACCATCGACGTCGAGCGAAAATCCAATCTTCGTCAGGGTTTGGACAAAGAGTTCAGGGCGTTGGTCGCGGATATGGCGGCGGGAAAAATCGGCACGCTCTTCGTTCTCGACGCCAACCCCGCTTACAATTACCCCGACCCTCAAGCCTTTGTCGAGGCAATGAAAAACGTGCCCGTCAAGGTTTCTTTCGCCGAATCGGAGGACGAAACCTCGTCGTTGTGCGACTACGTTTTGCCCAACCATACCGCCCTCGAATCTTGGGGCGACTTCGAACCCTACGTCGGCTCGTATTCGTTGCGTCAGCCGAGCATTTCCCCGATTTTTATGACGCGTCCATTCCAAGACGCGCTCTTGAAATGGCTGGGCGACGAACGCGACTACTACACCTATTTGCGCGACTATTGGAAAGCCAACGTTTTTGGCAAAAACGCGGATTTTGAAACGGCGTGGAAAAAAGCCGTTCACGACGGCGTTTACGACAAAAAACTGGCCGACGCCCTGACCGAAGGCAAAACATGGTGCGACGTCTTTGAAGCCGACGTCGTTTCCGACAAACTGCCCAAGCTTAAAGACGTGGATTTGTCCGCCGCCGCGTCCGCCGTCGCCGCCGCCTACGGCGAGAGCAAGGGCAAAATCGACTTGCTTTTGTATCAAAAAGTAAGCATCGGTTCGGGCAACATGGCGCAAAATCCGTGGTTGCAGGAAATGCCCGACCCCATCACGCGGGCCTGCTGGGACAACTACGTTACCATTTCCAAAAAATTGGCCGACGAAAAAGGACTCAAAAACGAGGACTTGGTTACGGTCAAAGCGGGCAAATTCAGCGTTAAACTTCCGGTGTTGATTCAACCGGGCCAACACGCCGAAACCATCGGCATCGCGCTGGGTTACGGACGGACGGTGGCGGGCAGGGCCGCCTACGGTACGGGACAAAACGTCTATCCCGCCGCCCGTTTCGACGGCGACAACATACATTATTTTACCTCGGGCGTCGAACTTTCCCCTACGGGCGAAACGTACGAATTGGCCCTCTTCCAAATCAACGGCACGCTCATGGGTCGCAACCTCGTCAAAGAAACGACCCTTGCCAACTACGACAAAGACATTAAAATCCACAAGGAGGAACGCGCCCAACTTCGTCAGCATCTCGTTACCCTTTTCCCCGACCGCGAATACACCGGCCACCATTGGGCGATGGTTATCGACCTCAACGAGTGTACGGGCTGCGGGGCGTGCGTGATTAGTTGCCAAGTCGAAAACAACGTGCCCGTGGTCGGCAAAACGGAGGTGCGTCGCGGACGGGACATGCATTGGATACGCATCGACCGCTACTATTCGACCGACTCAACGCCCGACGACCCCAAAGATTGGAACGAAGACCCCGGTGAAAATCCGAAGGTCGTTTTCGAGCCCATGCTTTGCCAACACTGCAACAACGCGCCTTGTGAAAACGTTTGCCCCGTATTGGCGACGGTTCACAGCTCCGAAGGCCTCAACCAACAGGCCTACAACCGCTGTTTCGGCACGCGCTATTGCGCCAACAACTGTCCGTATAAAGTCCGCCGGTTCAACTGGTTGGATTACACTTACCGCGAAGACCAAGACGGCCTCATCCACCAAGCGTTCAAAACCGAGTTCAAATACAATCCGGCGATAGACGATTTGGGCCGCATGGTGTTGAATCCCGACGTGACGGTGCGGGCGCGCGGGGTGATGGAAAAATGCTCGTTTTGCGTGCAACGCCTACAAGCCGGCAAACTTAAAGCGAAATCGGAAGGCCGCCCCTTGCGCGACGGCGAAATTCAAACCGCCTGTTCGCAATCCTGTCCCGCCGGCGCCATTAAATTCGGCGATATCAACGACCCGAACAGCGCCGTTTTCAAATATTTCAACAACGAACGCGCCTTTATGGTCATCGAGGAGGTGAAAACCTTACCCAATATTTCCTACCTCATGAAGGTGCGCAACGAACCCGAAATGCCGAAAAAAGCCTAAGAATATAATATATACGTTGTAATCAAAAAGCGGGGACGAACGAGTTTCGCCCCGTTTTTTTTTATTTTTTTCTTGCAAGGGTGGCGGCGCCGATAAGGGCGGCTAAAAGGAGCAGGGAAACGCCCTCGAAAAGCGGCAGATATTCGGTAAGATTGAGAACACCGACGACCGTTAGCGATTCACCGCGAACGTTTGCCCCCGCTTCTTTGGGAATGTGAAAATACAAGGCGAAAAACACGCCGATGGCCGCCGCCGTTCCCAAAATCGTATTCGCGGGACGGGTGGAGGCGGGTCGTTTGCGCCAAACCCGCGTCGAAAGCATGACCCCGAAAAGCAAAAGTATCAATATCCCGCCGACATAAACGATGATTTGTCCGGCGGCCAGAACGTCGTTGCCCGAAAGGGCGTACATGCCCGCCACGCCGATAAGCGACAAAAAAAATAGGTAGGCCGTTCTCACCAAATTGTCGGAAAAGAAGGCAACCAACGCGGGTAAAACGACGAGGGCGGCGAAAGTCCATTGTGCCGCAAGGTAAACGTTCATGGTTTTAAAACGCGCTAGGATTGTCGTCGGGTTCAAGACCTTTGATTTTGGTTTTCATATTTAAAACGATAAGGTTTTTCGGACCATCAACAAGCGCCCGCCCGCCAAAGCCAACGCCAATATTGCGGGCAAGCCTTGCCATACGCCCGTGAGCGTTGCGGCCCAACCGGGCATATCGCTTGGCCCGTAAACAGAATATTTTGTCGCATCGGGGAAGCGCACGCACCATGCATACCAACCCACGTTGTAGGTCCAAAAACAGAATGTTACGAACAGCGCATAAAAAAATTTGACGTGCAAGGCGCCGGGAAAAACCAATACAAACGCCACGACGCTGACCATGATTTCCCAATGCATCGCGTTCCAAGAGACGGGGACGACGCCGTTAAGGAGAAAGTCGGATACGAGGGGTTCGCGTTGGGTGGGGACGAGGTCTGCGCCCGTCAATACGGCGACGGTCCAAGCGACAGAACGGGTGGACGCGTCGAAGATCGGCGCCCAAAAATTTCGATAACACACGCCGACGTACTGCGACGCTTGCAAAATCGCAAGAACAAAAGCCAACCACAAACTTCGGTGAAAAAAGACGTTACGCCACACGGTTGCGAAGCGCCAACATTCGGTCTTCGGCCTCGCGCATACGGCGCTCTTGTTGTTCGTCGCCGTCGTCGAAACCGAGGGTGTGCAGTACGCCGTGAATCATGACCCGGCAAAGTTCGTCGTCGAAGGCGACGTTGAGTTCGCGGGCGTTGTCGGCGACCCTTTCGACGCTAATAAACATATCCACCGTGAGGTCGCCGCCGGTTTCGGAGAGGTCGAAGGTCAGAATGTCGGTATAGTCTTCGTGGCCGAGGTGTTCGACGTTGAGCCGCCAAAGGTATTCGTCGGAGCAGAAGACGTAATTGATTTCCGCGATGCGGCGCTCAAAACTTTGGACGACGGCTTGTATCCATTCGGTTAAGATTTCGGGCCGTTCGAGCCGGAAGTTTACATCTTCGTAGTGAAATTCTATCACGCGAACACGGGTTTGGGCGAAAGGTGAAATCCCAATTCGAGGTGGTTTCCGTTGCCTTTGTATTCGGCGAAGTCGCTGAAATTTTTGATGATGAATACGCCTCTGCCGCTGGGGTGGAGGAGGTTTTCGGGGTCGGTGGGGTCTTTGACGTTGCGGTAGTCGAAACCGGGGCCTTCGTCGGCGATGGAGACGACGAGGCTGTTGTTTTGGGTACGAAGCTCGATATCGACTTTTTTGTTTTCATCGCCTTTGTTTCCGTGCCATATGGCGTTGTTTACGGCCTCGGTAACGGTAATCATCATGTTACCGTAAACGTCCTCGGGGATGTCGAGTTCGAGCTTGAGGTCGTCAATCAAATCCACGACTCGAAGCAAGGAATCGTCATTGCTGGGCAGGCGAAGACGCCATTTTCGCTCTTCATGTATTCTCATTTTTCATCCAAGAGTTTATAATAACGGTCGATAATATTTTGGTATGTTGGTGTATAACGGTATCGGGCTTTGTTGTAGCTTTCCTTGCGAATTTTTCTTTGCATTTCTTCTTCGGAAAGGTCGGCGGGCGAAGTGCGTACGATGTCTCGGCCGGTGTTGGATCGGCGTTTGTTTTCGTATTCTCGTTCGCGCATGGCTTTGTCGAAGTCCAACATTCGGTTGAGGATTTGCTGTTGGCGCATCATCATTTCTTGGGTGAGCTGTTTGTTTTTGAGTTGGTCTTCGGTCATTTTCATGTCTTCGGCGATTTTGTCGCCGCTGCCCAAGCCTTTTTCGCCTTCCTGCTTCATTTTTTCAAACGCTTCCTGCAACTTTTTTCGGATGGCCTCTTGTTGGGCGGCCATTTGTTCCAACTTGCCTTGGTCGATTTTTCCCGACTGCATCATTTGCATCATTTGTTGGTTGAGCTGTTGCTGCATTTTGGAAAGTTGTTGCATGGATTGGCCTTGTTTGGGCATTTTGCAAGCCTGTCCCTGACCTTGTTGTTGTTGCATTTGCTTCATTTGCTGTTGCATTTGCTCCATGGCGTCGACGAGCATGTTGGCAAGGTTGTTAAGTCCGGTCATGATTTGGGTTTGTTCGCGGGTGGCGAAGGAGATTTTCTTTTCGTTGAGTTGTTCGCGGGCGCGTTCGAAGCTTTGTTCTATGCTTCGGAGTTCGTCCATGACGAAGGATTGAATTTCAAACGAGCGTTGGGCGAGGGCGCGCAGGCTGTCGCCGACCATCTGCATATCGTCGCCAAGCTTGGATTGTTGCTGAATGGCTTTGGTCATGGCGGCGTCCTTGACGTTGATGTTGCTCATTTTGTCGCGCAGGTCTTCTTGGTCGAAGGACAGTTTGACGAGGTTTTCGAGTAGGGCGCGGAGGTCGTCGAGGTTTTCGGCCATTTGTTGCATTTCATTGGCGGCCTGCATGTCGTTAAGCTCTTGTTTGATTTTGCGGAGCTTGTCTTTGGCGTTTTTTTGGTTTTGTTGGGCTTGTTTTTTGTTGTTTTGTTTCATGTTTTCGCCGGCCTTGTCCATTTCGTCTTTGGCGTTGTCGGCGTCTTGTTTGAGGCCGTCCATTTTGTCCGTGTCGGGCGTTTGGGTGTCGGACTTCAGGTCTTTAAGCTCGTCCAAGCTTTTTTTCAAGTCGTCCATTTCCTTGGCGAGTTCGTCCTGTTTTTTTTGCAGTTCGGCGAGTTCGTCTTTGGGAGCGTTTTGGGTGCGTTCGTTGAGCAGGTCTTGGCGTTGTTCGAGGTTTTCGACTTTTTGCAACAATTCCTGAACTTTCATATCGACCTTCATTTGTTTGAAGAGTTCGAGCGAACGTTCGAGGTCTTCCTTGAATTTGTCGGCGTTTTTTTCGAGTTGTTCGAGTTGTTGTTTGATCTCGCGGCTGTCGAGTTGTTGCATTTTTTGTTGCAACTCTTCGATGAACTTGCGCATTTCGGGGGTGGCAAGTTCTTGGATGAGTTTTTCGAGTTGGGCGAGTTTTTCGATGGTTTCTTCGGTGAAGAGGTTGTTTTCTTTGGCGGTTTCGATTTGTTCGCGAAGGTCTTGGGCCGTTTGTTCCATTTCCTTCATCATTTTTTTCTGCTCTTCGAGCATTTTCTCGATTTCCTTGCGGTCTTCGTAAGAAAGATTTTTTTTCTCGAGCAATTTTTTTTGCACCTCGTCGAATTTTTTGGCCAATTCGTCGGCGTTTTTGAGGTTGGCCTCCATGGATTTCTCCATGTTTTCGTTGGTTTCCCGCGTACTTTCGTACAAGGATTCCATCGATTCGTAGTTGATTTTTTGCAGGGCGGACGTGGCGGATTTGGGGCCGGTGAGGTAGTCGTTGTCCCAAACGCGCACATAGTATTCGATTTCGTCGCCCGATTCGGCGCCCAACTCAATGAAATCGATTTTGTTTTCGAGCGTCAGGTAGTTGCCCGGTTTGATTCCCGACAGCGGCAAAACGACTTCCACGCCCAATTTGCGCGACGGATTTTGGGATTTTGTGAATTTCCACACCAATTCGGCCTTACTGAAGCCGTAATCGTCGCTCATATCGGTAACCAGACCAATCACGCCGCTGATGGGAAGTTTGGCGTCGTAGGCGGGCGACTGTATTTGTACCGACGGGTGTTTGTCGGCGACGACCTTTATCGAATAACGGACGGTGTCGGCGTTTTCGACGCCCTTGTCGGATTTGAGGGCGACGAGATAATCGGTGTTTTCGGTAACGATACGGGAAAAAACGGCGGAAAGGCCGTTGACGGGGATGGGGGTTTCGTTTTTGCTTTTGAACGCCGCGGATTGAACCGAGCCTTTGAAGGCGAAGTTCCAAGTGGCCGTCGAGCCGTAGGGCGCGGTAAAGTCGCCGGCGTTGGGCGCCAGCGTCTCCGACGGCAGGCCCGTGTACGCCGGCGGCGTTATCGTTACGGTAAAGTTGCCTATCGCCGGCCGAGGGTACACTTCCACCCCGTATTCGCCCGTGCCGTGCATATCGTTGCCGATGTAGTAACGAAAGCTTTTGCGCACCGACTTGAACGTATATTCGTATTCGGCGTTGTTCTTTTTGACGAGCGAATGTTTGAGGTAGGCGCCGCCCTCGGATTGGGTGTACATGTAGAGTTCGGCGGGCAGCCGGTCGCCGGAAAGTTTGATGTGAACGGTGTGGCTTTGACCTTCGACGAGCGCGTCCTTGTGGTCGGGAACGGAGACGGTAAAGGGCGGCGGCGGTTGAAAGTGGCGCTTGAAGTTGATGAGCCGATAGCTTCCTTTGGTGACCACGTCGGGGTTGAACAAAAACATGAGCAACAAGAGCAGGGTGGGGACGGCGAGATAGCGCGCGAGTTTGCGATTGGGTTTAAAGCTGACGGCGGCGGTGAAGGGGATGGGCCGCATGGCTTCGATGCGTTCGTCGATGGCGGCGGCAAGCAGGTCGGCGCTCGTGCTTTGTCCCGCGCCCGCACTCAATTCGAGGAGGTTCACCAGACGGTCGTCCACTTCTTTGAAATGCCTGCCGATGAGCCGGGCCGCTTCTTTGTCGTCGATGGTTTTGCCGACGTTGAGGTATTTGAGGCCCGGATACACGACCCCCGCCCCCAAAGCCAGCGCCGAGGCCGCCGTCAACGTTGCGAACAGGGCCGTTCGCCAAGCCGTTGAAAGCCACAACAGCCCCTCCGACAAAGTGAACAGCGTGAACAGCGTCGAAAACAGCAGTAAAAACACCACCGTCCCTCGAATCACCCGATTGAGGTAGTATTTCCTGCGGAACGCCGCCAATTTTTCTTTTATAACCTTGACTTTTTCCACCTTGGTTGTTTTCGCGTTCGACGAACGTCCTTAATACGTATATGCCGCCAATTTCGTTGCACGGATTGACCCCCAAAATTAATGGATATTCCCGAATTCGGAGTCGTTATCAAAAAATAAGGGATTGTCCTTATTTTAAATGCCTAAATATGCGTATAAACACTTATAGAAGTGAAAATTTTATTAGCATAAACCGATGTATCGACGGCGTCTGCTGCAAACCCAATACGGAAATCCCCAAAAATAACCCCCCTTCGGCGACACGCTCGCCAATTCTCGTCCGAAACGTCGAACGTCGCTTTGTACGGGTGGGAGCGAGGCGATTGGCTTTTTTGTCGTTGCCAACAAAACCAATTGTCGTTTTTTTATTTTTTCACGTGTTTCAAGCCAATGGTTCCGCGGTTGGGTAAAAAGAATGTCAAGGTTTTTGTCCGCGCCGTCTTCAAATTTATACGCCCCAAATGTTTATTTTTGTGGGCAAATGACGTTGGTGATATCGGTTGCGGGGCTGTTGGCGTTCGTGGCGTTGTACGCGCTGGCGGGCGTTTACGCCGAACGCAAAATTTCGGCTTTTATTCAAGACCGTATGGGGCCGATGGTCGTCGGCCCTTACGGAACGCTCCAAACTTTGGCCGACATCGTCAAGCTCCTTCAAAAAGAATTGATTGTGCCGGCGAACGCCGACAAAATCCTGTTCGTTTTGGCGCCCGCGATGGTTTTTGTGGCGATAGTCGGAGGATTGGCGGCGTTGGCGGGCGGCGCGGCTTTGAACGTCGGCCTGTTGTTTTTGTTGGGTGCAACGTCGGTGGACGCGGTGGGCGTTATGGCGGCGGGTTGGGCCTCCAACAACAAATATTCGCTCTTGGGTGCGATGCGGGCCGTGGCTCAAATCGTTTCCTATGAGGTGCCGGCGGGAACGGCGCTCTTGGCCGCCGTCGTCGTTTACGGTTCCGCCGACCCGGCCGTCGTTTCCGGCCTGCAATCCACGGGCAAGGACTTGCGGTTTTTGGGCCTGTGGGACGTGGGCCCTTACGGCGGATTCTTGACTTGGGGCGCGGTGCGTTACCCGCACTTGCTTGTGGCGGCGGCGCTGTTTTTCGTCGCGGCCTTGGCCGAGGCCCACCGTCCGCCTTTTGATTTGCCCGAAGCCGAAAGCGAACTCGTCGCCGGTTACCACACCGAATATTCGGGGTTTTTTTTCGCGCTCTTGATGTTGGCCGAATACGCCTCGATGCTCTTGATGTGTTTGCTGACGACGGTCATGTTTTTCGGCGCGGGCAACACCCCTTTGCCCAACCTCGTCGCTTTGCAAACGCCCGCCGTCGGTTGGCTCGAACAACTCAAACATCTGCAATTCGCAACGCTCACCTCGGGCGTTCCGGGCTCTTTTGCCGCAAGTTTCTGGACCTTTTTTTGGTTTTTCGTCAAGGCGACGACGCTGGTTTTCGTCATGATGTGGGTGCGCTGGACCTATCCCCGTCTACGCGCCGACCAACTTATGGCCTTGTGTTGGAAATACCTTACTCCCGCCGCTTTGGCGTTGCTTTTGGTTTCCGCCGTCGTCAAGGTCGCCGAAGTCTCCCGATAGCGCCCGTAATGCAACGGCGAACGCCTCCCCACCCCCATTAAGGCAAGCCAAACAACGTAAAAAACGAGCGACAAAGCGCAGAAAATCGACGATTTGAGTGCACAATTTGATGATGCCGGACGTTGGTCGTTACCGTCCCCGACGATGTGCCGGCGTTTGAGCATATTCATGCGCAGCCAACAATAAATTTAACTTTTCATTAAACTTTATTGTCTTAGCCTTCATAACTTTGCGCGCCATCTAACAACACGCAACCTATGAAACACTCGATGTTTTTGTTGGTTTTTTGGGTAACGACCTGGTTCGTCGCTCAGGGCCAAGATTTGCGCCGTAAAGGTACGGAGCGCAACAAAGCGGCGAAAGCCAAACCCGAGGCGCAGGCGCCGAAACAAGAGCCCGTTGCCGCGCCCAAATTTCGCGAAACGGGCGGAAAAACGGGCGGAATCGAAGGCGTCGTTTTTGACGCGGCGGCCAATGAAACCCTGCCCGGCGCCACGGTGCTCGTTTCCGAAACCGGCACGGGCGCCCACACCCTGCTCGACGGCAAATTTCGTATCACGAATCTGGAACCCGGCGCCTACACCGTCGTCGCCTCGTTTGTCGGTTATCTGCCCCTAACCTTCAAAGTCAATGTTTTTGAGGGCGGCACGACCGACATCGGCGAGGTGCGTCTGGAATCCGACGCCATCGGCATCGAGGAAATCAAGGTCATCGCCAATTACGCCGTCGATAGGGTAACGCCCGTGGCCACGTCGCTTGTCAATACCGTGCGCATCGCCGAAACGTACTCGGTGGCCGAGGAGTTTCCCTCGTCGACCAAGTTTTCCCCCGGGGTGTACGTTTCGCGTGTCGGCGGTGGTTTTGGCGATTCCCGCATCAACGTCCGAGGTTTCGAGCAAGAAAACCTCGCCGTGATGATTAACGGCATCCCCATCAACGACATCGAATTCGGCAAAGTGTATTGGTCGAATTGGGTGGGCTTGTCCGAGGTTACCCGCTTGATACAGATACAGCGGGGCATGGGCGTTTCCAAAATGGCGATAAATTCCGTCGGTGGAACGATGAACATCATCACCAAAACCACGGACGTGGAAAAAGGCGGCGCGCTAACCTTTGAAACGACCAACTACTTCACGCGCCGAACGGCGTTCATCAACAACATCGTCAATCGTATGTCGTTGGCGCTCTCGACGGGCCGGATGCGCGGGGGCTGGGCCGTGAGCGCGCACGCTTCCCGTATGTGGGGGCCGGGCTACATTGAAGGCACCTTCGTCAATTATTGGTCGTATTTTGCCTCCGTTTCCAAAGAGTTCGGCAACAAACACCTGCTGCAACTGACGGCTTTGGGCGCCCCGCAATCCCACGGCGAAAACGGCATCCCGTCCGCACCCGCAACAATAGACAAATTCGGACGTCGTTACGGCGCCAATTGGGGGTATTTGGACGGCCAAAAATTTTCGGGCTTCAACTTTTATCACAAACCCCAATTCGCCCTCAACCACTATTGGTACATCAACCCCGGCACGACCCAGCTTTCGACGTCGGTGTACGTTTCTCCGGGTACGGGCGGCGGCCACTTCATCCCCTTCGGCATCCGCAACAACCAAGGCTTGTGGAACTTCGAAGCGATGCGGGCCGTCAATCAATCCCAAATCGTTTCGGCCGTCAATCCCGCCGGAGACACCCTCGCCACCGGTTATCAAGCCAACTTTTATACCGTGGACTTTCGATTGGACCAATATTGGGTGGGCGCCATTTCCAACCTCACGCACAAAATCGGCAAGTTCAATTTGATGTTCGGCATCGACCTACGGCATTATCGGGGCCGCCAGTTTTTTGCGCTTAACAATTTGTTGGGCGCGGACTTTGCCATCGATTTTTCCGACGTACGCAATCCTTTTAGGGTCGTTGGGCGGGGAGACAAAATTTGGCAACACAAAATCGGTATTGTTACGTGGGCCGGCGCCTTCGGACAAGCCGAGTACGATTGGAAAACGGGTTCGGCCTTTGTTTCCACCGCCTTTATTTCCAACCATTACCGCCGCCGCGACTTTTTCTTGTATCAAGAGGGCCAAGGCGACGTTTCGCCCGTGGTCTTTATTCCCGCCTACAGCGTCAAAGGCGGGGTCAATCAAAATTTGGGCAAGTATTTCAACGTTTATTTCAACGGCGGATACTTTACGCGGGCGCCGTTTTTCGGCAATGTTTTTCCGTTCAACAACGAAAAAACCGAAAACATCACCAACGAAAAAATCACCAGCGCCGAATTGGGTTTGGCGTTCAAAAACACGTGGTTGCGTTTGGGAATCAACGGCTATTACACCCGTTTTGCGGACAAAACCATCAACCTCGAGCGCGGCGTCGACGCCGACGGCCGAGAACTCAGCGCCCTCATCAACGGCCTTAAAGCCGAACACAAGGGCATCGAAGCCGAGGCCCAAGTCCAACCCGCCAAATGGGTTACCTTTGAAGGATTTTTGTCCTTTGGCGACTGGCGTTGGACCAACGACGTTACGGCCTACGTTTCCGACTTTACGCGCACCCGCGTCGATACCGTCAATATTTACGCCAAAGATTTGCGCAAAGGCAACGCCCCGCAAACCTCCGCCGGTTTTGGCGCGATGTTTAAACCCGTAAACGACCTGTTCTTCGGCGCCAACTATTATTACTACGCCCGTTTTTACGCGGACTTTTTGGTTACGGCCCGGGGCGACGCCTTCCTTCGACAATACGGCCGTCCGCAGGTTACGCGACTGCCGTCTTACGCAATCACCGACCTTCACGCCGGCTATACGCTCAAAGTGCGCGATTATCAAATCCAATTCACGGGCCACGTTTACAACCTCTTTGACAAGTTTTATTACGCCGAAGGGCAGGAGGTCATTGAATCCGACGGCTCGATAGGCTTGCGCGTTTTCCAAGGTTTCGGCCAAAACTGGTCGATTGGCGCCAAACTTATTTGGTAACGTCGTTTTTGAATTCTTTTGCGACGAGCGCCGTCCGAAAGGGCGGCCTTCGTCGCGTTACACGGTTTGCAAGCCGAAAAAAATTGCGAAATTGCGGCGCGTAAAACCTTGGGGCAATGATTTTTCAACGACTTTTTTTTCTTTTGACGGTCATGTGCGCATTGGCCCGCGGGCTGTCGGCGCAAACGGTGTTGTTTGAGAAAAACTTGGAAAACGACACGATGCCCGAGCGTTTCGGCCCCAATCGCAAGCATTACGTGCATCTTTTGGGCGGTTTTGGCTTTATTTTCGGGCCGGGGGCAAAAAATTTGCCCGTCGTTTACGGGTCCTCGAACTATTACCATCTCGGCCTGCTGTACAAATTCCGTATCAACGACCGTTGGTCGTTGGGGGCGGACGTGGGTTACACCCGGGCGTGGTATGTTATTCGTCAGGATTCGTCGAAGGCGTTTCCCGACCGCAATCTTTACAACAGCGAGCGATACGTTTATCCGATGTTCAATTTTCGGGTGTTTGTGCGCATGAATTTCGGCAAACAGCGGGGCAACGTCATGGGGACTTTTTTGGACTTCGGCCCCGAATTGCTTACGTCTTTGAACCCCAAGAACCACGTGCGTTTTCTCGACCCGGCCAACGGACAGTCCATTGAGGTAACGCGCGCAAACTTGGGCTTTATCAACCCGGGTTGGGTGGGGGGATTTTTGCGTTTTGGATGGAAACGGTATATGCTTTTCGCTTCTTATCGCATCAACGAGGCCTTTAATCTCAAAGAGTTGCCGCGCTTCACGGACGCGGGTTACTCGACGCTTCCACCCATCATGGCGGGATTTTCGGTCGGGGTCTATTAGTTTTTTTGTGTATTTTTACGGACTAAAACAAAAAAATGTCGAGCATTATCGCGCTATGGGTGTGGGCGGCGGGGGTCATGGCCCAATCGGGCGGGCAACACGCCTTTGAATTTTTGCGAATGCCTCCTTCGGCTCGGATTTTGGCCCTTGGCGGCGCCCACGTTTCCATGACCGACGGCGACCCGCTCGTCGCTTTCGTCAATCCCGCCGTCCTCAACGACGAATCCCATTCCAAAGTGTCGCTCGGTTTTTTGAACTTTGTCGGCGGCGTGAACGCCGGTACGGCCAATTACGCCCACAAACTCAAAGATATCGGTTATTTCCATGCCGGCATTCAATATTTGAATTACGGCACGTTCTTGGAGGCCGACGCCTACGGCAACACCTACGGAAATTTCAGCGCCGGCGACGTCGCCGTAACCTACGGCATGGCCCGTGCTTTCGACAAATTTTCTTTCGGCGCCAACTTCAAACTGCTTAATTCCCACCTTGCCTATCAGAGCGCTTGGGGGGGGGCGTTGGATTTCGGCGGCACGTGGTACCACCCCAAATGGACGTTGGGCGTGGGGGCGGTGTTGCGCAACGTCGGCATGCAGTTTTCGTCGCTTTCGGGCGGCGCCGGCTTTCGTTTGCCGCTAACGGCCGAAATCGGCATATCCAAACGCATCCCCCACACCCCGATGCGTTTTTCGCTCACGCTCACCGACCTCCAACAACCCGTTCTTTTTCGCAACGACCCCTCGCTTCCGCCGACCTACGACCTTGCCGGCAACCTCATTCCCCCCAAAAGTCAAACGGCCAACAATATTTTCGGGCATACGGTTTGGGGCCTCGAATTTTTAATCACCAAATACATTCATTTGCGGGCGGCGTACAACCACCGTCGGCGCGTCGAGATGCGTTTGGAGAACCGTGAGGGGTTGTGGTTGGGGGGCTTTTCGGTTGGCGGCGGCCTTCGGCTCAATCGTTTTTATTTCGATTACGGGTATGCGGGGTATCATGCCGCCGGCGGTATGCACCAGTTTTCCGTTGCTTTCCACCTCAATTCGTTCAAACAAGGATGGAAACCCGAACCGGGCGTCGACCCCGCCAAAAAACAACGGCGCGATTCGCTCCGGCGTTTGGCCGATTCGCTCGGCGTAGTGCAAGAGCGGCCCCGCAACCCCCAACTCGGCCGCACCCTCGAACCCCAAGAAAAATCCCCCAAAACGCCCAAAAACGAACGAAAAAACAAACCCGCCGACGCATTGAAAAACGAAGATTGACACGCGACTGCGACGCCAAGACGCGGGCAAGAAGGGCGGCGTCGCCGGCCAACGGGGCGCCCGAAGCACGCGAGCGGCCGTCGCGTATTTTTTTTCCACCGGTTTGGTTTTTTGGGGGATAATCCGAAAGGCTTTCCGGGCGCGTACCGGTTGAAAATTTGAGCGTAACTTTGCCAAAAATTTGGTTCATGCCGCGTTATTTGACGGGAATACAAAGTTCGGGCAAGCCGCATTTGGGCAATATTTTAGGGGCGATAGCGCCGGCGCTCGAGTTGTCGAAAACCTCCGACGCCGCCTTTTATTTCATTGCCGACCTGCACACGCTCACCTCCTCCAAAGACCCTAAAGCCCTGCGTGAAAACACGCTCGAGGTCGCCGCCGCGTGGTTGGCCTGCGGCCTCAACGTCCAAAAAGACGTATTCTACCGACAATCTCAAATTCCCGAAGTCTGCGAATTGGCATGGTACCTCAACTGTTTCGCGCCTTATCCGATGTTGGCCAACGCACACTCGTTCAAAGACAAATCGGAAAATTTGTCGTCGGTGAACGCGGGTCTGTTCGTTTACCCGATGTTGATGGCGGCCGATATATTAATGTACGACGCGGAGGTGGTTCCGGTGGGCAAAGACCAAAAACAACATTTGGAAATGACCCGGGACGTGGCCGAGGCGTTCAATCGAACAATGGGGCCGACGTTCGTGGTGCCCGAGGCGTACATTCGCGAGGACGTCATGACCGTCCCGGGCGTGGACGGCCGGAAAATGAGCAAGTCCTACGGCAACGCCATCAACGTTTTCGAGGACGAAAAGTCGTTGCGCAAGCGCATCATGTCCATTGTTACGGACGCGACGCCGTTGGAGGCGCCGAAAAATCCGCAGACGTGTACGGTGTTCGCGTTGTACCGGGCCGTAGCACCCGCCGACGCGGTGGAAGAATTGCGTCGCCGGTATTTGGAAGGTAATTTCGGTTACGGCCAAGCGAAACAGGCCCTGTTCGAGGCGGTGATGGAGCGTTTCGGGCCGGCCCGCGAAAAGTTTAGGCATTTCGTTGAAAACCCGCAAATCGTCGAGGAATTGTTGAGGCTTGGCGAGGAAAAGGCGCGGAGTGTTTCGCGTCCGGTCTTGGAGCGGGTGCGGCGGGCATTGGGTTATTCGGTTTAAGTTTGCGTTTTGTTGAAAAAATCCGTAATTTTGCAAGAGTTATAAAAATCTAAGACATTGGCACACGAAGAAGAACGTAACAAAACCACGGTCAATCAAATCAATATTGAGTTGAGCGACGACGTCGCCGAAGGCATTTATTCCAATTTGGCCATTATTTCCCATTCCAACGCGGAGTTTGTCGTCGATTTTGTCCGGGTCTTGCCCGGGCTTCCGAAGGCGAAGGTCAAAGCGCGTATCGTCTTGAGTCCGCAACACGCCAAACGGCTGATTTTCGCGCTTCAGGACAACATCATGAAGTACGAGCGCGTCCACGGTCCGATTGAACTGACCGACGGCGAAGGCGGCGCCACTTTGCTTCCCCCGGGCTTTGCCGGCGGACAACCCGGAATGGCATAAGCGTGTTTGCGATGAAAATTTTTCGATATTTGTTCGTCGCCGGGATGGTGGCGCTGGCGATGCAAGGGTGTGTGTCGAAAAAGAAATTTTTGGGCATGACCGGCGAACGCGACGAGGCCTTGAAAAAATTGGCCGATTGCCACGACAAAAACCGCAAGCTCAACGGCGAACTCGACAACGCCAATGCGCTTATCGCCAAACTCAAGCGCGATACCGCCGACCGAGGCATCAAATACCGGGATTTGCAGGCGCGTTACCGGGATTTGGACGCCAACTTCCAACTCTTTAAAGAACAGGCGGGCAGTGGCGAAAAACGCCTCATGGCCCGGCTCGAACAGATGCAAAAAGACCTCGTCGAACGCGAGGCGCGTTTGGCCGAGGCCGAACGTCTGCTCAACGCACGCGACTCCATACTTGCCGAACTTCGCCGAAAACTTACCGACGCCCTGCTCAATTTCCGCGCCTCGGGGCTTTCGGTCTACGAAAAAAACGGAAAGGTGTACGTCTCGATGTCCGACCGACTGCTTTTCGACCTCGGCAAAACCGACGTCAAACCCGACGGTAAAGCCGCCCTCAAAGAACTGGCCAAAGTTTTGGAGGCCCAACCCGACATCGAAATCGCCGTCGAGGGCCACACCGACACCCTGCCCCTCAAAAGTCCCAACATCCCCCGCGACAACTGGGAATTGTCGGTCTTGCGGGCCACGGAGGTCGTCAAGTTGCTTTCGCAGGACTTCGGCCTCGACCCCAAACGCATCACCGCCGCCGGCCACGGCGAATTTTTTCCCGTCGCCTCCAACAGCACCAAAGAAGGTCAAGCCCAAAACCGACGTACCGACGTCATCCTCACCCCCAAACTCGACGAACTTTATCGCATATTGGAGAACCGATGAAGCAAGCGACGGCCGTTTTTTTCTTGCTTTCAATGCTGACGGGCGGGGAGGCGTTCGCTCAAAACCCCACGCGGCCCCGTTATAAAATTCCCCACGTCGTCGAACTCAACAGTTTCGACGACAAGCGCAAGGCCATGGACGAGCTCATAAAAAAACAAACCCCGCGCCTTCAACAGCTTTACCTTAAGGTCGAAGCCAACGAAAAACGTCTTGCGCCCATCAGCGACATCCTCAAATACCCCAAAAACATCAACCAATACCGCGACACCTCCATCAAGGTATTGACCGAAATCCGCATCATCAACGACGAAATCGCCGAAGAAATGCGCGAGCTTCACTTCGACTGGCTTCCTTACACCATGCACCTCATGGCCGTCTACACCCGTTACGGCGAACTTATGGCCGTCAATAAAGTCGACGAACCCCTCAAACAATTTATCGTTTCCTATCGAAAGCTTTTTGAACTCAATACTTCCATTTCCGCCAAACTTCGGGACATCTACAACGAGTGCGATTACCTCATCAACGCCAAATTGAATTGAACCATGAAAATTTTTTGGAGCCTTTTTTGGGTGTTGTGTTGGTCGTCGGGCTTGTGGGCGCAGGACGAGGGCGAATGGGGCTTCGACGACGACCACGAAATCGAAACGCGTCACGACGACGAACACGAACCCGAAAAAAAATCCAAGTCCAAGGAAAAACCCCCGACCTTCGACGAAATGACCCGCCACAAGGTCATCAACCCCAATTTGGTCGTCCATAACGTTTCTTGCTACGGCGGCACCGTTCACGTCGATTACGACATGCCCTTCGACGGAACGCTCGAAGTCAAAATTTTCGATGCGGAAAACACGCTCAAATACATCAACCATTACAGCGTTCCCGCGGGCGAGGGGCGTTCGTTTCATTTTCGTCCCAAAATTCCGCCCGGCGGATACACCATCCGTTTCGGTTACAAAGGCAAAAACTACGAAGCCAAGTTTTTTATGATAAATTAGCCCGAGGACGTGCCGTTTGCCGGCGGGTCTTGGGCGAAAATCTTTTTCGGCGCGAAACGTTTAGCGTTGCGCCGTTGAATTGCGACGTTGTCCGCCAAAGGCAAAAAACGCTTGCGGGTGGTTTGTCGTTGCCCTTGGGTGTGTTTATTCCTAGCCGTCGTCGTCCGTTATGACACCGCTTGGAAAACGGATGCGCGAGTTGGCAATATTTTGCTTAACTTTGCTCCAAAAGAAAAAAAATGAACATCGGGGACATCTTCGGTAAGGTGCGCGAAATCCAAGAGACGCTCATTGAAACCAAAGAGCGCATGAGCGAAATGTACGAAACCGCCGACGCCGGCGGTGGAATGGTCGTCGTTACCGCCAACCTCAACAGACAAATCATCGAAGTCAAACTCGACCCCGAGGTCTTGAAAGACAAGGAAATGGCCGAGGATTTAATCGTTTCCGCCGTCAACAAGGCTTTGGAAAAAGCCGAAAACCGGGGCCGAGACGAGTTGGCCAAAGCCGCTTCCGGATTTATGCCCGGCGGTTTGGACTTGGGAAAACTTGGAATCTAAGGCGTGCGGCCCCAAGTCGCCATCCTTGTCGTCAATTGGAACGGGCGTTGTTTTCTTGAAGCTTTTCTGCCCCGGCTTTGCGCCACCGACTATCCCGATTTTGAAATCGTCGTCTGGGACAACGCCTCGACCGACGGGAGCGTCGAATGGATACGCGAACACCACCCCGGCGTGCGCGTCGTCGAAGGCACGCAAAACTTCGGTTTCACCGGCGGAAACAACCGCGCCATGGCCCTGATTGACGCGCCATTCGTCGCCTTAGTCAATACCGACGTTGAGGTAACGCCCCAATGGCTCACGCCTTTGGTCGAGCGCATGCTTGCCTCGCCGAAAATCGCGGCGGTGCAACCCAAAATTTTGTCCCATGCCGACAAAACCCGGTTCGAGTACGCCGGCGGCGCCGGCGGGTTTATCGACCGTTGGGGCTATCCTTTTTGTCGTGGACGGATATTCGACGACCTCGAAACCGACGCCGGACAATACGACCAACCCTGCCCCGTCTTTTGGACCTCCGGCGCCTGCATGTTGGTGCGCAAGTCCGTCGTTGAAAACATCGGTCTTTTCGACGACGATTATTTTGCCCATTGGGAAGAAATCGATTTTTGTTGGCGGGCGCAAAACGCGGGTTATGAACTTTGGTGCGAGCCGCGTTCGACGGTCTTCCACGTCGGCGGCGGAACTTTGCAAAGCACCCACCCTCGAAAAACCTACCTCAACTTTCGCAACAGTCTGGCGACGCTGGCCAAAAACCTTCGCGCCGACGAGGCGGCGGTCAAACTGGCCGTACGGGTCGTCTTGGACACGGTCGTCGTTCTTAAAGCTTTGCCGGCAGGAAAACGGGCTTACGCCGGCGCCGTGGCCCAAGCCCAATTCGATTTTTGGCGCAAGTTGCCCAAGACGTGGAAAAAGCGCAAACGCATCGCCCCCCGACCCATGCGAAACTTGCGCGGCGTCTGGCGGGGAGCGGTGGTTTGGGCTTACTTCGTTCGCAAAAAAAAACGCTTTTCCGACGTTACCGGGTCAAAAGGTACATGATGATGTTCGTGCCCATTTGAAAGGCTTTTCGCCGTACCTCTTCGGGGTTGTTGTGTATGGCCGCATCCTCCCACCCGTCGCCCAAATCCGTTTCGTAGGTAAGCATGAGCGCCAAGCGTCCGTCCAAGAATATGCCGAAGGCTTGGGCCGGCTTGCCGTCGTGTTCGTGGATTTTGGGTATGCCGTTGGGGAACTCGTAATGTTGGTGGTATATCGGATGAGAAAACGGTATTTCGACCAACGGCACGTCGGGAAACAGTTTTTTGATTTCGCGCTTGGCGTAGTTGTGCAGGCCGTAGTTGTCGTCGATGAGCAAAAATCCGCCGGCGTAAAGGTATTTTCTCAGGTTTTCGATCTCGGCTTGGGAAAATTCGATGTTGCCGTGACCCGTGATGTACAGCATCGGATATTGAAAAATCAAGGCGCTGCCCGGTTCGACGACCTCTTCTTCGAGGTAAATGTTCATCTTGGTGTTTTCGCGGATGTAACGAAACAAATTGGGCAACGAACTGGGATTGGCGTACCAGTCGCCGCCTCCGCCGTATTTGAGTTTGGCGATTTTGAAGCCGTAGCCTCCGCCTTTTTGTCCGTGTGCGCCGTGCGCCAAGGTCAAGGCCACCAGCCCGGCCGCCAAGATTTTTAACGTCATGGAGCAAAAATAACGCCCGTCGCGCGGATTTCAAAGTCCCGCAAGGATTTTGTTGCACGTTTAATCGACGCGCGCGGTATTCGCCCCGGGCGGCCGGCCAACGGCGCATCGCTTGAGGCGGGGCTTGGGTCGCTTGACGGAACCCGTTTTACGAATCTTCGTTGTTTGATTTGCGCGACCCCCGGGTCGTTTGGCCGAAAAGCCCGCGTTTTGCGGGGTGCGTCCCAATCTTTGCGCCGCCGTTTTATCGGCATTATCCTCTCCGCTTTTTTGCGCCGGCGACTTTCCTAATTTTTTCCGGGGTTTTGCCCGCGAAGCGATGCGGGCTTCAAAATCCGGCGGCCCAACCGATGTGAATGCGTCCTCGCAAGGGTTGAAAGGCGATTTCGTGCGTCGCGCCAACGGCGTAAGTCAGGCCGACCACGCCCGCCGGCGTTTTAACGTTGAACGTAAAACCCACCGACCACGGCAGGGTTTGACCGTCGGGACGGGCGGCGGAGCGATAACCCACGTATCCGCCTTCGACAAACACGCCCGTATATCCTTCCCGCCCCAGTCGCAACCGATATTCGACCGTCCCCAGCGCATAAAAGTCGGTAAAAAATTGGTTTTCGTTGAAGCCGCGCAAGGTTTTCGGTCCGCCGATTTGAGCCAAGTCGTTGTCGAAATATTGTTGCAGAAAAATGCGGTGGCCCGTCGCTCCCAATACCAGCACTTGTCTTGGGAAAACGGGAAAATAGGCTCGTGCCGTTAGCGTCGCCTCCTGACGGACTTGCCGCATCGTCAGGCGTTCGTATTCCAAAGAATCCAAACCCGGCGTTTTTTTTAAGAGTCGCGGCCCCGCGGCATAGTCCACCGACAAATGCAAACCTTTGGAGGGGTTGAGGCGAAAGTCCGTGTTGTCGAAAGTCAGGCGCATGCCGAAAAGTTGGCTGCGCGAATCCATGGCGGGCGGGGGCGGAAAACGTAACTTTCGATACGGCGCCGTACTGAGCAAACCCGATTCCACGAACCGGTAGTAGCCTTTAAGCGAAAGCGTTTGGGTAAGCTCGTAGTGGACGGCGGGTTCGATTTTCCGCGTCAAAAAAAGCGTGTCCTGTTTGAGCAAAAAAAAACGAAATTCGACTTTGAGCGGCAAACGGAAAAGATAGGGATGGAGGTAGGAGGCGTCGAGCAGTTGGGAGGTACGGGTGAGTTTTTGGTAATTGAGCGTCAAAATTTCGCCCCAACGCAAGGCGCTGACCAGCACAAAGTCGGCCAAGGCCGTAAAAGAAAACGTTGTTTCGTTGGCGCGGGGGGGAAGCAGGCCCGCCAGCACGTCGAAACGGTTGGCGCGTTCGCGTTCCAACGTGATTCTCGGCAGAAAATAATATTTTCCGTCTTTTTCGTAAAACAGGGTTTCAACCCTGCTCTTTTGGTAATAGGGGCTGTTGTCGAGGACGAGGGGCCAACGTTCGACGACGTCGCGACGGTAAAGCTCTCCCGGACGGATTTGCGCCACGTTCATGACGAAGCGGTATTTTTCGCGGATGTTTCCCGAGATTTGCGCGCTGTCTCCCATGACGACGGGCGGTCCCGCGTCAAAACGATATTCAAGCACGACAAGCGCCGAGTCGCCCGAAAGGCGGTATTCGGCACGTTCGTTTTCGATTTGGGCGAAGGGGAAGCCCCGGTTTTCGGCGGAGTGCAAGACTTCGGCCAACTTTTTTTTAACCGTTGCCCCCGAATAAGGACGACGCTTTTCGCCCAAACGTCGCATGGCCGCCGCGTCGTAGAACGCCGGCGAAACCCCTTCCAACCCCAAACGCTCAAAATAAAACCGTCGCCCCAAGTCGTACTCGACGAAAAGAACGGGGCGGCGGGCGGCGGTGTCGCTTGTCAGCCGCGTTTGCGACACGCCCGCGTAACCCCGGCGCCGCAAAAACGACAGCACAAATTCGGATTTTTTCGCCAACTCCGACGGCGTTTTCACCGAACGAAATTGGAACCTTGCCCGACGCGCAAGGTTTTTGGGCAATCCCGAAACGACGATACGGTCAAAGAGCGCCGTGCCGGAGCGTGCGGAAAAAGCGGCAAGCGTCGCTTGGTCTTGGCGGCGTAAAGAATCGCGGGTCAAACTGTCGGGAACCTGCGCCCACGCCGTGCCGCAAGACGCCCAAAGAACAAAAAACAAAGACCGGCCGCCGAACATGGCGGTTTATCGTTTAAGGCGGCGTTCCATACGCGTGCGCACTACGCCGGCGACGGCGTTCAGTACGGCCACAAAAATCAAGAGCGCCAACGCCGTTCCGAACGCCGTCGGCAAACTTTTGTCGGGGTCGGGCGAACTGACCGACAAAACATAAAGGTGGTAAGGCATGGCCATGACGGGGTCGAACGGACTGCGTGGTAAAACCGGAAGATACAAGGCCGCAACGGTAAACATAATCGGCGCCGTTTCGCCGGCGACCCGGCCAATGGAAAGAATAACGCCCGTCAGAATCCGAGGTGCGGCTATTGGCGTCACCACCCGTACCAACGTTTGAAAGCGCGTCGCCCCCAAGCCCAAGCCCGCTATACGCATCTCCCGGGGAACGTCCCGAAAAGCCTGTTCCGTCGTGCGAATGACCACCGGCAAAACCATTAACGCCAAAGTCAGTCCGCCGGCAAGTATCGAGTCGCCGAAACCCAAGCCGACGACGAAAAGCGTCATGCCGAAAAGTCCGAAAACTATCGAAGGAATACCCGCAAGGTTGTTGGTCATCACGTCGATAAAACGTTTGAACGCAGAATCTTTGGCGTATTCGGAAAAATACATGCCCGCAGGAACGCCGATAAACACCGCCGTCGCAATCGAAACGAGCGTCAGGCATAAAGTACCGACAAGCGCGGGAAAGACGCCGCCCGCTCTAAGGGAATCTTTGGGAAATTCCAACCAAAACGACGGGCGAACCACCGCGCCCATTCCTTTGTACGCAACGTAACCCACGACAAAGACCAAGATTGCGACGACGAATGCCGCCGTCAGGCGCATGACGCCAAAAGCCAAGCTTTGTGCCGATTTGGGACCTAGCCGAACCATAAAGTAAAAATGGACGGGCCGCAAGGCCCGAATGTGGCCGCAACGTTATTTTTTTGTTTTTGTGCTGTCGGATTCGGCGGCTTTCTTCTTGAAACCGGTTTTGCACGCGCCGCACTTGGCGTCGTTCGGACCCGTTACCCGCAATATCATCGTTACCGAGTCGCAATCGGCGATGGTAACGGAGATTTTTTTGCCGTCGGCGGGTTCGTGGGTAAGCATGTACAACGGACACGGCTTCATGCCTTGCCAACGTTCGGTGGTTTTGATTTTCGCCGTACCCAGTATTTGCCGTATTTTTTTGGGTTTGATGTTGTTACAGCGCATTTGGCACGCCGCGGTATAGGAGTATTTGATTTTTCCGTTGGTCAGGCTTTCGTTGGTGGGGACGTTGTGGACGGATTCGGCCGCTTGGCCCGGACCGCGCGAACCGCATGCCGTCATAACGGCCAAAAAAACCCATGCTATCGTCATTCGCTTCATATCTTTTTCTCGTTTAAAGTATATTGGGCACGTTGCTACGTTTTCGCAAAATTCGCAAATTTTTTTCAAAAAATCGTTACAACGGATATTTTCTACCACGCAAAAATAGTTTTTCACATCGGCGACGGCGGCCGCGTACGTTCATCGTCGTAAATGCGCCTTTCGTCTAAGAATTTCATGAGTTTATCGAATATTTGCAACCTCGCCCCCTTTGTGAACGTATATTGACAAGACACGCCTCTTCTTCCTTTACCTAATTAAAAACACGCCGGACGATGAAGCATTACAAAGTGATTAGCGATAAAAACGGGGTACGCTACGACCTCATGCTGCCCAACGGCTTGATAGTTCAGGCCGAGTACGAAAATGCGGGTAAACGCAAGGACGGCGACAACGGCGGCAATCGCTTCGTCGTTTTCGACCCCGACATGAACAACATCACCGACGTCGTTCTCGAGCACTACTATCAACTCTATGAAAGCGACCTTCCGTCCTCGCCGTCGCAAACCATCAACCAAATGATACGTCTTTGCATGGACTATTCGTTGGATTATTGGACGGGCATGGCGCGTCGGGGTGCGGTCGGTTTGGCTTAGGCGTTTACCCAAGCACGCAGACACTCTTCTATCAATTTCGGTCCTCGATATACGAACCCGGTATAAATTTGAACCAAATCGGCGCCGGCACGGAAATAGTCGTCGGCGTCTTGGGCGGAAAAAATCCCGCCGACCCCGACGACGGGCAAACCTACGGGTTTCAACGTTTCGACTAAACGAAGGTTGGCGGCCTTGACGGGGGCGCCGGAAAGCCCACCCGTTTGACGGGCGTCGGGGTCTTTAAGTCCGTTGCGTGCGAGGGTCGTGTTGCCGGCGACAAAGCCCGAAACCCCGGCGTTGGCGGCAAAACGGGCCAGCTCCGCCGCGTCTTCGACGGCCAAATCGGGCGCCAACTTCACCAATATCGGTTTGGGACGGGGTCGGCGGGCGTTTTCTTCGGACAAGGCCCACAATATCGGCCCTAATCCCGACGCTTGTTGCAAATCGCGCAAGCCCGTTGTATTCGGAGAACTGACGTTTACGACGAAAAAGTCGCCGTGGTCGTAAAGCGTACGGAAAACGGCGGCATAGTCTTTGTAGGCCTCGTCGTTGGGCGTGTCCTTGTTTTTGCCGATGTTCACGCCGACGACGAGGTCGGGGGGGCGGTTTTCGAGCCGTCGGGCGACGGCCGTCATACCCTCGTTGTTGAAACCCATGCGATTGACAAGCGCCCGGTCTTGAACGAGGCGAAAAAGACGAGGCTTGGGGTTGCCGGCTTGGGGACGAGGCGTTACCGCTCCGATTTCCACGTGGCCGAAGCCTAGTTTTTTCCATACGGACAGCAGACGCGCGTTCTTGTCCATGCCTGCCGCAAGGCCCAAAGCGTTGGGAAAGTCTATGCCGAAAACGTTTTTTCGCAAGTCGGGACGCCGAGCGTATGAGGGCGTTCGTATCAACGCCGCCAAGGGCGTTTCCAGCGCCTTAAAAGTTAGTTCGTGCGCCCGTTCGGCGTCCAAAAGAAAAAGCGCGCGTTTTATGCCGTTGTACATTTTTGAGAAGATTTTTGGAACTTTTCGACGTCGCCGTTTTCCGAAACGCAAAACAAGGCAAAACCCGCCGTTCGGCAACGGGAAACCGCCGCGACAAACGTTGGAAAACATCCCGATTTTGTCGTTTTACTTGTAGAACGCAAGCCATATTTTCGGAAGCGCACAACGGATGCAAAATCGGTGTTGGCTAGGGAAATATATTCATCTGCCCTTAACGGAAAAAGACCATTTGAAATCCCCCGCTATCGTCGTTATCTGTTTAACGCTATCGTTCACACCTTCTTTTTTCGGGCAAGCGGCGGTTTTGTGGGCGTTGCCCTTCGCTTAATCGGTCGGGTTTTTGTCCAAAGCGATGGCGGCCACCTTCGCAACGTCGAGTTCCGTAAGGTCGGCCACCTCTTCGACGCTCATGCCGCGCCGCAAAAGTTTGGCCGCCAATTTCAAGCTTTTACCCAATTCGCCTTTGGAGAAACCTTTTTTTTCGCCTTCGGAAAGTCCCTCGGAAAAACCCTCGGAAAAGCCTTTTTTTTCGCCTTCGGAAAGTCCCTCGGAAAAACCCTCGGAAAAGCCCTTTTTTTCGCCCTCGGAAAAGCCCTGAGAAAAACCCTCGTCCAAACCCTCCTCGTAGCGCATCTCGTAAAGCACCTCCAAAACCGGCGCCAACTCCTCTTTAAGTTTACGAATCTTCTCCGCCTCCGCGGTCGTTTGCAATAATTCCATAAATTTCCTGAAAAATTTTCCGTCCTTGACCGCGGCCGAAAACGCGAAAACTATCGACGCCCAACCGCGCCATTCCCGTTCGTCCTCGACCGCGTTCAACCTTTCTACGATTTTATCGACCGCAAGGTTGCGTTCGTCCGACAAAACCGCCAACGCACCCCCCGCAATCCCCTCGACGCCCAAACACCGTTCAACCGGCAAACACGGCACGACCACGTGCGGAACGACAATCTCGGGCAGGCCCGAAAGCGAAAAACTCGCCCCCGAAGGCGGATGCGTCAAAACCACCGCCCCCGCGTACACCGCCGCCGACTCCTTGTGCGCCGAAAGATGCTCCCGATGCTTGCCCGTCTTGTATTCGACGACCCGCACGGCGATGTTTTTGTCGTAGCGCGTGAAGGCCTCGCACCAAAAAAACGCCGCCTCGCCAACGCCCTCCACCTTGGCCGACCACGAACCGTCGCCGCGCAAAGTCCGTTCCGATTCCACCAACTCCTTGTCGCCTCCCGGAACGACGAGCGTCGCCCGCAAACCCGGAAACAACAAGCCCCAAAAAAATTCCGGATTACGGTTCATTATCCGTTTGATGCCCGTGTCGCAAACAAAAGCGTCCAATCCGCCGTTCATGCGCTAAATTTAATCGTTTTACTCGGTAGTGTTCAACAAGTAATGATGAAAAATCTATACGGATAAAAGACGTTAATCATTTATCCATGATACGAAGGAATCATTTTAAAGGCGCCAAAGAATGTAATCTCCATTATTATCATTATTTTTAAAAGAATAATCCCCATTATTATCATTATTTGTTTAAAGGTATCAATTTTCAGCATGGCCAACCGGCTTGCCCGCTTTGAACGAGATTTTTTAGAAATTGCCGTAAACTTGGACACGAGCCTGTTTTCGTCCGCGCGGCGAAAGGGGTCTATTCCAAGTCGCGATATTCGTAAGCGCCGATGTCGGGTTGGGGGCCGAAGGGACGCGGCTCGAGGTTGAAGTCGTAAAACGGGGCGAAAAGGGCTTCGGCGGCGTCGCGGGCGGGGCTGGTCGAACGGATGCGGAAATCCCGCTTGAAAACGTTTTCAAATTGAGGGTCGCGGTTCATTAAGTTGCCCGCCGACTCCAAGGCGTCGAAGAGTTCAGGCGACGACTCGCGTTTGGCTTTAAATATATTTCGAAAAAGCAGGATGGACGTCGGTTGGGGATTGCCGAAATCGGCAAGCGAGTACGCAAAACTCCAATCCTTCACCCCCCAAACAATAGAATTAAGCAAGACCAAACGAAGAGGAAAGTTTTCGCGTATCGTTTCTCCGGCCTCGTTTTTGTATTCCCATGCGTTGCCGGCGGATACGGTCAATCCGTGTTGAACGGAAACCTCGTTGTCGTTGTAAAACGTGCAATTGAGAAATTCGTACCATCCTCCGAGAGCCATGGCGGCAACGCTTTCACCCGCCCGGGAAAAAACACAGTTCACGGCCGCGACCCCCGGCGCCCGGCCCGTGTCGGGAGAATAACCCACCGCATACAGGCAATGGGACGCCATGTTGCGAATATCGGTTTGTTCGAGGGTAACTTTGGCACGGACGGCCGTGGAAATCGAGTCCACCCGAACGCCTATCGTGCCGTTCTTTATCAGTGCATGCTTGACGCGGTTGCCTTGACTGGTCGGGGAAAAAATCAGACCGTACCATTGCCCGGCCAACTCTTGATACCTTTCGTTGATGCGGAAGTTGGTCATCAGTACTTCGGCGCCTTTTGCGCCTTCGACCAAAAGCGTACCCTCGACCTGCAGTCTCGAAATAAAATTAAAGCGTGCGTCGCGTCGGGCGGTGAAAAAAAGCCGGGTGCCGGCGGGGATGGTCAGCGTGCAACCCTCGGGTACGTAGAGCGGCCCGTCTATGACGATGGGTTTGTCGTTGGGCAAAACGGCGTTGCAATCGACGGTGTCGAAACGGAAAAAGCGGGCGTCGAGCGTTCGGGCGAATAAAGCGATGCGGTAAACGACGTTGTCCAATTCGACGACGAGCCGGTCGGTAACGTCCTCGTCGCGCACAACCTCCTTTTGAAAAGTAAAGAACGCATAAAGGCTGTCGTCTTTTGCGAGTTCGTAATCGGCATGCGTCTGTCCGGCGACGGCGTCAAGCGTGAGCCGAAACGGCGACGATTCCCCGCCTTCAACGTAGACGCGCTTGATGCGCAGACCTTTGCCCGAACGGTTGTAGATGTAAAGCCGTTGCGTGGGAGAGGGCAGTCCGGAAAAAATGGTGTCGAACTTGACCGAATCGCGGGGGGAAAAAACCAGTTCCCCTTCGGTTCCGAAGTCGCGCGGCCTCCGGCACGACGCGACCCATAGAACGACCGCTACCGCTCCGACGCAAAAAAAAAGGCTTTTCATGAAATGAAACCACCGGGCGTAAAACACCCCGGCTTGCGGATAATTCAAAACACAAATATACGCAATTTGGCGACGACTACAAAAAAACGGCGTGCTCGCGCGGGGCAAAACGTTTCGACGTCGGCCGAACACACTTTATCCCGCACGAGCGTTCCCAACGCGAAGGAAAATCTTATACGTCTTAAACGCTTTTTTATTGCCCGTGGCTTTGACCGCGATTAACGATGCTCGCCGCGACATCCAAAAGATTGACGACGCCGTCGCCGTTGGCGTCGAGGTATTTACGATTGACGTTCACGCCCTTGTAAGAAGCGAAAGTGGACCAGTCGCCGGCGGCGGGCTGGGCCGCCCAAAGCGTGGACACGTTTGCGCGTGCCGGACCCGTTGCGGCGTAACCCGATGAAATCAAATAAAAGTCGTCCAAATTAACGCTGCCGTTGGCGTTGGCGTCGCCGGGCCAAACCGCCTCGGCGCCAAGGGTAATTGTACGGGAATCGACGCAGCCTTCGGCGTCCTTTATCCGAACAACGTATACCCCCGCGGCCAAATCGACAAAACCGTTGGACGTTTGATAATTCCCGCCATTGAGCGAATATTGGTAAGACGACGCGTCGCCGGCGGGCAAGACCCAAATTTGACCCGTCGGCACGCCAAAAACTATCCATTCGGCCGGAATTTGCCTTTCGACCACCGTTATCCTAACGGTATCGCGTTCCACGAAACCCACTTGGTCGACGACCTCCAAAACATAATCCGTCGTTTCGGACGGCGAAGCCGTCAATTCATAACCCGTCGCCAAAACGTCGCCCGAAAGATTTTTCCATTGCACCGCGGTGTAGTTGCCCGAACCGCCCGAAACGGAACCCGTCAACGTCGTCGTCAAACCCAAACATATTTCTTGGTCGGGACCGGCATTGGGAACCAAACGGTTGTAAATCGGGATAAAAAACTTAATGCGTACGGGATTGATACCCGCCTGAACGTTGTTGGCGTTGATTTCACCACACGTGGGACAAAGACGGATGTATGCGTTGCAAACGATTTCGGCGGAATCGCCCGCGGACGTGGCTTGAAGGGGAACGCCCTGATAGTTTATACATCCGTGGATACCAATGCGCGTGGTGGCGGGAAAATTGGAAGGAATGGTCATGTTGTAGGGCGTGGACACTTGCGGCGGGGTAACCAGTATGCCGTTGGCCGTTGCGCCGCTGCGCATGGTTTGGGTAATGCCCGGAGGAAGGTTGTTTACCTGCGTAACCTCCAAACGGGAAATGGTGATGTCGAAACCGTTAAGTATCGAACCCCGAAGAATATTGATGACAACGGACTCGTCGTAAGGCTCGCCCGCATAACCGGGCGGCAGTTGGGTAGGCGTGGCGCATATCGGTTGTTGAAGACTCGGCGGCGTACACGCCGAAGTGTCGGGCGTACATTGACCGTAGGCCAAGCCGACGCCGAAAAACACGGTTAGGATAAACGCGGAAATATTTTTCATTTGAGAAATAAGGATGACAACGCCAAATTACGACGCGTCGGGTTCAATCGAAAATAATTTTCGTTAAAATGCGAAATTAACCCGATGAAATGGGCGCTTACCCTACCCTGCGGGTCGGATTGATTTCGTCGGACTCGATGCTGCCGTCGCGCAATCGGACGATGCGCCGGGCGTATCGGGCGATATCCTCTTCGTGCGTTACCAAAATGATGGTGTGGCCTTTGGCGTAAAGTTCGTCGAAGAGGGCCATGATTTCGTAGGAGGTTTTGGTGTCGAGGTTTCCGGTCGGTTCGTCGGCCAAAATAATGGAGGGGTGATTGACGAGGGCGCGGGCGACGGCCACGCGTTGGCGCTGGCCACCGGAAAGCTCGTTGGGTTTGTGGTGCATGCGATCGCCCAAACCGACGCTTTTCAACGCGGCCTCGGCTTTTTCCATGCGTTTGCGTTTGGAAAGGCCGGCGTAAATCAAAGGCATGGCGACGTTTTCCAACGCCGTCATGCGCGGCAAAAGGTTAAAGGTTTGAAAAACAAAGCCGATTTCTTTGTTTCTTACCGCCGCCAACCGGGCGTCGGACAAATTGGAAACGTCGGCGCCGTTGAGCCGGTACGTTCCCGACGACGGCGTGTCCAAACAACCCAATATATTCATCAGCGTGGACTTTCCACTTCCCGAAGGACCCATGAACGCTACGTAGTCGCCGCGCTCGATAACCAACGAAATCGACCTGAGCGCGTATATCTTTTCCGCGCCCATAACATACTCCTTGCGGATGTTTTCCAATTCAATGACGGCGTTCACCTGTGCGTCCAAAAACAATTCGGCCTTTCGACAAGGCAAAGATACAAAACGAACGTTTATTCAAAACGAAATTCAAAACACCACAAACCAACGTCCTCTTCTTCCAAACGTCTACATGGGTAAGGTAATCGCGGCCGGCGGAGAAAAAACGTCGAATTCGAAGTAAAGGACTTCGCACGCCGAGCATTCGCGTCGGTTGCACGGTCGGCGTGGCGATTTGCAAGACGGTGAATGATTCTCGTCGCCGTTGTTGTGAACCGGTTATAAATCCGCTTTTAAAAATCTTTTTCCCGCCCAAAATGCGGGGACGGCGGCTTGAACCAGCATCATGCCGACGGCCACGAGCCACCCCAAAGAATCGTCCAAAAACTCTTTGAAAAGCGCGCCGGTAAGCCCCAAAAGTGCGGCGTTTTCAAGTTTAAGGAGCACGAGGGTTCTTGCCAAATCCACGGGGTTAAGGAACACCAAAATCAAAAGCGGTTTTTCAAAAGGATATTCCCGAAAAATAAAGACCGATTGTAGCACAAGAGCGTCGTAAACAAAAGTAAAAAAAAGCCAAAACATCAAACCCGCCCCCATGCCCATGGACTTGTCTCTGATCCAAGAATGAATCCGGAACGACAAAGCGACAAAAACCAAAGACATCAGTTCGCCAACTCCAAACAGAGTCATAGCGGCCTCGGAGCGCGTCCAAAGGATTAAAGGCACGCCGACGCCCACGGCGTAGGCGCTTGTCATAGCAAGGGACAAAGCGGCCAAACGCCCGAGATACAAGTTGGCACGACCAATGGGCTGTGCCGCCAAAAGCGTAACAAACTCGCGAGAATCATACAGATAAGCGACGCCAAAAACGAGGTTCGTCAACGGTACGACGGAGAACACCACGTTTTGAAGGCCGGCCAACGCTTTGGCCTCGCTCGGCGAAAACCCCAAAAACAACGTCGAAACCGCAAAAAGCAACAACGAGTAGGCAACCACCGTCCGATTGCGTACCACGTCGCCAAAAATGAGCCTAAATATTAGCCACATGGGTGAGCCGTGCAAGAATTTTACTTAATTTTTCCTCTCCGTATTGACTTCTAAGCTCGGCAATGGTGGAAAAAAACAATATTTTGCCGTTGAGAAGATAGGCGACGTGGGTGGCGAGTTCGTCCAAGTCGTTGAGTATGTGGGAGGTGATTAAGATAAGCCTGCCTTTTTGCGCTTCGTTACGAATTTTTTCTTTGAGTATTTCGGCGGCCCATGGGTCGAGACCGGCGGTAGGTTCGTCCAAAACGTATATTTCGGCGTTGAACATAAAAGTCAAGGCGGCGCTCAACTTTTGGGTCATTCCCCCCGAAAGCATGCCCGTACATAAAGGAAAAAAGTCCCGGACGCCAAAGGTATCCAAAAGCTCCTCGTCCGGATGCTCTACTCCCCGCAGTTGCACAAGGAGTTCGACCACCCGAGCCGTAGTCATATACTCGGGGTAACGAGGCAGTTGGGGCATGTAACCCACAAACCGGCGATAATCCCATTGACCGCCAATGTCTTTTCCCATGACCTTGATTTGTCCGCCGTCGTATCGCACCAATCCCAGAAGACATTTGATAAGCGTGGTTTTGCCACTGCCATTGGCCCCAAGAAACGCCACCGTTGCCGCCCCGGGAAGGTGTAAATCTATTCCGTCAAGCACCTGTTTTTGTCCGAACCTTTTTTTCAATGCAACAATTTCTACCATAATGTGGATAAAGGACGGGATGGGTATCGATGAGTTTGTGCGGAATGGATTCAGGAAACGCTTTTTCGAGTCGGTCCAACATCCAATGCAGAAAACTTCCGACAAAAATCGCGGTATGCGGCGTCTGCTCGATTAGCCTCGAAAAAAGACTTACCGGACGGTAAGCAACGTCTCCAACTCCGTCCCGATTAAGGTCGTAACCTTCGTATTTGTCCCAATAATTTTGAGAGAAGGTGTTTTCCACAACGTTGCCGTTGGTGGAAACGTCGAAGGTGTTGTTAAAAAAATCGTTGGCGTCGACCTTGTTCGATTCACAGCTTGCCTGTATGCGCAGCGCCCAACCGTTGTTGTCAAAGACGTTGTCGGTTATAAGCATTCGCGACGATCCTTCGACAAACAAAGCCGAAGTGTTATGCAAAAAACAATTGCCGCTTATAGCGCCGTCGGACATGTCTTTGAGCAAAATTGCGTAAGACGAAGGGCCGTGGTGTTGTACAAAAACGTTGCCAAGCATTTGCACGCGCTTTGAATACATTACCGCGCACCCCGCGCCGTTGCCTTCGAAATGGTTGTCGGCATAAACGTCGTCATGAGAAAACATAAAATGCAAACCGTAACGAATGTTGTTCGACGAGACGTTGCCTCGAATTTCGGAGTCGGTTACAAACTCAAAATAAATGCCGTCGCGCTGTCCGTTGATACGGTTGTCGGTTATGCGCAGGGCCTCGGATTTCCACGCGTGGATTCCGTTGCCGGCGTTGAACTCTTCACGAAATCGACCTTCGACAACGTTTCGTTCGATGGTGCATCTGCGGGCCTTTGCCAAATAAACGGCAAAATAACATTGTATAAAAAGGCAATCCGAAATGTGAACGCCTTCGGCGCCAACGACCTTGAGGCCGGCGCGGTCTTCGAGGTGAGCCGTTCCGGTGTTTTGCAAAACAAGACGACGAATAATTACGCCGTCGGCGGCAACGGTCATAATTTCACCGCCGTATTGCCCGTCCAAAACGGCATTGCCCCGTCCCAAAAGGACGACGTTCTTTTGGATTACAACGGGCCCCTCCCTATAAATGCCTTCGTTCAACCAAAGGGTGTCGCCGTTGTCGGCACGCTCCAGCGTCTTCCGCAATCCGCCGGGACGGCACTCCCACTGCGCCGCCCAAATCAAAGCCGGCGCTAAAAAGAAGAGAATACTTGCGGCCATGTGAGTTTTTGGGCGCCTTCGCGGGACAAATATTCTTTGGCGGCGGCGGTGGATGAAAAAGCCCCGATATCCGCCCGCATCGGACTCTTGAACGAAGCATGCGCGACGAACACCGCACTGTCAACGTCGATGAACTCCCCGGTTTTGAGGTAATTGATTACAACCTTGTGCGATACGTCGGCCTCTTTCAAATTCTCTTTTTTCATGAACCCCACCATGCAGTTGAGGTCGTCGAAAATAAAAACGCGCCCTTTGGCGGTAACGATTTCGCAACCGAATTTGGGGTCGGTGAGCATCATGCGGCAGTGGGCGCAGGTGTCTTTACCGTATTTAATCGCAACGGGGCCGACGTTGCACCCCCAATGCCAAAAGGCAACGGCAAGAAACGCGAGGCTCGCCGAAGGCTTGCGCATACGCCGAAGCGCCAATACCAGCGCCAAAACGCCCGCCATAATCAGCAATGCGCCTCCCAATGCAGGGTACGAATGCACTTCAAAATTGACAATGGTTTTTTTGCCGATTATCGGCGGCGACAAAACCCCAATATCCAAAGGCGCTTTGGGGTCTAGGTTGCTGCTGTAAGCGTCCAACCATATGGCAAAATCCACAATCCCGGCAACCGCCAATAGAATCAATCCAACGCAAAAAGCGTACAACAGCCAAACGCGCCCCGTCATCGCCGTCGCCAAGCCCATAAGTCCCAAGCCGCCGATAATCCATCCCAAATATTGAAATTCGGGAAAGTCTTCTTCTTTTAGAACCTTCATGCCGATGTAATGGTTGAGGCCGTTTATGGTGTCCACATCCCCTCCGAGTTTGTTGTGCGAAATATACATGGTAAGTCCCCCCGGATATTGCGGGGCAAACAGCAGTATCTGCCAAATAGGCGTAAACAAACCCATAAAAACCAAGAATGAAGCAATCGCGGCAATAATTTTTTCGGTTTTATTCATGATTTAATTTTTTTGGTTGTTGTTCAATGCGATAACAAATAACAAGCGCCGTAATACGCGTAAATAATGAAAAAGCCCTCTTTTACGGACGGCAACGCCTCCCCCCGCGAAGAATATTCCGATAAAACGCAACGATGCGTTTGTGCGAGCGACGCGTCGTTTTTCATTATTCTCTGTTTGACGTACCGAATTTTAGGTCGAAACCATAGGCCGAAAAGTAAACGTGGGGCGGGCTTCCCCCCCGCCCCACGCTCCGCTTGCCTAGCTGGGTTTTTGGTCTCCGACGCCGTACTTGATTTTAACGTCCGAATTGGGGGGACTGACCCGAATGTATCCTTGCATCTCCTGATGAAGAGCGGAGCAGAAGTCGGTGCAATACATCGAATGCACGCCAACACGGTCGGGTACCCATTTAAGCGTTTGGGTTTCTCCGGGCATGACCAAGATTTCGGCGTTGGTGTTTCCTTTTACGGCGAAACCGTGCGGGACGTCCCAGTCCTGTTCAAGATTGGTCAAGTGGAAATAGACCTCGTCGCCGAGTTTGACGCCTTCGATGTTGTCGGGCGCAAAGTGCGAACGTATCGACGTCATATAAACATGAACTTTGTTGCCTTCCCGTACCACTCGCGCTTCTTTTTCGCCCTTGGTTGCGTACGGGTGTTTGTTGTCCTCGATTTTAAAGATTTTGACGGAATTCGGGGCCACCAAGTTGGCGGGGATGGCTTGCGCATAGTGAGGTTCGCCGTTGGTCGGAAAATCCAACAACAATTTCATCTTATCGCCGCTGATATCGTAAAGTTGCGCGGACTGGGTAAGTTCGGGTCCGGTAGGCAGGTAGCGATCTTTGGTAATTTTGTTGTAGGCAATCACGTATTTGCCCCAGGGTTTTTTGGTGTCGCCGCCGGGAATGCAGAGATGGCCGATCGAATAGTAAGTCGGTACCCGGTCTACTACCTGAAGGGTTTCCAAACTCCATTTGACGATTTCCGACGACAGGAAAAACGAGGTGTAGCCATACCCTTTGCCGTCAAATTCGGTATGCAACGGGCCAAGCCCGGGTTTTTGCACTTCTCCTTTAATTACGGCGTCGTATTTGAGAACGGGAAGGCCGTCGTATTCGCCCTCAAAGTTTTTCGAGGCGATCGCGTCCTGCATCTTTTTAAACGAAAAGACGGGAATAAGCGCCGCAAGTTTACCACTTCCCACGATGTATTCCCCGCTCGGGTCGACGTCGCAACCGTGAGGCGATTTGGGACAGGGCATAAGATAAACGAGGCCTTCGAGTTCTTTGGGATCGAGCACAATAACTTCGTTTTTGATTTTGGAAACGACGGTGTGCGTGCTTTCGTCCAACAAGTTGTGCGCGTAACGCACCGATTGTTTTTGACCTTTTCCGGCCTTAACGTACTCCTCGGCTTTTTTCCAGTTCACCGCGACGATAAAGTCCTTGTCGTTTTGGGACGCATTGACTTCCAAGAGCGTGTTGGCTTTTTCGGAATTGTAGCACGAGAAGAAAAACCAACCGTGGGAAGGCCCTTTACCCGCACGGCTCAAATCCAAGTTTACGCCGGGAAGCATGATTTGGAAGGCGATGTCCATTTCCCCGGATTTTGGATCGACCTTGATGAAGCTTGCCGTGCTTCGAAAGTTTTCTTTGTAGGTTTCGATGCCGACGTCGGGGTTGTTGTCCAAGGGCACGCTAAAACGCGTACCCGCAACGACGTATTCGGTGTTTTCGGTCAAAAACGGCGAGGAGTGATTGCCGTTGCTGTTGGGAATTTCGATGATTTCGTGCGTACGGAAGGTTTTGAGGTCGATTCTGGCTATGCGAGGGGTATTGTTGGCGTTGATGAACGCCCAGCGTCCGTCTTGTTCCCCGTTGGTTTGGGACAAGGTCGGGTGATGGGTGTCGTCCCACGGAACGTAGCCATGGGAGGTGTTGAGCATGGGCTTGGTTTCTTCGCTGTAACCGTAGCCACTTTCCGGACTTGCACTGAAAACGGGGATTATCCGAAGCAAACGTCCGGAGGGTAACCCGTAAACCGTTACCTGCCCGCTAAAACCGCCGGAGACGATGTTGTAAAATTCGTCGTGTTTACCCGGCTCCACGTACACTTTGCTTGCCGCATCGCTAAAAACCGAGCCTGCGGCGTTTTGCGACGAACATCCCGTCGTCAATCGCCCCGACACGACTATCGCAACGACGGCCAAAGCCCCTAAAATTAAAAATTTAAAACTTTTCATATTTTAATGGATTTATAGGTGAAAAAATTCTTTTGTGCAATTAACGCCTACGCGACTTAAAGAGAACTCCGCCGGAAAATCACCACAATCGAAACATCAAGAATTTTGGCATAAATAGTCCGCCAGCCCCGCCAAACAAAGTTTTCACTTTATTGCGGGTTGTACACTTGTTTCTCAAACGGCGTTCATTTAGCCAAATCCCACACACCGAAATTTCGACACTTGATTAAGGCGTAGGGCATGCCGTGGGTACGTACGGCTTACTTTTCTCCGTCCACGCTTCGCATAAATTCCAAAATCGAACGGGCGTCGGGTTCGGAAACGTTTTGGTTGGGCATTCGAACCATACACTGTTCGAGAAGGGCTTGGGCGGTCGAGTCGGTTTCAAGCATCATATCCACGTTGGTTATCATGTTCATGAGCCAAACGGGTTTACGTTTTTTGGTCAGACCCTCCCACGAGGGACCCACCAATCGATCGCCGGTTAAACGATGGCATGCCGCGCATTTTACTTCGTAGATGGACTTCCCGTCCGCAACCATTTTAGGGTCCAAGGGATTGGAAAGCTTGACCTCCGTAATTTCGTTTCCGCGCTTAATCTCCCCCCGCAATTTGGGTTTGTTTTCGTTTGCACCGCCTTGATTTTCGGAAGATGTGGATTTTCCACCGCATCCAACGACAACGAGCGCGAAAGCCAAAATCCAGCCCCTTGCCAACAATCCAAAATTTAATATTGTGTTCATATGGTTTAATTTAGGTTAGGTTTATTCCATCTTTTAGCTTTTGAAATACTCTGCATCGGGCTTACGTTGCATCGATACGTAATATTTTTTAAAACTTTCAAAGACGGTAAAAAATTAAAATAAGGACGCGTCAATTCCAAATTAAACGACAAAAAGGCGGACAAAAACGAAAAAAATATTCACGGGCTTAAAACGTAAATTTGCCGCCTATAAATTTGTTCTTGCAGCCGCAAACATCGCGCAACAACGCTCCCGCGAAACCGTATCGACGCGGCACACGAATAAAATTTATTGTCGTCTAATCTTCACGGCGCCTTCGGTAGCGCAAACAAAGCACGGAAACAAATACTTTTCTTTCGACGAAAAGGGCGTCGGTTTGTTTGGCGCGTTCGATGAGTTCGTCGAAAAGGTCGTAATGCGGTTTGCCGGGTTTGTCCTCGAACAAACGTCGGGGGGCGCCGATGCGTTCGGCAAAGGCGTGAAGCTCGTCGAGGCTGTCGGCGGTGCAATGCGCCGTTAGGCGACAGCGTCCCCGATAAAAAATCGTTCTTGGCGTATCAACGTAAACCATTAAATGCAAATATATTCAAAATTTATACCCAAAATTTGCACCGAAGCGAAAATGTGGAAAACCACGGCGGAAAGGTCGCCGTTTTGACGTATTTTTGTCCCGTCAAATCGACGAAAGCGTCGAAACAAACGGTTATTTATCCCAAATTTCTATGCATCCGCAAGAACCGATTTCCATTCTCATCGTTGACGACGAAAGCGCCAACCTTCAAGCCTTTATTTCGTATTTGCAAAAATCGGCTTTAAACCTAAACATTCTCAATGCGGTCAATGGTGAAATGGCCTTGAAGATTGCCGAAATAAAACGACCGGACCTCGTCATCATGGATTGGGAAATGCCGGTGATGGACGGAATCGAAGCCTTAAAGCAACTCAAAGCCCGGCCTGAAACCGAAGACGTCCCCGTCATCATCGCCACCGGGAAAATGACCGAACCCAAATACATCGAAGAAGCCTTCGACGCGGGCGCGGCGGATTTTTTGCGTAAGCCCGTCGAGCAAATCGAATTGCTTTCCCGCGTCCGTTCGGTGCTCAACCTTTCGCGATCGTATCGAAAAATCAAACAACAAAACAAAGAAATTCGGGATAGCATCACTTACGCCAGCCGTATCCAGCAGTCGCTTCTGCCGCCGCTCGTTGATTTGACGCGCGCCGTATCCGACGCCTTCGTACTTTACCAACCCCGGGACATCGTTTCGGGAGACTTTTATTGGCTGCGCACCAAACGCAAACAACTCGTTTTGGCCGTAGCCGACTGCACGGGCCACGGCGTTCCCGGCTCGTTCATGACCATTCTCGGCATGAACCACATCACCCAAATCTACCGCGATTTTCGAGACATCGAAATCAACATCCTGCTCGACGAACTCAACGAGCGTATTTGCGCCATTCTACGCCAGACCTACGGCAATTTGGAGGAAGTGGTCGTCCCGCCGATGGACGGTATGGACATCGCCTTGTGTAAAATCGAAACCGACACGGGAAAAGTCGCCTTCGCCAGCGCAGGACGACCCATGTATTTGGTCAAAAACGGACAACTCGAAGTCGTCAAGGGGTCGCCGCGCCCCATCGGCGGCACCTCCCTCATGTATCAGTACAACTATGAAAAATACGAGGCGGACGTCTCGCCGGGCGATTGCGTTTATTTGTTTTCCGACGGCATTACCGACCAGTTCAGCGCCGACAACAGCCGAAAATTCGGCGCCAAGCGAATGAAGGAAATGATTTTGGGGATGTACCACGAACCGATGGACAAACAAAAACAAATCGTCGAACAGACCCTTGCCGCGTGGAAGGGAAACAACGAACAGACCGACGACATTTGCGTCGTCGGTTTGCGAATCTAAACGAACTTTCATACATCGCTTTTTGTTTTAGGATTTGATGGAAACAACGGTTGCACCGCCCATACTTTTCAGTCCCCGGGCGATAGAAGAATTAAAGGCCATACGCGAACGCGAAAATCGTTCCGAAAGCGAATGTCTTCGCGTCGGGGTCAAAGGCGGAGGATGTTCGGGCATGACCTACGTCTTAAATTTTGACGCAAAAACCGATTGGGACAACGTTTTCGATTTCGACGGCCTCAAAGTCGTTTTGGACAAACGGCATGAAACGTACCTGACGGGCATGCGGGTGGAATTCAACGACGGACTCAACGCACGCGGCTTTTCTTTCGAGAATCCGAACGCCAAAACCACTTGCGGATGCGGCACCTCGTTTTCGGCTTAACCGCCGGGCCGTTTTTAAAGCCCCACCGAAAAAATTGGTCGGCCAAATACGCCGTTTAATCGAAAATTATTCGAAAACGCTGAAACAAACGCCTAATTTTGTCGTGAATCCGGTCGAAAATTTTGCGATTTTGGATTCGGTTGCTAGGTTGTTTGTTGGAATCCGCGAGCGTAAAGCTTCGCGGATTTTTATTTTTTTTTAAAATTGTGGGCTGATTTTCACCTCAACTTTAATACTATAAGCTTAATTTTGCAAAAATTATAAAAAATGAATCCGCAAAGGATATTAATCGAACGCTCGGAACGCGCAACGAAAGCCAACGGAAGCTTGGAAGTCTCGAAAGTGTTTGGCGAAAACGTTTTCAACCTCAAAGCCATGCGCGAGTATTTGACCGACGAGGCTTTGGAAGCCGTATTGCGGGCGCGAAAAAGCAAGTCCCGCATAGACACCGGCGCCGCCCAAATCATCGCCAAAGGTCTGAAACAGTGGGCGTTAAACAAGGGCGCCAGCCATTACTCGCATTGGTTTCAACCGCTGACGGGCATGACGGCCGAAAAACACGACGCGTTTTTCAAACCCCATCCATGGGACGCCTCGGGCGTCGAAAGCCTTTCGGCCCAAGACCTCATACAACGCGAGGCCGACGCCTCTTCTTTCCCCAGCGGCGGACGGCGAAGCACCCACCGCGCCCGCGGCTACACCATCTGGGACCCCAGTTCCCCACCCTTCATCCTCGACGTCAACAACGTCAAAACCCTATACATCCCCGCCATCTTCATTTCCTATACCGGTGAAGCCCTCGACTATAAAACGCCGCTTTTGCGCTCGATTGAGGCGGTCGGCAAGGCCGCAAGCGACGTTTGCCGCCTTTTCGACCCCAAAGTCAAAGACGTATACGCCACGCTCGGCTGGGAACAGGAATATTTCGTCATCGCCCGCCAATACTACGAAGCCCGACCCGACCTCATGTTGGCCAAACGCACCCTTTTCGGCGCCCCGCCCGCCAAACACCAAGAAAAGGCCGACCACTATTTTGCCTCCATCCCCGAAAGCGTGCAAGCTTTTATTCATGAATTCGAAGAAGCGTGCTTTAAACTGGGCATCCCCCTTCAAACCCGCCACAACGAAGTCGCCCCCGCACAATACGAAGTCGCACCGATGTTCGAAGAGCTAAACGTCGCCGTCGACCACAACCTTTTGCTCATGGATGTCATGAACCGTATCAGCGCACGGCACAAACTCCAAGTCCTTTTCCACGAAAAACCCTTCGCCGGCATCAACGGCAGCGGAAAGCACAACAATTGGTCTTTGTCCACCGATTCGGGCGAAAATCTTCTTTCCCCCGGCGCCAACCCCGCCGAAAATCTGCGTTTTTTGACCTTCTTCATCAACGTTTTGGCGGCGTTGAACCGTTACGAATCGTTACTGCGGGCTTGCGTCGCAAGCGCGGGCAACGACCATCGCCTCGGCGCCAACGAAGCCCCCCCGGCCATTATTTCCGCCGACATCGGCGACGCCCTCATGGACGTTATCGTCGGTTTTATCGAAAACCGCCCGCCGCAAACCACGCCCGCCGTCCGTCCCGATTCCCTCGTCAGTTTGGAACGCATCCCCGCGCCCACCGTCGACAACACCGACCGCAACCGAACCTCCCCCTTCCCATTCACGGGCCACAAGTTCGAATTTCGGGCCGTCGGCGCCAACTTCAACTGCTCTTTCCCCATGACGGCCCTCAACACCATGTTGGCCGACCAACTCACCGAATTTTATCAAAAAGTAACACAAAAAACGGCCGACGGCATGGAAACCGAGGCCGCCGTCCGCACGGTGTTGATTGAAGAGGCCCAAAACGCCATGCGCATCGTTTTCAACGGCGACGGTTATTCCGACGATTGGCAAAAGGAAGCCGCAAAACGCGGACTTTCCAACCTCAAAAACACCCCCGAAGCCCTTGAACAACTCATTGCGCCCCAAGCCGTCCGGCTTTTCCAAAAACACGGCGTGCTGACCGAAGGCGAACTTCGCGCCCGTTACAACGTCTTTTTGGACTACTACTGCAAAGACATGGAAACCGAGGCGCACCTTTATCTGGAAATGACCCGCGTACACATCCTTCCCCCCGCCTTGCGATATCTCAAAGAATTGGCCGAAGTCTCCAAAGGATGCAACGAACTCGACTTGCAAAACGACGTCTGGAAAAAAACGGCCGCAAAAATCGACAAGCTCGTCCGCGAAATGATTTCCGCCGTAAAAGACCTCAAAAAAATCGTTCACGACGTCGAATCCAAAGAAAGCGTCGAAGAAAAAGCCCGAGCTTACGCCAACGAATGCCGCCCGCTTTTTGCCGCCATCCGCACCGCCGCCGACGAACTCGAAACCCTCGTCCCCGACGACCTTTGGAGCCTGCCCAAATATCGCGAAATGCTGTTTATACGATAAACTTATGCCGAAAAAAGCGCCGCCGTTGCAAAGCATCGGCGGCGCTTTTCATTTGTTTTCGGAAGGTTGCGTACCCGCTATTCCAACCCGACGCGATGAATTTTGTATCCTATAATGCGCACCGGCGCCGTGCCCGCGTAATGCTCTTCGACCCATTCGGAATAATAAAGCGTATAAAGCACGCCTTTGAGGCCGAAATTGAGCTTGCGAAAAAGCGTACCCGACTTTTCCGACGCTTCCATTTTTCGCACCAAAAATTTTAGCACGAACCCCGGCATAAACGCCAAGACGTTAAGGAGAAAAAGCATGTCCTTGCGGTCGTGGGCATAGGCGTTGGCCAGTACGCGCCCCAAATATCGAGCGCATCCCGTCTCTTCAAACGAAGGAAACGGCTCGTTTTTGGGCAATACGATGTTGCCTATCCGGTTCAACGCACGTATTTGACGTTCCGTAACAACCACGTCCACAAAAATTAATTTTACTTTTGTAAGTTTTGCAAACGTTCGTTATAGAGATTGTATTTGTCGGTAAGGTTGAGGTTCAATACGATTTGAACCAGCGTACGAAGGGCTTTTTCGTTGCGAGGGTCGGCGTTGTGGGCTTTTTCCATGTACGGCAGCGCCTTTTCCAGATAACCGATTTTTTCTTTTTGCAAGCGCTCGTTTTCCGCCGCTTGTTTGTAGTCGAGTTTGTTTTGTTTGTTGCTGACGGCGGCGGCCATGTTGTTGTAGATGGCGCCGAGGTTGAAGTTGGCCAGTTGATTGTTCGGTTCGATGGCCAAGGCTTGCTCGTAAAGTTTGGTGGCTTTGTCGAGATATTCTTTGTATTGGGGCGAATCTTCTCCCGCGCGGTCGGACGCTTGTTCGTAGACGTTGGCAAAGGCCAAAATCGCGGGAACGTCTTTGGGATTTTTTTGGATTTGCTCCTCAAATTTTTTGACGGCCTCGTTGAAAAGGTTGGGATGGTTGCGGTAAACCTCAAGCTCGGCTTTGACGATGTCCTCGTCCCCCGGATAACGCTTTTTACCCTCGTCGGCCAACTGCGTGGCTTTCATCGGGTCTTTGCCCACCGTGCTGTAAAGCGTGATGAGCGTGGCGTAAATTTTGGGGATGGTGTTGTCTTTTTTGAGTTCGTCGGCCTGCTCCTTGGTTAATTTCTTTTCCGCGACCAATTTTTCGGTTTTGGCCACCGTTTCGTCGAATACCTTCAAGGATTCCTGCAAATCTTTTAGAGCGGCAAGGGAGTCGGACGGCGTTTTTTTCGCCAAAAAAATCGTGCCTCGAAAAGAATAAATATTGTAGGTCGGCGGTTGGCCCAAGTCCTTGAAAATGCGTTCGACCTTCGTTATCGTTTCGAGGGCTTTGGAAAAGTTGTCGGCCTGATAGAACTTTTGCACGTCCAAAAGCAGATACTGCGAGAGCTTGACGCGATAAATTTTGAGTTGGTCGTACCAAGTTTTTTGGTCGAGTTCAAGGGCTTTTTCGAGGTCGTCGTAGGCGTCCAAGCGGCTGGATTCGTATTTTTCGAGCAGGGCTTTGTCGTCTTTGGCGTAAGCGAGGGCGAAAACCTCCAAATACGAACGTCCGCGGACGGCATAAGCCTTCGCCAGTTGGTTGGGTTTGAGCAGTTCGGGTTTGGCGAGTGCGGCCGTCGCCTCTTTGATGGCGTTCTCAAAACTTTTCAAGTCTTGATTCTGCATCCCGGCGTCGTATTCGATGGCGGCGTTGGTTACCTTCGTGTTTTGGCCCCGGACGGTCGCAACCGCGACCAGCGTCACGAAAAACGCCATAAACGTCCCTTTCATTGTATTCTTATTTCGTTTACACGCAAAGTTAAGCAATTTCTTTGCCATTACACAATACGTGCGGCGATTTCGATTTAAGGAATCACGACCCCGCCCGTCGGGAACGCCGCCACCTCGCGGGGTATTTGTCGCTCGACGGTCAAATGCGGCAAAACAATGGCGTTGATTTGTCCGGGAACTTGGGGGACGCCCGTAACGGCGTGATGGCTTTCGCCGTTTTGGTTTTCGCACGTTACCCATACCCGCCGATAATTCGCATCGTAATCGATGCCGTGAGGCTGGTGGCCCAAACCGTATACGTTTTTTATCCAGTTGCCGTCAAGGTCGAAAACCGAAACGCACCCTTCCCTACCCCGGTTGGCCGACGACGCGCATTTTTCTTTGTAACAAACCACAAAAAGCTTGTCTTCGGCCAAAGCCATCAACTTCGGAAAAATCCCCAAACCCTCGTTGCATTGACCCGCGCCCGGAGAGTTTATCGTACGCATCAAAACCGGCTCGGCGCCCGAAACATCGTAAATATAAACGGCGTTAAGTTTTGAGCAGGCAACGTAAAGACGGGTTTCGTCCTCCGAAAGCACGCATTGATAAGGGGATACCGTCGCCGACGCTCCCGGCGTCGTTCCCGAAATGACCGTCTCGGAATATTCGCCGGTAAATTTTCCCGTCGCGGCATTGACGTCAAGCGCAACAAAGTAATTGCCGTCGTTGGCCGTGACGTAGGCGCGTGTAAAATCTTTTTTTATCGCCAAACCGTGCGGGCGGTGAATGAACGAACCCGATATTTGGTCGGTGATTTGCATCGTATTTTTATCCAAAATCGTAACTTTTTCCCCCGTCGATGCGGGATTCCAATGGGTTACCATCAAATATTTTTCCCCAACCTTGACGTGCGCGGGCGACGTTCCCACTTCGGCCCGGGCTACAAAACTCAAATCGTCGGCACGATATTTTTCCACCTTGCCTCCTTCTATCAGCGTCAAATACAAAAATTCCCCGTCCGAAACGATAAAATGAGGCGATTCGACTTTCGCGGCTTCCGCCCCCACCGAAGCATATCGCGTAACCACGCCCGTTTCCGTATCCACTTGACCGATTAAATCCGCACCGCTGGACAAAAAGAAGTATTTTTTTTGTGGAGAAAAGTTTTTTTCCGCCCACATTGCCTCGCCTTTATCGTTTGGGGCGCCGGCGGCTATCCAGTCGCGCAACATTTTGACCGTTGCGTGGCGCATGGCCCCCGCGCTGTCCCCCACCCATTGGTTGTTGCTCAACTTGACGGGCATAAACGGTTCCCCACGAACCCCCAAATCTTCATACAAATTCACATGCCAAAACAAATACGAATATTCGGGTGAATACGGAGTCAACGAACCCGAAACTTTCAATTTTTGCCACGTGGACAAATCCAAACCGCCGTATTGCACTCCTTCCGCGTGGCAATCGAAACATCGGTGGTTTTTAAAAGCTTCGTATACTTCGACGGGATACTTGGGCCCGTCATCCACAACCACGGGCGCCTCGGGTTCGTTTTTACACGAAGAAAGCGCCGTTGCCAATAAAAGCGCCGTCAAAACCGGCGGAAAAGTTTTTTTCATGATTTCAAAGGTTTCTTGCAAATATATGAAATTGTTTTGAGCCCCATAAAAAACAAAGCCCCCTCTTGCGAGGGGGCTTTTGCGTTTTCCGATGAAGGGGTTAGTTCAAGGACAGCTTCACGTGCGTTACCGCTTGGCCTTGAACGAATTCAAGGGTGTAAACGCCCGAGGTATAGTTTGAAACTTCCACCGGAAGTTCGACCGCACCGACGTTCACCTCGAAGGAGTTCGTGTAAATCGTCCGTCCGACCAAATCCGTCAAACGAAGCGTAACCGTACCTTGTTCTTGCGAATCAAAGATGACGGAGAACTTGCCGTTGTTCGGGTTGGGATAGACGGTGAAGGTTTGCGATTGGCCCGCCGCCGCTTGTTTGAGCGAAGGCGTGCGAATATCGCGGACGGACCAAGGAGAAACGTTACTGCCGCCGCAAAGCGAACGAACGCGGACGCGATAGCGGGTATCTTCCATCAAGCCGTTGATGCCGTAGAAGAGGTCGGTTACGTCGTTCACGCCGAACCAGTTGCCTACCAATACGCCGCCTTCGGTCAATTGGCGCCATTGTACCTCGTAACCCACGGGAGCGACGGGTTGGTCGGGGGCGAGCCAGCTGACGAATACCGAATCCGTAACCGGGTTGCCGTCGCCGTCGAAGTAAACGACGTTGGCCACCAAATTGCGTACCTCTTCGCAGGTTGCGGCAATACCGCCCGTCGTCGCCACGTAAGTAGCCGACCATGCGGATTGGGAATTGTCGGCACAAATCGCACGAACGCGAATGTCGTAGCTCGTCGCAGGGTTGAGGCCCGTCAATACGATGGGCGCATCGTTGACGTAGTTAAGGTCAAGGTCGGCGGGAGCGGCAACGACCAACGTCGTCCAGCCACCGTTCGTCGTTCCCGTTACGCGATAAGCGATACGATACGAAACCACGGGGTTCGAAGCCGTAACGTAGGGCGGCGCCACTTTTTGGCTCAGGTTCAGGTAAACGTCAATAGAGGTGGCCGAAGAGCCGTCGGTCAAGGCGTTGACGGTTGGGCCGGAGAAAGCGTTGTAAATGATGGCGGGATTTTGGCCCGGAATCGACGTATCGTATTCGGCCACGCAACCGTTCGCATCTTTGACCCAGCCGCCGTACGTTCCGGCAGGCAGGTTCACGAAACGACCGCTGTTGTACCACGGACCGTTCGGACCCGTTACCGAGAACTGATACGGAGGCGTACCGCCGAACGCCGCCACCACCACCACGCCCGTGTTCAAACCGGGGCAATCGGTGATGTAAGCCACGTTGTCGTGGTCGTTTTCAATCAGAAACGTACTCGGGTCTTCGTCCACGTTCACGACGACCGTCGGTTTGGCGATAATCGTCAGCTCTTCGGTGTTTGTGGACAGATTTTCCGCGCATATGCCCGCGCGGACGATGACGCGATAAAATCCGGTACCGAAAGAAAACTCGTTGGTAATCAAGACGTTTTCACCGTAACCTTGGGCAACGTTTACAAACGTTCCCGGAGCGCCGGTAGACGAATATTGCCAACGATAATAGTAGTTGCCCGGGTCCGCGGGGGTAACGTTCGCCGTAAGGGCCACGTCGCCGCAGTAAGAGGTCATCGGGCCGTCCATGTTGCCGCTAACCGTAACGGTCGCGGTAGGCACGGTGCAAGCGCCGCCGGTTTCAAAGTAAATCGTCGAAGACCACGGAGAAACGTCGCCCGGATTGAATTCGTCGTAAGTGCAACCTGCGCAAAGCTTACGCACTTCGATTTCATACGGCGACTGCGGGAAAAGGCCCGTCAAGGTAATCGTCGCGGGAGCGGCGGCAAACGGGCCGATACACGAACCCGAACCCGGAAACTCTTGTTCGTAGACGATGGTTTCACCGTCCACCACGCCCGACAAACGATATTGAACTTCGTAAACCGCACCGGCTTCCCAGTTCCAATAGACGTAGGCCGTCGTCGGATTGACCGGGTCGACGTTCACGTACAAGCCGCCGGGACGGATGCAAGCTTCCACCAGCTGAGGCGTGGTAACATAAACAAAGTTGGAAATCGGGGAATTGAAATAGTTCGGGTCGTCGTAGCACGAAGCCCAAACGTAGAACTCGTAGCGCGTGTTGTTTTGCAAACCGCCGATGGTAACGATGTTTAGGTCGTCAACCACCACTTGGTCTTGGACAAATTGTCCCGGACCGCCGTCGGACGGAAACTCGGGATACACGCGATAGCGAACGAAGAAGAAACGATCGGGGTCGCCGTAGTTCGGATAGTCGATGGTCAGCTGTACCATCGACGCATTCAACGCCACGATATTGCTGATAAACGGCGTGAACACTTGGTATTGTACGGTTTGGGTAATGACGCAACCCGCCGCGTCGGAAACGGTCAAGGTGTACGTTCCCGCACCAAGTCCGTCGAAGAAACCGGTAGCGTTGGTTACGGGCGTGCTTAACGTTCCACCCGAAAGCGTGTACGAAATCGGGTTGGCGTCGGGGTCGAGGTTCGTCGTGGCTACCACCGTCAGTTCGTTGTCGAAGCAGTTGCCCGGGGTTTGCGTAATCGAAACTATCGTCAAGACGGATTGCGTCACGCGAATCGGGTCGGAGTAGGCAAAGCATTCGGAGGGCACGCGTTCGGCACGGATGATGTAATAGTCCACGCCGCCCGTTACCGTCGAAACGTCGAAGGTTGTTCCCGAACCCACCGGCGCATAATCGTTGATGTTCAACGGGTCGCCGCCCTCGTTCAAGAGATACCATTGGTAGTTCGTCGAAGCTTCGGGAGTAACGGCCAAAGTCGCCGTTCCGCCGGCACAAAGAATCACGTCGTCGTCCACGGCAACGGGAGTCGGCGTGGATTGCGGCGTAAACGTATAAGGCACGGCGTTGAAGTTCGTACAGCCGTTCACCGTGTTTTGCAGAATCACCGTAACGTTGCGAACGGTCAAGTCCGTAATCGTAAACGTAATCGTGTGCGAAGAGCCCGAAGGAATGCCGTTAATCAACCACAAATACGTCGTATTCGGTTGCGCGGGCGGTACGCTCAACGTAACCACTTCGCCGATACATACGTCAAACGGAGAGTCGTCGTTGGCCGAAGTTGTGATTTCGGTCGTTATGTCGGGACGAGCGAAAATTTGAATCGTCAGCGGGTTGCTGGTAAACACACACGTACCTTGCGTGATAATCAAACGATAGTCGCGGAATTGGTCGGCGAACAGCACTTCTTCCGACGTTACCAAAAGGGTGGGGCTCGTCGCGCCGTCAATATCCGTAAACGTTCCCGTCGTGTCGATTTGCCATTGGTACGAGTCGCCCGGGGTGGCGTTGAGGTCGCCGATGGTTACCGAACCGCCTTGACAGAAAGCCAAACCGCCAATGCCGATGACGCCAAGATTGATAACCACGGGGTCGGCGGGAACGACTTCTATCGAATCGGAGGTAATCGTACAACCGTTGTTGTCCGTGACGGTAAGGACGTAAAAGCCTGTCGCCAAGCCGCTGATATCCTCGGTGGCCGCCGAGTAACCATTCGGACCGCTCCATGCATACGTATAAGGCGCCGTACCGCCCGTTACCGTCGCGTTAATCGCGCCGTCGTCTTCGTTGGCGCAAAGTTGGTCGGTAACCACGAACGACAAGGCCAAAACGTCCGGTTCGGCAACGGTAAACGAAGCCGTCGCCACACAACCGTTGGCGTCGGTAACCTCCACCGTATAAACGCCCGGAACGAGCGAAGCGATGTCGCGAATATTGTTGCTGTAACCGCCGGGACCCGTCCACGAATAAGTATAGTTGGGAGTACCGTCGGTAATCGTCAGATTGATTGCGCCGTCGTTGGCGCCGTTACAGCTTATATCGACAACCGTAGCCGCGATTTGCGTCGGGGCGATGGTCGTTACGTCGTAGGTAAACGTTTCGGTACAGGCGTTGGAATCCACGACGACGATGGTATACGTACCGTCGGCAAGTCCCGTAATCGTATAAGTTCCTTCGACCACGTCGGTAAACGTTTCGTCGTAACCGCCCGGACCCGTAACGCTCAACACATAGGGGTCGTTTCCGCCGGCGAAACTCAATTCCAGTGCGCCGTCCGAACCACCCGGGCAGGTAACTTGCGTCATGGCGACCAAACTCGAAACGATTTGCGGCAACTCGAAGATATCCACACTCACGAATTGTTCGCAATTGTTGCCGTCGATGACGATGAGGTCGTAGGTACCGGGAGCGAGGTCGGTCAGCGTCGTTGCGTACGTTGCCGTCGTCTCCCAGAAGTAGATGTACGGGGGAACGCCGCCCGACGCCGAAACGGAAATAAAGCCGTCGTTGAAGCCGAAGCACGCGTCTTCGTATTCAACCGCGACTTGGATTTCCGCGGGCTGGGTAACCACTACTTGCGACATCCATATACAGCCGTTGGCGTCGGTAATGGTCAGGTCGTAAGTACCGGCGAAAAGATTGCTCAAATCTTCGCTCGCGGAAGTAAAGCCGTTGGGTCCCGTCCAATCGTAATTGTAAGGAGCCGTACCGCCGAAGACCGCAAGTTCAATCGAGGCCGTGTTGTCGCCATAGCAACGAACGTTTTCAACCGTGAATCCGGCCCAAAGCATCGTCGGTTGCGCAACGTCGTAAGAAGCCGAAATTTGGCATCCGTTGGCGTCGGTAACCGTAAGGTCGTACGTACCGGCAACGAGGTTGTAAAGGTCTTGCGTCGCGTAAACCGAGCCGTTCGGACCCGTCCATGCATAGCTGTACGGAGCCGTACCGCCAATAACGTCGATGTCGATGCCGCCTTGCGCTTGTCCGAAGCACAATACGTCGGAGACCGATTCGGAAGCGAATTGGAGTTCGACCGTCGGGCCGGGTACCGTTACGTCAAAAATGTATTCGCAAACGCCGGAGTGGGTTATCGTCAAAGTATAAAGGCCCGGATTCAAGTCGGCGATATCGGCCGTCGTCGCGGTGAATCCGTCGGGCCCCGTCCAAGAGATGTCGTAAGGCAATACGCCGCCGGTAACAACGGTCGTAACGGCTCCGTCTTGCGCGCCGAAGCAACTTACGCCGGCCACCGTAAACTCGGCCGAAATCGCCGTCGGTTCCGTAATCGTGTAATCGAGGGATTTAACGCATCCGTCGTCGGTGTTGACAACCGTCAAGTTGTAGCTTCCCGCCGTCAAACCGGTGTGGTTGGTTCCCGAAACGGGGTTGCCGTTGAGGTAGTATTCGAAATTGCCGCCGCCCACGACCGTCGCGTAAATCGCGCCGTTCGAGCCGCCGTTGCACGTTACGTCGTCTTGTCCGTTGGAAACCAACGCAAAGAGCGCCGGAGCGACCAAATCCACGCTCGCGAAATAAAAGCAGCTTACGCCGTCGATAATCGCAAGGTCGTAGGTTCCCGCACCGATGTCGTAAAGGTCTTCGGTCGATTCAACGCCATCGATAGTGCCGCCCGACCATACATAGATGTAAGGAGGCACGCCGCCCGAAACGCTGATGTCAATGCTACCCGTGTTTTCGCCAAAGCAAGCTATCTCGACGATGTTTTCCACCGTAACGATGAGTTCGGGGTTTTGGGTAACCGTCGCCGCCGCGTCTATCGCACAACCGTTCGCGTCGGTGATGCGTACGTTGTATTCGCCGGCAAAAACGCCCGTGATGGCGTTGGTTGTGGAAATGACCGTCGGATCGCCGATGAGCGTCCACTCGTAGGTATAGCCGCCGACGCCGCCGTTCACCGTAACCGTAACCGCGCCCGTGTTTTCGCCGTAGCAAAGCACGTTCACGATTTCAAATTGCGGCACAATCGGAGAAACGTTGTTTACCGTCAAGGTACCCGAAATCGTACATCCGTTCGCATCCGTAACCGTTCCCGTGTACGCGCCGGCGGGGATGCCGAAAAGGTCTTCTGAAACGACGATGTTACCCGAAGGCGTAACCCAGCTGTACGTGTAAGGAGGCGTACCGCCCGCAATCGTTATGTCAATCGCACCCGTGGCTTCGTTGTTGCAAAGCACGTCCGTAACCGTAACGTCGGCAATCGAAAGCGGGGCGCCGGGTTGGCCGACCGTGAACGGACCGAAGGTGTACAAGCAACCGTTGGCGTCCACAACGTTCACCGAATACGTACCGGCGGTCAAGCCCGAAACGTCTTCGGTAACTTCGCTGTTCGACCAGAGGTAGGTGTAGGGAGTCGTACCGCCCGCAACCGTTACGTCAATGGCGCCCGTGGCGTCGCCAAAGCAGGCCACGTCGGTAACGACGGCCGTAATTTCCGCCGGCGCGGGTTGAGTGATAACAATATTTTCGCACAAGACGCATCCATCGGCGTTGATGACGCAATAGAAGTAGTTGCCGGCCGAAAGTCCGGAAACGTCTTCGGTCGAGGGAAGGCCGTTCAAAAGGAAGGTCAAGCCCGTACCGAAAGCCGTTGCGTCAATCGCGCCGTCCGAACCGCCGTTGCAAGACACCGGCGTCACCGCGTCGATGGTTAAAACAAACGGATCGGGTTCGGCAAAATCCACGCTCGCAAAGTTGATACAGCCGTTGCCGTCGATAATCAAGAGGTCGTAAGTGCCCGGACCGACGTTGTACACGTCTTCGGTCGTTACGATGCCGTCTATCGTACCGCCCGACCAAACGTACACGTAAGGCGTTACGCCGCCGCCAAAGACCGTCAAATCTATCGAACCGTCGTAAACGCCGTAACACAGGTTGCCGGAAACTTGGATGTCGAAAAGAAGTTCCGCTTCCTGCCAAACGTCCACTTCGGCCAACCAAACACAGCCCACCGCGTCGGTAAGGGTCAATTCATACGTTCCCGCAAACAAACCGGAAAGGTTGGCGTCGGAAGAAGTAAATCCGTTGGGGCCCGTCCAAGAGATATTGTAGGGGGGCGTGCCGCCGATGGGAGTCATGTTGATGGCGCCCGTATTTTCGGCGTAACAACGAATATTGTATACGGAGATAGCGGCGTACAAAGTGTCCAAGGTGCGAACTTCGAGCGTCGCCGTAATTTGACAACCCACCGCATCCGTTACCGTTCCCGTATAAACGCCGGCGGGAATGCTCAAAAGGTCTTCGCTAACGTTTTGATAACCGTTCGGTCCCGTCCAAGCATACGTATAAGGCGAAACGCCGCCGACCACCGTAATGTCAATCGCGCCGAGAGCGGCGTTGGCACAGGTGATGTCGGTAACCGTCGCGGAGGCAAAAGCCAGCGATTCCGTCGGGCCGATGACCGTATACTCTTGCGTCAAGTCGCATCCGTTGGCGTCGACGATGGAAACCGTATACACGCCGCCCGTCGTCAAGCCGGAAAGGTCTTCGGTAACGGCGGAATAGGAGTCCGGGCCCGTCCACGCAAACGTGTAGGGTTGTGTGCCGCCGGTTACCGTCAGGTCTATCGAACCCAAACCGTCGCCAAAGCAAACTTCGTTGGTGATGGCCGCCGTTGCCGCCAAAACGTCGGGCTGACCGAGTTCAAAGACTACATCGTCGGAACAGCTGCCGACAAACACTTGCACGCGGTAAAAACCGGCGGGCAAACAGAAGGGCGAACCCGTAAACGTGGCCGTATACCCGTTGGCCGCGTAAATGACGTTGTTGGTCAAGGCGTCGCGCAAAACAATAACCGGTTCTTCGGACGCATCGGTCACGCCAACGGTAATCACACCGTCGCAAAAACCGTTACAAGTAGGCTGCGTCAATTCGACTTCGATGCCGAACGGAGCGGGTTCAAAAATTTCTATCGAACCGGTAACCTCGCATCCGGCCACGGTGGTTACGACGTAAGTATAAACGCCCGCCAACAGCCCCGAGGGATTTTGAACCGTCGAAGAGTAGTTGTTCGGTCCCGACCAGACGATGGTATGCGGGGGTTCGCCGCCCGTCAATGACAAGGCTATCGCGCCGTTGGCGCCACCGTAGCAGGTAACGTCCGTTTTGTTCACTTGAACGTCGGGAATCGGACGCACGAACACCGAAATCGGAACGGAGGTCGTACATCCAAATTCGTTCGTTCCCGTAACGGTGTACGTATAGGTTCCCGATGCGTTCGGAACCACCGTAATTTCAGCCGTGTCGTCGCCCGTAGACCAAGCGTAGGAAGTCGAATTGCCCGAAGCGGTAAAGGTTACCGAACCGCCCAAGCAAATTTCCGAAGCCGAGGCCGCAACCGAAACTTCGGGAATCGGATTCACGGTAACGGAAATCGCTGCACTGTTTACGCATCCGTTCGCATCGGTGCCGACAACCGAATAAGTATAGGTACCGGCCGCATTGGGGGCCACCACAACCGAGGCGGTGGTTTCGTCGTTCGACCAAACGTAGGTCAAGGCCCCGGAAGCGGTAAGGGTCGTGCTTTCACCCACACAAATCGTCGAGGGAACGGCCGTTATCGTTACCGCCGGCAAGGGATTGACGACGATGGTTATCGTAGCGGTATCCGAACAGCCTTGCGCCGTCGTCGCGTAAACGGTGTAGGTCGTCGTTTCCGTCGGGGCAACGGTCAAAGCGTTGGAATTGGACGTGGTGTGTCCCCACGAATAAGTAACGGACAAAGAAGCCGAAGCCACAATGAGCGTCGACTCGCCGGCACAAAGCTCGTTGTCGCCCGCCGCAATCGACACCGTCGGCGTCGGATTGACGACCAGCGTATACGTCGTCGAATTGACGCAACCGTTGGCGTCCGTACCCGTGATGGTGTACGTCGTCGTTACGGGCGGATTGGCAACAACCGTCGCGCCCGTGGTGGAGCTCAAACCAAAATTGGGTTGCCAAACATAGGATACGGCTCCGGACGCGGTAAGCGTGCCGCTTGCATCGTCGCATATCGATGCGGGGCCGGAAATCGTAATGGTCGGCAAAGGATTGACCGCGACCGTCAGAGCCGCGGAATTTTGACATCCGTTGGCGTCGATGCCCACAAGGGTGTAGGAGGTGGTCGTCGTCGGACACACTTGCAGAGTCGAACCGACGGCGGAACCGCCTCCGGGCCAAGTCCAGTTGTAAGCGATACCGCCCGAAGCGGTGAGCGTCGCACATTCGCCAATACAAATCGACGGGTTCGGCGTCGAAATCGCGATGTTCGGCAAGGGATTGACCGTTACCGTTACCGGTATGGATTTCGGACAGTTTTGTGCGTTATACGCATTCAACGTATAAGTCGTCGTTACGGTGGGCGTTACCGTGATAACTTGGCCCGTTTGAACGTTGAGGCCGTCGTTCCATACCCATTCGTACAATACGACGTTCGGATTTTCGGACGCAACAAGATTCACCGACTGACCGGCACATACGGTTTGAGGCAATGCCGTAGCCGTTATGTCTTGTATGACGGGAATCACGTTCACGCTTATCGATTGCGAGGACGAACATCCATTGGCGTCCGTTCCCACCACGGAAATCGTTTGCGACGAGGTCAAGGCGGTGGTTATCGACTGACCGGACTGGCTCGTACTCCATTGATACGTCAAAGAAGCGTCCGACGCCGAAAGGACAAAGTTTTGTTCGGCACAGACGGTAATCGACGTACCTTGGTTGATGCCAAACACGGGGTTGGGATTGACCGAGAAAGTGGTCGAAGCCGTGTTTTGACATCCGTTCGCATCCGTTCCCGTAACGTTGAGGGTATAAACCTCGGTGGCGCCGGGCGTAAGCGTGATGCTTTCCCCCGTATAGGTCATACCCGTATTGACGTTAAGCCATTGATACGAGACGGCGCCCGAACCCGTTACCGTAATCGATTGTCCCAAGCATATCGCGGGGGAGGACGGCGTAGCCGTTACCACGGGCGGTAAACCGACGGTCACCGTAACCACGGCCGTCGACGAGCATTGGCCCGTCGTCGTTCCAACGGTGTAAGACGTCGTTTCTTCGGGGGATACGGAGATGGACTGAGTTGTTTCTCCCGTAGACCAGAGATAGGTGTCGGCGGGGGAAGCGGTTAGGGTTACCGATTGTCCGATACATATGGCCGGTTCGGCGGGCGTGATGGTCGTAGCCGGCGCCGTTACCGTCACCGTTACCGTCGCGGTGGCGTTGCATCCGTTGGCGTCCAAAGCATTGACGGTATAGACGGTCGTGGCGCCCGGAGAAACACTGACCGAAGTACCCGTTCCAATCACACCGGTCGGGCCGGCCCAAACGTAGTTGGAAAGATTAGTCGGCGTAACGGACAACGTCGTCGCATCTCCGCCGCAGATGTTGTTGGGTGCAACGGAGGCAACCAAGGCGGTCGGATTATAAACGTCGATGGTGATGGTGGCCGAGGAGTTCAAGCAACCTTGTCCCGTAACGTTCACGGTATAAGTACCCGTGGCGTTCGGGGTTACAGTAACGAGCGAACCGGAAGCGGAAAATCCGCCGGGCCCCGTCCACGAGTAGTTGTTGCCGACGGGACCGGTGGCGGTTATCGTTACGGGCGTGCCGGGGCAAACCGTCGTTTGCGACGCTTGCAGGCTTACTTGGCACGGGGCGACGATGTTTACATTATAAGTGATGATAAACGCGTCGTCGGAACCGATGCGCGAACCGGAAAGCGGAGCGGAAAACGAATTGGAGCCCGTTTGACCGACAACGGAAACACGCGAACCGTCGGCGTTGGCGGCGATGCCGCGGGCGATATCCGTCGCGGTACCGCCAATATACGTGGCATAATCGCGTACGCCGTTGTTCAACAACGTTATCAAAAAGCCGTCGGTGTTGCCGGCGTAAACGGTATGCTCGGCGCCCGCGGTCACGGGGAAGTTCGTACTGCGCGTCGAACCGACGACGTGAACACCCCCGTTGTCGGCAATGGTGATATCGTAGCCTTCGTCGATATCGGCGCCGCCGATATAGGTCGACCACAGCAACGACTGGGTGGCGTTGTTGTATTTGGCGGCAAAACCGTCGCGGTTGCCACCGTAAACGGATTGGAAAGCGTTAAGCGTGGGGAAGTTGGAGCTGTTGGTCCAACCGGCGACCACGACGTTCGAGTTGGTGAAAACGGTAACGCCCGTTACAACCTCTTCACCCGACCCGCCGAGGTAGGTAGACCAAATGGGAACGGCGGCGTTGGTAAAGCGGGCGACAAAGGCGTCGCGCGAACCGTTAAGGGTAAGTTGCGGGCCGCCCGAAACGGGCAGGTTGGAGCTGGTGGTCGTACCGCCGATGGCGATGTTGCCCATCGGGCCGAGGTCGATGGCGTTGGCGATATCTTCACCCGCGCCGCCGTAATAGGTAAACCATTGCACCGCGCCCGAAGTGTTGAACTTGGCGATGAACGCGTCACGGTTGCCGCCGATGGTCAATTGACCGACGGTGGCCAACCCGGGGCTGAAAGTACTCCCCGTCAAATAGATTTCTCCGGACGGACTGATGCCCACGTCTTGGATATCGTCCAAAAGCGCGCCGCCAAAATAAGACGACCATACAATGGAACCCGTGGGCGTAAACTTCATAATAAAGCCGTCGCCATTACCGCCGTAAGTGGGCTGGGAGGCGGCGAAGATCGGGAAGTTGGAGCTTGAGGTGCTTCCGCAAACGACGATGTTTTGGTTTACGGGGTTTACGGCAACGGCCAGCGCGTTGTCCACCGAACCGCCGCCGGCAAGGGTCGCCCAAACAACGGAGCCCGAAGTATTGAACTTGGTGATAAAGGCGTCGTTGGCGCCGCCAAAAGTGGATTGAAAGGCGCCCGTGGTGACGGGAAAAGGCGTGCTTTGCGTCAAACCAACGACGTAAAGCGAACCGTCGGCCGCGTAGGCGGAAGAATAAGCGCGGTCGAGGCGGCTGTCGCCGTAATAGCGCGACCACGAACGGCTCAACGGGTCGATGACCAGCGTTTGCGTTTTGTCGTAATCGCCGACATTAAAAGTAACGACGCCGTCTTGGAGGCGGTAAGAGGCGGTAACGGTTTTTCTTCCCGCGGCCGATTCTTGGAACACGTAGGGCGCGGCTTCTTGGACGCCGCCGTAAGCGTGCGTCAAGGAAAGCGAACCATCGGCGTTGAGCCGAAGGTCGTCGGCCGCGTTGTAGCGAAGCCGAACGTCGCCGACATTACCGCCGGGACGCACGATAAAGTCGTATTTCAACGCTCCCGATTCGTCGGCCCCGTAGAAGACGAGGTCGACGTTCGGGTAAAGGTTTTCATAAACGACTTTGCGGTAGTTGCGGGCGGTTACGCCTTGGGGGACGTGAGGGAGGTAAAAATGATTGAGGGCCTCGGTCGCGTCGGAGGCGGAAATTTTTGGGGACGGGTTGGCCCCCAAAAATTCCATGTCCATGCGGTAAAGGCCGGTCAGCAGGGGAGTATCGTCCCGCCCGACTTCCACTTTGGAATACACGTAGCTGACCGCGTTGGGTCTGAAGAACAGCGAAACGCCGTTCACATCGGCCGTAAAGGATACGTCCGGTCTGGGTTTGCCTTCCACGTCCGCCACTTGGCCCCTGTTTTCGACAAAGGCTAGGCCGCTAGGCGGTATGGGTCGGCTTCGAGGGTTTTCTCTTGCCGAAGCCCACACCCCAACCAGTAGCAGGAGTAGGGTTAATAAACTTTTCTTCATAGAGTTATGAAATGAAAAGGGAAAAAAATGTGCAATGCCATAGACGAAACGCTCCCAAGGATTCGTTCCGGGGTTTGAATCGGCTTTTAGCCGGTCGATGAGGACGCGCTTTCAGCAAGGTTGTTCACGCTCGTATGCAAGCCCTTATCCACCGTCCAACAGGTTACAATGCAACCCGTACCGTTTCAAGGCGCAATAATAAGAATTGTTTGGTCAAAAAAATAGTTTTTTCGCCAAAATGTCGATTCGGGCCGTTAGTAAAATTTATATTGTACATTCCTAACATAAACTTTACTCAACCGTTACGGATTTGGCTAAGTTTCGCGGCTGGTCAACGTCGCACCCGCGCATGACGGCAATGTAATAGGCCAAAAGCTGAAGCGGCAAAACGGAAACCAACGGCGTCAAAGGTTCGGCTACCTCGGGAATTTCCAAATAGTAATCCGCAAGTTGGGGGGTGAAGGCGTCGCCTTCGGTAACGACGGCAATAACCACCCCCTTTCGCGCCTTGACCTCCATAATGTTGGATATGATTTTTTCGTGGGTCTTGTCGCGCGTGGCCAAAATGACGACCGGCATGTTTTCGTCTATCAAGGCGATGGGACCGTGCTTCATTTCGGCGGCGGGGTAACCTTCGGCGTGGATGTAAGAAATTTCTTTGAGTTTAAGCGCCCCTTCCAACGCCACGGGAAAGTTGTAGCCGCGCCCCAAATAAAGAAAATTGGCCGCGTCCTTGTATCTTTCGGCAATGTATCTGACTTTGTCGTTCACCGAGGCAATGGTTCGTTCCACGACGTTGGGCAGGGAGACAAGCTGTTCGACAAGGGTGTTGAACCGTCCGTCGGGCAAAGTGCCGCGCATACGCCCCATCATCACGGCCATAAGGGCCAGTACCGTAACTTGGGAAGTGAACGCCTTGGTGGAAGCCACGCCAATTTCGGGGCCGGCGTGGGTGTAAACCCCCGCATGGGTCTCGCGCGGAATGGACGAGCCAACGACGTTGCATACGCCCAAAACCGTCGCGCCCTGTTGCTTGGCCTGTTGAATGGCGGCCAAAGTGTCGGCCGTTTCCCCGCTTTGGCTGATAGCCAGTACCACGTCGTCCGCACGGACAATCGGGTTGCGATAGCGAAATTCGCTGGCATATTCGACCTCGACGGGCAAACGCGCCAAATCCTCAAACAAATACTCGCCTATCAAGCCCGCGTGCCAACTCGTTCCGCAAGCCACGATAATCATTCTTTCGGCGTTGAGCAGTTTTTCGGATACGTCCACCAAACCGCCGAGCTTGACCTCGCTGCGGTCTTGAGCGATACGCCCACGCATCGAGTCTCTAATGCTTCGCGGTTGTTCGAATATTTCTTTGAGCATGAAATGCTCGTAACCGCCTTTTTCGATGGCGTCCAATTCGAGTTCAAGCACCTTGATCTCGGGCGTGCGGGGAGCGTTGCGAATGGTTTTGAGCGTCAGTTCGTCGCGACCGATAATGGCGATATCGTCGTCGTTGAGGTAAATGACGTTCTTCGTATATTCGACGATGGGCGTGGCGTCGGAAGCGACAAAGTATTCTCCCGAACCCAAGCCTATCACAATCGGACTTCCCCGCCTTGCCACAACCAGCATATCGGGCGCCGAACGGCACAAAACCACAATTCCAAAGGCGCCGTGTACTTTGGTCAAAGCCAATCGCACCGCGTCCTCGGGAGAAACGTTGCCCACCTCGTAAATCTCCTCGATGAGGTTGACAAGCACCTCGGTATCGGTGTCGCTGGAAAAAACATAACCGCGGTCCAAAAGTCGACGCTTGAGTTCGGCGTAATTTTCGATGATGCCGTTGTGTATCAGACAAAATTCACCCGAGGCGCTGAGATGGGGATGGGCGTTGACGTCGTTGGGTTCGCCGTGGGTCGCCCACCGGGTGTGGCCCATGGCCACGGTTACGCGGGCCGTGTATTCGGGTTCGAGCCTGTCGAGCTCCGCGACCCGCCCCTTCTTTTTAACCACCCGTATTTCTCCTTCGACCGGCATGGCCACGCCCGCCGAATCGTAACCCCGATATTCCAACCTTTTCAGCCCGCCGATGACCACGGGCCACGCTTTTCTATTACCGACGTATCCGACGATGCCGCACATAAGTTTTGATTAAGTTTGTATGGGCGCCCTAAAATACGGAGACCCAAGCGCAAAATTAATAAAATAAAAAGGGGTGACAAAATACGACCATCCCTTGGCAAATTGATTAAAACCAATGTTTGAGAGCGGCCCAAAAAGTCCTGTGAGCGACAATCGGAGGATACAACAAAAACGATTTCGTCCACTTTTTCAACACATTCAAACGCGAAGTTTTGCTTAGCGCCAAACACATGGCGGAATAAGCGGCGACGTACGCTCGAAACCTTCCCAATCTTTGGCGGTGTTTTTCCACAAAAACGGGGTCTTCGAGCGCATATTTTTCCACCAGCTCCACGCTTTGGACTTTGGCGATAAAATTACCGACCATGCTTCGGGTAGAGTGGTCGATGGCGTGGGATGTAACGACGGTTGAACAGACGGGCTCGTAACGTACGGACGTCAACAACCAGCAAAGCCAATCTTCCGATGGAGGAAGTCGTCGATCCTCGTGAAAACGCACCGTTTTGAATGCCGCCAAGCTGACAAATACCCCCAAAACCGAAAAATAATTGCCGTCCAACAACGCGACCGAACAGGGCTCCTTGGACGGCGACCAAGCATGCACCAATTCACCCGTTGGTTTGCGTACCTCGAACGCCAAATGCACAAACGCGGGACGTCCGTTCGATTCGATGACCTCTTTGGCCGTTTGGAGGTGATGAGGAAGCGCGATGTCGTCGGAATCGAAAAAATTCAAGTATTCGCCCCGCGCCAACGCCGCCCCGTAATTCCGCGCCGCCCCCCGTTCCCCGTTTTCCTTCCAATAATAACGAACGCGTGCATCGTCGAAAGCCTCCACCACCGACCTCGTTTCGTCCGTGCCGCCGTCGTCGACGACGATAATCTCAAAATCGGTGAACGTTTGTTTTAACAGGCTTTCTATCGTCTTGCCAATCAAACCGGCGCGTTGATAGGTGGGAATGACGACGGAGAAAAAAGGCGCCGAACTCATTTTGCCACAAAACGGAAAATTACATTCGTTTTTTAATTTCGGTTTCAAGGGTTTTGTATTCGCAATAGCCGCGACACAAAACCTCGACTTGCTCACCCGCAACCCACAAAACCGTAGGGTAACCCGTAACGCCCAATTCTTGGGCGTACATAAAGTCGGCGAGGGCCGATTGAACGTTTGCCGGACTTTTCATTTCAACAACGAACCGGTCAAAGTCAAACCCGAATTTTTGTGCAAGGCCGCGATAGCTTTCGTCGTCGTCGGGACCCAAACCGTCGTGATAAATCATTTTTTGGAGGGCGGCGGCAAAGGCCAAGGCCAAATCGGGACGGTTGTTTTTGACCCACGACAACGCCGTTGCGGGTTTCTCGGAACTCATAACGGCCGTTCCTTTTTCCAGCATCCCGTCGACGAAAGCCTTGCCAAACTTGATTCCCGTTGTTTTTTCAACAACGGGATAGGCGGATTTGATGTAAGTGGCCATCTCGGAAATCGGTCCGACGCCTTCGCCCACGACCATACCGCCCGAAACAACTTCGAAGGCCAACGCACCCGAATAATTTTGATACAATTTTTCCATCACGGGGCTAAAGCCGTAGCACCAACCGCATAGCGCGTCGTAAACGTAAACGACTTTCGGTTTTTGGTCGAAGGGCTGTGCCCAAAGCAAGCCCGCCGACAAGACCATCGTCCAAATCATTGGCAGGAACCCGAAGGACGCGGGGCGTTGTTGATGCGGGCCAGATAACGGGAACAGTCGGACCAGTTGGCATAACGGCTGGATTTTATTACCGAACCCAAAACCCCTAAACCGCCTTCGATGTTGGTGTACTCGGGCCGAACGGTGGTGAAGTCTTCAAAATTCGGAGCGTTGGCCCGCATATAGTTGTAAAGGAAAGTGTCTATGGCCGTGATTTCGATGCGCGTGGAAAGATTGAACGGGGCTTGGTCGGCATAAACCGCACCTTGGGGCAATTTTTCCATCACATGATTCAAAAAACCGCGGCCGACGTTGAAGCACGCTTCATATTCCCATGTGGACGCACCGTATTTTTGCGGACATTGACCCGCGTCACCGGAAAAAGGCGGCCCCGTCGGGCCGTAAACGATTTCTTGGTCGTAGACCCCCGGCGTCGTGCCGTAACGAAAAAAGAAACGCACCTCATACGCCGAAGGACGAACCTCCCTTTGTCCCGAAACGCCCCGACGCTTTTCGCCGAAAGACACGCTCAAACTGTTTGACTGAAAATTGTACGGGTACCACCCTTCCACGTTGCCCGGATATACGAACGTTTCGGGCGGAAAAAGAAATGTCGGAGGATTGGGAACGGTCGTCCGCGCTTTGACTTTCAAACCGCCCGGTAAAGAAACCTCCAATCGGTAGGTGGTGTTGGGCTTCAAAAATCCAAAGCCGCGAAACACCGTCATGTCTTTCGGAAACAGCCCGTCGGCACGTTGGGTGTCCACGCGCGCAAAAAATATCGTCGTATCGCCGCCGGTCAAAACCACCACCGCCTCATTCAATTCGTCGCGATGTTTTCGGGCCGCTTCCACGGCATCCGACTCCGGCAGAAACAGGCGCCCCACCCGTATGTAATGAATGCTGTCGTTGGCGTTCAACACCCCAAAGACCGTCAGCATGTCTTTGGGCGGAGCGTTGACCACCGGTTCGTTGTCTTTGCAGGCAAACGCCGTAAAGGCCAGCGCCGCCGCCAAAAGGATTTTTTTCATTCTTTTTTTCGCGTCGTTCATCCGACGGGAAAATCGTTGCAAAGTTACGCAAATTCACAACAACGGAAACGAATTTTAGGTGCAAACCCGGCGCGGACAATAATTTCGCGTCAATTTCACGTCCCACCGAATCCCCTCCGTATTTTATGCCTTCGACTTTTTTCGACGTATTTTTGCCGCATGTACGAATATCTAAAAGGGGAAATCGTAAAATCGGAGCCGGGGCAAGTCGTCGTCGAATGCAACGGCATCGGCTATGCCGTCAAAATATCGCCTTCAACCTACGAAAAACTCAAAGACAAAAGCCGGACGTTGGTTTACGTGCGTTTGGTCGTTCGCGAGGATGCGCACTTGCTTTTTGGTTTCGAGACCGAAGACGATCGCGCGGCCTTCGACCGGCTCGTAGCCGTATCGGGGGTCGGTCCGAACACGGCCCTAACCATTCTTTCCGCCCTTTCCCCACCCGAACTGTATCGAGCCGTCGAAGCCGAAGACGTCGCAATGTTGAAAAAAATCAAGGGCGTAGGACCGAAAACCGCCGCACGCATCGTCCTCGAACTCAAAGGAAATCTACCGCAAGGCAAGAAAACCGAAGCCTCGGAAAACAACGTCGTTCGCAACGAAGCCCTTGCCGCACTTGCCGTACTGGGTTTTCCCAAAAGTTCGATGGAAAAACGCGTCGACGACCTGATTGCCTCGGGCGTCAAAACCGTCGAAGAGCTCGTCAAACTCGCGTTAAGAAATTAAGCGTTGAAAATCTCCCGCCGACGGCTACATTTGACTAATTTTTCACCCAACGTCGGATTTCTTCGCCCGCATCGGTGCGTATTTTCAACAGATAAACCCCTGACGGACGGTCGGAAAAACACTGTTCGCCGCTATCCAAAACCGTCGTACGCCAAAGAATTTTGCCCGTCAAGTCGCTAAGTTCAAGCGTTACGGGGCGGTCGGTTTCCCATTGCAGGCGCCCATCGGACGGGTTGGGGTATATCCTTACGTCGGAAAACGCTTTGGACGGACGGGAAACGACCTCGGAAACGACGATGGTGCCGGCACAAGAATCGGCGCACCCCTCGGCGTTTTCGACGCGCACGCGGTAGTCGTAAGTCCCGATTTCGCGATAGGTGTGGGTCAGGCTGATGCTTTGTCCTTGCGCGGTAACGGTTGTGGGCGCCGCCCCGTCGCCGGGGCTGAAAACGAGCGAATACGGCGGCGTGACGTTCGTCGTCGCAAAGGTAAAGGCAAATTTGTTCGGCGCACCGCCGAACGTCTGAGAACACGTTACCGTCGGCGTGCGAACTTTGGTTGCCGTGAGCGTATCGCTCATCACCGCGGGCGTTTCCGATACGACCCTAAAACGATAAGTTGTGTTTGCCCAATCCGAACCGACCTCGAAACTCACGCTCAAATTATCGCCGCCCGTCGAGGCCAACGACGCCAATGCCGTCGGATTCGCAAAGCTTCCCGAAACCTCCGAACGTTGCAAAACGAAAATATTGTTTTGTCCAAAATTTGCGGACGCGGAAAATTGGGCTTCCACCGTCGCCCCCGAACACAGGTTGTTCGGCGAAAGCGAAAGCAGGTCGATAAAATACGACGGTTCCGACGAGCTTTCCACCGTTATCGTTCCCGTGCATTCGTCCAAGCATTCGCCCCAACGCACCACCAAACGGTAGTTGTACGTTCCGTCGGCGGCATAATTATAGACGATGGGGTTGAGCGGATTGAAATTGTCGTTGACAACCGCAGACGCACCCTCAAAAGGGTAAAATTCCGTTCGATACGGCGCCTGTCCCGTCGAAACGGAAACGGTTAGGGTTGCGGTCAGATTGTCGGTTTGTACCGAGCAATTGGCTTCGAGTTCGACGACCGTCAGGTTGATTTCGTTGCTCGCCAGTCCTTGTTCGGCGCTGTAAACACGCACGCGGTAAACGCCCGGCGCCAACGACGTGGGAATGTTCAAGGGAATGGTTCCGCTAAGGTCGTTGCCCGCCAATTGTCCGACGACGACGGGGTTGGCAAACGAACCCGAGGCGTCGGATAATTGCGCTTCGTAAACGTTGGACGGCGTAAACGTTCCCGTCGCCACGAAGGTCAATTCCGTCGTTCCGCCCGCACAAACCGTGTTGGGGTTCAACAAAACGGCGGTAAGGGTGTTGGAAGGATTGTCGGACGAGACGTTCAAGAGGCCGCCGCACGTACCCATACATCCGCTTTGGTCGTTGACGGTAATTTGGTAGGAATACACGCCGGGGATGCCGTAAACGTAGTTGAAATTATAGTTGTAGTCGGTGACGTTGTTAAAATTTTGCGGGGCTTGTCCGCCGCCGGGGTTGAAGGTGATGTTGAACGGCGGGGTACCGTTTTGGGGAATGTAAACGAAAAACGTAGCGTTCTGTCCGGGGACGGGCAATGCGGGCGCGACCGAACATTCGACGCCCAAACCAATATTGATGGTAACGACGTTGGAATAAGCGGGGTCGCATCCGGTGACGAAGACCATGGCCCGAAAGTGGCGCGTGGCGTTGAGCGTCGGGGTGGTGTAGTTGGGCCCGTCGCCACCGCCCGTAACGTTGCTAAAATTTTGGCCGTCGGTGGACGTTTGCCATTGAATCGTGGTTCCGGGGCTGTAACCCGTGAGCGTCAGGTTGGCCGAAGACGGACTGCAAAACGAGGTTTGATTGGCAGAGGCGGTGCCGGGCGCCGGCGCCGAATTAACCAAAATCGTAACCGGTTCGGTGGTTGCCGTTCCGCAACCCGGCAGGGTGACGACGGCACGGTAGACGGTCGTTTGATTGAGTTGGGAAGTGATGTAAACTTGGCTGTTGGCGCCGGGGATGTCGGTAAAGCTTGCACCGCCCGTCGTCGAAACCTGCCACTGAATGCTTCCGTTGTGGCCTTGCAAAAGCAAATTGACCGAACCTCCGCCCGAACACAAACCGGGTGGGTCGGCGGTGATGGTTCCCGCCTCCGGCGCGACCAAAGTGATGTTGCGCGTGTTGCTCGTCAGCGAAGGATTGCTTCCCACCACGCGAATCGAATAGGTTCCCGTCGGAAGGCCGGGAGGGATGGTATAGTTAATGGCGCCTTGCGCGTTGGTCGAAGCCAACGTACCGATGGTTGTCGGCGAGGCGAAACTGCCGTTGGCGTCGGAAAGCTGGACGGTGAAAACGTTGCCGCCCATCGGAGGGGAGCCGGTGGTGTAGTCCACCGTTCCCGAACCGCCGGTTTGGGCGCAGTATTGAACGGGATTTTCGTTGCCGATGGTCAATTGGGGCGCGGCGGGGCCGACGACGATGGTGCCGTTTTCGGGCGGAAAGCCTTGATAGGATTCGTAAATCATAAGGTAATCGTCGTCGGCACGGTAGCGATAAATTCCGGGGACGGTGAGGGTAATTTCGTAAACGCCGTTGGCCAACCACGTCGGCGCGGGAACGGTAAAGCCCCACGGCGCCGCTCCCGGAGGCCCCGAAACCAAATGCATCGTCGCGGGAATCAAACAGACGGAAAGCAGGCATCCGACGGTTTCAAACCTGACAATGTCCCCGGACGCTATCTCCCGATAATTGGGATTGTAGCACGTGGGATGGTTCATGTCGATGCGAACAACGTGGGTTTGTTGGGCATGGGCGAGGGTAGCGCAAAGCATAACGCCCGTCAAAAGGCTTGTTGAAAAAAACTTCATTGATGCTTTTATTTTTTGCGCCTCAAAATTAAGCAAAAAATCATTGTCGCGAATCAACAAAAAATTTAAAAATTGCGGTTTTGGTGAAACTAAATCCGCGCCAAAGATTGTATCTTTGGGCATGAAAACGCGGGATTGGACGGAGTTGCGTTGGCGGGGGGACGACGGATTGGAAAGCTACGCGGAACGGGCGTTGGCTTTGGCCGTCGAGTCGTTTGCCGCCTTGCAAGGAGTGTTTTATTACAAAACCGGGGAAGAAGAGCTGCGGGTGGTGGCGGGCCATGCGGTGGATTTGCAAAAGATACGCCGACGCTACGCATGGGGCGAAGGCCTGCCCGGCCAATCGGCCCGCCTAGGCAAAACCTATTTTGTTGACGACCCCGCGCTCATCAACGCAGACGCCGCCGGCGCCATGTGTCGCGTTCCGATACGCGCTTTGACCGTCCTTCCCGCCGTCTATAACGATACGACCGAAGGCGTGATTGAATTGTCGTTTTCGCGTTATGCGGCCGACGCGACGGCGCTTGCCGAGTTCTGCGCCGCCGTCGGCGCCGCGCTCAACTTTTACCGCATGCAGTCGATGCGTCTCGAACTCTACGAGCAGATGCGCGAAAAAAACGCCATGCTCGAGGCTCGCGAACGCAGTTTGCAAACAACGCTTGAACGGCTACAAATCGCGCAGGAGGAATCGCAAAGAATGAGCCGGGAACTGGCCGACAGCCAAGCCCGGCTCGCCGCCCTCATCGACAGCGCCGACGATTATATTTTCAACCTTGATTCGAAGGGGTTTTGCACCGTGGGCAACGAACCGTTTTTGCAAGCCGTACATCCGATCCGGCCGGTGGGCAAACATTTCTCGGTCTGGGCGGGCGCGGCCGAAGACGGTTTGACACTCGGCCTTCGCGCCGCCGTCAACGGGCGCAAACACAAATTTGAGTACCAAAGCCGCGGCGAACACTTTGAAGCCACGGTGCATCCCGCCCGCGATTCGCAAGGCGCCGTCGTCGGAGCGGGGGTTTTTATTCGCAACGTTACCGAACGCATCCGCCAAGACGCCGCCATCCGCGCCCTCAACGAAAATTTGGAAAAACGCGTCGCCGAACGCACCCAAGAACTCGAATCGGCGATGGAAAACCTCAAAAGCGCGCAAGGCCAACTGCTTCAAGCCGAAAAAATGGCCGCCTTGGGCCAACTCGTCGCCGGCGTCGCCCACGAAATCAATACCCCCCTCGGCGTCGTCAAAGGCGCCGCCGCCGACCTCAACGCCACCCTGCCCCCGATGCTCAAAAATTTCCATCGCTTCGTCAACGACGTGCTCACGCCCAAATACGAAACGTTGTTTTTCGAATTCGTCGATAAATCTTTGAACGAAACCCTGCTGCTCACCAGCCGCGAGGAGCGCCAATATCGCAAATCCATTACCGAAAAGTTATTGGATTTGGGCGTGCAAAATCCCGGCGATATGGCTCGCGAACTCATTCGCATCGGCGTCGTCGAAAACATCGAACCTTATGCCGAACTCCTTCGCCACCCGCAAGCCGATAAAATCCTCGAAACCGCCTCGACCCTCGGTTGGGTCAAACGTCATCTTTCCAACATCGACAACGCCGTCGGACGAACGCAAAAAATCGTTTTCGCCCTCAAAAACTTTTCCCGTAAACAAAACGCCGAAGAGGCCGTTGCCGTAAACGTCGTTGAAACCATCGAAACGGTATTGGTCGTCCACCAAAACCTCATGAAAAAAGGCGTGAAGTTGAAGCGCGAGTTCGCGCCCGACTTGCCGCCGATACACGGTTATCCCGACGAACTCACCCAAGTATGGACCAACCTCATTCACAACGCCCTCCAAGCGATGAAGTACGAGGGCGAGCTCACCGTGCGTGCCGAAAAATGGAAGGACGGCGTACGCGTTTCCGTCATCGACAACGGCCCGGGCATTCCCCCCGAAATCATGCCAAAGATTTTCGACGTTTTTTTTACCACCAAACCCGCCGGCGAAGGCACGGGCCTCGGACTCGACATCTGCCGTAAAATCGTCGAAAAACACGGCGGCGAAATCAACGTCGAATCCGTTCCGGGAAACACCGTCTTTTACGTCTATCTGCCCCGATAATGTTCGTAAAAAAAGACAACGATTCCCCCCTCATCGAAGGACGCGATTATTACATCGACAGCAACCAAATGTACGTTTTTACCTCGTGGGGATTGTTGCGGCGCGGCAAATGCTGCGGCAGCGCTTGCAAACACTGCCCCTACGGACATGAAAACGTACCGCCCAAACGCAAAGCCCAAACGCCTCCCCCCGTTCCTTATTTTCCCGAATAAAGCCGCAAATTTTCCATCAAACGCAAACCCTGCGGGGTCAAAACGGATTCGGGATGGAATTGCACGGCCTCGATAGGCAAATTCCGATGCCGCAAACCCATGACGATTCCGTCCGAAGACGCCGCCGAAATTTCCAAGTTTTCGCCCAATCGGTCGACGGCCAACGAATGGTAACGACCAACGTTCATCGGGTTGGGAAGAGCCCGAAACACGCCTTTGCCGTCGTGACGAATTTTTCGCGCCTTGCCGTGGACGGGTCTGACGTATTTGAGCGTGCCGCCAAAAAACTCGTTCAACGACTGAAGACCCAAACACACCCCGAATATCGGCTTGACGGCATGGTATTTCTCAATGTAGCGCATCAACATCCCCGCCTCCCTCGGACGACCCGGCCCCGGCGACAACACCAACAGGTCAAACTCCGTTTCCACCCAAACGTCGTTGCGAACCGTCTCCACCTCCCATCCCAAACTTCTCATATAACCCACCAAGTTGTAGGTGAAAGAGTCGTAATTGTCCACCATCAACGCCCGCATTGACTTTGTTTTCGATTAGGTTAAGCCGATAACGATAAGTTGCGGGATAAAAGCCGCGTACGACAAATTTTTTACCGGCAACTTTACAATTTGTCGTCAATGGCAAAATAATGATTTCTCCGATTCACGTCGATATTATTGGCGGTTTGGCGCCGGCTAAAACTTGCCCTCTCTACGAAAGGGGCGACGCGTTTTCTCGTCGGCGTACGTTTAATTATTTGTGCGCGAACGAAAAAAAACAAGTACCGCATCCGACCGATTCGACCGACCCGCAGGCGTAGGCCACGCGCACTTGATAGGTCGTCGAAGACGAAAGACCCGCAAGGGTGTAAAGGTGTCGGCAATGTCCGCGACGATGTTCCACACGCCCCACGCGCCATTGCAACTCAAAACGACCGTTCGGGTAGCCCGGCTTGGCTTGCGCACGATTCCAAAGCGGACGCGCCGACGTCGAAAGCAGGTTGCCCACCGCGACGATGTTCTTTTTTTCGCAAACGACGACTTCGACCGCTTCCGTAACATGCCGTTTGTGTCGTACTTTTTTTGCAAAGAAATCATACATTCGTAAAAAAAACGAATATGGGGTAAAATCAAATTTTTTTACAAAAGTTTAGCATAAAATAGAATTCAAAACGGGGTCTCGTCGGAATCGTGTCGGTTGAATAGTCCGTGTACAAAAAAAATTATTGGTTGGCCGCAATCGTCCATCGTTGCCGGGGCAATTGTTATGGTTGGGTTGCGGAAATTGGTTTTGTCAAAGCGGCGGTTGTAACGTAAATTTGCGCTATGTCCAAACGCACGCCGCTATACTCCAAACACCTCGCCGAAGGCGGGAAAATGATACCCTTTGCGGGTTGGGAAATGCCCGTCCGCTATTCGGGCGACGCCGCCGAACACAACGCCGTCCGTCAAGCGGCGGGTCTTTTCGACGTTTCGCACATGGGCCAATTTTTGGTTCGAGGGCCGAAAGCCTTGGCTTTGTTGCAATACATTTCCACCAACAACGTCGCGACCGTTCCCGTCGGCAAAGCCCAGTACAACTGCCTGCCCAACGGTCGCGGCGGAATCGTCGACGACGTCATCGTTTACCGCCTCGAAGACGAACTCTACATGGTCGTGGTCAACGCGGCCAACGTGGACAAGGATTGGGCATGGTTCAACGAGGTAAACGCCGGGTTTGGCGCGGCGCTCGAAAATATATCCGACGCTACGACGCTTTTGGCCCTTTCCGGCCCCAAGGCCCACGACGTTCTCCGCCCCCTCACCCCCGTGGACATCGACTCCATGCCTTATTACGGGCTCGTGCGTTCGAGCGTCGCGGGCATAGAAAACGTACTTATCGCCACGACCGGCTATACCGGCGAGGCGACCTTTGAACTCTTTGTCCGCAACGACGCGGCCGAAACCCTATGGAACGCCTTGCGCGAGGCGGGCGCCGCCCACGGACTCGTTCCCGCAGGCCTCGGCGCACGCGACACCCTCCGCCTAGAAATGGGATACATGCTCTACGGCAACGACATCGACGACGCCACCTCCCCCATCGCCGCCGGTCTGGGTTGGATTACCAAATTCGACAAAGGCGACTTCATCGACAAAGAACTTTTCGCCAAACAAAAAGCCGAAGGCACGCCCGAAAAATTGGTCGCCTTCAAATCTCTCGACCGTGCAATCCCCCGACACGGTTATCCTATTACGCGTAACGGGGAAACGATCGGACGGGTAACGTCGGGCGGGTTTAGTCCGTTGTTGAAATACGGCATAGGCTTGGCGTATGTAAAAACGGAGTTTTCGGCCGTTGGAGAAACGCTCGAAATCGACGTAAGGGGCAAAGCCGCGCCCGTTCAAATCGTCAAACCGCCTTTGGTCGGTACGACCAGCCTTCAACGTTGGAAAAAATAGCCATTGTTTGCGTCGATAAAATCGACGTTTGCTTTAATTCAAAACGGGTATGGAAACCGACCGCAGAACATTTTTTATGCAACTAAGCGCGGGGATGACGGCATTGGCCCATGGGGGGGTATGGGACGAGGTGGCCGAGCAAGCCGCCCGCACGGCCGACGCCGCTCCGCAAACCGTTGCAAGCGACGAGGATTTTTGGGCGCCGATACAACGGGCGTACCTGCGTTCGCCTTACGTAATCAACCTCAACAACGGCGGCGTCAGTCCCCAACCCGTCGTCGTGCAGGAAGCTTTCGAGCGCTTCAATCGCTTTGCCAACGAGGCGCCGGCGTACACGATGTGGCAAATACTGGACAAAGGACGCGAAAAAATCCGTCAAGAATTGGCGGAACTGGGCGGTTGTTCGCCGGAGGAAGTCGCCGTCGTGCGCAACACCACCGAAGCCTTGGCCATTGTTGCTTTCGGTTTGGAGCTCAAAGCCGGAGACGAGGTCGTACTGACCAAACAAGACTACCCCAACATGATTCACGACTGGAAACTGCGCGAAAAGCGCGACGGGGTTAAACTCGTGTGGTTGGATTTGGATTTGCCGTTTGAAAATCCGAACTATGCCGTCGAAAAGTTTGCCGCCGCCTTTTCGCCGCGAACCAAGGCCGTGCAAATCACCCAAATGATTAATTGGACGGGACAAATCATGCCCGTTCGGCAAATTGCGGACCTTGCCCGGGAACGCGGCGTGGCCACGATTTGCGACGGCGCCCACACTTTCGCCCAATATCCGTTCAAAATTCCCGACCTCGGTTGCGACTATTTTGGTACCAGCTTGCACAAATGGCTGTCGGCGCCGTTCGGAACGGGAATGTTGTACGTCAAAAAAGAAAAAATCGGCGGATTGTGGCCCCTGTTTCCCAACCAACTCTTCGACACCGACGACATACGCAAGTTTGAATGGATGGGTACGCGTTCGATACCGACGGAGGCGGCCATCGCCACGGCCTTGGAGTTTCACCGGGCCGTGGGCGCCGAACGCAAGGCCGCCCGTTTGCGTTACCTAAAAAATTATTGGGCGAAAAAAGCCGCCCAAATTCCCGGAGTAAAAATTCACACCTCGTTTAAGGACGAATTTTCCGGCGCCCTTGCGCTTTTTTCCATCGAAGGCAAAAAGCCCGCCGAAATCGAAAAATATTTGATGGACAAACATCGGATTTACGTCGTTTCCATCGAATGGGAAAATATTTCGGGCGTTCGGGTTACGCCCCACATTTACACCACGCTCGAAGACCTCGACCGTCTGGTCAAAGGCATTGCCGAAATCGCCGAAAAAAAATAAGCTTGTCGTTTTGCCCCAAAACCAAGTCGTTTTTACAACAAGCCCGCACCCAACGATAATTTTTTAAGGAAATTTTTGTATTTTTGAACCGTCATGTCACACATTGTTTTATTCGGACCGCCGGGTGCGGGCAAAGGCACGCAAAGCGCCATGCTTAAAACCGAGGCGGGACTGGGACACATTTCCACGGGCGACGCGCTTCGCGCCGAAGTGGCCGCCGGCACCCCGTTGGGCAAAGAAGTGGGAGCCGTGATGGCCTCGGGCGCGTTGGTTTCCGACGATTTGGTCATCGGGGTGTTGAAAAGTCGTTTGGAAAGTTTGAACGGCGTCAAAGGCGTGGTTTTCGACGGTTTTCCGCGTACCGTCGCCCAAGCCCAAGCCCTCGACCAAATGCTCGCCTCGCGCAACGAATCGGTCGCCGCCATGGTTTCCCTCGTCGTGGACAAAGAAGAATTGATTGAGCGCCTGCTCAAACGCGCCGAGGCCGAAGGCCGCGCCGACGACACCCGCGAGTCCATCGCCAAACGTTTCGACGAATATCAAGCCAAAACCTTACCCGTCGCCGACTATTATCGCGGACAAAACAAGTTGGTCGAAGTAAACGGCTCGGGTTCGGTGGAAGAAGTGTTTCAACGCATTCGACAAGCCACCGGCGTATGAACAAAGAAATTCAACTCCGTCTTTCGGCCATTCGTTGCAACAAGGCCACCGAAACCGAAGACGAAATTTACTGCGCCTTGTCGGGGGAATACGTCGGGAGTACGTCTAAAATCAACCTCCGTTTTCCCGAAAACAACGTCTGGAAACTTAAATCGGGACAAAGCGTCGGCCCCGGAACCGTTCTTTTCGACGGTGAAATTTATCAAGGTGTTGCGCTCAAACTCCAACTTTTGGAGGAGGACGGCGGCGGCTTGGTCAAGATGATGGACGACGTCGTCGGGGAAATCCACCTCAAAATCGACGCCGAATACTGCCCGACGTGGGCGTGCGCCCAAAAAACAACGGCTTATCAAGGCACAAACGCCGGCGGAGAACATCTGTTCCATTGCACGGGCGCCAAGGGCGATTACGTCGTCGCTTTGCGCTTGTTTGTAAAAAATCCGATTTGAGCGTCATGGGTTGGTTGGGCTTGTGCCTATGGATGGTTATGACGGGCGAAGCGGACGCACAAAGTTCCAAGCGCTCCGTTCCGCGTCCTTTTGTCCGAATGACCTACGGATACAACTTTTTTTGGGGTGCGGACAGCCTTGCGACGACCGTACGCGGATTCGGCTCGACGTCGCCGGGGCTGACGTTCGGCGCCCGGTTTTATTTCGGCAAATTTTATATGGGCCTAGGCACGGGTTTGCAACATTTTGAATACCGTTTTGCCGAAGCCCGATTACCCTTTTACGACGGGGAACGTTTTTCCGCAACTTTGGACGAAACCCCGGGCCGCGAACGTAAAAAAAGTAAAATTTCTTGGTTGGCCGCCCGTCTTGCACCCGAAATCGGCTTTACCTTCGACAAACTCAACGTCGCGCTCGTCGCTCATGCGGACGTGCTGCTTCACGCACGCCATAAATACAAGTACCGTTCCGACGACGAGGGTACGATTTCGAGAAAACTTATCGGCAACAGGCGCCTGCACACTTCTTTCTACAAGGCGGGATTGACGCTTGCGGTGGACTATATGGGCGTCGGGGTGTATGCAAGTTGGTTTCCCACGCCGGTTTTCGGGCCTCAAGGTCCCCAATTTTCTTCTTTTCAGACGGGATTGTCGTTAACGGCGGCATTGGCCCGCAGTCCGTCCACGTGGATACGCAAAGCCCCCAAAACCTAAGCCGTCGTTTTTTTCGTCAAAATTCACCCTTGCCGCCAAGGGTTCAAAGGTCGAAGCCGCAATAAGAAAGGTCGTAACTTTTGTTGTTTATCGGAAAGTCGGCGATTTCGGTACCGCGCATCGAGAGTTCGAGCGCCTTCCAGTTGTGAAAAGAGGGGTCGACGATTTTGTAGGTTTTAAAACGGCCTTGTTCGTCGGTAACGGCGGCGTGAACCACCTCCCCCCTCCAAGCTTCGACAACCGAAAAAACGAGCGTTTGGGGTTCGAGCGCCGACGCGGCGGGATACGATTGGCATTGGGACTCGCTCGGCCATGGCGTTTCATCCAAAATCGTACGAATCAACGATACGGACTGTTCGATTTCCAAAAGCCGAAGGACGGCGCGGGCGTAAGCGTCGCCGTCGGGCAGGGTAATCGGCACGAAACGGGGAAAGAGCGGATTGCGGGTTCTGGCGTCGCGCGGCACGCCGCACGTTTTGGCGCACAGGCCCACCCAACCCAATATTTCCGCCTGTTCGCGCGTAACCCTGCCGTTGCCTTGCAAGCGTTCGGCAACGCCGTTGCTTTCCCGAAATTCGGCGGCCATCGGACGGAATTTTTTTTCCACGCCGTCGAGCGTTTTGTGTAAAGCCGATTTCAACGCTTCGGTAAACGGGAAACGCACCCCTCCGGGCCGCAGCAAACCTTTTCCGAACCGGTTGCCGCACCACGACTGCATAAAGTTGACGACGGGCGTGCGCAAAACGCCAAAAACCGACGCGCCCGGACGATAAGCCAAATCCGTACACAACGCCGACAAATTGCCCAAATGCTGTCCCATGCGTTCGATTTCCAAGGCCATGGCCCGCGCCGCAAGGTCGTTGTAAGCCACCTCCCAACCCGCCGCTTTTTCCCAAAGTTCGCACGCGGCCCACGCGTGGCCGATGGCCGTATCGCCGCAAATCGATTCCGCCAACGTCGTCAAACGCGCGGGATGTCGGGCGTCGCGCATGAGTTTTTCAACGCCCCGACGTTGATAGCCCAAGGCGATTTCCAGATGCAAAACCTTTTCCCCCGAACAAGAAAAACGAAAATGCCCCGGCTCGATAATACCCGCGTGAACGGGTCCGACCCCCACCTCGTGCAAGCCTTCGCCCTCGACGAAAAAAAAATCGCGTGCACCCGGCTTGCGAACGGTATGCAAACGTGGATGCGCCGCCCATTCCACTCCATGTTCCTCCCAAAGTTCGCACTCGAAAAGGTGCGCGTGCGCATGTACCGACGACAAAGCCGGCAGTACGGGACGCGATTCGGGATAAAAATAACGCCAAACTTTTTCGTCGGAAACGTAAAATGCATCATAGCCGCCGGAAACGGGCGAAAAAAAGTACGCCAAACAACGCCCCGCACCGTCAAACAAGTTTTCGTATTCGACGACGGGAATGGAAGCAAGGGGAAGTTTCATTTGAGGACAAGTTGGGCGGTTTGGGCGACGACGCGGGAAAATTCTTCGGGGGGAGCGACGGCCAAAACAACGACCGCCGCCATGAGCGCGTACTGCGAAACGGTTTCGATGTTTTTCAGCGGGGCCGGCAAAGGGCCGGAAGAAGGCGAATCAATCACGCCCAACACGTTGCGTCCCATGGCAAACAAAACGACCGTCAGCATTCCCGTCATAAGCACGAAGGTAAAGTAGCGCTCGCCCGCGATAAGCGCCTTGAACGTCATCAATTCGGAAAAGAACAAACCGCCCGGCGGCATGCCCAAAGCCATCGCCCAAGCCAAAAGCAAAGCCGTCGCGCCCGCGGGAAAAACACGCATATATCCACGCATCGCGCCCACGTCTTTGGCGTGAAATATCCTTCCCACTTGTCCCGCCTGAAAAAACAAGCCCGCCTTGACCAAGGAGTGAAAAAACAAATGCAAAAACGCGGCGGGCAACGCGCCCACGGCCAACGCCACCAACGCAATGCCTCCGTGTTCCATACTCGAATAAGCGAAAATACGTTTGAGGTTGCGCACTTTCAAAAGGAATACCATCGCCAAAAATATTGTGGCCGTGCCCGTAAAAAGCAGCACGGCGTTCATCCATGCGGCGGCGGGGCTTGCGGCAAAGATTTGATAAAAGCGAAACACGGCGATAAAACCGGCGTTCATCAGTCCGCCGGAAAGCAGGGCGCCGACGGGCGAAGGCGCCACGTCTTTGGCGTCAATGTCGACGTTGAACAGCGGCACAACCCCCATTTTGACGCTAAAGCCCGTAAAAGCGAAAACAAAAGCGATTTTTAACCACAACGGGTCGAAACGCGAGGCGTTGCGGGCCAATTCGTCCACGAAAAGCTCGGCGTGGCGCTCGGGAATGGCGGCGGTTAAGCACAAGACCCCCAAAAAGGCGATGGCCACCCCTACCGAACAGATAAAACTGTATTTCCACGCGGCTTCAAGGGCGGCGGGGTCGCGCTTGTGATAAATCAACACACTGCCGAAAACGGTCGTCGCCTCCAAGAACGCCCACAAGACCCCGAGGTGCCGAGCCAAAATTGCGCCCGTAGTCATGGCCACAAACATCACCATAGCCATATTGTGTAGGGCCACCACGTGCGCCGGCTCGTTGCGAGATACGTTGTAATGATAACCGTGAAACATACTCAACACACTGACGACGCCCGTCGCCGCCAAAAGCATCCATCCCCCCGCGTCGGCTTTGAAGTAAACGCCCGTCGTTTCGTTCAAATGCACGTACTCGTAGACAACCAGCATGCATTGCAGCGCCGCAAAAACGGTCATAAGCGCCGCCGTCGCCCAGCGGCTGCGTAATACGAACAACAACCCGGCCGTCGCCACCGCCCCGACAAAATACCTCTCTATCATTCTCTTTCGCTCTCAAAGTTAGGCCGCATGCCGCAAATTTACAACTCCCAAAAACTAAAACGATGGTATTTATCGCTTGGCCCCAACCGACGATAAAAAACATGCAAAAAAATTCTTTAACAACAACAATTGTTTTTAAACTGCCGAAAAATCCATTCCGTTGTTGGCCGTTTGGCGTCGGCGTGTTGTTGCGTATACACGCCGACGTTGTTTCAAAGACGTTCTTTCGTCAATCGGGATGGTAGACGCGCTCGGCGTTTTCGAAAATCGCCTTGCGGTCGAAGGTCATGGTTTTCGTTTTTTGATTGACGAAAAGCGCCATTTGGTCGGTGTAGTGACGGGAGTCGCGATTGTTCGACGCGCCGTAGGCATTGACCGTTTCGATGTGTTCGAGGCCGTTTTTTCCGTAGCGGGCGAACTGAATGTACGAATCGCCCGCCGCCGATTTCCGTCGTCCTTTTCCGCCCTTGAATTTTTCGGAAAACATCGCGCCCAAAACGTCGGGCATGCCGTACATCGGCAAATTTACGTTTCCTTTGATGTGGCGTTGAAGTTCTCCCAAAGAAACGTCTATGGTTTTGAAGTGTTTGAGCAGATATTTTTGGGCGTATGCTATCGATTCGACAAAGAGCTTTTTGTCGGCTTTCAAGCCCGTTTCCACTTCGTACGAACCCGCTTTAAGCTTTTTAAACATATACATAAAAGCGAGAAGGGCCATGGAAGCGTCTTTGTTGTGAATATCGGCGCTTTTGTTCCAAGTTTGAATTTTGCGGATGGCGGTGGAGATTTTAGGATAATTTTCGGCTTTAAGGTCGTAAAAGGGTTTGAGCGACTCGATAAACGCGCCGTAATCGGGATATTTTACGTCGTACTTAAAGCGTTTGAAATCGTCGTAAGATATTTTTTTGCCGTTGTCCATGAGTTCGGTATAACGACGACTGCGGTTGTTGTCGTATTGCTGGATACCCATGGTAGGGTCGAAATTTTCGGCTTTGAGATTGTTTTCTTTGCATGTAACGTTAAACGGCGTATGATTGGTGTTGAACAGGTATCCGCAGGGCGGATTTTGGAGTTGGGGCAAACGCTCGAAGGGAACGTAACTTTTCCAAAGGGTTTTGGAGGTGTTGCCGGGCAGGATTTTTTTCCAATCGTAGGCGGGGTCGCGAACGGGAATGCAACCGTTGGAAACGTAATAAATGTTTTCGTTTTTGTCGGCGTAGACAAAGTTCACGCTTCCCAAGGCGGCCATACGCAGGGCGTTTTTGAATTCGTCGAGGTTTTGGGCTTTGTTGAGGGCGTATTGTTGGTTGGGCAGACGAATGTCCATAATCGTCGAGGTGCGTATTGCGTAAACGCCCGACTTGTTTTTGAGCGCCGGGCCGTAAACGGTTTGGTACGCTTGGCGAACGATTTTGAGTTTAAACGGGCCGACTTTGACCTTCAACGGTATTTTGACTTTTTCCAACGTTTTCCATTCGCCGTCGAACTTGTATTGTTTTTTTCTTCGGTCGGTTTCAAGTTTGTAAAAATCCACGAAATCGTTCCAATTGAGGGTGCAGGCCCAACCGAGTTCTTTTCCGATGCCGTGAAAAATCATGTTTCCTCCGGGCCAAATGCCGCCCAACATATTCCAACCCTCTTCGGTATCCACGTAAACCTCGTACCACGAGAACAGACCTTCGAGCGGTTGGTGGGAGTTGGTGCAAAGGTAGGTTTTGCCGTCGATGGTTTTGTTGCCGTTGGCGGCAAACGCGTTCGACCCCCGAACGAAAAATCCTTCCTTGTATTCGTCGAGTTTGTTTTCGATAATGTGTTGAACCACGAAAGGAAAGCCGTTGAGGAGGGTAACCGTGAAATTGAAACCGACGACCATATCCTTCGGGGTTACGGGAAAAGCGTCTTTAATCAATACTTGCTCGGGATGACGTGCGGCATAGCGGTTGAACGCCGCGCACGAAGCTTCCAAAAGCGTTTTGACTTTCGGGTCGACGTCCGTGTCGTAGCGCTGTTCGACGAGTTGCCGCAAACCCGTAAACCGCACGAGAAAGTCCAAAACCGCACCGTTGACGCCCATGTATTCCCCCGCTCGCGCTTTGCAGATGAGCATCATTTCCTGAATGGTTTTAAAGTCGTCTTCACAGTGCGCCCATGCGATGCCGTAGGCGGCTTCGGCGTCGGTTTTGGAAAAAATGTGGGGAACGCCCCATTGGTCGCGGGCAATGGTGATGTTTTCGCGCTTGAACGGGGCCTCCTGAGCCCAAAGACAAGCCGATGACGCGAAAAACCACGCCGCCAATAACGCTTTTTTCAATTCAGAATGTTTGTTTGTGAGTTTACGGGCGCGAAATTGCAAAAAAAATCTAAAAATTCGCCAATTTTCGTTGAAAACGACAAAAAAATTAACGTTTTTTTTGATTTTAATCATTTTTTCAATCCCGCAAACTCATCGCCCGCCATAATTTCCGCCTCCGTCGCCTGATAATCGTAACCCGAGTTGCGCATTTTTTTTACGTGGTATTCGAGCTCCGTCGACGCTGGTTTGCGCAAAAGATGACGGGTGTAAAGTTGAGTGATTTGTCCGGCGATGTAGTCGTCGGAATCAAAAAAAATCTTGATGAAATTTTCTTTTGAATCTCCGGAGCGTAAAAAAACCACGGCGTTTTTGCCGTCGACCATACGCGTGGCTTGGTCGTACTCGTGGTCGGTGGGGTTGCGAAAAAGAAAAGATTCAAAGACCGAAAGCACGAAGTTGGCCGTACCCATATTGATTTGGTCGTAAAATTCGTTGTTTACCACCCGTGTATGAAAGTCGCGAACGGTCAGCGAACGATTGAAAAGTCCTTCGTCGGCCGCCAAAAACATCTTGCACCTTTCGAGGTCGTATTTCAACCTTCCCAATTCAAACTTCATCCAATCTTCGTACGGATTGGCGATAATCCGCTCTAAAAATTCGATGTGCCGAACGACGTCGGAGGTGTCGAGGCCGCGCAAAAACTCGTTTATGGCCGCGTCGTAAAGCCGGCGAACGTAGGCGCTGTCGGCCATCAAGTTTAAAAGAAAATTTTTTCGGGCGGCAACGGAAAAATCATCGGCGCTTAAAGACAAAACGGCGGACGTGTTTTCCGCGTCGTTGGGTTTGCGGCCCAAGAGCGAGATGTACGAACGGCTTACAAAGTTTTCAACGGTTACCGTCGGTACGGCGTCGTCGGGCGGAGGGTTGTTTCCCCCAACCGTTTTCAATACCTCGTCTTGTTTGCAGGCGTTAAATAACAACGTCAACGCCAATAGCGGAACCGTATATCTCATATTTCGCTAATGATTTTGGCTTTGAGTTCGGAAAACTCCTCGGCGGTGACCACGCCCATGTCGAAAAGTTGTTTGAGTTCGGCGAGTTTGGCGACGAGCGCGTCGATATCCGCAGATTTTTGGGCTTGGGGCGGCGGTGCGGCGCCGGCTTCTCCCGATTTTCCTCTTTGAAATTTTTCGGCGTATTTTTTCTTTAAATTTTCGGCATACGCCCTGCCTTTTTCGTAGCTTTCTTTAAAGTATTCTTTGAACGTGGCGGGGTCGAAATTTAGATACGTGCCGCCGGATTCAAAATGTTTAACAAACACTTTGCCGAGGGCATAAGTCGTTGCGCCCGAAAGCGCCGACTGTGCCACGCCACCGACAATCGTGCCGACGACGGGAATAAATTTAAGTGCGTCGGCGGCAAGTCGTGCGCCCGTCGAACCCGCCAACGCCCCCACCCACGCTTTTACTTGGGTTTCCGACGCCGGCTGCCGGTACTTGTCGGATATGCGTTTAATCAGATCGACTTGCAGGGCGGTAACGGCGGCGATATCCAAGAGCGGCAACGGCAACAGTCCCGCTCCCATCGACCACATGACGTAGTTGCGGATGAGTTGGTCCAACGCCTTGCGGCGCTCGTCGTCGTTGACCACTTCGTATTCGACGGTTTCGACGTCGGCGGTTTCGTCTTTTTCGTAAAAAAAAGGATTGCTCATACGGGAACGGGAATGGCGGTGCGTTCGTGAACCCAAGAGATGATTTGCGCCACCTGCCCTTCGACCGAAAGATGGGTGGTGTCGAGTTCGAGGGCGTCGTCGGCTTTGCGAAGGGGGCTGTCGGCGCGGCCGGCGTCGAGTTGGTCGCGGCGGACAAGGTCTTGACGAACGGCGTCTTCATCGACCTCGAAACCGGCGGCTCGAAGTTCGGCCACGCGCCGAACCACGCGCGCATCCAATTCCGCAACCATGAACACTTTGAGTTCCGCGTCGGGAAAAACGACCGTGCCAATATCCCGGCCGTCCATGACCACGCCGCCGCCGGCGCCGATTTTTCTTTGCCGTTCGACCATGTATCTACGCACGGCGGGATACGCGCTCACGACGCTCACCCCCGCGGATACCTCGGGGGAACGAATTTCCGTGCCAAGCGCCGTGTCGTTTAAGGTTACCCGTTTGATTTTTTCGTCTTGGGTAAAGCCGACCTTTACCCGGGAAAGATAATCCAATACGCCCGTTGAGTCGTCGAAATCAATTTTTTCCAACAGAAGGCCGTAGGTAAAGGCTCGATACATCGCGCCGGTGTCGATGTACAAATATTCCAATACTTGGGCGACTTGTTTGGCGGTCGTGCTTTTGCCCACCGCCGCGCCTCCGTCTATCGCTATCGTTATCCGACGCGCTTTCATGCCCCAAAGATACAACAATTCGACGAACCCCGGCGCCCCTTGCACACGGAATTTTTCAATTGTTCGGTTGTAATTTTTGTAAAAACGTTCCGAAGATAGGGATAAAACGCCCCGAGGCGTTATTGCATCAATATTTTACGGGCTTCGTCGAGGGCTTTGGAAAGGTTATGGGGTTCTTTTCCGCCGGCGGTGGCGTAATATTTTTGTCCCCCGCCCCCGCCTTTGACTATCGGCCCGATGGCTTTTATCAACGCGACCGCGTCGATTTCCGTCAAATCTTCGGTGGCCATGACGCTCAAATAGGCTTTGCCTTCGGCTTCGGCCCCCAAAACAAAAAGCGTATTTGTCGCGTTTTTGCGCAATTCCCACGAAAGTTGTTTGAGTTCGTCGGCGGATTCCACGGGTGCGAGGGCAAAAACCGCGCGATAATTTTTGACGGCTTCGGTTTGTTGTAAGAGTTTGTCGCGCAAAGCGATGATTTCGGCGTTGCGCAGGGCCGCGATTTTATTTTCAAGAGCGGATTGACGGTCGAGTAGGTCGCGTAGGGCTTTTTCAACGTCTTTGGGCGCTTTGAGCAGTCCACGAACGGCCTCGAAACGTTCGAGCTTGTCTTCAAGAAACGCGACGGCCGCACGTCCGGTCAGCGCCTCCACCCGTCGAACGCCGGCGGAAACGGCCGTTTCGCTCGTAAAAAGAAAATGACGGATTTCATATGCCGAAGGTACGTGCGTACCGCCGCAAAGCTCGGTGGAAAATCCGTCCTCCGTTTTAACGACGCGAACGTAATCGCCGTATTTTTCGCCAAAAAGCGCCATCGCACCCATGGCTTTGGCTTCGTCCAGCGGCACGTCGGTCAGAACTTCAAATTTTGTTCCCGCCGCAACGCGTTCGTTGACCAACTCCGCAACGGCTTTGAGTTCGGCGTCGGAAGTTTTTTGGAAGTGGGAAAAATCGAAACGCAGGTGGGTGTCGGTAACCAGCGAGCCGCGTTGTTCGACGTGTTTGCCCAACACCTGCCGAAGGGCGGCGTGCATGAGGTGGGTGGCCGAATGGTTGGCCCGAATTTTGGCACGACGAAGCGTGTCGATTTGTGCCAACCACGGCCCCTCGGCTTTACTCGGAAATCGGTCAAGAACGTGAATCGTGAGTTCGTTTTCTTTGACGGTGTCAAGCACGCGCAGGGTTTGGTCGTTTTGGCGCAGCGTTCCGACGTCGCCGACTTGTCCGCCGCTTTCGGCGTAAAAAGGCGTAACGTCCAAGACGGCGTGATGCACGGGACCTTTGGCCGTTTGCACCGTACGCATTTTGACGATTTCCACCGTCGTCGATTCGTGGTCGTAACCCAAAAATCGGGAATGAACCGTTGCATGCGATATTTCGTGCCAATCGCCGGCTTGGACTTTGGCCGCCGTTCGCGAACGTTCGCGTTGTTGCTCCATGCGGGCGTCGAAACCTTTGACGTCCACGGTCATGCCGCGTTCCCGCGCCATGAGTTCGGTCAAATCGAGCGGAAAACCATAGGTGTCGTAGAGTTCGAAGGCGAAATCGCCGTCGACCGTCGACGACGAGCGTTTGAGCGCATAATCCTCAAAAAGTTGCGAGCCGCGAAAAAGTTTGTTTAAAAAGCCCGCTTCTTCTTGTTCGACAACCGTGGCCACGAAAGCTTTTTGAGCGTACAATTCGGGAAAAACATCTTTGAACTGTTCGGCCAAGACGTCCACCAACCGATAAATAAAGGGTTTTTGCAATTCGAGGAAACGAAAAGCGTAACGCGAGGCGCGTCGCAAAAGCCTTCTGACCACGTAACCCGCCCCCGTATTGGACGGAACCTGACCGTCGGCGACGGTGAAGGCCACGGCCCGAACGTGGTCGACCAAAACGCGCAAAGCCACGTCGCGCATCTCCATGCCGCCCGTGTATTCGAGGGCGTATTCGCGGCGCATAAAATCGAAAAGGGGGGCGAAAACGTCGGTGTCGTAAGTGGATTTTTTGTTTTGAAGCGCCATGCACAAACGCTCGAAACCCATGCCGGTGTCCACGCTTTTGAGCGGCAGGGATTCGAGCGAACCGTCGGCTTTGCGGTTGTATTGAATGAAAACGACGTTCCAAATTTCTATGACCTCCCAATGGCCTTGATTGACGAGCGCGGCGCCGGACGTCGCGGCACGGTCGTCGTCCGAACGTAGGTCGATGTGGATTTCGGTACACGGCCCGCACGGACCGGTATCCCCCATTTCCCAAAAGTTGTCTTTTTTGGAAAAAAACAGTACGCGATCCTCGGGCAAGTATTTGCGCCATTCGCCGGCCGCCTCCTCGTCTTTGGGAACGCCGTCCTCGCCCGCAAAACACGTTACGTACAGCCGTTCTTTGTCCATACCCAAAACCTCGGTCAAAAATTCCCACGCCCAAGCGATGGCCTCGGTTTTGAAGTAGTCGCCGAAAGACCAGTTGCCCAGCATCTCGAACATCGTGTGGTGGTAGGTGTCGTAACCGACTTCTTCGAGGTCGTTGTGCTTGCCCGAAACGCGCAGGCATTTTTGGGTGTCGGCCACGCGGGGATAAGGCGCGGTTTTATGGCCCGTAAAAATGTCTTTGAACGGGTTCATACCCGCATTGGTGAACATGAGCGTGGGGTCGTCCCTATTGACAATGGGCGCGGACGGGACGATGCGGTGATTTTTGCCCTTAAAAAAATCCAAAAACTTTTGGCGTACTTCGGCCGATTTCATGCGTTGCGGATTGAACGCGCAAATTTCGATAAAATGCGGCGAAAACGTGAAAGCGAATGCGTCGATTATTCGTCGATGCGGTCGGGAAAGCGGCTTCCGCGCAAAAGCTCTTCGACGGACATGCGTTTTCTTCCTTCCCATTGCGCATCAACGACTTGGACGGCGCCGTCGCTCGTGCCGATATACAGTCGATTGTTTTCGACGACGATGTTTCCGGGGCCGGGTTTGCGGTCGTAAACGGCTTTGGCGAAATAAATTTTGAGGGTTTTGCCGGCGACGACGGTGCGGGCGCCCGGAGCGGGCGACAAACCCCGTACCAAATCGACGATTTTTTTTGCCGAAACGGAAAAATCAATAACGCAATGGTGCGGAAAAATCTTGGGGGCTTTGTGGACGGCCAACGCCGGGTCTTGAGCGCGAGCCTCCAAACGTCCCGCTTCCAGTTCTCGCAACGTTTGGGACAAAAGTTCGGCTCCAACGATTTGCATACGGTCGTGAAGGTCGCCCGCGGTATAATCTTCCGGAATGAGAACGGGGGTTTGCAACAAAATTTTGCCCGTATCGATGACGGGTTCGATGAAAAAAGTCGTCAATCCGGAATGGGTTTCGCCGTTGATGACGGCCCACTGAATGGGAGCGGCGCCGCGATAATCGGGTAAAAGCGAAGCATGCAGATTAATCGAGCCAAGACGCGGCGCCGAAAACACCGCTTCGGGCAATTTTCTAAACGCCACGACCACCCCCAAATCCGCATGCAACGCCCTAAACTCGTTGATGAAGGCGGGGTCGTCCAAATTTTCGGGCTGCATGAGCCGCATACCGGCGTTTTGAGCAAAAATTTTTACCGGCGGTGGCGTCGGTTTTTGACCGCGACCGGCCGGTTTGTCCGGCGCCGTCACCACCGCCGCCACCTCGTGTTCGCCCGACAACCGCGCCAACGACGGTACGGCAAACTCCGGCGTCCCCATGAATACGATTTTCATACCTGATTTTACTGCAATCGTGAAAACCGGACGCGTATCAAGATAACGAATATATCCATTCAATTTTCTTGTGCCGGCGGCAAATGCGTTGCCTCGTCTTCGTCATAGACGCTGATACTCGAATTGTGGCACGCCTTTTCGTCCCGACGCGTTGTAAAAACCCACAAAACGTAATTTGTAGTAATCGTCGTCGGGCGTGCGAATCAAATAATAGACGTTCGGCACGATTTGGTACATCGCCGTTTCAAAACCGTACTGTTTCCAGTCGTAGCCGATGACGTCGCGGTCGTTGGACAAGGGATATTTATCCACATGTTTTCCGGTCAGCGAATCGAAAGGAATGTAACCCGGCGTTTGCGGCGTGATTTTGGCCGCTCTGACCCCCGCAAGGTGATTAAGCAACACGCCCGTGGCCGAATAAAATTTATAATCCGCGGCGGCGGCTTCTTCGGACAGGTTTATGGTAAAGCGCGTAAAAAGCAAGTGCCAATCGTTTTTGGGCGGCTCGACGGCGACTTGCCCGTTTTCAAACGAAAAAAAGACTTGCGTAAAAAGCGGGTCTTTGGACAAAGTCGTCAACGTGCCGACGGTGTCGTCGGGTTTGCCGTAACGGAAGGTCCATTCGTTTTCGGAAACCGAAAGAATCTGCACTTTTTGAAACGGGCCCGCGGGCGCGTCGGATAAAAAATCGCCGCGATAAAGCAAAAAAACCGGGCGTTTTTCGCTTTGGTCCCATGCATCAAAGGCGAGCGAGTCGTGCCGGGCGTGTGAGGCGTCGGCGTTGAAAACCGAGTCGGGATAATTCCCCGGCCGTACGGCAAGGGAAAAATCGTCGTTGCCGGTATTGACGGCACGGGCAACGTTGGCAAAATTGACAAAGACGGCGCGTCCGTCGGGAGCGGATTCAAAGGCTAGGTCGTAAATATTCGTTTGAACGCGTGTGCTTTGCCCCGTCTTTAAATGAAAATAGACCCGCCATGCGTAAGTTCCGCCCAAATCGGCTTCGGCGGAGGTCAAATCGCCGGGCGGCGGCAAAGCGATTTTTTCGTCGGCGGGTAGGCATCCGTTCAACCCCACCCAAAACACAAGCGGCAAAGTCCACATGCCAATGCGCCCTCCAATATTTTTGCCCCTCATTCAATTTCCGATTGAGGGGCAAAATAAGCGACAAAATTTGAAGACGACGTGAATTTTGTCCGTGTTAAGCCGGACGAACGACGCCGCGCGTATTGAGCATGTTCGGATAGTCGCTGATGATTCCGTCGACGCCCATACGTATCAGACGATTGGCCTCGGGAATGGTATTAACCGTCCAAGGAATGATTTTCATATTTTTTTGCCGGCACTTTTTGACCAATTCCGGGGTGACCAAGCGATAGTGGGGCGAATAAACCTGAGGAACGAAGCCCAACGTTTTGATATGTTCTTCAAGGGGTTTGTCGTCCTCGACCAGCAACGAAAGCGGAATGTCGGGCGCCACTTTTCGGAAAGCGACCAAGAATCTAGGGTCGAACGATTGTACCGTTACTTGGTTTTGAACGCCGGCCTTGAAGATTTCTTCGGCGAGAATTTCGGCGAAAACGGCGGGCGGCGGGGTGAGCGAGTCGTCCCACTCGGGTTTACACTTGGCTTCGATATTGTAACGGGGGGGCTTGCGTGCCGTGCCGGGCAAAATCATTTGTTTGGTGATATTGAATACCTGCTCCAAGCTCGGCTTGGCCGTAACCCGCTTTTTTTGCTCCGGAAAATCGGGGTGACCTTTTCCCCCGCAATCGTATTTTTGGATTTCGATGTAGGTCATGCGGTAAATGGGCCTGCGGGCCACGTCTTTTTCCGTCAATTCGGCGCCGGTTCGCTCGCGGCAAATGACGGGGTTGAACCACGGCTCGTGGGAAACGAGTACTTGGTGGTCGGCGGTAACGACGACGTCCATTTCAAGGGTCGTCAGGCCTTGATATTGCATGGCCTCGATGAATCCTTGAATCGAATTTTCGGGCATGAGCCCCCGCGCCCCGCGATGACCTTGAAAATCAAAATTTTCGGGCAAGGGAAGCAGGGCTTCGTCCAAAGAATCCGCCGGCGCCGACGCCGAAGCTTGGGAAGAGTCGTTTTTGACGGGCGTAACCACGGCAGGCTTGTCGCCCACGGACTGCGAACAGCCCCAAACCATCCATAGCCAACAACAATGCCACGCCGCCGTGCGAAGGTTTCGCTTGCCGCCGTAACATCCGATGAAGGCTAAAATATTCATTTCCCTTGTTAAATTAAACTTGGATTATTGCACGGCGAACGGCCCGTTTTCACGCATGAACCGTTCACAATGCAAAATTAAGCCTCTTTCACAAATTATCAACCTTTTCAAAAAAAATAATTTTGAGTATCCGTGTTATCAAACGGTTGTAATGTGGATTCCGTACAAGTCAATAAAATACATCGCATATGCTTACATTCAATTTTGGCGTTAAAATCTACGGAATCCGCGTGCCGATAGAAGATATTATGTTTGGGTTAAACAAATATCGATACTTGAACTTAATGATGAAAATTCCACCGACTATTTTTTTATGTGTAACGACTAATAAATTATTGCCATTATCCGTCATTTTGATTAATTAACGGCAATTTTTTTTTTTTTTCATAAAATGCAACATTCTTTGTGTTTTTTGCGTAAACAATGCGAACGATAATTTCAAACCTTTAATCTAACGTCAAATCATGAACAATTACGACGTTTCCGTACCTAAATCGGAAAAAAAACGGAATGACAACAAGCTTTTCGTGCAACGCAAGCCCGTCATTCTTTGCGTCGACGACGAAAAGGCTTTGTTGGAAACGCTCGAACGCCTTATCGTTCGGCGCTTCGGCCGCGAATTTGACGTGGAAACGGCGGATTCGGGCGACGAAGGCCTCGAAGTACTCGAAGAGTTTGCGGCCGAAGGAAGGCCCGTCGCCCTTATCGTTTCCGACCAACTCATGCCCGGCCTCAACGGCGACGAGTTTCTCGCCCGGAGCATGAAATACGCCCCCGACACACCCAAAATTTTGCTTACCGGCCAAGCCGACATGGAAGCCGTCGTTTACGCCATCAACTACGCCCGCCTGTTTCGCTACATTCCCAAGCCGTGGGACGACGAAGACCTGATTCGCAGCCTTCGCGAAGCCACTCAAATCTATCGTCAAAAAATTACGCTAGACCGATATGCACGTTTGTTCCATTCCATCAACCTCGCCACCCAACGGATATCCACTTTGCTGGACAAATGCTCGATTTGCCGGATGTTGGCCGAATCCGCCGTTCAAACCTGCGCCGCCACACGCGTTGAAGTCATGCGCAACGATTGCAAGACTTGCGAATACTTTGACCGCGAATACATTCGTCAATTGAGCGGCGCGTCCGCGACGAACGTTTTGGACGTTCCCATCTATCACGGCGAGCAGTGCATAGGACGCATGATTATGGAGAACGGCCACCGGTTTGACCAAGTGGATTTGGAGGCGGCGGAAATTTTGGCGTCCCAAGCGGCGATTTCACACACCACCGCCCGGCTTTACGAAGAACTCACCGCCACCGCCCGACAACTCGACGAACACCGCCAAGCCCTTGAAAAATACAACCGCGACGTCAAAGACAGCATCGTCTACGCACACCGAATTCAACAGGCCATTCTCCCCGAGCGCGAAACCTTCGACCGCCTTTTACCCGAAAACTTCGTTTTGTACCAGCCCAAGGATATCGTCAGCGGCGATTTTTACTTTTGGCGCGAGAGCGAAGGAATATTGACGCTGGCGGTATGCGACTGCACGGGTCACGGCGTGCCGGGCGCATTCGTTTCTTTGATTGCCTCCGAATGCCTGCATAGTTCCGCCAAGACTTGCGACGACCCCGCCGCCGTCCTCGAATCCATGGAAGCCAAGTTTAAACGTCGAATTAAAGGCCGGCTTGACACCGTCGACATTGCCGTCGTTCGTCTGGACTTTAAAAATCAAACGGCACGATTTGCGGGCGCGCGTCGACCCTTGTGGATCGTTCGCAACGGGGAACTCTTGTCCGTTTCAGGAACGCGAAAAAGCCTCGGCGAAAACACGAACGTCTCGTATACCGGCCATGAAATACAACTTTTGCCCGGCGACGTCGTGTATCTCTTTACCGACGGCGTCGTCGACCAATTTGGCGGTGAAAACAACCGCAAATTCAAGCCCCAACGCCTAAACAAAACCCTTCGCCGCATATACGCCCTTCCCCTTGCCGAACAAGCCGAAATCTTACGAAACGAAATCGAATCGTGGCGCGGCGACAACGAATACACCGACGATATATTGATGGTCGGCTTTCGTTTTCCGGGATAATCTCAAGACAAAGTCCGGTGAGTTTACCGGCGCCGCTCGCGAGGCTGGTGATAGTCAAACCCAACGATAAGGACCATGGGCCGCACAACGCACGTCCAGCGGCAGCCGTCGCATGGATTTAATTCTTCGCCGGCAGCCGGCAAGGACGCACTCGCGATTGAATGCGTTTATAGTATCGGTTGAACGGATGCGTTTTTTATCGTCGGTCGTTTTTTTTCTGCGCCGTTTTCTTCTTTTTCACCCACCCCTGAAAACCAAAACCGACCATAAATGCGTCGAGGCCGCGTCGGTCGGGGCCGATTTTCGCGTTAAAATACATATATTGAGCCACAATTTCGAGTGCAAAGTCTTTTTTGACGGCAAAAGAAGCTCCCGCACCCAAGTGCGGGGCGGTAAAAGCTCCGGCGCCGAGGGTGGAAACGCCGTATTCGACGCCGGCTTGGACCATCGGCGTGATTTTTGAAGAAAAAAAATAAAATCGCGTCATGGGGCCGGCGGTGAGGTAAGAATCGTTGCCAACGCGGAAAGCCGCTTGCCCCACGCTTATTTTTATTCCCAAAAACCAGCGATGGAGTGGATAAGCGCCCAAATAAGGCGTGGCAAAATATACCGCGGAACTATGCCCCACGCCCGCCCAAGCATTCAATCCCATGGCCGTCGTTCCTTTTTCGGGCGACTGTGCCCAGAGCGCCGTACAAATCCAAAGCAGGGCAATCATTCGGAAAGCAGATTGTAAATGCCGAAAAATTTCAAAACGCCGGCCAAAAACAGGCAAACAATGGCGCCGGCCAAAAAACGCGGGTACTCGTCGACGGGCCGGTTTTGGGAAAATTCTTTGCGGGTTTGGGAAAGGCGGAGGGCGAAGTTGGCGATTTTGAGGGCGGCCTCGGAGTCGCCGGAAGGGACGTAAACGCCGTTTCCCGCGCGGGCGATGCGTTCCATCGTTGCCGCGTCGAAATCCGCTTCTTCCCCGGGTCGGCCGAAGGCAACGGAATGAACGACCATGCCCCGCGCCGCCGCGGCCGCCGCCAACGACGACGGCTCGCCGTAACCCACGTTGCCCCCGCCGTCCGAGAACGCCACCATCATTCCCGTTCCCGATTTTGAGTCTTCCAATCGTACGATTCCCGCTACTATCGCCGTGCCCAAAGCCGTCCCTTCTTTGGGTAAAATGTCGGTTTTGAGGTCTGAAATTTGACGCTTGACCAAAGCCAAGTCCCGCGTGGGGGGTAAAAGCGTCAATGCGTCCTCGGAAAAAACAACCACGCCGACACGGTCGTAAGGCCTAAGGCTCAGGTAGTCGAGGGCTACGCTTTTGGCGGCTTCAAGTCTGGAGGGGACGACGTCTTTCGCATCCATGCTTGCCGAAACGTCCATAAGCAAAACAACATCAATTCCGGTGGATTCGTCTACGGCCAAACGCAACGACTGCGGACGCGCCAAAGCGACGACGGCCAACGCGCCCGCCAAAAACATGAGCGCGGGCGCAACCCACACCCCCCAACCCATGCCAAAGCGCCGGCCGCCATCGGAGTCGTAGCTGACGGCCAAACGCAAACCCCGCGTACGCAAGCGCCATGCGTACCATCCCGCCAAACCCACCAAGGGCGCCAAGAGCGTCAGTGCAAAAGGATATGCCAACGAATACACGCTTTTTATCTTTTTATCTTTCCATCACCGTGCCGCACGTTCGACAGGTGCGCTTGGCCGCGTCCGAAAAGAAACGCTCGAAAACCGGCGGAAAATCCGTTTCCACGCTTTTCAAGACGAAATACTCTTCATACAACTTGTCCCCACACGCCTCGCAAAACCACGCCAAACCGTCCCGCATGCCCTCGGGCCGAAGCTGTTCAATGACCAAACCCACGGTGCCGGCGTTGCGTTGAGGCGAATGCGGCACCCCCGACGGCAAAAGAAATATCTCCCCTTCGCGTATGGGAATATCCTCCGTGCCGTTCGACGTACGTACCCGAAGCGTCATATCGCCTTCGATTTGGTAAAAAAATTCGGGCGTGCCGTTGATGTGAAAGTCTTTGCGTTGATTCGGACCGCCAACGACCATCACGATAAACTCTCCGTCGGGCCAAACCATTTTGTTACCCACGGGCGGCCGAAGCAAGGGACGATTTTCGTCAATCCACGCCTTGAAATGAATGGGATTCAAACTTTTCATGTCGTCCGCGAAAATAAGTTTTTTTGGCATTGACGCCACCCAAAACAAGACCGGTGCGTCATAATTAACGTCAAATATAAAAAACGCACCGACGTTCGGAACGACAACACGAAATCTTTCGGGCAATACCGCCCTTAAATCCGAAGCCTGAAAAACAAATTTTCAACAACCTTGAACGGCGCCGTTACGGTCGCCTAGGCATAATTTAGGTTTGTAGTTTGGACATAACCCGCTTCAAATTAATGCAAGTCGCAAAGGCACGGATGGATAAGCTTGCCGATATCAACATACGGTGTAAAACCACGCATTTTTAATTCTTAATTTTGCACTCCTATAAAAGGCTTCATTTCAAAAAAAATTACGCAAAATTGTTTTTTTGTGATTATATGCAACCATTTGCGTAAAAGTACGTACAAGTTCAAGCAAATAATCCACGTAAGACATCATGAAAATATTTTTATCGCCTTTGTTGGTCTTAATGGTTTTGGCAAATTTCTTATACGGACAAGAATACCGACGGCGTAAACAAGCGGCCGTCCCTCGTTCGTCCGAAACGACGGTCAAGCCGTCGACGGTTCGCCTCGAACCGGGCTATATTGTTGGAAAGGTCATCGACTCGGAAACGGGCGAAGGCCTGCCGGGTGCGTTGGTTAAAGTTCCGGGAACCACGTTTGCGTATCTTACCGACGACGAGGGCGGGTTTATACTCAGAAATTTGCCGCAGGGAATCTACGAAATACAAGTAAGTTATGTTTCCTACGGAGTACAAACGGTAAAAGATTTGAAGGTCAACCCCGGAAAGGAAACCAAAGTCAATGTCTCTCTGGTAGGTGAGGGGACGACTTTGTCCACGATAAACGTGGTATCGAGTTACCGGGCCACCTCGGACGCGGCGCTGATATCCGTTCAACGCAACGAAATTCATGTCTCCGACGGTTATTCCGGGGACATGATTCTCAAAGAGTCGTCGGACTTGCAGGTCAATACCGTTTTGAGACGCATGCCCGGCATCTCGTTGCTCGAAGACCGCTACGTGATTTTGCGCGGTTTGTACGAACGCTACAACCTCACTACGCTCAACGGAAGCGTTTTGCCCGTAACCGACGTCGAACGTGCCGCCTTCGATTACGGTTTGATACCGTCCAATTTGCTTTCTCAAGTTCGCTTGTTTAAGACGGCGACGGCGGAAATGATACCTGAATTCAGCGGAGGGGAAATCAACCTCAACACCGTGGACATTCCCGACGAAAACGAATTTCGGGTGTCGTTGCGCGGCACGTACAATGCCGGCACCACCTTTCGCAGGACTTATTTCATGCCCACCGATTTTCGGACGCTGGGAATATTCCCCGAGGCACGCGGCATCCCGCTGGACCAACCAAGCCCGAGCGAAGTCAATTCTTATCCCGAAGACAGTCCCGAACGATACGCGTTCGCCCGTTCCCTGCCCCGCTCCATTCATCAAGACACCGTCCTTACCCCGCCGGGGTACAATTTTAACCTCACATGGCAACGGCGCGGACAAATCGGAGGGCGCGACGCCGGATTCACCGCGTTTTTTAATTTTTCACGGATGCACACCCGACGCGACGCCGAAATCGGTATCCTCGCCGACTTCGACCCCGAACTCGGTTATTGTCCCTACTCCGATTCCGCATACGCCTTGCAATACGTTCATTCAACCAACACAACGGCCCTGCTCAACGGAGGCGTCAAATTGGGAAGCCACGGTCGGCAATCGTGGAAAAACCTTTTTTCCGCCAACTACGAAAATTTCGCATCCCAAGCCTATGGGTATTACATCTCTACTTTGGACACCGTTCAAGATTATACCTACTATTTTTTTACGCCCATGTGGATGACGCGCAACCTGACGTACTCGACCCAACTGCCGGGTGGTTACCGCATCGGCAAAGTCGAATGGGAATGGAACGCGCACTATACGGGCATGGACGTATACACCCCCGTGTATCGCGCCGCCAACTATGCCGACTATCGAGACGGAAGAGGGTACGTTTACGAATACTACGGCGCGAATTATGCACAAATCTTTTCGGGTAGGCAGGCGGCGCACGTGGTCGGCGCACGCTCGGACTGGACGCTCCCCATCGCTTTCTCTCAAAAATACAAAGCCAAAGTAAAAACCGGGGTTTACGCCAATTTTCGGATTCGGGACTTTCGTTCGAGGCTGGCGGGGCATTACGTTCAATTCGACGAAGACGGACCCATATCCGAACTTACCGACGAGCAGATACACGTTTCCAACATTCGCAATATCCACTCGGACGCCTATATTGGCCCGGGGATGTTCACCGCCTTCGATTTCACTAGCGATTATCACAATTATTACGCACGTGCAAACAATTTCGCGAGTTATGCAAGCTACGAAATGCGATTTCCTTACCGTTTTCGGGTAAACGTAGGCTTGCGCTACGAATATTTTCGTCAGAACATCCGACTTCGCCCCGTTTACGACGAAACCGACCCGAATTTGCTTTCGAGCGTCAAAAACGACCTGCTTCCCTCCGGGACGTTGATTTGGTCGCCGAACGAAAAATCCAACCTTCGTGCCGCGTATTCCCACACCCTCGTTCGACCGGGCGACAGGGACTTAACCCCCCTTCCTTTTCTTAATCTTCCTTTTGGCGTTTACACCCGCGGCAATCCGAACATTCAACGCACGCTTTCCCAAAATTTCGACTTGCGCTACGAGTTTTTTCCGTCCGGAACGGAGCTGTTGTCCGTTTCCGCCTTTCGTAAACATCTAGAGAATCCGATTGAACAGCGCATCACGCGAGGCATAATTGGAGAAAACCTCAACACGTACGAATTTTCCAACGCCACCAACGCCGACATCGTCGGTATCGAATTTGAAATGCGCGTTAACTTGGGGAGAACGTTTAAATCTTCGTTCTTGGAAAACTTTGTTTTATACGGCAACGCCACCTTGTCCAAGTCGAAGGTGGAAAACAGCGGTATTTTCGATGTATTCAAGGACGGTCGCAGCCTTCAAGGGCAGTCGGCAACGATAATCAACATGGGAATCATTTTTCAAGAACCAAAAACCAAAATCAAACTCGGGGCTTTTTACAATCGTGCGGGGCGTCGCATCGCCCTGGTCGGCGTCGGCGACGACGTTTTTCCCAGCGTTTACGAACTCCCAAGAAATATTATCGACCTGCAAATTTCCAGAGTATTTTTTAACAAACTTGAAATACGCTTGGACGTACAAGACGTGTTGAACAACCCTATCCGCTGGGTACATATTTACACCGACCGTCCGATGTTCGATGCTTTCGTCGAAGGCCGCGACCGTTACATTCGCAACATCAAGGGACAGGTCAATATAAGTTTCACCGCTTCGTATAGGTTTTAGACGGGCGTTGCAATATGTACGCGATGTAAGCGTTAAGCGTGGAAGCCTCGAAAACAAGGCTCCCCGTCTAACGTCGCAACGCCAATATGCATCCGGCGGAGCGGCAAACGATAAACGCTCAAATTTCGGCGAGCAGACACGGCAGCGGAAAAACAAGGCGATATCTCGGGCGTGGCGGCAACGAACGGCGAATAATTCGCGCAACAACCCCGCGCCGTGGCGGAAACTTATTTTTTGTAATTTTGCTTCGGTTGTAAATTTGGGGCCTTGGCAAAAGAAAGGACGTATTTTGCACCGAATTCTTACGCTTCGATTATAACGGTCTTTTCACTGCCACCCAATTTTTATTTCAAAATCAACTCATTACTTATCTTAAAAATAAAAAATAGATGTTTAAACAAGCGATACGGGCTATGCTAAAACCTTTCGGGATTATCGTAACCCGTTCCCCCTACATTCTTAATACCACTTTTTTATTGGAAAAAGTCCGGGGTCATGCGCTTTCCGTGGAGAGACAAGAATCGATGGATTACGACGGTTCGCCTTTGCCGTGGATAACCTACCCTGCCATTGAATATTTGTCGAGTTTGGATTTGCGCGATAAGAAAGTGTTCGAATGGGGATGCGGAAATGGAAGCCGTTGGTTTGCCCAACACGCCAAATTGGTTGTTTCCGTAGAAAGGCGGGAGGAATGGGCCCAAAAAATTGCCGCTTATCGTTTACCCAACCTCGAAATCGTCGTCGAACCCGATATACCCAAAACGGTTGAGGTGATTGCCCAACGTCCCGAAGCCCCGTTCGACGTCATCGTCATCGACGACGAACTTCGGGACCAATGTTGCGAAATCGCTCCCAAATATTTGGCCGAAAACGGCTTGATTATCTTGGATAATTCGGAACAAACGGAATTGGGCGCCAGCCAAGGAGCCAAATATTTAAGGGAGAACGAATTCATCCAGGTAGACTTTTACGGGTTTGTACCCATTGTATCGTTTACCAGCGTCACTTCGTTTTTCTTTTCAAGAAAATTCGAACTTTAAGCCGTTGAACGAGCGTATGCCGACCGAGCCTATTGGTTCTCCAACCTGTGCGCGTTATTTAAAGCTTTCAAAAGACCCTAAAAATTTCAGGTAAATTTGAATTGAATTATGACGACATCCGAGATATTGTTGGCCTCCACCGACTGGTTGGGGCGTAAAACGATTTTTTACAACGACCGCAATTTCTCAACCAACATCAACGACCTCGTAGAAACAGAATTCGAATGGGATAGGGAAGGTTTATATCATTATCTGGATTGGGGGATGAGTGTATTTTTTCATACCCCGGTGAAAGGAATTCGTTTTTTACCTCCAAATCATGACTTGGTTCGCGAGGAGTCGGGTAAATTGAAGGCCGTTGCCCGACCTGAACCCGATTGGCTCAACGTTCTCAACACGCCGTCCCGTCCCGACGATGTTCTCCACAAAATTGAGGACTGCATACATAAGCGGGAAAAAAATTCGCGGGGGAACATCATTCTTCCTTTAAGCGGGGGATACGATTCGAGACTTATTGCCTTGATGATCAAGGATAAAAAAAGGATAAAGGCATTTTCTTACGGACTTTCAAAAAATCAAGCCGAATCTTTTGAGGCGGTTTACGCCCAAGAAATAGCGCGTAGACTAAACATTTCATGGCGAAGAATCGAACTTGGAGAATATAACAAGTACATTCCCGACTGGTATGAGCGGTTTGGCGCGTCGACTCATGCCCATGGAATGTATCATATCGAGTTTTACAAAAAAATTCGTGAGGATAATGTGGTTGGCCCTTTGCTTTCAGGTTTAGTGGGTGACTTGTGGGCCGGAAAGTCCGTTTTTCCCGTTAATCACTCCAACGAATTGGGTAACTTAAAGCTTACACACGGAGTGGCTATTTCCGGGGACGTGATGAAATTCAAGCCATCTTCGTTCGTTTACGCTCAAAAATATTACGAAGAAAAAAGAGAACTGCTTAGGGATTCAAAATTTTGCGTCTTGGAATTGATTCGGCACAAGATGATATTGTTGAATTATCTTGAAATTATCCCGGAATCCATGGGATTCGAAGTTTTTTCGCCTTTTTGCGAACAAGAAGTGGCTTTGGCAATGTTGGCGCTTCCCGAAGATTTAAGAAAAGCAAGAAAATGGCAAGTGGATTTTTTCCGTAAGAATGATTTGTATCCGGAAGACCAATTTTTAAAATGCGACTATCGCAACGACCTCAATCGTCAAGCTTGGCACAAATCAAAAACGCAATTCGAGCTTTTGGATTCACGTGCATTGGCCGATATCGTCAATCCGAACTATGTCGAGTGGGTAAATAGCCGCATTCGTAATCCGCCATCGTTTTTTAAATATCACTTTCGTCACAACCTCAAGTTGCTGGCCGATAGATTTCGCGTCGGACGTTGGTTTGGCTTTACGATGCATGAACATTTAAAACCTTATCTTTCCTATCTCATTCTTTATCCGTTGCATCGTTTGGCGTTAAAACGCATGCAAAAACAATCCTAGTTAATTTAGTTTCCCCTTAATATCCAAAACGTTTCAGCCGGCGTTCGTCGTTTCTCCATTCGGGAGCGACGCGTACGTAAAGGTCGAGAAAGACTTTGACGCCAAGCATATTTTCGATGTCGCGGCGGGCGGCGGTTCCGATGCGCGTAAGCGCCGAACCTTTCGAACCTATCAATATCCGTTTTTGCGATTCGCGCTCGACGTAAATCTCCGCCGATATGCGCGTTAAACTTTCCTCTTCCTTAAAATCCGTGACGACGACCTCCGTCGAATACGGCACCTCTTTTTCAAAATACAAAAAAACCTTTTCCCGAATGATTTCCGCACAAACGAAACGTTCGGTTCTGTCGGTGAGTTGGTCGGGGTCGAAAAGCGGGGGGGATTCGGGTAGATGCGGAGCGACGACTTCGGCCAAGGCCTCGACGTTAAAATTGTGTAGGGCGGAAACGGGCAAAACGGCAACGGCGTAGTCAAAGCGATGGCGTATTTCTTCGAGCGCCGTTCGTACCTTTTCTTGGTTGCCCAAGTCGATTTTGTTGAGCGCGACGACGACGGGCTTGCCGCACGACCTCAATAGATGAGTAAAGGTTTCGGGAAGTTCGGGGCGGTCGAAAGGCGCGACGAGGACGACTACGTCCGTATCGCCGAGAGCCGCCTCGATTTCTTTGGCCATTGTTTCGTGAAGTTTGTAGCGCGGGGTCAGTAGGCCCGGGGTATCGGTAAAGGCCAGCTGAAAGTCCGGCCTCGTATAAATACCGACGATACGCCTACGCGTGGTCTGCACCTTCGGCGAAACGCCGGATATTTTCCGCCCAACCATGGCGTTCAAAAGCGTGGATTTACCGGCGCTGGGCATTCCCACCAAGGCCGCAAAACCCGCCCGATGCACCCGATTTTCCGTCTCTTGCTTCACGCCGGAATAACGTCGGATTCTCGCAGACCCATGCCGATGTTGTCGCGCCTATTCATAAATTATTTCATGGCGCTTTGGCCAACGGCCTTCAACACGCCTTGTACGATAACGTCCGAACTCTTGCCGATGTGCTCCAAAAACGGCGTGGCGTAAAAGCCGATGACGAACATCAAAACAATCAAAGGCATGAGCGTCAGAACCTCCGAACCCGTCAAATCCGTCAGCTCTTGATTTTCTTTTTTGTCCAACGCTCCGAAAAGGACGCGCCGAAACATCCACAGCATATAAACCGCGGCAATAATCACTCCCGTCGTTGCAATGACCGTGATGGCTTTGGAGAATGCCACGGACTTAAACGAACCCAACAAAATCAAAAATTCCCCGACAAAACCGTTCAATCCCGGCAGACCTATCGACGAAAGCGTCGTTATCATGAACATAAGCGTAAAGGTCGGAACCACTTTGGCAATACCCTGATAGTCGGCGATTTCCCGCGTGTGGCGTCGGTCGTAAATCATGCCGACCAAAAAGAACAGGGCGCCGGTGGAAATGCCGTGGTTGACCATCTGCAACACCGCCCCGCTCATCGCTTCTTCGGTCATGGCGAAAATACCCATAATCACAAAGCCCATGTGTGCGACCGACGAATAAGCCACCAGCTTTTTAATGTCGGTTTGCACCATGGCGGCCATCGCGCCGTAGGTAATGCCAATCAGACCCAAAAACGCCATCGTCGGGGCAAAGTCAAAGCTGGCGTCGGGGAAAAGAGGCAAACAAAAACGAACGATGCCGTAAGTGCCGAGTTTCAACAATACGCCCGCAAGCAACACCGAACCTGCGGTCGGCGCCTGAACGTGCGCGTCCGGAAGCCATGTATGGAAGGGGAAAAGCGGCACCTTTATCGCAAAGCCCAATATAAAGCCCAAAAACAGCCACGTCTGCACGTTTTCCGGCACGGCGTAGTGCTTGAGAATCAAATACAGATCGGAAGTAAAGCTCAGGCTTTGTTCCGTTTTGACGGCCACCGTTTCCGCCGCCGTAAAGCCCAAATACAATATCGCAATGAGCATCAACAACGAGCCGACAAGCGTGTAAAGAAAAAACTTCACCGCCGCATAGACCCTTTCCTTACCCCCCCATATTCCTATGAGAAAATACATCGGAATGAGGCCCACCTCAAAGAAAATATAGAACATGACCACGTCCAACGAAACGAACACCCCCAAAACCCCCACTTCCAACAGCAAAAGCAAAAGATAATAAGGCTTTTCAAGTTTGTCAATCGAGTTCCATGAGAAAAAGATGGACAACGGAAAGAGCAGCGTGGTCAATAAATAAAGATATACCGAAACGCCGTCCAAGCCGGTGATGAACTTGACGTCGAACGGGGCCACGAAACCGTCTTGAGTCGAATAACCGAGCCAATAATATGCTTTTTTGAAAACGAAGTCGCCGGTTTCGAGGGCGGGATTGGCGTATTGTAGGTAGCCGCCGAAGACCCAAAGCGATACACCCAACGTCGCCAACGACGTGAGCAGGGCGATAATTTTCGCGTGCCGAACGCCGGCGAGCAATATCAACACCGCACCGACCAACGGCAAAAACACCGACACGTTCAGCAGCAAATTGTATAAATCGTTTACCGGACCCATTTCTTTAAATTTCTGGCGGGAATGAGGCCTCAAAAATACGCATTATATCGCAAAAGCCAATTTTAACCGTGAAAAATTTGACGCACGTGCCCAACCACCAATGAAAAAGTTTGAACGCACCCAAGTCAAACCGATTCTCTCATCGTTTTTGGGGTTTTAACAAAAAGCTAACGGAGGATAAAAATTCCGGCTTTATTTTTGTACTCTATCTTGCGAATCTAAATTTCAAAAAAGAAAAAAATCGAATGACGGCCATCGAAACACCTTTACTCCACCTTAATCAATTTTCATCATGGAGTACGCCGTTGAAATTCTGGAGCGCGAACTTCGTCAAATTGACAAGTTCGTCAAAAATTCCCCTCGTTTGCAACAAAACGTTCGCGAGGGACGGGTTTATTTACAGCAAATGAACGAAATTCGTTCGGCGCTCAAGGTCATCAAAAACCGTATGCGCCCCTAAACAAACAACGAACGGGGGCGGCTATGCCGCTCCCGTTCGTTGTTTACCCCAAACTCCTCCGTTTTCCCCAATTTTTGTTTTCGACCGCCGTCGTCCGACGATTTCGTCGCCGTAATTCGCCCGCCAAACCCAAGCCGTCGTTTGGTTTTTTCAACGAGGATAAATATGCTCTATTCCCCCGATTCCCAATCGTCTTTTGCGCCTGGGAAAATGCGTTTGGGCGGAGTTCGCGCCTTGGAAGAAATCTTGAACGGGTCACGCAACGTTACATCGACGCCCACGTTCACGCCCGATCGCGGCAGGCCAACGTTAATCAACTGTATCGCCCCTAGGCTTATCGTCATTTTCGGCAAACATAAAGAATAGTACGCCGAGACGCGCGTATCCCGCAATTGAAACGGTCTAGGACTTCGGTTGGTAAATATCGAAAAGGAGAAAAGTTGTTCGGCCCGAAAAGTGAATCGATGCTTAAGTTTGGAGTCCAAATAAGCGGCAAGTTCGGCGCGAAAGCGGCTTCGAGGTTGCAAGACTTCGTTACTTAAAACGAAGTCCACCGTTGAGAACAGACGAAACTCTTGACGAAACACCAACGCGAACTGCATTCGACGGGTCTCAAGCAAGTAATACAAGCGGGCGTAAAAACGGTATTCCTGACGCAACGACGTTTCCCCCGCGCCGTGCGGCGGGTCGCGATATTCGTTATGGAACCGGTAACTCAACGCCGTCGAAAACATAAACCGTGGATGGAAACGTTGAAAATACTCGGCGTTGGCAACCAAGATGCCTTGACGGACGGTGGGAAGGTTGTTGCCCGGAGCCGAAAGCCGTCCGTTGCCCAAGTACGCGATGATTTTTCGGTTGCCCGTTGTATCAAGGTTCTGCTTGACCGCCAATGCCGTCCACAAACCAAAATCTCGTCCTCCCATTGCCGGCGGCGCCACCTGAGCGTGCGTCCATCCCGCAAAAAAAAATTCAATAAAGCAATGCGTTCCCACCCACAATTTTATGGACGTAAAACACAATCCAAACTTGTCCAAAACTCGATATGTTAACGGGAGGCAAAAATAAAGACTTTTCAGCCAACTTTTCGGCGGCGCAAACGAGAAAACAACGAACGAAAGGCGGCAAGAGCGGAAACGAGCATGAAAACAATCGCCGTTCTTGCCCCGAAGGCTTTGACCGGGCCGTTGTTTGCCGCAAACGAATATAAACGCTTTCGCTTAGCGGCCGCACCTTTTCGGCCACAATTCAAGAAAACATTTTGCACGGCTAAGGCGCGACACGAAACCCAAACCCAACAATAACGCAAATACCCTCCCAAATCTCCGCCCGCGCCGACCGTCGGAGCCGCAACCTCTTGATTGCGAAGAGTCAAAACCGTTTCGATTAACTCAACGCCGAACGCAACCTCAAAAGCGCGTTCCCTGCGGAAACGTCGTGGTGCAAGGTTTCGTAAATGATTTTCACGATAGGTTTGTGGCAATGGTGCTTTTCGACGATGAGTTTGGCGGCGTTGAAGCCTTCGGCCACCATTTTCATCTCGGCCAACGCTTCGGCGACGGTTTTTCCGCTTCCCAAAAGCCGCCCCAACGTTCGGTTGCGGCTATGAGCGCTGTAAGCGGTAACGAGCAGATCGCCCGCGTAAGCCGACGTGGTAACGTCGCGGTTGCCCGGAAGCGTTCGCGCCAAATATTCTTTCATTTCGTTGAGACAGCACGCGACGTAAACGGAAAGAAAGTTGTCGGGATAACCCGCGCCGACGGCCATACCCGCGCCGATGGCGTAAATGTTTTTGAGTACGCCGGCGTATTCCACGCCCGCCACGTCTCCGGTATATTCGATGCGGATGGCGTCGTTGGCAAAGTGGCCGAAAATGTCGGAAGCGACGGTAACGTCGGCGGCGGCCAGCGTCAAATACGCCGGGTAACGCTTGACAACCTCCTCGGCATGGCTCGGCCCCCCGATGACGGCGTAACGCGCCGACGGCACCCCGAATACCTGCGAAAAAAAGCCCGAAATCAATCGCCCGCTTTGCACCTCCAAGCCTTTTATCGCCGAAATGACCACCTTGCCGTCCAAAGACACCCCCAAAAGCGGACTCAGCGTCGAGCGCAAATACGCCGACGGCACCACGAAGAGCAAATGCGTCGACGCCCCTACCGCGTGGGGAAGCGAGTCCGTCAAGACGATGCGTTCCATGGGCAGTTCGGTGTCGGTCAAGTATTTGGAGTTTTTTCCCGTCGTTTGCAGCGATTGTCTCACCCCGTCGTTGGGTACATACCACACGACGTTCGTGCCGTTTTCCGACGCCAACTTCACCAGCGCCGTCGCCCAACTTCCGTGGCCGACGACCGACAACGTTTTTTCCATCGCTATCGTCTAAAAATTCCTTGCAATCCTTCGAACTCCGCGGACGTAAACTTTTGTTTGCGCACGTGAATTTCGGTGCGGCGATTGATTCGATACAAACCGATGAGTTCGGTAATCAAATTGCGCTCGCCTTCATAAAAAAGTATCATGCGGTCGGGGTGGATGTTGCGGCGTTTCAAAAAGTTGAAAACCGCGTCCGCCCGCCGACGCGAAAGCCGAACGTTGTATTCATCCGAACCGATGGGGCAGGTATGACCTACGACCTCCAAGGCCACGTCCGGACGGTCCAAGAGCCATCGTGAAAGTTTGGAGAGCATTATCGAATCGGGCCGGCGTATCAACGCGCTGTCGAAGCCGAAATATACGGGGTAAATCACTTTCTCCAATTCGATTTTCTTCTGAACGCGATTGTCCTTGAACTCCGATCGACTAATAGGCAAGCGCAACAGCTCCGTCGTTCCCGTTTTGACGACGAGGTGAAGGTTTTTGGGTTGGGAAATCTTAAACGCGGCGCTTCCTTTGCGGTCGGTATAGGCCATTTCAGCTTCTTTGCCGTCGCTTTCCAACACAACGAGTGCGTTTTCCAAATCGTAAACTCTGGTTTCGTTCCACCTCCCGTAGGTTTTGTACACCGCCTTTTCGACGACTTTCACGTCCACGAAATAGGGTTTGCGGTCGTAGGTCAGGGGGTCGGGAACGTCGGGAAAACGATGGACGTACAATCCCGGCGCTTTAAGCGGTTTAAGTTTGTTCACCGGCGGCGTGCAATACAAGCATGTGTCGGCACGAAGACGATAAATGTCGAAAAATCCCGCGCCTCCCGGACGGTTCGAGGTCAAATATCCCGTCTTTCCGAGGCTGTCCAAAAAATATATGCCGATTTCGTCGTGCGACGTATTGACCGACGAACAGAGCGTATTAAGATTTTGAATGGAGGAAAACCCGGCGCCCGACGCTACGAAAACGTCGTATCCCCCCATACCCGGGTGCGCGTCCGACGCGAAATAAAGCTTGCCGTTGAAATAATAAGGAAAGGCCTCGTTGCCCAAGGTATTGACGGCTTTAAGATTTTGGGGTTTGGACCACTTTTTTCCGTCAAAACGGGTTATATAAATGTCAAAATCGCGAAGGGCGTTGCGAAGTATTTTGTTTTTGGATTTTTTCTTTTGCTCTTGCGACAATTCCGAGCCGCGTTGGGCGAACTTGCTCGTAGAATCTTTTTTAAGGACGGCTTTGTTTTTGCGCGTGGGTTTGTTGGCGGCGAAAAACATGGTTTTTCCGTCGGGGGTGAGGGCGGGGTGCGCCGTCGAATAATTGTTCGAGCAAAAATTCAACGGTTTTACGCCCGTCCATTTGCCGTTTTGAAACTTGGCAGAATAAATTTTGAGTATTTCCTGCCCGGGAGCGCCCGGGTCGGCGGCGCCCGAGCTGACCAAAACGTTTCGGGTGAAGTAAAGGATTTGTGATACGCTGTCGTAGGCGGCGGCGCCGAAATCCACTCCCGACTGCACAAATTCGCCGTCCATGAGCCGCGGATATCCAAGGTAACGTCCGTTTTCCCGTTCGATGGTCAAAAACTTGGAGAACGGTTCTCCCGGGCGAGAGCTAACCGGCCCTGCGGACTTGTCTCCGCCGCGTGTTTTGGTTCCATCCGGCTTGCGCGACGTCCAAACCAAATCCCCGTTGACGACCAACGGAGAATAGTCCGATTGTTCGGTACTGAGCGTTTGGTCGAGTTCGGTTTTATAACATATGGTTGGAAAGCAATCGAGCGGACGTTTTTTGCCCGGTTTGTAATCGCAACGTATCGTTACGCGCGGAGCCAAACTTTTTTCCATGTTTTGGATTTTGAGGGCGCTGTCACAGGCGGCGTAGAGCCGTTCGTACCTAAGGGCGTCGGCCCCCGGCAAGCCGTTCGTACGTTCCAATACATTTTGCGCTTCTTGATAACGCCCTAAAGCTTTAAGCGTAAACGCGTATTCAAATGCATCTTCCCCGCTTCGAAGCGGCAATTTTTCGTACCATTTCAACGCGTCTTTATATTGATAATTTTTGCGATAAGCATAGGCCAGCCTTCGCGCGATTTCATATTCCGCCGTGTCGTTTTCCGTAAGTTGTAAATACAGGTTGATGGCCGCGCCATAGTCCATCGCGTCGAAAGCGTCTTGTGCTTGGGCAAGCAGGCGCTTGCGACGACGTTCCGCCGCCTTGACCGAATCGCTCGCCGCCGTGTTTTTTTCCGTTTTGGCCACAACTTTTTGGGCGCTGTCGGATTTGTTTCGGGAAACGTCCGCTTTAACCACCGCCTTTTGCGATGTATCCCGATTTTGCGCTTTGACGCGCGGCGTACGGGACAAAGAATCGTTTTTGGCGGCGCCAACCGTTGAATCGCGCTTTTCGGCCTTGATTTTGGGCGTTTTGGCGGGCGGGTTTTCGTCGGTTTGCGCGCAAACCGTCGTCCAACACAAACTTAATGCAAGAATTATCAGCCTCATGGGTCTTAGAAATATTCGGGGGTGATGAGGTTGTAGGTGCGTCCGGATTTGCGGCCCGGACAAAGCCGATAGCCCACGGTAACTTCATGCGTTCCCAGCGTGTTGCGCATCCCCAAACGTGCGACCGTTACGTCAAACGAATAACCGACGCGCAACGAACGTTCAAGTAAAAACACGCCCGCGTTGAACACCATCGCGTCGCGGAAGCGGTAGCCGGCGCCAACCCAAAACAGTCGGTAAAGCATGACGTTGGCGTTGAGGTCGAATTGGAACGGGGCGTGGGCCGCGAATTTGACGAGCGTCGAAGGGGTAAGGGTAATATCTTCGGTAAGATATACGTCGTATCCGCCGGTAAAAAAGAAGTGGCGGCGAAGCGCCGTTCCCAGCGCCTGATAATAAACGGGCATGGGAAATTCGGCCAAACGCAAAATGGAAAATCCTGCGTAAGCCCGGCGGTTGTGATAAAAAATCCCGGCGCCAAAGTCGGGCAAAACCGCCGTTTTATGTCCCGCCAAAAACAACGGGTCGTCGGCATCGGCGTAACGAATCATATCGGGGTCGACGCCGTAGATTTGCATGGCCGCCTGCAGGCCCAAAGCCAACGCACCGTCGCCAACGGGAATGCGAAACGCATAACTCAGTCCCAATCCCCCGTTGCGAAACGCCCCCAAAACATCGGTGTGAATAAACGCTCCAAAGCCCGAACGCAATTTCGGAACCCCAATATGACCGTTGGCTCCGAAGGTGCGCGGCGCACCCGGAAAACTCGTCCATTGATGGCGGTATTGGGCATTGAGTTGAAGGCACGACGACGGCCCGACGCTCGCCGGATTGTACGCCGCACGATTGAACATATACTGGCTAAACGTCGTCTCTTGTTGTGCAGCGGCGTTCAACGCCGTTGTCGTCGCAATAATCGTCAGTAGCTTTTTCATCGTTATTAGCGCAAAATGGTCAAATGGCTTTTTATCGGCTCGGTTTCGCACTTGTTGAATTGCAAAAGAAAATAGTAAGTTCCTTCGGGAAGGTTGTCGCCCGTCCAGTCGTTGCGGTAGGGTGCGGCTTCGTAAACCAACGTTCCCCAACGGTTGAACACCTGCAAGGTCGCCAACGGAAATCGGTCGGTAAGGTTGTCCACGACCTCGAAAACGTCGTTTTTACCGTCGCCGTTGGGAGTAAAGGCGTTGCGCAATTCAAACGGCCCGATGGGAACGACGACGACGTTGCCCGGCGCGGAAAGTTCGTCCTCGTCGTCGAGGACGTCGTTACAGTTGCGGTCGCTTTTGACACGGGCGTAAACCGCGTCGCATTCTCCAATAGCACGGGGCAAATCGGGCGTTTCCCAACTTCCGTCAGGTGCAACAACGGCCAAACCCACCGGTTGGTCGTTTATATACAGAGTTACCGCGGCTTGTAAAACGGCGCCCGTGGTCAAGCGCGAAAAATTCACCCGTCCTTGGGCCGAGGTTCCGTTGACGGCGACCGACTTCGGGTCTACGAACGGCGGCGAAACCACGGGTGAAAAACGCACTTCCACTCGCGCCGTATCCGTGCATCCCGAAACGGTGTCCGTGCCCATAACGGTATAGGTCATGGTCGAATCGACGTAAAACGCCCGAACCTCGGCGCCCGAAACGGCGCTTAAGCCCAAGGCGGGAGACCACGCGTAAACATGGGCTCCGCTTGCGGTTAAACGGCCGTCGTTTTCTTCGGGCAAAACGCAAAGTTTTGCGTCGTCGGCGCCGTTGACCACGACGTTGGGCGGCGGTACGACTTCCAACGGCACAAGTATGTTGGCCGTACAACCGTCGGGATGTCGGGCGAAAACGGTATAATAACGCGTTCCGGGCGGACCGACGACGTCGACGTCCAGTACGGCGCCGACTCCTACTTCCTCCTCGTCCAACTCCCATGTGTAAACGCAGTTGTTGCAAGGAGTGCGGTCGCTGAAAACGGCGCGGGCGACGAGCGTTCGTGATTGCCCCGGACAAGCACGGCGCGGCGCTTCGGCTTCAACGCTCATCGTCACCGTTTCCACACGTACGCTTCGCGTCTGTTCGCAAATTACGCCGTTGGGAAAGGTCGCCGAATTCGGATAAACCGCACGAACCGTAACGGTGTAGGTTTGGTTGAAAAGCGGAGTAACGCTAAACGTCGGCCCGGAGGCGTTGCCCGGTTGCCAATTGTACTCTATTTGCCCCCCTTTGGCCTCGACTTCGTCAAGGTTCAACACGCCGACGGAAAGCAAGGCTTGGTTCGGTAAACACAATTTGACCAACGGATTGACGGCCACCTCGGGCGACGGTAAAAACGAAACGCTCACCGTCGTTTCGTCGAAACAACCCGTGCCGGGTTCGACCGCCCTAACGTAATAAGTAACGTCGGTAACGCCGGGTGGGGGAAAAAGAATGTTGGTGTTGCCGTTGCCTTCAAAAACGTTGCCGGCATCGTCGCGCCAAAAAAATTGCGCGGGACGGTTGGCAACGGCGGTAACGGTAACGCCGGTACGGGTGCAACCGCCCGCCGTCGCCGTCGCCGTCACCGTCAAAGGGCCGACTTGCGTCGGCGTGCCGAGCGTATAAGTGGCGGTGCAGGTATCGACGTCGTCGGCGCCGGAGGGATGGAACTGCCATGCGGTAACGGTGTACGACGCACCGGGCGTATGCGAAACCGAGGCCCGGCTGCACAACGGCGGATTCAAACACGGATTGAGTATATTCGGACCGGGCGTCCAAACATAACGAAAAGTGGAAGCGTTTTCGGGGTCGAGAAGATTGACGGCGGTGAACGTGCCGTTTATCGGCCCTTGCGAACTTTGACACCACAACGCCGACGGGTCGGAAACGACCTGTATTTCGGGTGCGGAATAAATTTCCACTTCCAACGTTCGGGTCGCGGTGCACCCGTCAACGCTTAATCCTTCGAACGTCAGGGTGTATCTTCCCGGCGGACCGCTGAAAGTATAATCCCCGCCCACCACCGCAGGCGGAATTAAATTGCCGACGGGAGGATCGACCCTACCGGTAAACGTTCCGTTGCCCAAGACTTGAATGGAAATCAAGTCGTTTTCGCATACCGTTGGGTCGGGAGAAAACAAAACAAAATTAAACGGCGAGGCTCCGGGATTGACGACGACGTCGACGCTCGTGGTGTCCGAACAGCCGGCGACGTTCGTCGCCACACAGGTAAAAGATTGAGACGTTTGCATCGAAGAAATCGTCAGCGTCGAACCCGAATGCCCGCCCGGAAGCCACTCGTAAGTTACGCCGGGGTCGCCGCTGTTGTTGTTGGCGGTAAGCACAACGTTGGCGCCGGGACAAATCAATCCGCCCGGACTAACGTTCACCGCAATCGACGGCGTAGGTACGGCAACGACGGTAAACGTCTGCAAAGAAGTACAGGCGCCTTGCGTTCCCGTAACGGTGTAGGTCGTTGTCTGCGTAGGCGTTACGCTTATCGAAGAACTTTGAATGCCACCGTTCCAAACCCATTGGGTTGCGCCCGAAGCGCTTAAAACGACCTCCGTCCCCGAACAAACGACCGTATCCGTCGCGGAAATCGAAATTTGCGGCAAAACAACGACCGTCGCGCTGTCGATACACGTCGTCCCGCCTACGTTTATCACGACGGTGTAAACGGTGGTGGTCGCGGGATTGGCAACGGGATTGGCGATATTGGGGTCGCTCAAGCCCGTAGCGGGACTCCATTGGTAACTTGCGCCGCCGACGGCCGTCAGTTGCACCGAGTTTCCGCCGCAAAGTTGGGTTTGCGCGGGAGTTATGCCAACGCTCGTACAATTTTGCGCGACGGCGACGTGCCAAAACGATATTAGCATCATTATTGACACGGCAACATTAGTTATCATAATGTATTTAACTTTTGAATAATGGCAATCGCGGTGCAAATATAAGCACATTTTTGTCTTGCAAGTCCCCCACCCTCCCCTATTTCTAATCAAATCATAAGAACGCTCCTTTTTGGGGTTACAAGGGTTGCGTTGAAAAAAACAATTTTCCGTTTTATTTTGGTTTTCGAGCGGGATTTTTCGTGCGATTCGGGACTTTTCGACCGGGCGCCACGAAGCCATGCTTTACGGCCGTGATTTTAGGAACTTCCACGGGGAATGAACGTCTTCATCCGTTCCCGCGCCGTTCGACCAAACGTTCGGATTTTTTAATCCAAGTAAAACAAAGGCTGTGGACTTTTGCCAAACGATACAAATTACGAATGCGTTATGAATACGGACAAAACGAGACGCCGAAGATTATTTTTTGTATGTTTCACACAAGGTTCGTAAAATTGCATAAAATATGAAAAAGGTCGTCGCGGTATCGTACTTGAACACGCGGCCGTTCACCGACGGAATTACGCGGGGGATGGATGCTTCGGAATACGTCTTGGAAACGATGACGCCGTCGGAATGCGGACGCGCGTTTCTTTCGGGCGAGGCGGACGTGGCGTTGGTTCCCGCCGCCGTCTTGGCCGATCCCCGTTTCGACGGAGAGATGCAAACCCGGTTTTGCATCGGCGCCAAGGGCAAGGTGGATTCGGTCTATTTGTTTTCCGACGTCCCCGTTCGACAAATCGAAACGATGATTTTGGACGCCGATTCACGCACCTCCAACCAATTGGCGCAAATTCTGGCCCGCCACCATTGGAAAATCAATCCCGAAATACTGCCGCCCGGCGCCCCCGTTTACGGTACCCGATACGGGACGGTTTCCATAGGCGACAAGGCCGTGCCGCTAAAAGACAAGTTTGCTTACGCCTACGATTTAGCCTCCGAATGGGCCGACTTTACCGCCCGCTTTTACGGCGAAAGACTCCCTTTTGTTTTTGCGGTTTGGGTACACAAAAACGTCGAAGAGCCGTGGCTTCAACGTTGGTACGCCGCGCTCGAAGACGGCGTCAAGCACGCCGCCGAATCCGCGCGACGTTGGGCCTCCTTTTACGGCATGACCCCCGAAAAAGCCCAATATTACCTTACCCAATCGATTGATTATGAATTGAACGATTGCAAATTCACGGCGTTGTCGTTGTTTTTGGATTTGTGCGGCGTAAAAGTATGAGAACGATATTACCGTTGTTATTGGCGACAATCATGGGCACGGCGTTGTCGGGATGCGGCGCGATGTACCGGATATCGGCGGATCTCGCCGCCGACATCCAGCGTGTTACCGCCTTTCCCACCGTTTCCATACCGCCGTCGTCGAAGCCCAAGCCGTTGCCGCAATTGTCGCGCAACAAACCCCTACCCCACCTCGAACAGTGGATTTACCCCTTCGACTCCAAAGGCCGGCGTTACATAAAAAAGTCCAAAAACTTCAAGGATTTTTTGAAACGCACGGGTACCACGGCGTTCATCGTCTGCAAAAACGATACAATAATCCACGAAAGCTATGCGGGCAAAGGCAATCGGCGACACACGCCTCAAATCTATTCGACGACCAAGTCCATTGTGTCGGCGTTGGTGGGCATTGCGTTGGCAGAGGGCGCCTTCGCGAGTTTGGACCAGAAAGTCAGCGATTTTTTCCCCGAATTTGCCCAAGACGAACGGCGGCACATCACCCTCGGGCATTTGATTCACATGCAATCGGGACTCAACCATCAGGATTGGAAATACATTTCAAAGGTCATTCGTCTTTATTACGGCGGCAGTCCCGACGGTTTGATACGTCGTTCCAAAGCCATCCATCCCGCCGGCACGCATTTCGCCTATAAATCGTTGGACACCCAGATTTTGGGCATGTGCCTTGAACGGGCGACGGGCAAACCGATTGAAAAATACTTTTACGAAAAACTTTGGAACCCTCTGGGCGCCGAATCCGGAGCGAAGTGGCTATACAGCAAAAAATGGGGCGGCTCGGCGAAAATGTACGGGGGATTGTGCGCCACGGCCCGCGATTTGGTACGCTTCGGACAAATGTATCTGCATTACGGCGCGGTGGACAGCCAACAAATCGTACCCCGCCGGTGGACGGAACTTCCCGCCATCCCCGACACCACCGACGGCAAATTTTGGGCCTATTCCTACGGTTGGTGGCGTTTTATGATGATGCGCGACTTTAGCTTTTCGCCCACGCCGTTTTTCGCCACGGGTTTGGGCTGGCAAAGGATTTACGTGGACAGACAAACGAATACGGTCATCGTACGATTGGGTAAAAAGCGTGGCCATGTGGAATGGACGCACGCCTGCCGGGTACTTTCCCGTTATCCCAACGAGCCGTTGATATACGAAACCGCGCCGCGCAACGCCATGCCGCTTGTCGGACGTTATCGTTCGTTGGACGGAAAGTCGGCCGTCGTCCAATATTCGCAAGGGAACCTTTCGGTCAAGGCATTCGGCAAAAAAATGAATTTTCTGCCCGAAACGGACTTGTCGTTTTCCGCGCCCGAACACCGCGCCAAAGCCTTGTTTTTGCGGGAAAACGGAAAAATTGCCGCCGTGCAAGTGGACACATGGAGCGAAAGCGGTTTGTTTTACAAGGTAGTAACTCCCCGGAAACGTTCCGCGTTGGAATTTCGTAAAGAAGCCGACGCCGTGGCTTTTCAAAGGGGTCGATAATGTTGGTTCGGGTGGAGGCGGTGGTTTTGCGCACCGTTGCATACCAAGACTATTCGAAGATACTCACCGTCTATTCCGCCGACGAGGGCCTGACGGACCTCGTCAAAAAAGGACGTCGTCCGCCCGTACAGCCCTTGTCGCTTTTCGAGTTCGTTTACCGCAAAAAACCGGGTTACGAACTTTACACCGTCCGGGATTGTGTGCCTTCGCGGGTCTACGCCACGCTCAACGACGAGCCGCTCAAAATGATGTACGGCATGTACGCGGCCGAAGTGTTTTTGAGTTTGGTGGTGGAAAGGGAGGCGAACCCCGAACTTTTTGCCCGGCTTCGACGGTTTTTGGTGGAGCTCGACGAATCGGTTACGGGCCTTTACGGAATAACGACCAATTTTTTAGCGGATTTGACGGCGTTCGCGGGTTATTCGCCCGAAGGCAGGGTGTTCAACCCCAAAACCGGACGCCTCGAAGAGGACGGCGCCGACGAGGCCGGACGATGGATGGCCCGTTATTTCGGGTCCGTCCCGCCGCCGGAGCCGCCCAAGGCCTTGCGACCTAAAATTTGGGAAGCTTTTGTACGTTTTTGGGAGTTGCACGTACCGGAATTCCGAAGGCCTAAATCGTGGGACGTTTTCAAAGAATTTTTTGAATAACCATTGATGAATTTTTTTTCATTCAAATGTGTTTTCAAAACAAATCGTTAATTTTACGCACTTAATTACAATTCAAATGGCAACAAAACTTTCCGTGGAATTGACGGATTCCAATTTTCAAGGTTATTTGGCGTCGGGCCGGCCGATGATGGTGGATTTTTGGGCGGCGTGGTGCGGTCCATGCCGTGCCATTGCTCCGGCCGTCGAGGAGTTGGCCGCCGAATTTGAAGGCAAGGCCGTGGTTGGCAAAGTCGACGTCGACGTCAATCCTCAGGTGTCCGCTCAGTACGGTATTACCAGCATCCCTACCCTCCTTTTCTTTAAAGACGGAAAATTGGTGGACAAAGCCGTCGGCGCCCAACCCAAACCCGCCCTTAAAAAGAAACTTGAAGCGCTGTTGAATTAACCTTTTGTTTACAAGCTTGGGTTTACGTCAAGGGCGGCGCACGATATATGCCGCCCTTGACGAATTTTAACGCGACTATTCACAATACGCGCAAACCGCGCCAACGCCAAGCCGCTAATCCCCGTTCGTTGATTCGCCCCCCAATTCAAACGTCAACCGACAAAGGCGATGAAAGCCGTTATCGTCGGAAAGCATCGTTTTTTCGCTCAATGTTGGTTTTGTCTACAACGTCCTCTGTTTTTTTCCACATTCTTCACAAAATTTACCGATTTTAGCCGTAGGATTGTAAGATTTTGTAAAGGCGTTGGAAAAAAAACGATAATTTTGCATCCACAATGCAACACAATCCGAGTAACGCTCGTAAAATGAAGTTATTGGCGACGATAACGGCCCTTTTGTTTGCGGGCCTGACGCAAGCGCAAAACAACGCCGCATTTCAACTGCTTAGCACGGCCTTTGACGAGGCCGAAGGCGACAAAAATCATACGGTGGTTTCGCCGGCTCCCGTCCTTCCCGAAGAATTGTCCATTTATTCCCCTCAGGCGGCGGACTTTTTACACCATTACGGCCTGTTGCCCACGCCCGACGACGACAGGCTTTTGTTTGAGAACGCGGCCCGTTGGTGGGGGGTAAGGTACCGTTGGGGCGGTTTGGGAAAAACGGGTATGGATTGCCAGGGTTTGGTGCGCGTAGTCGTCGATTCGACCTACGGCTTAACCCTTCCCGCCGGCGCCGGCGCGCAATATCAAATGTGTACCCCCATACGTAACAAAGCCGACCTTCGTCCGGGCGACCTCGTCTTTTTCAAAATTGGCGGCGGATACATTTCCCACGTCGGCCTTTATCTCAAAAACAACAAGTTCATTCACGCTACAACGTGTTGCGGGGTCATCGTAAGCGACTTGAACGAATATTATTACCGGCTTTGGTATTTTTCGGGGGGACGTCTGCCCTACGAATTGGCGACGCGCCAACCCGAACCCGCGTTTTGTCCGCCGATACTCGAGCCGTTCATACCCGAAGAAAACGACGGCCATGCCCCGGAAATAGAATCCTGCCGCGGCGTTTGGCCCGCAGACCGGGGTTTGGTCTTACCGTTCTTGGAACAATGAAAATCTTGCGCATCGTTCGCTTGGAATTTTTACCCGAGCATGCCCCGGCGTTCGCCGATTACTTTTCCACCGTTCGCGGCCATATCTCCGCCTTTACCGGCTGTTTGGAACTCCGCCATTACCGCGACGCCAACCATCCCCATGTTTACTACACGTACAGCGTATGGGCGCGGATCGAGGACTTGGAAGCCTATCGCAACAGCGAATTTTTTCGGGCGACGTGGAAAACGGTCAAGCCGCTTTTCGCGGCGCCGGCCCAAGCGTTTTCCCTCGTTTCGCCCGACGAATAAATTTGGCGTCTGCGGCGTTTTAACGTATCTTGCGGGATAATGCGGTACGACTTCGTTATTATCGGGAGCGGGTTTGGAGGGTCGGTTTCGGCGCTCAGGCTGACGGAAAAAGGCTACAAAGTTTTGGTTTTGGAAAAAGGCCCGCGTTTTACGCCGTCCGATTTTCCCAAGACCAACTGGCAGCTGCGCAAATGGCTTTGGGCGCCGTCGCTGGGTTGCAAAGGGCTTTTTAAAATTTCGCTTTTTCGCCACGTAACGGTTTTTTCGGGCGTGGGGGTGGGGGGCGGCTCGCTCGTTTACGCTAACACTTTGCCCGTGCCGAAGGACGCTTTTTTTGAGGCCGAGTCGTGGGCGCGATTCGCCGACTGGAAAAGCGAGCTTACGCCGCATTATGCCGAGGCCTTGCGAATGCTGGGTGCGACCCCGAACCCGCTCATGCACCGGGGCGACGAGGCCTTGCGTCAAGTGGCTCGCGAAATCGGCGCGGAAGAACGCTTCGGCCCCACCGACGTCGCCGTTTTCTTCGGCGAACCCGGCGTTACCGTTCCCGACCCTTATTTCGGCGGGCGCGGCCCCGAACGTACGGGATGTATGCATTGCGGCGCGTGCATGTTGGGTTGCCGACACGGCGCCAAAAACACCCTCGACAAAAACTATCTTTGGCTTGCCGAACTCGGCGGCGCCGAAGTTGTACCCGCCGCCACCGTTCACGACGTTTCGCCCCTCGACGGTGCATCGGGAAAAACGGGGTATCGCATCGGTTGGAAAAACACTTTCGCCCCCAAACAAAAACATACCGTCGAGGCCCGAGGAGTGATTTTCGCGGGCGGGGTTTTGGGTAGCGTTCCCCTGCTCTTAAAATTGAAGACCACGAATTTGCCGCGTTTGTCCGAACGTGTCGGCCGGGCCGTACGCACCAATTCCGAAAGCCTTTTGGCCGCCGTCTCCTTCGAAAAAAACATCGAGCTGAGCACGGGCGTGGCAATAAGTTCGATATTGCACACCGACGCGCACAGTCATTTGGAGGTGGTGCGTTACAATTCAGGTTCGGGATTTTTTCGCTTGGCCATGGCGCCGGCTTCGATGGGGCGCGGCCCCCTCGGACGCATCGCGGGCATGGTTAAAGATTATTTCACCGACCCGACGGGCAACTGGCGCGGCCTGACGGTCGACGACCTTGCACGCCGTTCGCAAATTTTACTCTTTATGCGAACGCTGGACGGAACGCTAAGATTTAGACGCGGACGCTTCGGCCTGACAACGGACTTGGAAAGCGGCGACCCACCCACGCCTTTCATTCCCGAAGCACACGAACTCGCACGGCGTTTCGCCAAACAAGTCGGCGGAAAAGTCTTTGCGCTGGCAACCGAAACGGTCATGGGCATTCCGAGTACGGCGCATATTTTGGGCGGCGCCTGCATCGGCGACTCCCCCGACAACGGGGTCGTCGCTCCCGACCAAACCGTTTTTGGTTACAACAACATGTGGGTCTGCGACGGCTCGGCCGTTTCCGCCAACCCCGGCGTCAATCCTTCGCTGACGATATGCGCCCAAACCGAACGCGCCATGAAATTTATCCCCCCCGCCTAAACCAACAGCCTTCGCGCCAATTTTTGTCCGACGGCGGCGATGATTTCTTCCAAAAACGGTTGGGAAAAACCGCTTTTGCCGAATTTTTGCCCGCCGATAAGAAGTTTGCGCCGCGCGTCCAAACGCACCATCGCCTCGAAACCAATCGAACTGGCGTATTCAAGCCGTAGAAACTCAAACGACGCGCCGTTTGATATTTTCCCGTCCACCAAGTGATAGGGTTCGAGGGTGAAGTAGTTGCGGAGAAAAAACGAATCGGAAACCCGGCTTTTTTTGTAAACTCCGTTTTTGTCTTCGACGACGAGACAGGAAAATTCCGCGCCGCTGATGGCCGAAACGCGGTCCAAAACGAATTGTGGCAAACGTTCGTTTTCGACGGAGTCCATGTCGGTCAAGAGACGGCGCAAGGCCTCGCGCAATCGGCTTTCGATGAAGGCGTTTTTTTCTTGGCTGACGTCTTCGCCGCGCATTTCCACGGCGGTGCGAAATTCGGGCTTTTGTTCGAGCGTCAATCGATACCACGTATGGTCGGAAACCTGACGCTCCAAGCGCCAATGTTCGCCGTCAAGGGCTTGTTTAATGACCTTCGACCAATCGGGAGTAAAGGCGGGTACGTCGTTGATGCGCAACGACGCGCCGAAAAGCCCGGGGGCCAAACGTTCCGCCGGCGCGTTGAAGGCCAAGACCCGCAGGCCCTCGCCAAAAAGCCACAGCGGAGCCGTCTCCCGTGCCACACGCCGTTGATACGCTTGTACGTGATTAAAATTAAGCTCCGCGACAGCCATAAACGTATCCTAAAAGGTATATGAATACTTGCCAAGTACGGCATACTTATAACGTAACACGACAAATATTCGACAAGTGCGGCTTTTGGGGCGACGAAACGGCCAATTTCGTCGCCCAAAATATTAAGGCCGTCGAATTTCGTCGGATTGACGCACGACTTCGGGCAAAAGATGAAAATAATCGACGAAAAGTTCGTTATTTTGGCCTTGAATTCAAACCCATGAACAGACCGGTAATCATGACCGAACGTCCTTCGGCGTTCAGCCACGTCATGGCGCAAATGCGGGACGTAGAGGTGCAAAAAGACCGAATGCGCTTCCGATTTAATTTGGAGCGTTGCGGGGAAATGATTGCCTACGAGGTAAGCCGACGTTTGGGCTACGTCGAACGCAACGTTATTACGCCCTTGGGGGAAATTTTCGTTCCCGTCTTTGAAGAACGTCCGGTAATCGGGGCGATTCTTCGCGCCGCCCTGCCCATGCAACAAGGCTTTTTGAGAATATTCGACGACGCCGACAACGCCTTCGTTTCCGCTTACCGCAAACACACCTCGGGCGACAAATTCGTCATCCAAGTGGACTATATTTCCACGCCCGATTTGGAAAACCGCACCCTGATACTCCTCGACCCCATGATGGCCACGGGGAAAACCATCGTTTTGGCCTACCGCGAACTTTCGCGCTTCGGAAACCCCAAGCAAACGTTTTTTTGCGGCGTGATAGCATCCGAAGAAGGCATGGAACATATGCAAAGAAACGTGCCCGAGGCTCAAATTTTCGTCGGCGCGGTGGACAACGAACTTACGGCTAAAAGTTACATCGTACCGGGCCTCGGCGACGCGGGCGACCTTGCGTTCGGTTCCAAATATGGCGAATGACATGACCCAATTTCAACACGTGCTGGTCGAAGCCGGGGAACGCATTGCACGCATTACCCTCAATCGCCCGGAAAAAGCCAACGCCCTCAACTACGTCGTGGTGCAGGAACTCAAAACGGCGCTTGTCGCCGCGGACAACGACGACGCGGTCAAGGTCGTTATTCTTAAAGCCGCCGGACCGACCTTTTGCGCCGGTTTGGATTTGGAATACCTCTACAAACTCCAACAGTACGGCGTGGAAGAAAACCTTTACGACGCCCGACACGTTGCCGAACTCTATCTGCTCATGGCCAAAATGCACAAAATCATCATTGTGCAGGTGGAGGGGCCGGCATTGGCAACGGGGTGCGGCTTGGTGGCGGCGGCGGATTTCGCCTATGCCACCCCCGAATCGAGCTTCGGGTTTCGCGAGGTCAAAATGGGTTTTATCCCCTCGCTGCCGATAAAAACCCTGATACGAAAAATCGGCGAAGGACGAACGCGTCAACTGCTTCTTTCCGGCGACCTCATCAGCGCCCACACCGCCGCCGACTTCGGCCTTATCGCGGGCGTCGCCGAAGCCGATACCATAGAAAATTACGTGCTTTACCGAGCAATGCAGTTTTGTCGAGAAAACTCCCAGTCGGCCATCGAGGTAACCAAACGGCTCATCCACGATACGGTCGAAATGCCTTTCGACGACGCCCTAACTTTTTCGGTAAAGATGAGCGCCCACGCGCGAATGTCCTTGGAATCGCGCTTCGGTACCCAAAACTACCTCACGGGACAACCCATCGAATGGTAGCGCTCCTCGATGTTTCGGTTTCGTTGCGAGTGCAAACAAACGCCGAAACGCGGCAAGCGTTGGGTTTGCAAAAGAAGCAGGATTTCGAAGCCTTTATTTTTACGGAAAGTTTTTGCGAAACTCAACGCTTTATGAATGTAAAAGCCGGACAAAGTCCGTGGGGATTTTCAAAAAAAGTTTTTCCAAACCCGCGAATAAATGAGCAAAATTTCTATTATTTGCGTTAAGGGTTTAATTTTGTTGTAAACTACAAACATGCGATTGCGACTTATAGGCTTGGCCGCGGTTTGGATGCTCTCTTTTTCAAATTTGGCGGCTCACGAACCTCCGGAGACGCGTACCTTTTTCACGTTTGCGCACCCTTCTTCTTTTGTCGCCGCAAAAGTAGCCCGTGCGCTCGACAGGCTTGCGCAAAAAGAAGACGACTACGTGCACATCCACACCCCGATCGACGAAGTGGATTGGCTCGCGCTTGTTGAACGCCCGTTCGTTACCGTTCACGACAGCGTTTTGGCCGACGCCTCGGCTTGGGATGCGCAAAACCCCGAGGCCGAATGGTTTATTGCCGACTTTGCGCAGGAACGCGCCGAAAAAAAACGCCGACGCAAAACCAAACTTCAAAACGAGTTTGCCGCCGAATGGGATTTGTTCGTCGACGACGATGAATGGGAGCTTGAATTCGACGAAGAAAACATCGAGGAAGAGCTTTCGGCCATGGAAGCCGACCACTACGCCGAATTGGCGCAACGGGAGGCCGACAGCCTACGCGCATGGGCAATGGAAACGGACTTTGCCGAAGACGATTCGCCGGAAGACGACTTGGAAATCACCGAAACCCAAACCGACCCCCTGTGGGGCGCACTGGCCTTAGCCGACGATTTGGTGGACGAGCTCTGGAACCTGTGGTGCGACGCCCGCCCCTCCCCCGAAGGCATTTACGGTTTTTACTTTTTCCCCGACGACGACGAAAAAGAACTCCCCCCCGCCAATCCGGGCTTTGGCGGATTCGTCCCACGATAACATGAGCCTTTGTAGACGCGAGTTTTTGGCGGTCGCAAGCTTAACCCTCGCCCTGCCTTCGTGCAACTGGTTCGACGAACCCGAAGCCCCCCTTTTGCCCCTCGAAGAACTTCTTGCCAAACGCCGACATATCGCCGACTTCAACGGCGACGCGGTTTTCGTTGGTTTGGACGACGACGACTGTCCTTACGCTCTGAGTTTGGTTTGCACGCACAAAAAATGCACCGTCGGTTTCAAACCCGAACTCGACGGTTTTCTTTGCCCCTGCCACAAGGGGCGCTACGACCGCTTTGGTCAAGTGATTTCGGGTAAGCCGCCCCGTCCCCTCGAACGATTTGCCTTACAAGAACGCGACGGCGTTGTTTGGATACTCAATCGTCGGCCGGCGTAGCGCGGCGTTCGTTCTTGCGGCGGCGTTTCAGGCGTTTTGGGGATGGCGGGCTTTAACCAACGGCGAATGGCTTTTGGACGATTCGATTACGTATTTGGAAATCGCCCGAAATCTCCCCAACGAATACGCCCGTTTTCCCGGCGTTGCCGACGTTCAACGCCCGCCGGGCTATCCTTTTTTCTTGTTTGTGCTTTATTTTCTCCTCGGCACGGGGGCGACGGGAACGATAATCGCACAAAAAATATCGGTGTTCGTTACCGCGCTGGGAATTTACAAAACCGCGACCCTCTTTTCCCCGCGTAATTACGCCCGAAAATCGGCGTTGTTGTATTTGTTTTTGCCTTATCCGGCGTTGTTTTCGTCGTTGTTGCTAACGGAAACGCTGTTCGTCGCGCTCTTGGTATGGGCGGCTTACGGAGCGTTGAAGAGCCGTTATGTCGTATCGGGATTGTTGTTGGCGGTCGGCACGTGGGTCAAACCGTTGGCGATGGTTGCGGCGGCGTTTTTGTTTGCGGCGGCGGCGGTGCAAGAATTACGACGCGGAAAATTTTCCATGAATACGATTTTCATTGTTTTTTTACCCGCGGCGGCCGTTTGGGTATGGCAATGTCGGAACGCCGTCGTTGCACAAACGCCGTCGTTTTCCACTTCGGGCAATACGGCCAAACTGTACGGTATCGGTGCGGCAATAGACGCGTTGGCCGACAAGGCGGATTGGAGCGAGGAATCGCTGATATATTACGGTGAAAAGCGGCGGGGCGAAACACGATTCGTCGCCGGCTTTCCCGCTCAGGAAACGGCGGTTTTTCACGCCCCGTTTCCATGGGGTACGATGTTCGAGCGTCCGGAGGAGACGTTAAAATTTTATGCTTTATCCTTGTGGGGCATGGCGCGAGGAACGGGTTGGGCGACGGCGGAAAAAATTTCGCATTCGAGAGTGGCGGCCGTCGTTGTTGCCGTATGGGGAGCAATCGTTATATTTGCGTTGTGGATGGCGGCTTTTTGGCCGCAAAGACGCTTCGAATCGGCGACGATGCTCGTCGTTGCCGTCGGTTTGGTTTTGGCCCACGCTAGCGCATGGGCCGACGGCCGCTATCGTATGCCCTCGGACGTTTTCATTTTAATTGCCGCCACGCCAACGTTATGGAACCGAAAACGCTTTTAATTATTCGCCACGGGGAGGCGACTGCCGAAGGAGAAAGCGATCTGTTGCGCAGACTCACCGAAAAAGGAGTCTTTGAGGCCAAAAGTTTGGGTGAACGCCTGCGTGTAAAACAAGCCATCCCCGACCTTATCGTATGTAGTCCCGCGGTGCGTACCCAGCTGACGGCCATGTTGGTGGCCAAAGCCGTCGGTTATTCGCCTTTGTCGATAAAAGAAGCTCCGGCGCTTTACGGCGCGACGCCGCGCACCTACCTCGAAGTCATTAACGGCACGGACGACGCGGTTAAAGTGCTTGCCATCGTCGGCCACAATCCCGTGTCGTCGGCCATGCCCGTGTATTTGACGCAAAAACCGTTCGGAACCTTGCCCACCGCCGGATGCGTAGCCATAGAAATCAAAACCGAACGTTGGGCTTACGTATCGTTGGGAACGGGGACTACAAAGTGGCAGTTTCAGCCCCCGCCTTTCATCCGTCCCGACCCCGGAAATGCATAACGGCAATCTAGAGCCGGTCTTCGCCGCCGAAGTATTTGCGTTCGACGTCGTCGGCGAGGACGGCCACCTCGTGAATCAAGTAGCGTAATTCGTCGAAGTCGGCGGAGGCGGCGATGGTGGACGCAAAAGCGGCAACGATTTCTATTTCCTGTCCGGTGCGCAAACGGTCGGAAGTGATGGTCAGGCCGGCATAAATCGAATGCAGGTTGGCCTTCATGAGCTTGTAAAGGTCGGTTTGCGGGGTGTAGCGGCCGCAGCGCGAAGTAAATAGATAAACCTCTTTTCCGTTGCGCACCTCTTGCTGGGCATAGACGTATTGGCGTCGATTTTCTCCTTTGTCGGTAACGATAGGGTAGTCAATCATTAAGACGCCGCCGTCCAATTGTTTGACGGTTTGTCCGAGTTCTTCGGCCACTTTGTACATAAATTCGTCCAACGCTATCATATCGTGCTCGCCAACTCGACCGCAAAGATAAAAGATTGTCTCTTAGTTTCCGGTTTTTTCGCGTTGGTTTTTATGAACGAATTTTCTTAGTCGGGAGCTTGCGCCTTTGACTTCGGCGTCCTGCAAGGCCTTCAAGTATCGTCCCTCGCTTTTTTTGACGGCTTCGGGCGGACATACCGGCGCCGGATAACCGCACGTCTCCCTCAACAACCGTGGCAAAGGCCCATAAATGTCGGGCGGACGAACGGCGGCCAGTTCGGGTACGTACTTTTTGACGAACTCCCCTCGCGGGTCGTGTTCCGCCGCCTGTTTGGCTACGTCGAAATAACGAAATCCCCGGGCGTCGTTGCCCACGCCCGCGCAATAGTTCCAATTGCCGTAGTTGGAAGCCACGTCGTAATCCAAGAGCAGGGACTCGAACCATTCGGCGCCCATTCGCCAATCCAATTCCAGATTTTTAGTTAGAAACGAGGCGACGATTTGCCTTCCGCGATTGGACATAAACCCCGTTTGGGCAAGTTGGCGCATACAGGCGTCGACGAGGGGGTAGCCCGTAACGCCGTTGCGCCACGCGTCGAAGGCGTTTTCATCGCGCCGCCACGGAATGGGCAAATTCCGGATGCCGCCGGCGCGAAAAAGCTTGGCCCCGTGTTTGCGGGCAATGCAATAAAAATAATCGCGCCACAAAAGCTCGAAGTATATCCAATACGTCGAATCGTTGCGCCCGTGCCGGGATTCGTAACGCTCCAGTTCGCGGAAAATCGTTCTTGGCGAAAGGGCTCCGACGGCCAAATACGCCGAAAGTTGCGTGGAAAAATGGGGGCCGTCGAATTGGTTGCGCGTTAATTTGTAATTGGAAGCGAGCCGGGACTCAAACAAGTAATAATTGAGGCGTGCGAGTGCGGCGGTTTCGCCGGGCGGAAAAATCAGCGGCACGTCGGGAGCGTCCGGCGGAGACGGAAAATTCAATGTCAAAACGCCCGAAAAACGCAAACGCTCGGGAGCGGCAAGCGGAGGACGAACCAACACCGAATGTTCGACCCTTCGCCGAAAGTCCGTAAACATTTCGGGCGTTTGTGAAAAAGAAAACGGCAAATCCTCGGGGGAAAGCAGGGTGCGTCCCTCGAATTCCACGGCCGGCAAACGCTTTTTGACTCGCTTGGCGACGTACTCCTCTTCCGTTCCCGCCTCGGCGTGGAAAAAGACTTTGTCGGCGCCCCAGTGGGAAAAAATTTCGGGCAATACGGCCTCGGGTTCGTCGAAAACGACAAGGGCCTTTCCTCCCAACGCCGCTATGCTTTGCGCCCATTCGCGTGCCGTTTCCAAAACAAACCTTAGCCGATACGGCCCCGTCTTTGCAAATCCAAAGGTCGTGGCGGCCGATGTTTGCCTAGGGTCGAGGCAATAGACGCACAGCGCCTCGCCGATTTTGGCGGCCTCGTAGAGCGGCGCGTGGTCGCGCACCCGCAAATCGTTTCTGAACCATACAACCGTTTTCATCGTTTGCTAAACCGCGCCAAACGCCGTTGCGTTCATTTATCTTTGAAACCTGCTTGAATCTTTAATGCAACGGCAAAAGCCCGTGCCCAACGCAAAACCGAAAAATACGAACAGGGGTGGGGGGAAATGGACAAAAACCGGCGTATCTTTGCACATTCAGCCAATAAAAAAACGTGAGTAAGGAACTGGTGGCGCTGACGATGGCGGACGGGGTCGGGCCGGTGACGGCGAAAATCCTCGTTTCCCATTGCAAGGGCGCGGACAAAGTCTTTTCCGCCGACAAAAAAGAACTTTTCCGCATACAGGGCGTGGGCGAGGCCGTTGTTCAAAATCTCATCGAACAAAAGGCCGCCCTTTTCGCCGCCGCGGAAAAAGAACTCGAGTTTTGCGAAAAAAACGGCGTACGCATCGTTCCCTACTATGATTCGGCCTATCCGCAAGACCTCAAAATGATGACCTCCGCCCCGACGCTGTTGTACGTCAAGGGCAAGGCCGACCTCAACAAGGTTTCGATGGCGATAGTCGGCACGCGTACGCCCACCGATTACGGAAAAAAACAGGCGCGTCGTTTCGCCGCACATTGGGCCGGCAAAGGCGTTACGATAGTAAGCGGCTTGGCTTTCGGTATCGACGCCGAGGCGCACAACGCCACGATGGAAGCGGGCGGTACGACCGTTGCCGTTTTGGGACATGGTTTGGGTACCGTTTACCCCCGCGAACATAAATCGATGGCGGAAAAAATTGCGGAAACCGGGGCGTTGGTTAGCGAATATCCGTCGCATTACAAGCCCGACCCCCGTCATTTCCCGCATCGCAACCGCATTGTTGCGGGAACGTCCCGGGCGACGCTCGTCGTCGAGGCCGCCGCCCGAAGCGGCGCCCTCAACACCGCCACCCACGCCCTCGAACTCCGCAAACGGATTTTCGCCGTACCGGGGCCGCTGGGCGCAAAACTTTCCGAAGGAACCAACGCCCTCATCCGCGACGGCGCCGCCGAACTCGCCTACGACCCCGATTGGGTGTTGGGGCGTGTGTTCCAATACGAAATGGATTTTGCGCCTACGATATATTCCAACCCCGCAGGCCCAATCCCCGAACCCGTCGTCGAACTCAACGACAACGAGCGAACCCTGTACGAACTGCTTAAAATCAAGGACTGTCTCCTCGACGAACTTCTCGAAGCAACGGGATGGACGTTGGCCGGACTCATGACCACGCTTTTGACCTTGGAGTTCAACGGCGTAGTTACACAACTGCCGGGCCGTCGATTTACGTTGAGCAAATGAGGGCGGCATGGGTGTATTGGCTGGGCTACGGCGTTTTGGCGTGGATTTTCGCATGGGAACGCGTACATTACGACGCGCCGCTCTACATCATGAAAATGCTCAAAACCGGACAATTCACCTTCGAGCATTTTCGCACTACGGGGCCGCTTTTTGAATGGGCGCCGCTTTTGGCCACAAAATTCGGCGCCGGCCTCGAAACGATAGTCCGTTTGCATTCGCTCAACGACTGGCTGATGGGCTTCGGGGCTTTTTTGACGCTGGCCTACGGTGTGCGTTCGCCGACGGCCGCCGGCGTGTGGACTTTCGCCATGGCCGTCGGCTACCGTTACAATTTCGTCGTTCCGGTTAGCGAATTGTATCCCGGATTGGCTTTGTTGATGGTTGCGGCTTATGTCAAGCGCAACGCCGGGTTTGCCGCTTTGTGGGGATGGACGGGCCACGTTTTAACCCTTGCCGCCGCCGCCGGATGGATGCTTTGGCACGCCCTCAAATTCGGATTAACCCGAAAACTCTATTGGACGGCCGCATTATCCGTTGTTGCCTTGGCTTATCACCTCGCCGTTTCCACCGACTACCAAACCTCGCAATCCGCCTCTTTACTTTCCACCGCCGCAACAGAAATTCAAAACCTACCCTGTCCCATTCAACCTTATTTCAAATCTAAACTTAAAGATTGGCTTTACGTCGCCGTTTTCGGTTTGGAACTTTTTGTTTTGGGCGTTTGGGGATGTATGCTGTTGACGCGTGGGCGCTTGGCCAAACCCGAAGCGGCGTTGTTCGCTTTGGCCGTCGTCGGATTTTTGGTTTTCTTGTCCCGTCCGCGAACCCTCATGGCTTGGGGATTCGACATGAGCGAACGCTATGTTTTCGTCTTTATTCTTTGGGCGATTTGGGCGTTGTATTTTCACGCACCGCGGGCAAAAATCTGGACGCTCGTCGCCTTCACGTCCGTCGTTCAGCTTTTTTTCTTCTTGAACCGACATCGCGACGTGCGTTTCCGACGTTTGGAACTCTTGTGCCAAACCATGAACCAATATCCCGAACAAAGATTTTTGATTCGGGAGTCGAATTGGGTGACGGAAAAAATCGGTACCGACGTAGGGTTGTGGGGCGAAACGCCCTTGTTTTCCACGGCCCGATACGGAACGTCCAAACAAGCGGTTTCCGAGGAGGCGATAGCCGTTGCGGGAATACAATTCATCGAACCGGGAGAATATCGGCATTTTGATTTTCGAGCCGGACCTATACGTATTTTGAACACCGACGGCGCAAACAACGAAGAATCGGTGAAAAAACTGCATCTTGAAGCCCAAGGCGGGCGCGTAAACGTTTTCAACCCCGGTACCGACACCGTCTTCTCGGGCTTGTGCAAAACGCCCGTCAAAATAGGTTACGAAAGCGGTTCCAAACCCGTACCCCTAACCACCGACCTTCCCCCCAACGCGCAATGTACGGTCTTGATACGTCCGGGCAAGGGAAAATTGGGCGTTTGGTGGGAAAATAGATTTATTCTACCATCATCGTATTAAATTGACCGTTCCGTAAACTTCGACGGGGTCTGCGTTCGGCAGTACGGCGCGAAATTTATACGTATAAACCCCTTCGGGTACGGGAACGCCCTTGGGATTGTTGCCGTCCCAAAAAACGTCGGGACGACGCGACTCAAACACCGGCATTCCCCACCGGCCGTAAATCGTCATGTGTACGCTTTGATAAACGGACAAATTTTTGATTTCCAGCACGTCGTTGAGACCGTCGCCGTTGGGGGTGAAGGCTGAGGGTATGGCCGGCGCCGCCGGTTGTATTCGTACCGTATCTTCGTCCGTTGCTTCGCACCCTCCCTCGCCAAGGACCCGTACGGTTACGGGGTAGCGGCCCGGCAGGAAATAAGTTTTTTCCGCGTACGGCAAATCCGGGCCCTGTTCTCCGTCTCCAAAGTCCCAAAAATAAACAACGTTGCCCGTCGCGCCGCGTACACGAAATTCAACCGTCGTCGGCGCCCTGTATTCTTCCGCCCAATGCTCCAATACGATTTCGGGCGCCGTGCGAACGACTACTTTTTTTTCTTCAACGACCGACGAACAGGCGTTTTGCACCACTTGCAAACGCACGGTTTTGGTTCCGGGGTTGGTCCAACGGACGCGATGCGGCCCCGGCCCCCAACCCGGTTCGCCGTAGCCGCCGTCAAAATCCCACAAAAACGCCGTTCCCGTACTCGTTGGAACACCCGCGTAACGAACACCGACAAAACTGTCGATACACGCGAACGACGGCGCGATAAATTCGGCGTCGGGCGTACCGACCTTTACCGTCCTTTCGTAAACCGACGAACCGCAACCGTACGCTTCGACGCGCAAACGCACGTATTTGACCCCCGGCGTATTCCAGCGCACCAAATGCGGCCCGCGTCCAAAACCCGGTATCGCTTTGCCGCCGTCGAAATCCCATTCGTACGTCGCGTTCGGCTCCGAGGTCCCCGTGTAGGTCACTTTCAACGAATCGGTAACGCATAATTCCCCCGGACAATAAAATTGCGAAGACGGCACGGGCCGAACCCGTATTGTCGCACTCGTTTCGTTGGACGGACAACCTTGACGTTCGACGCGCAAGCGTACGATTTTCGTTCCGCTGTCGGGCCAAACGATTAACGGCGTAGCGTCGGAACCGCCGACGCGTTCCCCGCCCGCAAAATCCCAATGGTACGTCGCGTTCGCGTCGAAAGGATGTATCGTGCCGGCAACGGCGAACGCTTCCCCAACGCAAGCCGTCTTGTTCGGAGGTGCAATTTCCGCAACGGGTATGGGTTGGACGGCCACGTCCCGTATCCACACGTCGGAAACGCAACCGTTTTCCTCGACGCGCAAACGCACCCGATACACGCCCGGTTCGCGCCAAATCACCGTCCCCCATCCAAGCGAATCCCCGTTTTCGTATTCCCAAAGATATTGCGCCGACGCACCGGCCGTTCCCGTAAACGCAAAGCGTACCGTATCCGAAACACACACCGACGACGGCCCCTCAAACGACGAAAACGGCGTTTGCCGAACCTCCATCGTATCGGTAAAAACCGAGGAAGTACAGGCGTCGAAAACGACGTATAAGCGAACGGGAATTTTTCCCGAAGCCAACCATGCGGCCAACCACCGCCCCGTACCCGCCGGTTCGTACGCTCCGCCCGGACCAAAGTCCCACACGTATTCCGAACCCTCGGGGGCGAACCCCGTAAACGTAACCGTTGCCCCGTCTCCCGTACACGTCCACGTTTTGTCGAAAACAAAGGCCGCCTCGGGACGTACGTCGTTGACCCGTACCCGCGCGGTGTCGTAGTATTCGCATTCGTCGTTGAGGCGGGAAAACAAAACGTATTCCGTGTTTTCGCTCGGAAAAACGTTCAAAGACGGCGAATGGGAAATCACGCTGTCGTTGAACATCCAAAACAGTTCCAACTGGGGCGCGTTGCCGGGCAGTTGGGCCGTGAGTGTCAGTGTGTCGCCAAGGCATATCAATACGGTGTTGGGATACGCTTGCGCCAAACGTTCGTAAACCCATATCGTATCTCGGAACGCGGCCGACGTGCATTGTCGGTCTTCGACCGTTAGTTCGACGATTTTCGGCCCTTCGCTTTCCCAAACGAACGTCGGGATATCGTCGGCCGAGGCGACGCTTGTTTGTCCGGCAAAGTTCCAAGTCAAAATCGCGTCGGGGCCGGCGTTTCCGTCAAACGAAAACACTACGGGCCGCCCCGTGCACACCGCACGGGGATGGGCGACAAACGACGCCGTCGGCACGGGCTTGACAACTATCGGATGCGATACCGGCCCGTCGGTACAACCCGCGTGGTCGAGCGTCAAACTTACGACGTAATTGCCCGGCGCGTTAAACACGACCCGCAAAGGGTTCGACGACACGATTTGTCCCGGCCCCGCTTCCCACTGAAAAACGGTTTGAGGCGGGGCGAAGCCCGTGAACGAAACCGTAAGCGTTTCTCCCGCACAGGCCTCGGCCGGCAAATCGAAGGCCGCCGTCGGAAAAGCGTTCACACGAATCAAGCGGCTTACCGTTTGGGAGGTGCAAGCGTTTTCTACGACGCGCAAACGCACGTTTTTCGTGCCCGCTTCGTTCCAATGAACGGTGTGCGGGCCTTGACCCGTTCCGGGGAACGCCGTGCCGCCGTCGAAATCCCAAAAAAATTCCGCCCCCGTACCGGCTTGTCCCGTAAAGGTCAGCGTCGCCGGCGACCCCGAACACACTTGCGTCAAAGACGTTGAAAAATCCGCCGTCGGTATGGGGTAAACCATGACGTTTTGCGTAAAAACAGACGAGGTACACGCCCCGGAAACGACGTACAATCGAAGGGTTTTGGCGCCGCCGGTATTCCAACGAACGGTGTGCGGGCCTTGACCCGTTCCGGGGAACGCCGTGCCGCCGTCGAAATCCCAAAAATACTGACCGCCCGCCACGCCCGTAAAAGTCGTCGTCAAACTTTCATTGACGCACAAGGCGTTTCGGGACAAAGAAAAATGAGCCGTCGGCGTTAACGAAACGGAAAACGCAATTTGCGCAACGGTCGTACAACCGTTGGCGACGGCCGTCAAAGTTACGGTTTTGTTTCCGGCGGTGTTCCATACGACGGATTGATTTTGAGCGCCCGAACCCGGCGAAGCCGTGCCGCCGTCAAAATTCCATGTGTACGTCGTTCCCGCAGGGCCCGTTCCCGAGAATTGAACGGCGACCGTTTCGCCCGTACAATAAAACGCGGCGGAAGAGAAAAGTTGGACCGTCGGGCGCAAACGAACGTTCAACGTCCGTTCAAAAACCGCCGACGTACATCCCCCCGCAACGACCGTTAAGGACAAGTTCTTGTCGCCCGGCGTGTCCCATGTAACGGAGTGCGGCCCCGCTCCCGTTCCCGGGACTGCCGTGCCGCCGTCAAAGTTCCAGACGAAAATTCCCGTACCTTGCCCGTCGAAAGCGATGTTCGTCGCTTGTTCGGTACAGGCAAAGGCCGGAAGGGTGAACGATGCAACCGGAGTCGGAGCAACGACGAGGGTACGCGTCGCGACCGCGGAGGTACATCCGTTTTCCACGGCGTAAACGTTGATGGTTTGGGTTCCCGCGCCGTCCCAACGAACGATGCGATTCGGGCCGTCGGAAGCGACAACGCTTCCCGTCCCCAAATCCCAAACGATTTGCGCTCCCGTTCCCGTATAGGTTAGCGTTACGTTTTGGCCGACGCAAGCGGGAGAAGGATGGACGGTGAAATCGGCCGTCGGGGTGGGCCTGACGACCACGTTTTGACTTGCGACATTGGACGTACAACCTTCGAAAACGACGGACAAACGCACGGTTTTGTTTCCCGGAACGTTCCAAACAACGTTGTGCGACCCCGAAGGGCCGGGGGTGGCCGTACCGCCGTCGAAATCCCACAAAAAATTGGAACCGGCGGGCGCGGTTCCCTCAAAAACGATGTTCGTGTTTTGACCTGTGCAAAGCGTGGACGCGGAAACCGAAAACGCCGCCGACGGCACGGGGGTTACCGTTACGGCCATCGAATGGACAGTGGAGGTACAGCCGCCGACAAAGGCGTAAAGCGACAACGTTTTCGGGCCGGGGGTATTCCAACGGACGGTATGCGGCCCCGGCCCCACGCCCGGAACGGCCGTGCCGCCGTCAAAATCCCATACGTACGTCGCACCCGGCGTAATGCTTCCAAGGTTGGTGGTAATTTGTCCATCCAAACAAACGGACGTCGAACTTACGTTGAAGAGCGACGACGGCGTTGGGGCGACGTTCACCGTATAACTTAGGGTTTGGGACGAGCAGGCGCCCGCCACGACGGTGAGGGTAACGTTCTTCGTTCCGGGGCTGTTCCAAACGAGTTCGTGCGGACCGGGGCCCGTGCCGGGGGTAGCCGTCGCGCCGTCGAAATTCCAGATAAAACCGGCGCCCGGCGGGGCGTTACCCGTAAAGGTCAGGGTGGACGGACGGCCCGTACACGCCGATGAAGATAAGTTGAATTGCGCCGTCGGCGTTTGTACGACCCAAATCGAGCGTTGGAAAACGGTCGAAGAACAACCGGCGCTAACGGCCAAATGTCGAACGGTTTTGAGGCCGGGGGTGTTCCAATAAACGTTGTGCGGGCCTTGTCCCGTACCCGGAACGGCCACGCCGCCGTCGAAATCCCAAGTCAATTGGGCGCCGAGGGGAGCGGGTTCGACACGCGCAACGGTCGTTGTTTGGCCGGTGCAAAGCGTTTCCTGAGCGACGGTAAACGCCGAAGACGGAACGCCCAAAATCGTCAGCGTCCGTGTCGCGACGGTGGAAGTACATCCCCCGGCCACGACCCTAAGGGTAAGAATTCTCACGCCGGGCGGGTTCCACAACACGGTATGCGGACCGACGCCGTTGGGGGGAAGGTTCATTTGTCCGTCACCGAAATCCCACAAATACGTCGCTCCCCCCACAACGTTGCCCGTATACTGCACGACGGCCGTTTGCCCCGAACAGAGTGTTTCGGGGGTGACGGTAAAGACGGCCTCGGGCGTGGGACGCACCGGAACGTTCAACGACGCGGGCGGCGCCGGACAGCCGTTGACCGAAACATTGAGCGTAACGGTGCGGTTTCCGGGGGTGTTCCACGTAACGGTATGCGGGCCCGGGCCCGTACCCGGAACGGCCACGCCACCGTCGAAATTCCATGCAAAAGTCGAACCCGGCGGAACCACGCCGTTCGCCGTAACCGTAAACGCCTGTCCCGTACAGGCAAAGCTTTCCGAACCCGACAACGACACCGGCACAAGCGCGACGACCTGAACCGTTCGGGTTTCGACGTCGGAAGTGCAACCGTTGGCGATGACGCGAAGCGTCAGGGTTTTGGTTCCGGGCGTTGTCCAAGAGACGTTGTGGGGGCCGGGACCGGTTCCGGGGACGGCGTTGCCGCCGCCAAAATTCCAAACGAAAGTGGCGCCGGGCGGAGCGTCGCCAAGGTAGGTTACCAAACCTTGCGTACCGATGCACAAACTCGCGGGAACCGAAAACGCCGACGAAAGCCCCTCCGAAATGACCACGCGCACCGTGTCGCGTTGTCGCGAACCCGAACACGACCCGCGCTGCGCTTCCAGGACGTACATCGTATTTTGCGACGGCGAAACGGTGATGGACGTGGCGTTGGACGTAAATCCCGCGGGAATCGAACGCCAAGAATAATGAATTTCCCCCGGAATGTGGGCTTGAACGTTGAAAGTGACCGACTGGCCCGGACAAATAACGTGAACGGAAGGGGTAACGGAAGCCAGGTCGGCTTGTTGGAGGCAAACGTCGTTGCAATCGCCGGGGTTGGGCGGCGGTCCCAAACGGTTCCATGCGCCGCCGTCGGGAACGCGGTAAAATTTTCCGTTGGGCTGAAAAAAAAAGTCGGAACCCGTATGGGAAGCGTATTCCATTTGGCCCGCCAAAAAAATTTCCCGCGCCGACGGCAACGTTATCGCTTGCCCCGAACAGTTGCATTGAATCGTGTAAGGGCTTTGAAAGCGATAGTCGGTGAGGATGTTGTTGGCGCCGTTGGGGTTGTCGGCCCAAAAAACGGCGTCTATCGGTACGCCTTGCGGGGAAAAAAGCCCTATCCAACCATAGGAATTGTTTAAAAACCAACGCCGGGACGTGCAAAAATACTGGGTGTTTCTGTAATCGGCGAGGTTGAAGTCGGGTTGGATGATACCGTTGGGGCCGCCGACGACGATAAAACCGTAAGGGGGAATGCGCGTTCCGGGCGGAAAAACAAAAGCGCCCGCGTTCTCGCCTCCAATGCCCGCGGTGCAAAGTCCGGCTTCGTTACCCATGTTGGAGGCAAGGATGTGGCAACTCAAATCCACGGTGTCGCAACCGCCGTTGCCAAGGTTGAAAATTTCTATCCATTCGGCGGCTTGGGTGGCGCCGCTTACCGGCGGACACGTCGTATGGATGGAATTGGTGGCAATACCGCCCGGCGGCGCAACCATGATTTCGTTAATGACCAATTGCGCGCGCAGCCCCCCAAGGGGCCAAAGCATTCCTACCAGTACCCAAATTTTCATTCTCAACCTTAAAAAGAAACGCAAAAAGCGGGCCAATCGTTACAAAAAATTATGGCTTGGAGACAAAAATACTCAAAATGCCGCTTCGCACGCGTGATTTCTCTCGCCAAATGTGGATTTTGGTCGCCATAAAACGTAATCGAACGGCAACGGGTTGGGGATATTTTCTTTATCTTTGCAAAAATGAAGATTTGGGCGACGGTGACGGCAATCGCCGGATGGTCAACGGGCTTGTTTGGCCAAGTCGTGTCCTACAACGTCAGGACGGCGCCGGAATTCGAAGGCTTTGCGGGTTGGCCGGCGACGGTGGAATCCATCGTGCCGCCGACCTCGTCCGCCGTGCGCCACGGCGTAGGCGCGATATACAATTTATCCGGCGATTCCACTCTGCTCGCCCCGTTCTTCGAACGCGGTTTGCGCGAAAAATCTTTGGTTTTCGTCGAAAAAAACCGCATCCTAAGGCTCAACGCCGTTCAATCGGGCCGTGCGGTCAACGGCGCCGACTTGAACGCCTATCCCCATTCGTTGATACGTTCGGCCGCCGCTCAAACCCTAACACGGGGCGGCGGGGTGACGGTGGCGTTTATCGACACGGGTTCCGATTACGAACATCCCGACTTGACGGGGCGTCTGTGGGTCAACGCCGCCGAAGACCTCAACGCCAACGGAAAGCCGGACGGTTTGGATTTCAACGGCGTCGACGACGACGGCAACGGCTACGTCGACGACGTTATCGGCTATGATTTTGTGCATCAACCGCGTTCGTTGGGCGGGGGCGACTATCTTTTTGCCGACCCCGATCCTATGGACGACAACACCCACGGCACGATGGTCGCGGGTTTGGCGCTCGAGGTCATGCCCGAAATTCGGGTCATGACGATACGGGCGTTCGCGGCGGGCGGCGGCGGCGAGGACGACGACGTCGCCCGCGCCTTCGTCTACGCCGCCGACAACGGCGCCCGTGTCATCAACTGCAGTTTTGGCGACATTTATCCGTCGCTGACGATGCGGGCGGCGGTCGAATACGCCCAAAGCCGGGGGGCGGTCGTGATTGCCTCCGCCGGCCAAACCACGGGCGACAAACCGCATTATCCGTCGGACTATTTGGGGGTGATTTCGGTGTCGGCAACGGGACAAATCGCTTCGGGGGAAGAGTATTTTGTGCCGTTGTCGAACTTTGGCGTACGGGTGGCGTTGTCGGCGCCGGGGGCGTTCGTGCGTACGCCCGCGCTTAGAACCTACGGCGATTCGACGGGTTACGGCGTGTTCAGCGGTACGAGCGTTTCGGCGCCGCAGGTTTCGGCCGCCGCCGCCGCCGTTCTGGCCTTGTATCCCGGATTGAACGCCGACGCCGTCAAAACGGCCTTGACCACTTCGGCCGACGACCTTTCCCCGCCCGGATGGGATGTCTACACGGGTGGTGGTCGTTTGAACGTGCTTCGCGCCCTTGAATTTGCCGGCCAAGCCTACGGCGCAACGTTGCGCGTGCATTCGCCGCCGCACGACGGGGTCGTCAACGACGACTCGGTTGCCGTCGTCGTATCCGTCGTTCATCCGTATTATTTGTCCCACCGCATCGGTTCGGGCGCCGATTACTTCGGGCAAACCCTTGGAGATACGCTGTTTTATCTCAAAAAATCACAAACGCCCCCCGGAACGCAAATTTTGACGCTGAAAACGACGTTGAGCAACGGACGAAATCTTCAAGAATCGGTACGGTTTCGTTTCGTTTCCGATACCCCCAAAGTTGCCGTTTTGCGGGCCGCGCCGATATGGGAAGAGAACGTCCGCAAGGCGTTCATCGTTTTTCGCGGCGACGAACGCGCCCAAGCCCGGCTGGAATGGACGCACGCCGACGGACGAACCGAGTTTTTTCTGCACGACCGCCTGACGCGCAACGGCGAATTTGTTTTACCCGTTGAACGGGCGGGAGAATACCGGTTTCGAATTCACGTCACGTCGTCGGGAGATACGTTGGCGCGTTCGGAGGAGCGGGTGTTGGCGGCGGAAACGGGCTACATCGCCGGTCGTCGGCCCGACACCCTTTCCGCCCGTTTACCCATGGGCCTTTACCTCAATCGCGCGTTCGACTTTGACGGCGACGGACGTCGCGAACTGGTCATGACCCGCCTCGATGACAAACTCGTTCCCGCGGGCGTGGATTTTTGGGAATACGCCGACACGGGATTCGCTCTTGTGGATTCGATTCGCACGGGCATCGTACTCGTCAAGGACGCGGCGGATTTCGACGGCGACGGACAAACCGACCTTTTGGCCAATTTTTCCGACAATCTTTACATATTCTCGGGTTCGCCTTACCCCTCGGAGACGAAATACTCGTTTGCGAATACGGGAATGTTTCCGTCACGGTGGGTGGACTTGGACGGCGTTCCGCCACTCGAACTTATCGCCAAAGACACGCTCAATTATCTGGTTTGTCGTTGGGAAAACGAACGTTACGTGGTTGCGGACGTTTTGCGGGATACGACAAGGGATTTTTTCGGTTCGACGGCGCCAAACGCGCTCTTCGGAGACTTCAACGCCAACGGCCGTTCGGAAATCGCGTTCATGGACGGGGACGGGGATATTTTCGTTTATGAACGGACGGATACGGGTTGGGAACAACGCCTGCTCGTTCGCGACTCCGACCACGGGGAATCTTCGGATTTTTTTACGTTCGGCGACTTCGACGGCGACGGCAAAATCGAATTTTTTTCGGCGGTTCGGCCGCATCTCTTGCGCAACGAGGCCGATTTTGAATACCGTCCGCGCTATTGGCGCCTGCGCGTCTACGAACCCGATTCTTTTCGGACGCTCTGGGAGGATTACGTTTACAACGTCAATTCGGAAACATGGAACGCGGCGACGGTCGGAGATTTGGACGGCGAACCGGGAGACGAAATCGTATTTTCGTCGTTTCCGCGCACCTACGTCGTGCAAGGCCGAGGAGGCTACCGAATGCGGTGGTTCGGATACGGCGGATTGACCCTGCGCCACGCCGTTGCCGATTGGGACGGCGACGGACGCAACGAACTGGCGGCGGGGCGCGGGGATTCGACGTTTTTCCTGCGTTTTTCGACGGGGGACAATCCACGCCTTCTTTTTCTTGGCGGCCGTGCCAAAACCACTTGCGACGATTCGCTGTTCGTCGAACTCGAATGGGACGCGGCAAACGCCGATTTTTACGTCGTCTACGAAGGAGAGTACGACGCCGAAGGCAATCCCCCCGAAACGCTGACGTTCTTTGCGCAGACGTTTGAACCGAAACTGTCGCGTTTGCACGCGCCCGCACGCGTCGTTTACGTCGTTGAGGCGTACAAAAACGGCGTAAAAACCGACGAATCGTATTTCGCGGAAGTTTGGGTACGAAAAACAAGCGTTCGGGCCGAAGTCGTTTCCGACAACGAACTGCTTTTACGCATCGACGGTCCGATTTTTCCCGAAGATTATCCCGCGGACAAGTTTGTCGTCGGCGACCGTCGCGCGATTTCGGCAATCGTCGCAAAAGATTCGGCCTTGCTTTTAACGTTCGAAAAAAGTTTTTCCGCCGGAGCGAACACGTTGAAATTCATCAACTTTCGCGACGGTTACGGAAATTCGGGTTGCGATTCGACGACGTTCCTTTTTTCCCCTCTTGCGGGAAAAAAATATTTGTGGCCCGTACGTTGGGACGTATACGACGAAAAGAACGCGTGGATAGAATTCAATGCCGATTTAACGACGGCGGCTTCGGAGAATTTTGTGCCGTTTCCCGCCGGGGCAACGACGGCGGTGGAATTGGAAAGTTGGCGACGCGTGAAAATCACGATAGGGCCGTCGCGCTTCGGGCCGACGGGCGAGCCGTTGTGGGTACGAATCCGGGGGTTGAGGTCGGCGGACGGACGGGCGCAACGCTCGGACGAAGGGGACGTGGTGAATTTTGGCGGGCGCGGGGATTTTGAGGGCGGCGTTTTCGTTTATCCCAACCCGGTACGCGGTGGACGCTTCGAAGGTTGTCGATTCGCCGGCGTGCCTCGCGGTGCGGCCATCGCCGTGCTGACCGCCGCAGGCGCTCCCGTTCGCACGCTTGTCGAAACCGAAGGTTGGGGCGGCATTGGGTGGGACCTAACCAACGCCCAAGGACAAAAAATACAGCCCGGAACCTATCGTTTCATTGTTACCGCCCCCGACGGCAAAGTGATTCAACGCGGGGGATTTGCCGTTTTGGAGTAAATTGCACGGGGTTGTCGGCCGTTTTCTTTGAGTACTAGGCGTATTCATTACCCCTTTCCAATAATTTGGACGGTATAGGTCGGAAATATTGTCAAGACGGTTGCAATTTGTACAAACGCCAATATTTTTTTCCATTTCTTGTCAAATTTTCGGTGTTGATTGACCCGATTTTGTATATTTTGCCAAAATGATAAAACAAACAATAATGAAACTTGGAATTATAATTTTGTCGTTTTTGCTTTTTTCAAGCGGAAGGGCATTGGGTCAAGTGGTGATTAATGAACAATACACTCGCGACAACACGCTTCAACCGGGCTTGACGGGGCCGGTACGTTGCGGCGCCCTCGCCCCCGACGGACAATTTTATTTCGGCTATCGGTTCAATCCGGACTTCGTCCGTTACGACCGTTACAACCGGTTTTATGGGGTTGCGAATGCGATGACGGCGTCCGGCGGGATTTCGGGTATCGCCTTTGACGGCAACGGAGTGGCGTTCATGGCGTGCAACGGCGCCCCGGGAGCGGGTGGATTTATTCGCTATGCGCCGGGACAAACGCCCGTATCGACCCCTTTGCCCGGTTCGTACAACAATGAACTGACCTCCGTCGCCTTTTACCCCGGGGACGAAAGGCTGTGGTTCGGTTCGATGAACGGACTTGCCATTTTCGACCCCCAAACCCAACAATGGTCGTCCCTTGCGCCGACACAATACGCCCAAACCTCGCCGTAGGTACAGGACGTTGCGGCGGGCGCTTTCGCAACCCTTTGGGTCGCCACCGAAACCGGACTTTCCCATTACGACGGCGGGGCTTGGTCGAACGTAACTTCCGAACTCCCCCATCCCAACGTCCGCGACGTTTATTTCGACCCCGACAACTTGGAAATGCGGTTCGCCACCGCCGCCGGCCTTGCCGTTTATGATTTGCAGTTTCAGACGTGGACGGATTATTCGGCGAGCCTTGGCGACTTCCCCGCCAATGAAGACAATTTTGCGGCCGTAGCCGTCGGGCCGGACGGTAAAGTCCGGGCTTCGGCCACGAACGGAACTTTGTGGGGCTTTAACGGCACGTGGACGGCGGAAAGCGTCTCCACCCTGCGCCGGCCAAATCGCTAATGCCCGTCGAAAACTACGTTTACATCGTCGGCAACGACTTTGGGGTTTACAAATATTCGACGTTTACGGGCGCAATTTTGCTTACCGCCGAAAACACCCAATATCCGGGGCTTGCTTCAAACCGCGTCAACGACGCGGCGCAGGACGTCGACGGAAACATGTGGTTCGCCTTACAGGATTCGGGCGTGGCGCGTTTCGACGGAACCCATTTTTACGCTCGACGTCGATTTTCAACCTTTGTCCGACGTTTACGAATCAAGCTTCGGCCCTTATTTTTGCATCGGGGGGAATAATTTTACCGTCCGTGCCGAAGCCTTGAATCCCGTTTTGACGTTGTTTGCACGCTCGGGAACGTCTAGCGAACGGGTATATTCCCAATCCGGATACAACCGCGTTTTTCAATATCCGGGCATGAACTTGGAGGATACTTTGGTTGTTCGCGTCGAATACGACCACAACGGATGCCGATACGTTTATTATGAAAACCAAGAAATTCCCGACGTGTGCGTTTCAAGAACGGGAGAGAAGAATTCGACGGCGGTCGTTTACCCGCAACCCGGCCGAGAAACGATTTATTTTCGTACGCCCGCACCCCTGATTCCGGGCGCAAGCGCGACGATATTCGAACCTTCGGGTAAAACGGTGGCCCGGCTTTCGATAGAAAACGATTCCGTGCGCTTGCCTCGGCTTGCCCCGGGTTGGTACCTGTGGCGAGTCGTTTCGGGAGACCGGGTCATGAACGGAAAACTAGTCGTGGAATAAACGCCGATTTTGAAAATTTAGCCCGCGAAAGGGCGACGGGGCACCCTTTCGCGGCTACTTTTTTTTGGTTTCTTTTTACCATCCATACCGATAAGATTCATCACGTCGTTGTACAACCGTTTGGAAACGCGGTAAGCGCGGTATTTTTTCCTGCTGTTTGAAGGTTCGCCTCGTGCGTTTTGAAAATCCGTCCCCTCGGCACACATAAGCGAACAGACTTTGTCCAACACCCGTGGCAATCCCACTTCGTTCCTTACCCGCAAAACTTCGTCTTTGTTGTCAAGCTCGAACACTTTTTTCCACCAATCTTTTCCCGATTTGGTTGCTTGAGCAAGGTAATGATAAAACATGAATTCTGCAAAATTCCTTAACAAATAAGCTTTGGCCAAAGAATTGGTTTTGCCCGAATTTTTTTCCTTGAAATACGCCGAACTCCAATCGTACTCTTTGTCTTCTTTACCGGCTTTGCGAATCATATGGACTTTTCTCAGTTTTGCGGATTTCAACTGCGACATAGGCATGAAAGCCCGTTGATTTGCATCGAAGTATTCCCATTCGTCGCGATTGATTTTGTTTAAATCGAAATCGATGCTTTTCAATTTGTTTTTTCTATCCGTTTTTTTTAAGTAAGCGTCAATGTCCAAACTTATGAGTTTAATCAATTCGGAAAACGACACGCAACCCGACGACGAGTCATTCAGGTCAATTTCAATCTTGTCGGACTCGCATTGTAAACCCGTTTTTCGGGCGAATTTGCAGAAATCGTAGGCGCTTTTGAACGTCAAATAGACGGCGGTGGGCAGACCTTTGGCGGATTTATATTCGGGTACGAGGTTGAATTCGGTGGCGGTTAGGAAAATTTCCCGCAATTTTTGAGGTGTTCTTGCACCGACGTAAGCGAATTTTAAGGGGTTGTCGTATTGCGAAACCAGCGCGGGCGGCAGAACTTTCACCCGGGTTTTGGGGTCTTCGGATTCCCAATCCACATCCAAATATCCGTGCGGTTCGAAACGGGAATAGTAAATTTTTCCCTCTGCTTCGGATTCAAAATATTGCTTTGCTTCTTTCAATTCCCACCATGACAATTCGTTTTTAAACGTCAGCCAATAAAGCATTAAATCGGCGGGAGTTTGGGGAATGAAAACATCCGAAGGAAGAGGATTGGTTTTGAGGAGGTTCAAATCCAAATTTTGGAGTATTTCCGCAATGAGCGGACACATGGGCTTAAAGTTTAGAGCGCCGAGCGCCGCATCGTTGAGTTGCAAGCCTCGATAACACGGAATATTTTCGTTGTCGCAACGCTCTCCGTAAACGTTGCGCCACGGAATGCCGACTCCCACTTTGGGATGGATTTCGGCTTCGACGATCCGTATCGGTATTTTGTTTAGCGGTTTTTCACCGGCGTAAACAATGTAATTTCCGGCCGGAAAAAACGCCGGAAACGCCCACGCGTGAATTCCGCTTTCGGGATTTTCACCATGGTAGCTTAATATGTTTTCTTGCCCCGTTTCCGATTTTGCAACGACCGTTGCAGCGGGTTGGAGAAACTCGATTTCCAAAACAACGGGAACAATATTTAAAAACGTACGTTTTTCTTTATCCGGCTCAATTCCTTGGGGATTGCCGCGAATTCGGGGTTGGAAGCCGAGATGTTCTATAAGTACGGAGGCGTTTTTTAGCGGATGACAACGGTATATTTTATATGCTTCTTGGTCGTCGGCAAGGACTTGAAAACCTGCGATGTTTTCTTCAAAAAGGCGTTGTTTTTCGGGCGGGCAAACAAATACAACGTCTTCGCCTTGCAAACTTTGGATGTTTTCGCCGACAAATTCGGCATAGTCCGCCCCCTCAAGCTCCGAATAAGTCGTTAAGGCGACGAGGCGTCTCAATCCCGACTTGCCCGTGTAACGAAAGCGTATTTTTTTGCCCGCCTCGATGTTTTTCAGCTCTTGACGGGAAATCGCACGTCCGTAAGCGTAGGTTTTTCCTTCGTGTTCGAAGTCGGTTGCGGGAAAAAGTTTGAGCGTTCGGGATTCGAGCTCGAAGCACCAAAAAAGCGGGACGATTTCCGTTTTTTTACCGGATTGGATTTTAAGTTTTTTTATATCTCTTCGCGAACCGATGCCCACCGTTCCGCCGCCGGAACAATAAGAGCTTGATTTGTCTCCTTCTTTTTGTCGTTCTTCGTTCCACTTTGTCCATTCGGATTTGACAAAATCGACGACGAAGGCGGGATTCTCGAATTTGGACGCTTTTTCAAATTTTCTCTTGAATTCCGGATGTTTAACGACCTCGTTCCAATCTTCGGGTTCGGATTTGACAAACAATCTGAAGAATTCCGGCAAATCACGGCTTCGGTGTATGGGTTTGAAAATCAGTTGGGAAAGGGGTATGCGAACGTGAATCCGAGGGTCTTTGTCGTCTTGATTTAAATGCCAAACGCCGTATTCGCCTTTCAACGTTTTGTTGACGTACGTTTCCAAATCCCGCCAAACGTATTGTAATAGGCCAAAGTTTACACCCAAATTTCTAACCAAATAATCGGTACTGTTTTGGGCAAATTCGGCGTTGATTTTTTGGAAATACTTTGCCAAACGTTCGTAATATGCGCTTGAGGGTAGTCTTCTCGCTTCTTCTTCCGGAAGCCTGTCGTATTCGGAAACGGCCAGAATGGTTAAAAGCAAATGAATGAAGTATTCCGGACCGTAAGGTTCGCCGGCAGGTTTTTTTCTATGGTAAAAGTATTGAGAAGCCTGGTTTATCCAATGCACCGGGCTTGTAAAGTCGCCGAATTTTCGCTCAAAATCGAGAAATATGTCGTCGTCGTTTTTTCCGTTCAGCGACTCGAAATTAATATCGCCGGACGCGACGGCTTTTTTACCGACTTCGATAATCACATCGCGGTCGCAATAAAGCAAAACCTCTTTTCCTTCGTTTTCACGGTTGAAGTAATGCCGAAAAAGGACGTTGCACCAGTCTTGATTGGAGGGCATGGCGTTTATTGTCTAGCATTGCAAATTTAAATCTTTTGACTTTGTGCGATGTTTGAAACATGTGGATAAGTACGATTTTTTTACCCCGAATTCGTTGGTAAAATACGAAATTAACGAGAAAACATCGGGGCGAATGCGAAATCGCGTAAGACGAGACGAGCGTCGTTTGACCTATCTCGTTTTACGACGCGTTTTATGAAGAGCCCGGTCTTTTGCACATAAAACGCGTCGCCCGTAACCGGAGCATCGCATTTTTTAGTTGCGTTCAAATCTTCAAAAGGCGTTATAATTCTGCTCAAACCGCCTTTTTTCTCCCGCGTAAATGTATAATTAACATAAGTTTTTTTTCTTTGAGAAAAATATGCCCTGATGTCTTCCAACGAAAAGAAAATCTTGGTTCTGGACGGAAATCCCAAAACAACGAGTCTGAGCCATTCGATAAGCGAGGCGATAGTCGAAGCGCAAAACAACGTCGGTCGCAAAGTCGAATATTTGCGTCTGAGTGAACTGAATTTCGACCCGAATTTAATCGGCGGTTATCAATACGAGTCGGTGCAACCGTTCGAGCCGGATTTGGAACGGGTTCGTCGAGCGGTTTCGGATTGCAACGTCTTGGTCATCGTTTACCCGACGTGGTGGGGCGGCATGCCCGCCAAACTCAAAGGCCTTTTCGACCGCGCGTTCACCAGCGGCTTTGCCTACAAATACCACAAAAAAGGGCCGTTTTGGGACAAACTGCTTCAAGGACGAAGCGCCTACGTTGTTACAACGATGGACGCGCCCGGTTGGTGGTATTGGCTTTACTACCACAACAGCAGCTTACTCCAATTCCGAAAGCCAATATTGTGGTTTTGTGGCTTTTCACCCATAAAAACAAAAATTATCGACAAAGTACGCTTCCGAACGCGTGAAGATTTGGCCGAAAAAATTAAGGCCGTGGCCCAAGCGTCGCTTAAAATTTAATATTCGGGCCGAAAGTACAACGATTGTTGCGCGACCGGTTTGCCGTCCTGTAATTTAAAATTCGCACGTATGCGTCGTGAAAATCGCGGCGTGAAACCGGCAACGATAAAATCCATATCGACTCGAGAAAACAAAGTCTTTAAAGGGAATGGTTTGGGTCCATGCCGATTTTTCACCGTTACCCGTCGTACCCTATGATTTCTTAGGTTTGGGCGCCACGATGATTCCATGGCTTGCAAGTTCTTGATTAAGTTTTTGGTCGAGTATTTTCGCCGCATTCCTAAACTGTTTTTTAATTTTAGGGGGTAGATTGGGGTCGTAAGGATTCATGATTTTGGTGGCTTTTTTGACGTAGTCGGCAAAGTTGAACTTTCTTTTTTTCTTCGAAGGCAAAGTCGGCGCCGTTTTGCTTGCGGCGTCGGGGGAGGGACCGGCGCTTTCCGAGGAAAATTTGCTTTTTGCCTTGGGGTGGGCAACAACGAAACGACGCAACAGCCCGCGTCGAAACAACCTGTATTCATGATAGGGTATGGTAACGGTTGCGCTTTTGACGCGCACGACGAACTTCATGCGTTCAAGTTTTTCGTTGGCCAACTCTTCCTCCAACGCCTTGAGGATTCTTTGTCTTAATGCATAGACGGCCTTTTCGACGCTTTTTTTCATTTTTCGTTGCAGGCGGGCGAGCGTCGAATCCCGCAGGCGTATGTCTTTGCCGTCGAAAAGAAAACCGAGGTATTGGATGTCGCTTTTTCGGCGCTTGGGTGGATTCTCCGTGATTTTGGCTATCGAAACGCCGTCTTCGTTTTTTTTGCAATAAAATCGTTCGCTTTTGGAGTCGTTGATTTCCAAACAAATCTTGGCCAGTTCGTTTTTTACGGCTTGTTGTACGGACCGCGCCCTGTTTTTGGGAACAACGAGCAAAATATCGTCGCAGTAGCGGCGATAAATCCCTGATTTGCCGACGGCCGACAACATCTTTTCGTCAAAATCCATCATATAAACGTTGGAAAGAACGGTGGAAATGGACGCTCCCTGAGCAATGCCTTTGAAAGTGTTTTTGTGAATGGTAATTTTGCCTACCTCCGCCAAGAATTTGAGTTTTTGGGGCGTGCAGTAAATTTTGCGTTTTTTGTTGGCGGACGCGTCGGGGTCGTCGTTGGCAATCGTATCCAAAGTTTGCGTCAGTTCCGTTTTGTCCACGCACTTGTATTGGGTCAACGAGCGAAAAACGTTGTAATAATCTTCGGGAAGCTCGTCGGAGCGCAAAAGTTTTTTGAGCGCCGCCTTGAGCGTTTTGTGGTCGAGCGAATCGAAAAAAGAACGGACGTCGAAAGTGAACACCACGCATTCGTTACGATTTTTGATGAGTTCGAACGCTTCTTTGGCATGTTGAATATGGTCTTTGGACGGCTTGAACGACCGAAAAGCCAACACCGCTTGCGACATGCGGGGGTTTTCGGCAAGCGTACGTTCGTATTTATCCAAAATCAATTTGAAGTAATAGGCGTAAACCAAGGCATCGACATGGCCCGGATAAGCGATGGGGCGTTCTTTACAAACGAATTCCCATTGCCCGTTCTCGGCTTTTTTGCGCTTTTTTTTAACTTTTATTTCGCGGATAAAAGGTAGAAACTTGTGTTTTGCCACCCATTTCGGGTCGTCTATCGCGTGACGGCTTTCCGATGCTCGAAAGCGACGGTCGAAATGCAAATACGGCGGGCAATGAAATTCCGCCAAAAAATCTTCGCGTTTCATGCATTGTATCGTAAAAAGTGAATCAGTCGTATCGAATTCGTTCGGAAATAAATCCGTTTTAGTATGGAAAAAGTAGTGTTTTGGTTGGCGGGTTTCCAATACCCCCTCCAAATTTAGCCAAAGTATTTTTAAATTTGCGTGGCTTTAATAAAAAATAATCGGCACGAAATTTGTCCAATTTGCGAAAAACCGAATATAATGGCAATCCAAACAATTTTTTCAATTCTTACGGCGTTTATGACGGCAACGGGCATCGCGAACGCGCAAGAGGTAAAAAAAATCAAAATCGACCCGCTCTTGGAGCGTTTGGCCAAAACCGACGGGAAAACGCTCGTCGTCAATTTTTGGGCGACGTGGTGCAAGCCCTGCGTCAAAGAGCTTCCTTATTTTGAACAACTCAACGCCGACTACGCCGACAAAAACGTCCGTGTTCTTTTGGTTTCTTTGGATTTTCCCGAGGACTACGAGGGCAAGCTCAAAACCTTTGTCAAATCGAAAAATTTGCGTTCCGAACTCTTTTGGCTCGACGAACCCAATCCCAACGATTGGATAAACAAAATCGAACCGACGTGGCAAGGCGCCATTCCCGCCACCCTGATTGTCAAAAAAGACGGTAAATTCGCACAATTTCATTCCGGAGAGTTCGATTACGCGTCGTTGAAAGCGTTCGTCGAAAAGCATTTATGAAACGCGCCCGGGTCGTGGTGGTCGGCGGCGGCTTTGCCGGTCTGACGCTCGTCCAAAAACTTAAAGACGCACCCGTGGACATAGTCTTGGTGGACAAATCCAACCATCATCTTTTTCAACCGTTGTTGTATCAAGTGGCGGTGGCGGCCTTGTCGCCGGGAGACGTGGCCACGCCTTTGCGTACCATATTTCGTCGCCAAAACAACGTCGAAATTCGTTTGGACGAGGTTGTAGCCGTGGACAGAAGCCGGCGCGAGGTGCATTTGCGCAGTCGCGAAACGCTTGGCTATGATTGGCTGGTTATGGCGCCGGGTAACGAGCCGAGTTATTTCGGCAACGACCATTGGCGTGAAATGGCTCCGGGTCTCAAAACCATCGAGGACGCCCTCACCCTGCGAGAAAAGCAAATCCTTGCGTTGGAAATGGCCTTGTGCGTTTCCGACCCCCACGAACGCAAGCGCTTGCTGACGACCGTCGTCGTCGGCGGCGGGCCTACGGGCGTCGAAATGGCCGGTTCTTTGGCTGAAATCGCCCGAAAAAACGTTGAAAAGGATTTTCGCGGCATTCGCGCCGAAGAAATACGGGTCGTGCTCATAGACGGCGGCGAACGTTTGTTGGCCGGTTTTCCCGAAGAACTTTCCATGCGCACCCTGGAGGATTTGCGCGAGTTGGGAGTGGAAGTGCGACTTAATACCCGCGTCGATAAAATCGACGAAGATTCGGTGTGGGCCGGCGGAGAACAAATCGCCGCCGGAAACGTCGTTTGGGCCGCCGGCAACATCGCCGCCCCCGTGCTCAAAACCCTCGATTGCGAACTCGACCGTGTCGGCCGGGTCAAAGTGGAAAAAGACCTGAGCATCCCCGGCGACGGGCGCGTTTTCGTTCTCGGCGACGCCATGTGCCTCGAAACCGAAAACGGTACGCTTCCCGGCGTGGCGCAGGTCGCCATGCAATCCGGCGCTTACGTCGCCGAAATCATCAAGGACAACATTCCCGGCGACCGTAGAAAACCCTTCAAATATTTCGACAAAGGCTCGATGGCCACCATCGGGCGGGCAAGGGCCGTCGCACACATCGGAAAACTCAAAATCGGCGGCTTTTTTGCATGGGCGATATGGGCCTTGATTCACGTCGCCTTTTTGATACAGTTTCGAAGTCGGGTTCGCGTCATGCTCGAATGGATGTGGTATTACCTGACCTTTTCCCCCGGCGCCCGATTGCTTTATCGTTACAGAATTTTTCGGGAACGAAAAAGGCGCGTTCCAAACGGGTCAATATGACCACCCTTGTCGCCGCAGTCTCCGAAAACGGCGTCATCGGACGCAACGGAACGCTGCCGTGGCGCATCCCCGAAGAGTCGCGCTTGTTTCGACGACTGACTTGGGGCGGCACGCTGGTCGTCGGCAAAAAAACTTTTGAATCTTCGGGTTTTCCCTTGCCCGGACGCAGGCACATCGTCGTCAGCCGCAAAAACGAATTTACTCTCAACGGGAACGAAAACGTTTTTGTGATTGGCGGCGCGGAAATTTACCGTTTGTTTTGGCCGAAAATCAACGCCGTCTATTTGTCCCTGATTCACGCGGAATACGACGGGGACGTGCGCTTGCCCGACGAAATATTTACCCTCGCTTCAAAAAAAAATCCGAAATTTTCGCTTGTCGAGCGGCGGTTTTATGCCGCCTTGCCCGTTCCGTTTACTTTTTTTCGCTTTCGGCGGAACGAGTAACAACGGGACTTTCGGCCACGGTCGTAACGTCGAAACCGCCCCGGGTGTTGTAGCGCATCGTCAATTTGAGGCGTTTGGGCTTCAAAAGACGCATGAGCTGGTCAAATATCACGTCGGTAACGGGTTCTTGGAATATTGCGTCGTCGCGAAAGGAAAACAAATAATATTTGAGGGCTTTGAGTTCGACGCACAGTCGGTCGGGTACGTATTCGATGACGAGTTTGGCGACGTCGGGAAGGCCCGTTCCCGGGCAGACGGCGGAAAATTCCGATGTTTCGATGATTATCGTTTGGTCGTGGCGGTTTTGTAGTTCGAACGTTTTCAGAATTTGAAACTTGGATTCCAAATCAAGGTTGGAACGGGTGTCGGCAATGATAATTTCGCGGCTCATTGTTTGTAGGTCGGACTCGTAAAACGACTTGCAAGATAAAATAAGTTCCCGAAGACGGGTCGGTTTTAAGAAAAAGCGTAATGGCTGTAAAAGTTTGTAACGTTGTGGGCAAAAGGTTAATTTAGGGGCGTGAACCCGGAAACGTTGGCATGGGAATGGGTGCGCGGCCGCGAGGAGAATTATGGTCCGCACGAATGGTTGGATTTGCTCAAACGCGCCTTGGAGTCGGCGTGCGCCGAGGCCATTGCCTTTTTGCCGGACGCCTACGCCCACGCCGCCTTTCTCAAACGCACCGGACGTTTTCGGCCCGAGTTCGTTTCGTTGATTTACGCAACGCTCGCACGGCTCCACGACGCGGTGGCACCCGACTTTTTTTCCACGCCGGCGCCGCAAATCCCCGACGCCGTCGGTGAAATTGTTTTGACACTCGGCGGCACGGAGGCACGACGGGTCTACGAACAAACCCAAACGTTTCCCAACGAACCTTATTCCCTGCTCCCACCCCGCCCCCTCCAAGCCGACCTCCGCAAACTCGATTTGACGATTGAAACCGTCGAAAACAGCCAAGTTTCGGGTACCGACCGTTTCGGCAACGACGTCGTCGTAAGCTTTGACCATCCGGTTTGTCTTTCGGGAAGAAACGTCGAATATTGGTTCCGGCCGGGCAGCCGCGTGCTTTTCCACAAACTCGAATTCATCGACGCGTACGCCTTCCGAACGGGAGAGGATACGCTTTTCGTTCTCGAACCCGACTATCTTGTCAATGTAACGGACATGGCGGAGGCGGCGGCGCAAAACCCCGCCGCCGATATGCTCAGACGGTTTTACAACCTCGAACCGCCGCAGCGTTCGAGGCTCGTCGGCTCGATGATTAACGCCATGTTGGACGAATGGCTCTGCCGCCCCGACGCCGATGTTTCCGACGTCGTTGCAAGCGTCAATCGTCAATACGCCTTTGCTTTGGCCTACGTTCAACTCAACGGCGGTACGGGCGGCGACTTCGCCCAAACCCTCAAAGACGTCAACGACGCGCTCTATCAACAAAGCGCCACTTTGCACGCTTTGGCCCGACGGCTGCACTCTCAAAATTACCGAATATGGCTCGAACCGAGCTTCATTTCCCCGCAATTCGGCTTGCAAGGACGCATGGACGTGCTATTGACCGAGGACGAGCGCCCCGAATTTAAAACCATCATCGAACTCAAATCCGGCAAACCGCCCAAACCCGAAATCGAACACGTCCGTGCCGAACACCACTACCAATTGACGGGCTACGACCTGCAACTGGACGACGGACGGCGCGTGGGCAATTCTTGTGTTTTTTATTCCCGAGAACCCGATTTGGGACGGGCGACGCGTACCGTAAACTCGAAAACAAGCGTTAAACGCGCCGTACTGGCCGGAAGAAACCGTCTGGTGCGTTCCGAATTTCGTTTGTGCGACGACGACTACGCCGAACTCGAATCGGCCCGCGAATCCATCCCCCTCGAAGTACCGAAATACCAAGAAACCGACGCCGCAGCTTTCCATCAAACGCTGACGGGCTTGTCGGAATGGGAACTGGCGTATTTTTACGCGTTTACGGGCTTTATAGCCCGAGAACACCGCCACGCCAAAATCGGCGTCCAACGCGACGGCGGCGAAGGACAGGCCGGACTCTGGCGCAAAACCCTGCCCCAAAAATGCGCCGATTTTTCCGCCCTCGCCCAACTCGAAATCGATTTTTCCCGCTCCAATCCCGAACGTTCGCATTATTGTTTGCTCCGAAAAACGGAAACGGCGCGTTTGCCCGCCGCCTTTCGCGCCGACGACGCCGTCGTCGTTTACGAACAAAGCGCCGGCCCCGTGGGCGCACAACTGCTCAAAGCCACCCTCCTCGAAATCGACGACCAAACCGTCGTCGTCGCTTTACGCAACAAACAGTTCGACTCCCATTACCTCGCCTCGGGGCGTTATTGGGTCATGGAACACGATTTCATGGAAAAAAACGACCGCGCGCTTTACCAAAGTTTGTTTCGTTGGGCGCACGACGGCAACGCATACAAGCGTCGGGTGTTTTTGGGTTTGGAACGCCCGCGTTTTGCCGACCCAAACGCCGCGCCGCCGCCTTACCTCAAACGCCCCGAACAAATCGCGCTGTTTCGCCGGGCGTTGGCGGCCAAAGACTATTTCTTGGTGCAAGGCCCTCCCGGAACGGGAAAAACCTCCCTCCTGCTCAAAGCGCTCGTCGATTATTTGTACCGAAACACCCAAGAAACAATCGCGCTCTTGGCTTACACCAACCGCGCCGCCGACGAAATTTGCGAACAGCTTTTGGCCCTTGATTTGCCGTTTTACCGCCTCGGATTTTGCCGAATGGAGAACGTACCGACGGAAAAAAAACTTTCCCGCACCTTGTCTCCCGAACAAATCCACGACTTTCTTTTGAACGTTCGGGTCGTAGTTTCGACCGTCGCTTCGTTCGCCGGCAAACTCAACGACTGGAGCTTTAAAAAATTTCATACGGCGATAATCGACGAGGCGTCGCAACTTTTGGAACCGCATTTGTGCGGGGCGCTCACCCGTTTTGAAAGGTTCGTTTTAATCGGCGACGAAAAGCAGTTGCCCGCCGTCGTCGCCCAACCCGAATCGGGAAGAAAACCTCCCGAGGCTCTGGAAAAAGCTTTGAGCGCGGCGGGAATCCGGGATTTGGGCCGGGCGGTCTTCGACAGGATTTTGGCGCGTTGCCGCGAAAACGGCTGGCACGAGGCTTACGGAATGCTTACCGCCCAAGGACGTATGCATGAAGAGATCGCCCGTTTTGTGGGCAAAAGGTATTACGACGGACGTTTGGAAGTCGTTTCCGAACGGCAAACCCAAACGTTCGCCGCTCATGCCCCCGATTCTTCCCTGAGCCGTTCGCGGGTAACGTTTATCCACGTCCCCTCGGAAAAAACGCATAAAATCAACCGAAAAGAAGCGGAGCTGGCGGCAAAAATCGCCGGAAAAATCCGGGGCCAAGTAGGAATCATTTCGCCGTTTCGGGCGCAAATCGCGGAAATCGTTCGCCGCCTCGACCCCGAAATTCGCCCGCAGGTAACGGTCGATACCGTCGAACGTTATCAGGGCAGCCAACGGGAATTTATCGTTTACAGCGTTTGCGCCAATCACCCCTCGCAACTCGAACTTTTGTCCTCGCTCAACGACGACGGTTCGGTAGACCGAAAATTGAACGTCGCGCTGACCCGCGCCCGTGAGCAGGTTATTCTTTTGGGCGACGCGACGATATTGTCCCAAAGTCCGCACTACGCCGCAGTTATCGAGTACGCCCGCGAAACGGGAGGGTTTTGGCAGGCGGACGCGTTGAAAATATAACTTATTTGGGGTTCAACCGTTCGGGGTTGGCAAACTGCAGAGTGGAAACCCGACCCGTTTCGGGATGGTAAACACGGACGAGGTGGTTGTTGGTGTCGGCGATGTAGAAGAGTCCGCCGAGGATGGCGACGTCGTTGGGTTCGTTGAACCGGGATTTTTCGGCGGGGCCGTCGGTATAGCCGCGTTCGCCCGTACCCAAGAACGTGGAAAGCGTTTGGGTTTTGAGGTCGAAAACTTTAATTTTGTGATTGTAGGTGTCGGCGATGTAAATTTTTTCGTCGTGGTAATGGGCGCCGATGCAATGCTGGAGTCGGGCGGCGGGATATTTGCCGTCCACGTCTCCAAACTCGAACAGACCTTCTCCAACAAGGGTTTTAACGTTTTTGTCGTCGAGTTTTCGGAGGGCGGAAACTTCGCTGTCGGCGAAATAGAGGCCGTCGGGGGCGGGGGAAATACCCGAGGGTTGGGCAAGGGCGGCGGAAAGTCGAGGACCGTCGATAATATCCTCTCGTCCGGAGCCGGCATAATTTTCTATGCGTCCGGTTTGGGGATTGAATTTCCAGATTTGATGGGGTCCTGCCATGGCGATGAAAAGTTCGCCGTTGTAAAACGCCAAATCCCACGGGGAATTGAGGGCGGTTTGTCGTCCGGGGCCGCCCGAGCTTTCGCGCCGGTTTTGCACGCCCGTGCCGGCCACCGTCGTTACCGTGCGGGTTTTAAAGTCGGCGCGACGGATAAGATGGTTTTCGGTGTCGGCGATATAAAGCGCATCGGCGCCGGGGTCGTAGGCCGTGCCATGAGGACGGAAAAATCGGCATTCGTCGAAACCGCCGTCCGCGTTGCCCTCTTGGCCCGAACCGATGACGTCCAAGACCTCGCCTCGGGGCGTACAAACGACGATACGGTCGTGGTTCGAATCGGTGATGAAAAGCCGTTGACCGTCGGTCTCGATTTTACTCGGAAACGACAAGAGTCCTCCCCTGCCTTTGTCGCGTTCGAGAGGAAAAGAGATGCGTTCTTTGTTGAGTTTTCCTTTTTTTTCAAAGACTTCGGAGATGTTTTGGATGTAGGCACGAAAAGTTTCGTACAACCCTTCGCCCGACGCCTGCCCCACGACCTTTCCCTCGGGGTCAATCAAGACAAAAGAGGGCCACGCGCGAATGCCGTATTCGCGCCAGAGTTTGAAGTCGCCGTCGGCGACGACGGGGTGTTCGATGTCGTAACGCAAGACGGCCTGACGGATGTTTTCGGAATCGCGTTCGTTGTCGAACTTGGCCGAATGCACGCCGACGACGACAAGTTGGGGAAATTCGCGCTCGAGTTTTTTGAGGTCGGGTAAAACGTGGATGCAGTTGATGCAACAATAAGTCCAAAAATCGAGTAAAACGATTTTTCCGCGCAAGTCTTTGAGTTGAAGGGGTTGGTCGGTGTTGAGCCACGGGAGATTGGCGGGGAATTCGGGGGCGCGTAGCGTGCCGACGTATCGCGATTCGTCCATGTTGTCGGGATTTTTTTTGAGGTTTTGACACGCGGCGACGGACGGCAAAAGGGCCGTCAAAAACATGCGTCGAAGCGTAGCGAAAAAGGGCGTCACGGCGATATAACGCCTTGTTTGCCGGCGACGTTCAAGAAAAGGAATTAAATCGTGGACGCGGGGGTTATTTGACACAACGATAATTCGTAAATTGCGGCGAAAATCCCGAATGAACGCGACGTTGGACCAGATACAAACGCCGATTGCGCGGGAATTGGTCGAGTTTGAAAAACATTTTCGGGCGGCGGTCAGTACCCGGGTGGCGTTGTTGGACAAGGTGATGCAATATATATTGCGTCGCAAAGGCAAGCAAATGCGTCCGATGTTCGTGTTTTTAAGCGCGGGGACGGTGGGGGAAATCGGCCCTGCGGCCTACCGGGCCGCCGCCCTCATCGAACTGCTTCACACCGCCACGCTCATTCACGACGACGTGGTGGACGACGCCGACGAAAGACGCGGCTTTTTTTCGCTCAACGCCTTGTGGAAAAACAAAATCGCCGTGTTGGTCGGGGATTTTTTGTTGTCGCGCGGGTTGTTGACGGCCCTCGAAGCGGAGGATTACCGGCTCTTAAAAATCGTTTCAACGGCCGTCAAAATGATGAGCGAAGGCGAACTCTTGCAAATGGAAAAATCACGTACGCTCAATATCGACGAACCGGTCTATTTCGAAATTATCAGGCACAAAACGGCGTCGTTGATAGCGGCGTGTTGCGAATCGGGGGCGGCGGCGGCGGGAGCGCCCGACGACGTCGTCCAAAAAATGCGCGACTTCGGAGAAAACGTCGGCATGGCCTTTCAAATCAAGGACGACCTTTTCGACTACGGCGGCGCCGACGCCGGCAAGCCCGTCGGCATCGACCTCAAAGAAAAAAAAATAACCCTGCCGCTCATTCACGTGATGAACCAATGTTCGTGGACCGAACGCAGAAAATTGATTCAGGTCGTCAAAAACCACAACCACGACAAGAAAAAAGTGGCTTGGCTCACCCGGTTCGTGCGCGAACGCGGGGGAATGGATTATTCCGTCAAGACGATGAACGAATACACGGACAAAGCTTTGAAAATACTTTATTCTTTTCCCGAAAACCCGTCGCGAAAAAGTCTGCAAGATTTAGTGGAATACACCGTCAAGCGCAACAAATAAAACAAATAAAAATCATGGCTCTGCCCAACATCCATCATCCCAAAGAATACGCGGAATTAAAAAAGCGAATCGAAAACTTGAAGGCCGATTCGCCGCGTCGGTGGGGAAAGATGACCCCGTCTCAAGCGTGTGTACATCTTCACGACGCCATCCGGGCCGCGTTGGGGGAAATCACCCTCAAAATGAAGGGCAACTTCGTCACGGAATGGATTGGCAAAACCTTCTTTTTAACAAAAAGAAACTGGCCGAAATCCTTGCCCACGGCGCCGGAAATGCTTTCGACGCCGGCCTCCGAGGATTTTGAGGCCAATCGTCGCTTGTTGCTGGAAACGCTCGAACGGGCGATAGCCAAAGGCAAAGACGGGAATTGGGCAAAGAGCCCTATTTTCGGAAAATTGTCGGGAGAAAAGTGGGGCGAGGCGCTGTACAAACACGTGGATCATCACCTTCGACAATTCGGAGTGTAAGCGTGGTGATAAACGAAAGGTCGATAAGGCGCTTGTTGCCAAAGCGTTTAACGCCCTGCCGCAAGCGCCTTGATGCGGTCCATGATGCCCGAGGCAAGGTTGCCGGATACTTTTACGGCGCTCAGCCCGTTTTTAATCACTTTTCTAAATTTGCGCTCGATGTTGTACTGCTCCATGCAGTATTCGCAGTCTTCGACCATCTTTTCGACTTCTTTTTCTTTTTCGGGATCGAGTTCGCCGTCGAGAAGCATTTCGAGTTTTGTGATAATCTCTTCGCACTCTTCTTCGGAATACGGGGAACCGTTACGATGTACGCCGACTTTTACCATACTTTTTGTATTGACTAAATAAAAACAACGAAGCAAAAATTAAGTTCAATCTTCGACGTCGTAACCCATCGAAAGGGCGTACTCCATCAGCATTTCGCGCAACATTTTACGGGCGCGGTGGAGCCGGGAGCGAACGGTTCCGATAGGGATGTCGATGATTTGGGCGATTTCTTCGTAAGTAAACTCTTCGACGTCGCAAAGAATAATGACGGCGCGGAAATCGACGGGCAAAGCGTTGAGGGCCGAGGACACTTCGTCGCCAATGAGTCCGCGAAACATTTTTTCTCGCAAATCAATCGAGTCGGAATACGAGGCTTTGCCGGTGTTGAGAAAGTTTTCGGCCTCTTCGTAATCAATTTTGCTGGGTTCTTTGGAAACCTTGCGATAATTGTTGATGAAAGAGTTTTTGAGAATGCGGAAGAGCCACGCCTTGGCATTCGACCCGCGCTCGTAAGAACCCAAAAAACGGTAAGCTTTAAGGTAAGTGTCTTGTACGAGGTCGTTGGCGTCGTCTTCGTTGCCCGAAAGCCGAAGGGCGAAGTGGAAAAGGGACTTGAGGTGGGGAATCATCTCCCGCTCAAAGAGTTCGTCGTCGCGGACGAAATCGTCGGCGCCGGCTAGGGGTTTTTCGATTGCTTCGTCGGTCGTTTGCGGTTCCACAACAGGAATTAAAGCGGTGGTGTTCATAGCGTATGCGTCTCGGTTCTTTTTCGCGCCTCGTTCAAGAAAAAAGATTGCGCTGAGAAATCGGGATGAGGATTTCGTCGGTAAATTCCATCCGGATGGAGTATACGTGCTTTGGCCGTATCTTGTTGCATGATTTTCAAAATATTGTATACCCGCGCCTTCGTCTCCTGCCCGTCTACGGGATACACAACCTCAATTCTACGATTTAAGTTCCTACGCATCCAATCGGCGCTTCCGGCGTAAATCCGATGCTCGTCGCCAAACTTAAAAGAGTAAATTCTGCAATGCTCCAAAAATCTGCCCACAATACTGCGCACCTTTAAATTGTCGTATATCGGTACAAGACAACAAATGCCGCGCACCGTCAAATCCACGTTCACCCCCGCCGCCGCCGCGTTGTACAACCATTGAATCATCTCGGGGTCGACCAAAGAATTCATGACCAGTTCGATTTTCGAGGGATGTTCGGGAGTATGAAATTCGATGCATTTTTGTATGAGTTCGACGAAGTTTTCACGGATATTTGCGGGGGCGACGAAAATTTTTCTCCAGTTTTTTTGTTCGCTGTATCCCGTGAGGACGTTGAAAAGTTCGGCGACGTCGGCCCCGAGGGCGGGGTCGCAGGTCAAAAGACTGATGTCGGTATAAAGGAGGGCGGTTTTTTCGTTGTAATTGCCCGTGCCGAGGTGGAGGTAGGGCCGAATGGCGCCCTGTTCGTTGCGCAGGATGAGCGTCATTTTGCAGTGGGTTTTGAGGCCCATGATGCCGTAAACAACGATAACCCCCGCTTGTTCGAGTTCGCGCGCCCAATAAATGTTGGTCTGTTCGTCGAAGCGGGCCTTGATTTCAATGAGGGCCGTAACTTGTTTGCCGTTTTCGGCGGCGGTTTTGAGCGCATTGACGATGGGCGAACGCCCTCCCGTTCGATACAACGTTTGTTTGATGGCCAGAACGTTGGGGTCGGATGCGGCGCTCGTCAGCAGTTGGGTGACGTGGGCAAAGCTGTCGTAGGGATGGTGGAGAATGAGGTCGCGTTCGCGGACGGCGGAAAAAATATCGGGTGCGGCGACGATGTGTTCGTTGGGTGCGGGCATAAAAGGCGGGTCTTTGAGGGCGGGCAGGTCGATTTTTTCCGGCAAGCCGAACAAGGCCTCCAATCCCAGGTAGCCCCCCACGGGATAAACGTCCTCGGCTTCGAGGTCGAACTCGTCAATCAAAAACCGGAAATGTTCGACGTCCATGCGCTCGTGGTACTCCAAACGTATGACCGCACCCAAACGCCGCTTTTTGAGTTCGCTTTCGATGAGCGTGAGCAGGTCTTCGGCCTCGGCCTCGGCGATGTCCAAATCGGCGTTGCGCGTCAAACGAAATTCGGCCATTTGCACCGGCTCCATGCCCGGAAACAGCTTTTCGATGTGTTTTTCGACGATGGTTTCAACGGCGACGAAGACGTGTTTGTCGCTTTTGGGCGAAAAAAAACGGGGGATGGGCGGGGGAATGGGAACCACCGCCCGACGAAACGCGCCGTCCTTGCGCAACTCGACCAAAAGGTTGAGGTTCAAACCGCGCAACTGCGGTACGGGATGGGCGGGGTCGACGGCCAAAGGGGTCAATATCGGAAAAACCCGCTCGATAAAGAAAGCGTCGGCCTCGGCGCGTTCGGAGGCGTTCAAATCCGAATAACCGCAAAGCCGAACGCCGTGCGCCGCCAACGCCGGCAATATTTTCAGATGCAACGCGTCGGCCTGACGGTCCAACAACGGCAAAAGGGCCGAGTGAATCGCGGCGATTTGCATGCGCGGGGTCATGCCGTCCATCGAAACCTCCCCGATGCCCGCATTGACTTGGGTGCGCAGGCCCGCCACACGAACCATGAAAAATTCGTCGAGGTTGTTGCTGAATATCGCCAAAAACTTCAAACGCTCCAGCAACGGGTTGCTTTCGTCTTCCGCCTCCTCAAGCACCCGCTCGTTGAAGCGTATCCAACTCAGTTCCCGATTGATGTATTCCATACGTTGGCAAAATTATTCAAATTAACATTTCGCCAACAGACCTCGTCCAAAACCCGGATTGTTTTTGCCGAAAAAATCTTTCAACGGCTTCCGACAAACCAACGACTTGCGCCGGCATCCGTCCGCAAACCCAACGCCTACAAATCCTCCTCGGAACGAAACCGAATATTGGATTTATAAATTATTCGCCGTTTGCGGGCAAGGTATTTGTACTCGTTCGTTTCTTTAATTTTCGCCGCATGATTCGCATCCACTTCCGCATGACATACCGCGCACAAACATTCCAAATTATTGATGCGGTTGTCCAATTTGTTTCCGTTGCGATGATGTACGTGTACGCACGCTTTTTCCTCCGGAACTTTCGGGTCGGGAGAAAAACCGCATTTTTCGCACGTAAAATTTTTCGATTCGCGAAACTTTCGGCTCAAAAACGTCCAATTAAACGAATAACCGTCGGAAACGAGGTAAGTATGTTTTTCTTCGTAAATCCGAAAATAACTTTGGTCGTTGAGCAGTTCCTTGGTGGTTTCGTGGCGGGATAAAATTTCTCTTTTGCAAATTTTGCAAATAGGAAGGTAATCGAGTTGAACTTTTACCGGTCGAAATTCCTCATCCTCATCCTCATATCCAAACATTCTATTTCTTTTATAGGACCAAACCTTGTCCCTATCGGTAATGCTAACCGATTGGGAGCTTGACCAAGTGTAACGTTCGCGTCCGATTTGAACCAACTTATCGCAATGGGTAATGTGCGCTCTTGGCCGGCCGTGGCTTTCCAAATAATATTCGGACAAATACAAATAACCCGGTTGATACTCGGTGTATCCGTCGTATTCCAGTCGCATCCAGTAAAATCCGTTGTCGGAAATCAACCTGTTTAACGACCGTAAATATTCATATTCGTTTTCCCCTTCGATTTCAACGACTTCGTTTTCGACTTGGTAAAAACGAATGTTTTTTCTTAGATTTTCCAAGTCCACGACGACGCCCATCTCTTTGAGCTTGGCGTCGAGACGGACAAATTGGAACTTAAACGAAGGAATTTTTATGTCGAGCGTCACGGATTAGTGATGGAAAATTGGTTTTGGAGGCGTTCGATGACCGATTCGGATTTGGTAATCAATCGAAATTCGACGCGACGCGAGTATTCGTTGTTGATTTTTTTACCCGTTTCGTAGGCGTAATTTTTGTCGTCGTCGAGCGGTCGGGCGAAAGAATAACCGTTGGCGGTCAAAATGGCTTGAAGTTTGGAATTGAAGCACGGGCAACGCCGCATATACGCCAACACCTCGCGGGAACGCGCATGGGAAAGACTCATGTTTTCCATGTACGAATCCTTGCCCGCGCCAAAGGAAACGGTGTCGGTATGCCCTTCGATACGCACTTCCACAAGTTTGGAATAGATGGTGTCTTCCATGAGAATGGCGAAATACCGAGGGGTAAATTCGTCCAGAATGGCTTTAAACCTGTCCGTCAAATCGGCTTTCCCCGTGGCAAAAAGCGTCTGTGGGTCGTTGAACCGAACGCTCAAATCACAACTGATTTCCATATTCCCCCATTTCTTTTTTTCGTTTTCAAACTCGTTTTTCAAACGTATGCATATGTTGTTTTTGAAGCTTTTGTATTCTTCCAAAATCTTTTTTTTGTTTTCTTCCTGTTCTTTTACCCTGCTCAAAAACGAAACGGAAATAAAAAGAAAGACCATCATAAGCAGGGTCATAAGGTCGGCGTAAGCGGGCCAATAATGTTCTTTGTGCGCCATCGCTATTTTTGTTCAAGACGCTCGATGTAAGCGGACATAAGCTCGTCCAACGTTTGGAAAACGCCGGTGAGATTGTCGGCGTAGGTTCTGTTCCATTCTTTGACCGTCGTTTTCATGGATTCCCGAAGTTCTTCCTGCGTGCGAACAACGATGTTCACGGCCTCCTGCATTTCCGCACGGTATTTTTTCCAAACGTCGGACTCAAAGTTGCGCATATCCTCGATGGATTTCACCAAACGAACCGTCGTATCTTCCAAGCCTTTGAATTGCGAACTCCAAACTTTGATTTTATCGTTGAGGGCGTTGGTTTGTTCGAGTTGTTGCGTGGCCTGACGCATAACGACGACCATTTTTTCGGCGACTTCGGCCAAAGGTTTTTCGTCATAAAGGAGTTTTTTGAGTTCGGCGACCATCGCGGCCAATTGTCCGTTGGGACCGGAAAGCGCGGCGTTGTAGCTCGATATTTCCTCCAAACGTTCGTGTACGACTTCGATGCCGTTGATATACTCCCGGTAACGCGACGCCAGCAACTCCATCGACGCCTTGTTTTCGACTTGCCACTGCAACATGTTTTGAACGGCGGCGTTCAATTCTTGAAAGTTTTCTTTGACCAAACGATCGACAATCGCGGACATTTGTCGATTGAACTCTTCGGTCGCGGACTGCATGACCTTCACCAACGCCTCGGTGTTGTTTTTTTGCAATTCGGCGCCCAAACCCTCCAACAACGCTTTGTTTTCAAGGTGATGTTGCTCGGCTTCGTTTTTCGCACGTTCGAGAGTGTCGCGAATCGAGCGCAGATTTTCTTTCTGTTCTTCCCTACCCAAATGCACCTGTTTGAGGAGGATTTTGTCGATATGGCTTAGGGCGTTAAAATGTTCGGTTTGATTGTCGTTTAGGATTTTAACCTCTTGCGCCACCCGTTGAAGTTCAACGCGCAAAAGCTCGTTGCCGCGTCCGATTTCTTCGACAACGGCTTGCAGGATTTTCTCGGTTCGCGAGTCGTCGCGGATTTCGTTGTGGATGACTTTGTTGGCCTCGTTGATGAAGCGAAAGTTGTCGGAAAGCTGTTTGTTTTGAAAGTCGATTCCCGTGTTCAGACGAGTGAGTTCCGAGGTGATTCTTTGCGCAAATACGAGGAGGGAGTCGTCCTTTTCTTCTTTTTTTTGCGCATAATTTCGATTCCAAACCTGAAATCCTATCGAGGCCGCCACCCCTAGAATCGAACCGACGAACGCCAATTTCAAACCGTCGAGCAGGTTGGAAATGCTGTCCAAATTTTTGTGATCGTATTGGTAGAGCCCAATCGTCACCCCCACCATCGTCAATACCAGTCCCAAAAGCGGAAATATACCCGGGATAATTTCAATAGAGTAACGGTCTTTTTTGCGGTATCTCGTAACGGCAAAGGCGACGGCCGCAAGCATTATTAGTATGGCTATTATTTCAAACATCGTTGATAGTGAACGGATTTAAAAGCTTAAATGCCGCGCAAAAATAGCAATAATTCGGCGGTTTACAACGGTTGATAATGAAAAAAATATCCACAGGCCTATATTGATTTACCGTATTTGTCGGCTTTGAGTAAAGATTATTCTTTGGCGCCTTATATTCGTCAATACCCGGGATATTGTTTTTAACCTACGCGATTTTTCATCGCTATCGTTTGTACGCCTCAAAATTTGCCTGTTGAAACAAATATTGCTTAATTTACCGAACAGTTCAACCGCACAAAAAAATGAAGACGTTTTTGCTTTTCATTGTCTGGATTTTTTCTTTTGGGGCGTTGAAAGCGCAAACCGAGCCTTGCGGCACCATGGCCTTGGACAGCATCCGCCGGGCTTTAGACCTGTCCTTGGGGACGCTTGAAGATTTTGAGGAATGGTTGGCGCCGTGGATAGCCAAAACCCGGAGACAGGATTCGTTGAGGCGGATGAACAAATCCGCCGCCGTCGTTTACAACATCCCCTGCGTCTTTCACATCGTCTACGAAAATTCGTCGCAAAACATCTCCGACGCCCAAGTCTTGTCCCAGCTTCAAGTCTTGAACGAGGATTTCAAACGCCTCAACGCCGACACCGTCAATACTTTGTCGGAGTTCCGGCCCGTAGCCTCGTCCGTCGAAGTTAATTTTTGTTTGGCCCAACAAGACCCCAACGGCAATCCGACCACGGGCATCAACCGTTACAACATTACCGGCGGGCCGTGGACCTCGACCGACTTCGACGCGCAGGTCAAACCGCAAACCGTTTGGAATTCAAGCGAATATCTCAACATCTGGGTGGCCAACCTCAACGGACTTTTGGGTTACGCACAGTTTCCTAACAATTCGGGCTTGGCGGGAATGCCGACCAACGGCGGCGGCGCCAACACCGACGGCATCGTTTTGCAATATACGAGCGTCGGCCGGCCGCCGGCCAACCCCTTCACCAACAACAACAATTTGGGCCGTACGGCGACGCACGAGGTCGGCCATTACTTAGGCTTGCGCCACATCTGGGGCGACGGCGGATGCTCGGCCTCCGACTATTGCAACGACACGCCCGATTCCGACCAAGCCAACTACGGCTGCCAACTTACGCGCGTTTCCTGCGGTTCGTTGGACATGGTGCAAAACTACATGGACTATTCGCGCGACAACTGCATGAACCTTTTCACCCGAGACCAACGCACGCGCATGATAACGGTCATGCAAGTGGCGACGCGCCGCGCGTCGTTAAACAATTCGCCGCGTTGCAACCCTCCGGTCTTGACGCCGGGCGCGGCCTTCGACCTCCATCCCGCCCGGGCCTGCGTCGGCCTTCCCGTTCGATTCACCGACCGTTCCACCCGCAACCCCACCGGCCGGCTATGGACGTTCGTCGGCGCCAACCTCGAACAAAGCACGGCGCAAAACCCAAGCGTCGTCTATTACACTCCCGGGGTTTATCCCGTGACCTTGGTCGTTTCCAACGCCTACGGTTCCGATACGCTGACCCGGAACGCGGTCGTCGTCGAAGGGGCGACGCCCTTGCCCTACACCGAAACCTTCGAAGACGGCGCCCCCGGTTGGACGGTGGACAACCCCGACGACGGAATCACTTGGACCATCGCCACCATCGGCGGCACCACCCCCGGCAACCGCGCCGCCAAAATGGACTTTTACAACTACAACGCCGTCGGCCAACGCGACGGTTTGCTTTCCCCCCCCCTGGATTTTCGCGACGTCGCCACTTGTACGCTCTCTTTTCAACACGCCTACCGCCGTTACAACACCTCGTCCACCGACTCGCTGATTATCTACGCTTCGTCGGACTGCGGGGCGACGTGGACGCGGCTCTTCGCCCGAGGGGAAAGCGGTCAGGGAACGTTCGCCACGCAAACCACGTCCACCAACGCTTTTACCCCCTCGCAAAGTTCGCAGTGGTGCGGCGGGGGTACGGGTTCGGGTTGTTTTACCGTTAATTTGAACGCCTTTGCAGGCCAAGCCCGCGTTCGCTTAAAATTTGAAGCCTTCAACAACTACGGCAACAACCTCTATTTGGACAACATCAACATCGCCGGAACCCCCGCCGCAAGAACCGTTTGGCCCGGCGACGCCGACGACAACGGAAGCGTTACCCTTACCGACACCTATCTTGCCGCCGCAGGGTTCGCAACCGTAGGCAACGCACGCAGCGCCGTAGGAACCCTGTGGCAAGCCTATCCCGCTCCCTCGCTTTGGACAAGGGATTTCATCGTCCAAAATCAATTCGTCAACGCCCGAAGCGTCGACGCCAACGGCGACGGAACCGTCAATTTGTTCGACGTCGCGATAACCATCCTACATCGGGGTTTGACGCGATAAATCTAGCGACGAGGTGTCTTTTCGTAAATTTATCGAGGAAACGCCGCTTGTCAAGCGTATTCCCGCGGGGTTGTGGTACGCGGCGGCGGCGACGGCGTTGCTTGTCTGGCAGTTCGCCGCCTACCGGCTGAATCTTCGGCTTTTTCCCGTATTGGGAGGGGCGGCGTTGGTGTTGGCGATTTTGCTCACCGACGTCAAACGACTGTGGCTTTTGGCCGTTTTTCTCACCCCGTTTTCGCTCAACCTCGAAGATTACATCGAAGGCGCGGCCGTGGTTTTGCCCACCGATTTGTTCGCCCTTGCCCTTTGCGGTTTTGCGCTGTTAAAACCCGAATTTCGCAGTCGAACGTGGAAAAGCCCCGTCGGATTCGCGGTTTTCGCGTACATGGCGTGGCTGTATTTGTGCGTGTTTTTTTCCGCTCGGCCGTGGGTGTCGTTGAAGTTTTGTTTGTCGTACTCGTGGCATTTGGCGGCGTTTTTGTTCGTTTCGGTGTATTTTTTCAAAGACAAACGCAACGTCGAAAGGGCGTTGGCGCTTTTGACGGCGGCGGCCTGTATCGTGGCGGTCTACACGCTGGTTCGACATGGACGAACGGCTTTCGCCTTCGGACAATCCTACGGGGTCATGCAACCGTTTTATAAAGAACACACGGCTTATGCCGCGTCGTTGGCGGCGGTGTGGGGGTTTGCGCTCGTTTTCGCCTTTCATCGCCGAAGCGTCCGTTACGCTTTGGCCGCGCTGATATTGACGGCGGCGATAATTTTTTCTTATACGCGCGGCGCGTGGCTGGGCATGGCCGCATGGTTGGTTTTGTGGGCGGGCATATGGATGTGGCGCAAGCGTCGCAAAGCGTTGTTGGGCATGATTGCGGTTTTTGTCCTAGGCGCCTTTGCCGTCGGGCAAATGGAGACGGACAAAAACGAAAAAACCGATTATAGAAAATCCTTGGGCGACCGCATCGTTTCGACCTTCAACACGGGTACGGACGTTTCCAACCGCGAGCGTTTCAATCGTTGGGTGGCGGCGGTGAAGATGGCGTACGAACGGCCGGTCTTCGGCTTTGGTCCCGGAACCTACGCCATGGAGTACGCCCCCTATCAAGAATCCCGCTATCGCACCAAAATCAGCACCAACCAAGGCGACGTCGGTTCGGCGCACAACGAATGGCTTTTGGCGCTGTCGGAGTCGGGCCTGACGGGCATGCTGTTATTGACCCTGATGTTTTTAACGCCGTATTTCATGGCGCTGCGGGCCGTTTTAAACGGGCGGGAACGGGTTTTACATTTGGCCGCCCTTGCCGCGATGACCACTTTCTACGTTCACACCGGCGTAAACAACTTTCTGGACCAGGACAAGGTGAACGTTCCCATATTTCTTTCTTGGGCCGTGGTCGTGGCCTTGTGGCAAAACGACGCCGGCCAAACTCGCGAACGGGAATAGAGCGCAAGACGCTTGCCCGACGGACTAATATTGGAGTTGGTCCTTGACCTTTCGCAAAAGCTCCAAAAACTTGGTTTCGGTTTCGGCGGGGGAAAGGCGGCTGCGTCCGCCGGCGGCGTTGTAGTGGCCGCCGCCTTCGAAGTTGGCGGCAAAGTCCCGTGCGGAAAACGCCCCCCGGCTCCGAAAACTCATTTTGACCATGTCTTTGCGTTCGGTCATCAACACGCCGAAATTAACTCCTTCCAAATAAAGGGTAAAATTGACGAGGCCTTCGGTATCGCCTTCTTCAAGGTTGAAGCGTTCGGCGTCTTGAGCGGTGAGCATAATGTAGGCCGTTTTGTATTCGGGCAAAACACACAAACGGTTTAAGAGGGCAAAGCCCGTCATGCGAAGCCGGTTTTCGGTGTAACTGCCGTTGATGCCTTCGTGGACTTTGTTGATGTCGGCGCCGGCGGCAATGAGGTCGGCGACCACCCAATGGACTTCCGGGGTCATGCGCACCTTGAACGAAACGGTGTCGGTCAAGATGCCGCTGTACAGGCAGGTGGCGGCGTCGGGCGAAATGCCTTCTTGCCGAATCAAGCGGTAAACGAGTTCGGAGGTCGAACAGGCGGCGGGGTCGCGATAAATGTAGGCCGCAAACGGCTCGAAATCCAAATGATGGTCTATGTGAACGACGCGTTTGCCGGCGTTTCTTACCGCTTCGTTGAGGGGTTCGACCCTATCGAGCGTGCCGAAATCAAGACAAAACACAATTTCCGCGTTTTCGATGGCCCAATTCGCGCGTTCGAGGTCGCTTTCGGCATCGAACACCGTTTCGATACCCGGAAAATAGTTCAAAAAACGGGGCGCGGGATTGGGCGTAATCACCGCCACCCGACGCGTGTAACGCGACAAAAAATGCGCCAAACCCAACGACGAACCCAACGAATCGCTGTCGGGGTTGCGGTGGGACAAAATAACGACCGATACGTCGTCTTTGAACAAAGAAAAAATTTTTGTTTTGACTTCTTCCACGGCATGAAAATTTCGGTTTAAAACCAAAAGGGGTTATGACGCATAATGCCAATGTTGGCACGAAATGCAAATATAACGAAATTAGTTGTTTGCAAGCAACGCCTTTTGGGCGTTGAAAAGTTCGTTTCCCCACGCGACGACGAATTCTTCGATTTCGTCGCGAATTCGTCGAATGTCTTCGAGTGTTTTTCCTTTGGGGTCGGCGAAATTTTGGTCGGAACGGAATTTTGCGGCTATCAACGGACAATCGTCGCCGCATCCCATGGTGCAAACCGCAAAACACTCTTGAAACTCGCCGACGGATTTGGAACGCTGTTCGGAGATGTCAATGCCGATTTCGCGCATAACCTCGACCACGTCGGGATTCAAGCGTCCCGAAGGACGCGAACCCGCACTCGCCGCCCGCAAAGGCGAATCCCCGAAATGTTTGCGAAAAAACGCCTCGGCCATCTGACTGCGCCCCGCGTTTTCCACACAAACGAAAAGTACGACGTCGCTCATGATTTCATGTTTGTCAATTGTCGAAAAATATGTAAAGTCGCCTCGTCGGGCGGAATTTTGTATTTGTATTCGTAATATTTGATGAAATGTTCTTCGACGCTAAGGCGGTGGAAAGCCGCGGCGTCGGGCGCGATGTCTTCTTGCGAAACGGTGCGATAGGCCGGGATGATTTCCGTAATGTAGGCGTGGCTCGCGTGCAAGGCGTTGAGTTCGGCGGTCGAAAGCGGATTTTCGCCCGAAACGGTGATTTCCACGTAATCCTCGGGGTGGAGACGGAGCTTTTCGAGGGCCTCGTCGGCGCTTTGGGCATGGATTCGCGTCAAAGGGCGCCCTTTCGTTAAGCAAACGGGCTTCCATTCGGGCGCTTGGCCCGGTTCGAGTTCGAGCAAAAGCACGTATTTTTTTTGTCCGGCCTCGCTCATCGAATACGCCAACGGACTGCCCGAATACACCACGGGAACGGGCCTGCCGTAGGTTCCGGATTTGCCGTCCAAAATTTGATAACGATGCAGATGGCCAACGGCGCAAAACTGGATTTGTTCGGGAACGTTGAGTGTGGAAACGGCGCACGAACCGCCGACGTAGTTTATCGTTCGCTCCTCTTTGGCGTCAGGTTCGGCGGGCTTGGGACCGGTGGCGGGATGAAAATACAAGTGGGTCAAAAGCACGTTTACCCCGTTGTCGTCGCAAAACTTATCCGCGGTTTGCGCCCACATTTCGCGGAGGGTGGCGTTGATGCCCTCTTCGCGTTCGCTTTCCATGAATTTTCCCAGCGTCAATTCGTTGGCATAGGGCGTGGTCAGCACGCGCAAAGGCACCCCGGAAACAAGAATTTCGACAAAGCCGGGAGCGCTTCTTTCGACGATTTTCGCGTCTTCTCTTTGAATTTCCGAGGCGGGATAACCGTAGAACAACACCCCCCATTTTTGGGCGAAATACCGGTGCGCCTCGATAAGGGCCGGAGAATCGTGGTTGCCCGCGACGGCCAAAACGGGCCGCCTCCCGCCGTCGGACAAGCGTTCCATGGTTTGGCCCAACAAATCCATCGCCGACGGCGACGGATTTGAAACGTCGTAAACGTCGCCGGCCAACAAAACCACGTCAACCTTTTCGTTTTCGGCGATTTCGACGATTTCGGCCATCACCTCCCGCTGCTCTTCAAGACGCGAAAACCGCCCCAGCCTCTTGCCCAAATGCCAATCGCCCGTGTGTAATATCCGCATCGTTCAAATGAAAACGTATCAATTAAGTAAGTGGGGATTGAAAAGCCCTTAAAATTTTATTGAGTCCAATAGCGTGAAGCGATTGTGTTTTCTTGCAGCTTGTCCGCCGGTCGTTGTCCGCCTTTAAACGCGCTTAACGGCGCCGTTGGCCAATTTTGATAGAATTTAACGGTTCCGAAAGTTTGTGTTTGTAAAGCGTAAAAGTCCGGTTTTAGAATCAATTCCATTGGATAGCGCAAGTCTTGAAGATTTGCGAATCGCGCGGCCGGCGGAAATCCCCAAACCACGCGATTCGCACCGTCGGTACAAAGTTATCGGCCGACGACGTTCATTTCTTTTATCAAGTGCGTGGCGCCCGCGTACTTGTCGATGATGAAAAGTACGTAGCGAATGTCGACGTTGATGGTGCGTTTGAGTTCAGGGTCGAAGACGAGGTCGCCGGTCATGGCTTCCCAGTTGCCGTCGAAAGCCAAGCCGATGAGTCGGCCTTTGCCGTCAATAACGGGACTGCCCGAGTTTCCGCCCGTGATGTCGTTGTCGGTAATGAAGCAGACGGGCAAACGACCGGTTTGGTCGGCGTAGCGTCCGTAGTCCTTTTTCGCGTAAAGTTCGCCGAGGCGTTGGGGAACAACGAATTCGGGGTTGGAGGGGTCTTCTTTTTCCATGACGCCGTCAAGGTAAGTGATGTAGTCGTATTGGACGGCGTCCATCGGCTTGTAGTCTTTGACTTTTCCGTACGTGAGGCGAATGGTGGAATTGGCGTCGGGATAAAACTTTTTGTTGGGTTGCCATTCGCGCAAACCGGCGGTGTAGACTCGCCCCCATTTGGTGACTTCCATTTCGTAGGCGAGATACGGGGGGCGGACTTTGGTGGTCACGTGTTGAAGACAGGCGTTGGCGAACGACCACGCCGGGTCTTTGGCCAATACCGAATACTCCGGCTTTTTGAGGAAGGCTTCCATTTTGGCTTTGTCGGCAAAAATGGATTTGGCAAAAACAGCGTCGGCAAATTTGTTGAAGTCGCCCTTGTATTGTTTGACGACCACGTCGTTGAAGACCGCCGGCTGTTGGTCTTTGGGGATGTCGTCGTAGTACATTTTCAGGATTTTGGCAAAGACCTTTTTGTCGGTGGGGGGGTAGTAGTCTTTGAAGTGTTCGTCGACGGCTTTTCTAAATTCGGCGACGGCTTTGGCGATGGCTTCTTCGTTGCGGGCGATTTTTTTGTCTTGGGGCAGGGTTTGGGACAAGGCTTGGGATTGAAGTGCGAAGCTCAATATTTCGGGTGCAAAAAGCGCCTCGTTGATATAAACGAAGTTGAGGGCGTAGGGTCTGAAGTTTTCGACGGCTTTTTTGAGGTTGTCCACGACCGAGCCGTATTTGGCTTGGCGTTCGGGATTGGCCGCCGCCCAAGCGTTGAATTCTTTTTCCAACTTTTGTTTTTGCTCGACGGTTCTCAGGCGTTTGAGGCCTTTGTTTTGACCGATGAAATATTTCCAGTAGTTGGCGATGCGGGCGTATTTGGAGGCGTATTGGATGCGCACCGCCGGATTGGCGTCCATATCTTCCTTCCAAATTTTGAGGCGGGTGTCGCGCAAACGAATACGGGCGGGATTGGTCAATTCTTGAGCCATTTTGATGGATTCGGAAACCAAATATCGGGTGGTACGGCCCGGGAATCCGAATACCATCGCAAAGTCGTTGGGTTTGACGCCCTCAATCGAAACGGACAAAACGTGTTTGGGTTTGTGGGGAACGTTGTCTTTGGAATAGGCGGCGGGTTTTCCGTCTTTTCCCGCATATACGCGGAAAAGGGAAAAGTCGCCCGTGTGCCGGGGCCACATCCAGTTGTCGGTGTCGCCGCCGAATTTGCCCACCGCCTCGGGCGGCGTACCGACCAAGCGCACGTCCGTAAAGTCCTCGTAGACGAACAAATAATATTCGTTGCCATAGAACATATCCTTGACCATGGCCCGATAATGGGTGCCGGCGGTGGCGTTTTTGACGATTTCGGCCGAAAGTTGTTGAACTTTGCTCGAACGTTGGTCTTCGGGGAGGTCGGCGGGGATTTCGTTTTTGAACCGTGCCGTAACGTCTTCCATTCTGACCAAAAACGAAACGCTCAGGCCTTCGCACGGCAATTCGGCCTCTTTGTTTGCGGCCCAAAAACCGTTGGTGAGGTAGTCGTTTTGAACGGTGCTGTGGCTTTGAATGGCGTCGTAACCGCAGTGGTGGTTGGTCAGAATCAACCCCTCCGAACTGATAATTTCGCCCGTACAAAAACCGCCGAACCACACGATGGCGTCTTTGAGCGAAGATTGGTTGGCGCTGTAAATCATTTCGGGCGTTAATTCAAGGCCCATGCGCTTCATTTCTTCGTGGTTTTGCCCGATGAGCAGGGGCAGCCACATGCCCTCGTCGGGCGGACCCGGTAGGGGCGACTTCGGTTCCCGGGCGTGGAGCGTCGTCAGCGCCAAGGCCAACATCGGCGCCGCCCATAAACTTTTCAATATCCTTTTTTTCATCGAAATACGTGGTCGGGTTGCAAACCGTTAAGGATTGTGCGTTGTAAACGCCGCCGTTAAAACGGCGCGTAAAAATAAGAATAATTTTAATGCATCCCCGCCAACAACCTTTTTTTGCAACCCAATTGCAAAAATACGCGCCGACGCTTGCGCTACGGCCTCCCCCGATGCTTTTCAATTATTTGTCTTAAATTTGCATCGGCATTGACCGCAAAACAATAAAAGATTATACTATGTTCAAAACTATTTGGCTGACAGCCTTGGGAATATGCTACGGCGCCGCCGCGTTTGCACAACCTCAAAAATGGCTCAACACCACCAATGCGCAATGCGGAATGCGTTCGGGCGACGTCGACGTCAAGTTTACCGCCCTGACCGTCGAAGCCGTGGTGTACTTTGAACAAACGCCGACGAACGGGTACGTATCCATCGTTTCCAAACACGCCAACGCGAACGCCTCCGACGCCAATTACGTTCTTCGTCCCGACCGTTTTCAGTTCGTCACCGGTACCAACACGCTCGTTACCGTAAACAATACTTGTGCTTTGCAAACGGGAAGGTGTTATCACCTTGCCGGCGTTTACGACGGACAATACGGCTATTTTTACGTCAACGGATGTTTGGTCAATCGCGTCCCCGCGACGGGCAACCTCCGGCAAAACAACGTGAACGTCGGCGTCGGCTTCCGCTCCAACAACGCCGAGCTTTTCCGGGGCTATATCGACGAGGTGCGCATATGGGCCAAGGCCCTTTCCCGTCAAGAATTAAGGCAAGGCATGTTTCGTTCCCTGAACGCCGCCGAACATCCCGATTTGCGGGCATACTTTGATTTCGACGACTACGAGGGCGGCAATACGGTGGTCAATTTGACGAACGAAGTCGGCTTTGACGGCGTGCTGTGTACCGCCGTCGTTTCGGACAATGAATTGTGCGGAGAAAATCCGCAGTATTCCCAAGAATTTCGGGCGTTCAACAACGGACCGGGATGCCGAAACGGAACCCTCACCTTGGGCGTCGAACCCTCGATTCCCGGCGCCGTTTACCAGTGGTCGGGACCGGGGAATTTTTACGCCACCGGCGAATCCATCGCCCTCCTAAACTTTAACGCTACCCAAATCGGCGTTTATCGCGTCATTCGCACCACCGACTGTTGCGTCGATACCGCCTACACCCAAGTCTACATGCTTTGCGAACAGGTGCCGATTTCTTCTTCGGCGCCCCAACCCGACCTTGCCATGGGGGGCTTTGCCACCCCCATTTGGACCACCGTCATTCTTCCCTGCAACGATACCGTCACGGGCAACTACGTCCCATGGCCGAACATCTCCGCCAACGCCTATCCGCCGTCGATTCAAGTGGGCGGAAGCTGTACGTTGGTGGCTTCGGGCGGGGCGCAAACCTACGTCTGGGAACCCGGCGGTTATACCGGAAACGTCGTTACCGTCAATCCCACCCAAACCACCACTTACACCGTCTATGGATACAGCAACGGTTGCGTAACGATGCGTACCGTAACGGTGTTCGTCGATTGTCCGCAAATCATCGCGTCGAGTTCGTCGAGCGTCGTTTGTCAAGGCGAGCAGGTGTTGCTGTCCGTGGCCGACGCAACGTTGTACAAAGTCTACGTGTGGGAGCCGAACTACAACCTCAGCTCTCCCAACGGCGCGTATGTTTTCGCCGTCATGGACACGACCGTCACCTACACCCTCACAGGCTACACGCCCGAAGGCTGTTCGAACCAAACGACGATATCCGTCCAAGTCGGCGACGGCGTTTCGGGGATTTTCGCCTCCCAAACCCACGTTTGCGAACAAACCCGTGTGGAATTGACGGCCGTCGGCAACAACCTGCAATGGTACCACAACGGCGAAGCCATCCCCGCGCCTTCGCCGTTGCCGTGGATTGTTTACCCCACGCAAACGGAAAGTTACCGCGTAACGGGCGTGGATTTTTGGGGTTGTCCTTTCGACCGTTCGGTGCGCATCGACGTTACGCCGGCGCTGAACGTTTCGGCGACGAGTGCGAGCGTATGCCCCGGACAAACGGCGACGCTCAGCGCCGCCGGCGCCGACGACTACGTGTGGTTTCCGGGCGGACTGACGGGGGCAAGCATCGAGGTTTCGGCCCAACAAACGACGGTCTACACCGTCGTCGGCACGCGCGAAGGTTTCTGTCCCGATTCGGCTTTTGCGACTTTGGCCGTAGGCCCTTTTCCCTTTGGTACGTCGCCGGCGACGAGGAACGTTTGCAACTACCAAAGCCCGACCCTTTCGGTAACCAATCCCCCCGCCGGCGCCACGTACGTCTGGGAACCGGCAACCTACCTCAACACCACCGTCGGACCCGAAGTAACGGTGCAAACCCCGCAGGCCTCCATCACTTACACGGTCGTGGGTAATTTGCCCGACGGTTGCGAGGATATTCGTACGTTTTCGCTTTCGGTAACGGGGACGATCGAGGTGCAAGTGCAGGCCTTGCAGTCGCAGGTGTGCCGGGGCGCCTCGACGATATTGACCGCTTCCGGCGCCTTGAGCTACATTTGGTTTCCCGGCGGACACGTCGGCCCCTACGTCGACGTCGTTCCCACCGAAACGACCACCTATACCGTCGAAGCTTTTGGCAACGAAATTTGCCATACCCTCGCCACCGTAACGGTAACCGTCGTGGACGCGGCGAACATCGCCTTGGAAAGCGACGCGCTCTTTATTTGTCCCAACCAACCCGTTCGTTTGTGGGGACGGGGCGGGGTAACGTACCATCTCAATCCGGGCAACGTGTTTTTGGCCGAAGGCGAAACGCTCACCGTACGCCCCCAACAAACGACCAATTATACGCTCGTCGGAACGTCGGCGTTCGGATGTTCGGCCGTGGCCCAAACAACCGTCAACGTTTTGCCGCCCGCATTTTTACAGCCGCCCGTCGTCAACGGTCGGGATACGGTTTGCCTCGGCTCCGACGCCGTTTTTACCGCCGAACGGCCGTTGCTTTGGGAACCCTACGGCCTTGTCTCCGCTCAATTGGTTTTACCCAACGTTCAACAAACGACAACCTTCACCGCTTACGAAATCGAAGGTTACGAATGCCGGGGGTATGTCGTCAAGACCGTCCGCGTCGCCCAACCGATACAAACGTCCATCGTCGGGCCGTCGGTCGTTTGCAACGCAAGCACGATAACCTTGTCGGCGCGAACGACCCGCAACGGGGTCGTCGAACCCGCCAACCGGTTCGAATATCTATGGAACACCGGAGCGACGAGCGCAAGCATCAACGTTGCCGCCGGGGGCGTGTATCGCGTGCGGGTCATCGACCGTTACGGTTGCGAGGCCGAATCCGAACATTCGGTCTATATGCCGCCATTGCCAACGCTGGATCTGCCGATACAAACGGCCTGTTTGAACGGAGCGCCCGTTCCGATTTCGTTCTCGCCTCCCGGAGGAACTTTACGCATCAACGGCACGCAAGTGTCGACGGGCGTGTTCAACCCCGGATTTTGGGGCGTGGGAACGCACACGATAAGCTATCGCTACGTTACGCCCGAATCCTGCGACTACACCGTCGCAAGAACGATTCGCGTGGTGAACCCCGCGCTAAACGTTTCCATGGGTACCACTTGTGCCAATGCCGACCCGTTCCCGATAAGTTTTTCTCCCCCCGAGGCCGTATTGCGCATCAACGGACAAAGCGTCGCGCCGGTTTTCGACCCCACGGTTTGGGGGACGGGTACGCACGTCGTTTCGCTGACCAACCCTTTGCAAGACGGCTGTTCGTATCAATTGACGTTCAACGTGACAGTGGGGCCGGCCACGCTGACGGCGACGACAAGCGTTCTCCAAGCCTCGTGCGCCCAATGTTCGGACGGCGGTGTGCACATCACGCCGTCGGGCGGCACGGCGCCTTATCGCTTCTCCTTGGACGGACAAAACTTTTCTTTGGGCTATCAGTTCCATGGATTGGCGCCGGGCAATTATACGCTTCACGTCCGCGACGCAAACGGATGCAAATTTTCCACGCCCTTCCGGGTGACGGTATGCGCCACGCCCCAAGAATTGAACGTCGAAACCATGAGCGCGACGTCGGTTCGACTAAGTTGGCAGAACGTCGGCGGGCCTTTCTCGCTCCGTTTTCGTCGCGTGGGAACGCCCGCATGGTCGGTCATGAACAACTTGCAAAACCCCTCGATAGTATTGACGGGACTTTCGCCCGGCGCGACGTACGAATTTTACGTGGTTACGGCGTGCGGTACGGCAAGCGCGATACGAAGATTCACCATGGGACAATACCCGGCCTGCCCGTCGCCGCAGTTTTCGGCCGTCGTCGTGACGACGACGGAAGTCGGTGTTTCGTGGAACGCCGTTGCGGGCGCCGCGCATTACGAAATCGTCTTGGTTCCCGACGGCGGCGGCGAACCGACGGTGCATACCACCACCCAAACTTCCCTTACCCTTGCCGTACCTTCGCCGACGTTTACGATACGTTTGCGGGCGTTGTGTACCGAAGGGAACGTTTATTCGCCGTGGACGGAGCGAGTCGAAACGGCGGCCGCGTGTCCCCATGCCGTCAATATCCGCTTGCAATGCCAAAACGGCCTATGGCGGGCGAGCTGGGAATCGTCGGGGGGACTTCCGGATTTTTGGACGGTTTCATGGCGCTCGTCGAACGCGGGCAACGAATGGATTAACGCGACGGTTCACGGCACGGCGTTCAACTTCACCTTGCCCGCAACGTTGGGCGCGGGCCTGACGTATTCGTTTCGGGTTCGGGCGCGTTGCGGGTCGTTTTTCGGGCCGTGGTCTTCGACAACGACGTTTTTCAACGACTGCACGACCGCCGAAGCCTGTCCCAACGCCCTGAACATCCGCGTCGAATGTGAAAACGGCCAATACGTGGCCCGTTGGACGACCGCGGGCGGCGGCGCCCCCGAATACTGGACGCCCATGTGGCGGCGGAACGTGCCGGGAGAAAACTGGATTAACGCCACCATCGCGGGCAGTCAATTTTTTTACGTCCTTCCCGACCTTGCGGCCAATACGAACCATCAATTTCGCCTGCGTTCGCGTTGCGGAACGACGGTTAATTCGCCGTCGCCCGTAACGTCGTTTACCACGAATTGCGGGGCGAAATTGGCGGAAAACGGCGAATTTCGAGCGAGACTTTATCCCAATCCCGCCGACGCAAGCGTAGAAATCGAATTTTTCCATCCACAAGACGAAAACGTGCGCATTGTGCTTTTCGACGCGTTGGGACGCCGGGTATTTACGCGCGAGGTGGAGGCCTTCGCCGGAGCAAACCAAGTCGACCTTGATTTGTCCCTTGTCGCTCCGGGCGTGTATTTGGCCGTTATCGAAACGGCCGGAGAAAGGTTGAGTTTGGGCCGACTGATTAAAAACTGAACCGCAAACGCATACGTCGATTTTTTTTCACGGCTTTTCGGCGGACTAAGCGGCGTTTGCTATATTTGCGTCGATAATCGAAAAAATGGAACAGAGCTTTGACTTGGTCGTCGTCGGTTCGGGCCCCGGGGGGTACGTGGCGGCGATACGCGCCTCGCAGTTGGGTATGAAAACGGCGGTCGTCGAACGGGAAAATTTGGGCGGCATCTGTCTTAATTGGGGTTGCATCCCGACGAAGGCGCTGTTGAAAAGCGCGGAGGTCGCCGAATATTTCAAACACGCGGGCGATTACGGCTTCGAGGTTTCGGGCGTAGGCATGCAATTCGACAAAATTATTTCCCGGAGCCGGGGCGTGGCCGACAAAATGAGCAAAGGGGTGCAGTTTCTTTTCCGCAAAAACAACATCGTCCCCGTTTTTGGCACGGGCCGTTTGACGGCGCCCAACCGCGTCGAGGTCAGGCTCAACGACGGCGGAACGACCGTTTTGACCGCGCCACACGTCATCGTGGCGACGGGAGCCCGTTCGCGCAATCTGCCGGGTATGGAAATCGACGGCCAACGCATCATCGGCTACCGCGAGGCCATGACGCTTTCCCAACGTCCGAAGTCGATGTTGGTCATGGGCAGCGGCGCCATTGGTACCGAGTTCGCCTATTTTTACAACGCCATCGGCACGAAAGTTACGCTCGTCGAATATTTGGACCGTATTCTTCCCAACGAGGACGAAGAGGTTTCCAAACAATTAATGCGCATTTTCAAAAAGAACGGCATAGAAATCATGACGGGCGCGAAAATTACGTCGGTGGAAAAAAAAGCGTCGGGCGTTCGGGCGGCGATAGAAACGGGCGGCAAAGTCGAATATCACGAGGCGGACGTGTTGTTGTCGGCGGTGGGCATCGTGGCCAATGTGGAAAACCTTGGTTTGGAGGCTTTGGGCGTGGCGATGGACAAAGGCAAAATCAAGGTCGACGAATACCTTCGCACCAACGTTGCGGGCGTTTACGCCATCGGGGACTGCGTACCGGGAGCGGCGTTGGCCCACAAAGCCTCGGCCGAAGCCTTGGTTTGCGTCGAAAAAATCGCCGGCCACCATCCCCAACCCCTCGACCATTCCAATATTCCCAACTGCGTATATTGCCAACCCGAAGTGGCTTCGGTCGGTTTGACGGAAAAAGCCGCCCTTGAAGCGGGTTACGAACTCAAAATCGGAAAATTTCCCTTCACGGCGTCGGGCAAAGCGACGGCCGCGGGCAAACCCGACGGCTTCGTCAAACTGATTTTCGACGCCAAATACGGCGAACTGCTCGGCGCCCACCTGCTTGGCGCCAACGTTACCGAAATGATAGCCGAACTGGTCGTAGCCAAAAAATTGGAAACCACGGGCCACGAAATCATCAAATCCGTCCATCCCCACCCGACGATGTCCGAGGCCGTGATGGAAGCCGCCGCCGCCGCTTACGGAGAAGTCATTCACCTCTAAACCATGCATGCAATGAAAAGCCTGACGGTCGCGACGGCGGCGCTGTTCGCCGTCGCGACCGTCCACGCCCAGAAAAAAGAAAAGTGGACGTCCCAAAAAATCGAGGACGTGCGCAAAGAATGCCTTACGGGACTGGAAGCGATGGGAATTCCCGCCAACGACAAAACAAGCAGGGATTTTTGTCAATGCGTGGTCGAAAAAGCCCAAAAACGCATCCCCAAACCGTCCGAACTCACCCCCGAAACTTATCAAGTGGAATTGATGATGGCGGGAGCCGATTGCGGCAACATCCTTGGGGAAATTTTTGAAAAAAACGAAAATTTCAACGCCGTCCTTGAAGAGTTTACCCAAAGCTTTGCCGCCACCTTCAACGCCTCGTTTCTCGAACAGTGCATCGAAACGGTACAACAACGTTACGACGAAACGAAAGCGAAACAAATTTGCCAATGCATATTGGACAAAATTTTGGAAAAACACGGTTCGGACTTTATGCAAATCATGAACATCGACGAGGAGGAGATATTCAAAATCACCGAGGCATGTTCGGGAGAATAGCCCCCCAATTGTCTTTTCAATTGCTCCGTCCGTGTTTGTAAAAGTCCCGGGCGCTTGGGCCTAAAATCCCACACTTGTTTCCCGAATAAAAAAATCTTTTTCATCGGCAAAATTCTTAGTAACTTTGCCGCAATTTTTGTAAAAATCGGGTCCGAAGCCCAAACACACGATATACAACGAGAATGGCCGGCGTTATAAATAGCATACGCAGCAGAGGAACGATGCTGATGATTATCATCGGCTTGGCAATGGTTACGTTTATTATGACCGACTTCCTCTCCCAAATCTACATGGTGGTTTACGGGGGGGAAATCCAACGCGACGAAGTCGGGCGCATCGGCGGTAAAAAGCTGACCTATACCGAATACGCGCAACGACTCAAAACCGACATGGAAACCGCCGCCCGCACCAACCAAGGTTCGATGGACGACATGCAACGCAACCAAATCGCCAATCAAGTTTGGGAGAAGTTCGTCATCGACCGCACCTTCGGCGAGGAATACCGCGCATTGGGCATCGAGGTCACGGACGCGGAACTGAAAGACATGCTCACGGGTCCCGACCCCGACCCGCAAGCCGTACAATGGTTCGGCGGTAAAGAAAACGTTTCCGTGGCCTACACCCAAGCCAAAAACAACCCTCAACTTCGCGAGCAACTCAAACAAATCGAAGAATATCTTTCGACGACCAAACAGCAAAACAAGTACGCGGCGCTTTTGCGCAACGGCACCTTCGTCTCCAAAGCCGAAGCCGCCCGCAAATACAAAGACGAAAACACCAAATACAACATCTCGTTTTTGGCCGTCAATTACAACGCCATCCCCGATTCCGCCGTCAAAATCACCGATGCCGACTACACCCAATACTACCAAGAAAACATCGAACTGTTTAAGCAACCGCGCAAAGAGGCGTTGATTAAATATGTGATTTTCCCCAAAACCCCTACGCGCAGGGATACGTTGGCGGTCATGGAAATGCTCGAAGGCATGAAAAAAGAATTTGCTTTGGCCGAAGACGACTCGGCTTACGCCGCCGCCCGCTCCAACAGCGAATTCGTTCCGCCAAGCGAAATCCAAAATCCCGCCGACTTGGATTCCGTCACCAAATCCAGAATCAAAGGCGTGGGCGTGGATTCGGTCGTAGGCCCGTTCCTTGACGGAAAAAGCGTCAAATTGATAAAGGTGGCCGAGCGCCGTTCCGACCCCGCACGGCCGTTCGTCAAAGTTCGGCACATCCTCGTCGTCCCCAAAGGCCCCAAAACCGAGGACACCACCGAGGCCCTGACCAAAATCATCAACCTCAAATTCCAACTCGACGCCGACAAATCCAAGTTCGACGAAATTGCCACCGCCGAATCCCAAGACCAAAAAACCAAATTCAAAGGCGGAGACTTGGGTTGGTTCAAATACGGAACGTACGGCGACGAATTCGACGCCGCCGTCGCCAAAGCCGAAAAAAACAAAATTTTCGGCCCGATAAAATCCAAAGCGGGCTTTCATTTGTACGAGGTTACCGACCGCAGCACGGAGGGGATTCGTTTGGCGACCATCGTTTACGACATCGAACCCAGCGGCCAAACCTTGGACAGCCTTCGCAAAACGGCCGACGGCTTCATCCGCGAAACCGAAGGAAAAGCCGCCCTCTTTGACAGCGTCGCCCAAAAACGGAACTACCAAGTTCAATTCAGCCAACCGATTTCGTCCGGCGGCTCTTTCATCGCCGGAATACAAGGCACGGGCGCGGTATCGGCAATCGCACGTTGGGCGTTGAACGGAAAAGAAAAAACGGTTTCCGAACGCCTATTCGAAGCCGACAACGCCTTGGTCGTCGCCATGATTCACCAACTCAACGAGGAGGGCTACAAACCTTTGGCCAACGTCAAAGACCAAATCAAAAGCAAAGTGGCCGAAAAAGCCAAAGCCAAACTCATTCTTGAAAAACTTTCCAAAATTCCCCCGGGCGATTTTGAGACCATGCGCAACGCCTACGGACAAGGAGCGTTCGTGAGCAAGGCCGACAACATCAGCTTCTTGTCCGGCTATGTGCCGGGCGTGGGCAACGACCCCAAACTCATTGGCGCCATATTCAAACTCAAAAAAGGACAAACGTCCAAACCCATCGTCGGTTCGACGGGAGTATACATCGTCAAAGTGGAGGACGTTGTCGAACCCCAACCGCAGGACGAAAAAATGGCCGAAGAGTATCGTTTAGGCCTGCAAACTTCGAAACGTTCCCAAATTTTGAACAAAGCCAATCAAGGTTTGCGCGACCACGCCCAAATCAAAGACTACCGTTACAACTTTGAATAAAATGTTTTAACAATAATACGGGGCGGCCTGCGTAACAAGCGGGTCGCCCCGTATGCGTCATCCATGTTTTCCGTCTCTTCGCCGATATTTTTTGTCGTCCTGCTGGCTTTTACGTTTTTGGCGCGTTGGCCGACATTCGACGCGAGGCATTATCCCACCGACGAATCTTTGTATTTGGCGGTAGGGGAACGTTTGGCGAACGGGGGCGTCTTATACCGCGACGCATGGGAAAACAAACCTCCGCTCATGTTGTGGTTTTACGCGTTGAACGTCGTCGTCTTTGGAAAAAACGCGGTTTGGGCCGTTAGGGTTTGGGCTTGTTTGATTTTGGCGTGGAGCGCGGTGCGTTGTTATCGTTTGGCCGAGGAATACAAATTTATCTCCGGCCGGGATGCGGCGTTTACCTTTTTGTTCGTCGCCGTATTTTCAACCCCATGGTACGCCGCGGAACTCAATTGCGAACTTTTTATCCTGCCCATGGCCATCGAGGCCGTTCGACTGACGGCCAAACACTGCGTAGACGACAAACGACGCTGGGAACATCTATTTTTTGCCGGCGTTTATTGCGGCGCGGCGTTTTTTTCCAAATATCAGGGACTACACATAACGATGGCGTTGTTAATTGCGCTGTTCGTCGTTTCGACTCCGACGTCGGCCGATATAACGACTTTTTTCGGCGGGATTACGGCCGTCGCCGTCGTCGTACTTTCGATTTTATATTCCAACGGGGCATGGGCGGACTTTTGGGATGTGGGCGTGGTCTACAATTTGGATTACATACGACTGCCGGGCAACCCGGGCGATAACCAAGCGGATTCTTTAATCGAATACTTAAAGATTTGGGGATTGCCGTTTGCCGCGGCGCTCGCCGGAATATGGGCCTTTCGCGCGGGATTTTACCAAATACCCATCCGGCAAAGAAAATTTGGCACTTTGATGATGATTTGGTTTGTCCTCGCACTTGCCCCGCTTTTTGTAGGCAGGGTATACCTCCATTATTTTTGGTTTGTTTTGCCACCGGTTTTATTTTGGGCGCCGACTTTCGTTTTCGGAAAATTTCAACGTTCGTATCCCAAGTTGTCCATATTGACCTATGCGTCGTTTTGGGCGATTCCGGTGGCGTCGGGTCTGCTGTATTTCATCGTCGCCGATACCGAGCGTTACGCGCGTTTTGCAAGAGGGTTTCGCCCCGGCGGTTGGGTCGAATCCGTCTACGACAAACTTCATCCCGACGCCGAATTGACCGAACTTAAACGTACGGTGGACGAGCTTCGCGCCCGCGGAGTCTCGTCGGCGCTCGTCACGGGTTTCCAACCCGAACTTTACCGCTATCTAGAACTTAGCCCGGAAACCAAATACACCAATTTCGGCATCGCATACTTCAAGGCCGAATGGCGAAGCGAAGACGCTTACACACCCATTTCCGACGTCGAAACCCAAGCCGATTTTTTCGCTCAACTTTATCCCCGTTCGCCCAAGCTAATCATTGACCCCGATGGAATTTGGGAATCCATGCGGCAAAAACTACCTCCCGTCATCGACAACTACCGACAAATCCCGGTCGGAAAGTACACTCTTTACCTTCATCCCAACGTCAAATGGGAAAAATGAACGACGATTTGACGTCTTGAATTAACAACGATACGAAACTTTCAAGCCGACCGGTTTGCGTTTTCCGTCCGCTTGGTTCTTGTCGATTTCAAGCGTGAAACGTTCCGAAACAAACCGACACGGCCCAAACTTGCATCCCAAAAAACATTTTTTTGTGATACTTTATAAATTTTTTTTATATTTTTTTCATTTGCAAGAATTTTAAGATTTACCTTAATTTCATTCAAAGGTTTTTACGTACAAATTAATAAGTTAGCCACATAGAAATATTCCAAATACCTAAAAATTATACATTTTAAGGGCGGCCACGTAATTTTACGACAAATTTATTGCATGAAAATATTTTTGTTTTTTATTTTAACGTGGCCGGGAATGGACGCACTGTACGCTCAAAGCGATCTGCACGTCTACGTAAACGACGCGGAGACCCAAGAAGCGCTTTTTGGCGCGGCATGCACCATAGAAAATCTAAAAATCGGCGCCTACACCGACGACGCGGGTTACGCCTTCATTCCGGGCGTACCGACGGGAAGTCATACGTTGAGTATTTCGTTGGTCGGTTATTCTCCGCAAAAACTGACGTTTGAGAAATCGGCGAACGATGATACGATTCGCACGGCCTTGTCGCCGGCAACGATGCAACTTGCGGAGGTAAAAATCTCTTCGACGCGTTCGGACAAAAGTATTTCCGATATTCCGACGCGCGTCGAAGTGCTGACCGCCGAAATCGACGAAGGCTTGGCCATGGACCCCAGCCGGGTGCAACACGTTCTCACCCACAGTACGGGCGTTCAAGTGCAAGCGACCTCCGCCGCCTCCGGTTCCGCCAACGTCCGCATACAAGGCTTGGACGGGCGCTACACGCAAATTTTGGTGGACGGTTTTCCGCTTTACGGAGGATTTTCGGGCAGTTTGAGCATTATGCAAATACCGCCGCTCGATTTAAGACAAATCGAGTACGTAAAGGGTGCGGCGGCTACGCTTTACGGCGGCGGCGCCATTTCGGGCCTCATCAACCTGCTTTCCAAAACCCCCGGCGAAGAAGACGAAACGCTCCTTCACCTCAACGCTTCGACGACGGGCGCCTACGACGTCAACGCCTTCGTTTCCCGCAAACACGAGCGTATCGGTTATACGCTCATGACTTCTTTGCACCGACAACACCGTTACGACCCCGACCGCGACGGCCTTTCGGATTTACCCGACGTCGTAAAGTTCGCCGTTCAACCCAAAGCGTTTTTTTATTTTGGGCAAAAGGCGCGGCTGACGTTGGGAACAGGGGTTACGCATGAAACCCGTGCCGGCGGCGACCTTCGCCGCATCGACGGCCACGCCCCCGACAGCACCCATTTTTTCCTTGAAGCCGGAAAATCCACCCGCATCACCCCGCAATTACGCTTCGAATATTACGTCGCCGACGGCCAAACCCTTACCGTCAAAAACGGTTGGAACGTCTTTGACCGCAGCTTGAACGTCGTCGGAGACCCAAGTTTACGCGAATACCGATTTTCGGGGTTGCAATGGGGTTCGTTTACCGAGATATCCTACCTTTTCGACCGCGGAATCCACAACGTCGTTGGAGGGGTAAACCTTTTCAGCGACCGGTTCCAAGAACGCCGCCGCGAAACCGACGCCTTGCGCAACGAAACCCATCTAACCGCGGGTCTGTTCGGCCAATACCAAATTTCACCCGTAAAATGGTTTGCCGGAGAGTTGGGTTTTCGTGGAGATTATCGTTTCGACGGAGGGTTTTATCCGCTGCCGCGTTTGTCGTTGTTGTTCAAATTTGCAAAAAAATTCAGCTACCGCATTGGCGGCGGCATGGGCTACCGCCCCGCAACGGTCTTCAACCAAGAAGCGGAACAGCGCGGTTATCGCAACGTCAGGCCCATAAGTTACGCCGCAACCCGTTCCGAACGTTCTTACGGAGGCAACATGGACTTGGGTTACAAAACCCCCATCGGTTCCAAAGCCTTTTTCACCCTCAACCAAATGCTTTTCTACACTTACCTTGCCAACCCGCTCATGTTCGCCGCCGACGACAAAGGTTATTTTTACCTTAGCCCTTCGGGAGCATGGGTGTACAGTCGGGGAACGGAAACGCAAATCAAAATCGGCTACGGGCCGTTCACCTTCTTTTTGGGATACACGTTCACCGACACGCGCGCCGTAGAAAACGGTGAAAGCCGGGAGTTTACCCTTACCCCCCGCCACAGCGTCAAGGGCGACCTGCTCTTTCTCTTGCCCGGGAAATGGCGGGCCGCCGTGGACTACGAATACAAGGGACCGCAACGCCTTTCCGACGGCGGTTACACGCCCGGATTTTGGATGTTCGGGGTCATGGCCGAACGCACCCTCGGACGCTTTACGATCTTCGTCAATGCGGAAAACGTAACCGACCGTCGCCAAACACGTTATGTTTCCTTGCGCGAAGCCCCTTACAATACCTCGCAATTCACCGAAGTTTGGGCGCCGCTCGACGGTTTTTATTTCAACGGCGGGCTGAAAATTAAGTTCTAAACAAAACACAATTAACGAACGTAATTCGAGTAAAAATTTTTTTCGCAAAAATATTGCGCAATATAGAGCTTGCGTTGTAATTTTGCATCGCAATTGTCAAGGAAACGACGCAATTGCGGATTTGCCCGGTCGTCTAATGGTAGGACAGCAGATTTTGGTTCTGCGTGTAGGGGTTCGAATCCTCTCTGGGCAACAAAATCCCTTGTAAGTTGGGAATATCCGCTCCACCCTTCGTTGTTTTTGGCGGCTCCGCAAGCCAAAGTCTTTGTTGGAATATTGCCCAAAGTGGAGAAATCACATTAGGCGAGATAAAATTGACCCGTTTTAGCGACGGGGAAATGCGTCCTCGTTTCGAGCAGTCGGTACGGGGACTGAACGTTTGCCTGATTCAATCGACTCATCCGCCGGCGGAAAACTTGCTGGAACTATTAATGATGATAGACGCGGCCAAACGCGCTTCCGCCAAAAGCATTACCGTCGTTACGCCTTATTTCGGATACGCCCGTCAAGACCGCAAAGATGTTCCACGCGTTTCGATTGGCGCCAAGTTAGTGGCGGACATGATTTCCACCGCCGGCGCCACCAGACTCGTTACCATCGACCTTCACGCCGGACAAATACAGGGTTTTTTCGACATTCCCGTAGACAACCTCGAAGCGTCGTCGGTGTTTGTGCCGTACTTTCTCGAACAGGATTGGAAAAATTTGTGCATTGTTTCTCCCGACGCGGGGGGCGTACCCCGCGCCAGAATTTTCGCCCGCCACCTCAAAGCCGACCTCGCCCTCGTTTACAAATACCGCGAAAAAGAAAACGAGGTCGGTTCCATGCAACTCATAGGCAACGTCGCGGGCAAAAACGTCGTTATCGTCGACGACATTCTCGACACGGGCGGGACGTTGTGCGCGGCGGCGGACCTGCTCGTCAAACAAGGGGCTTTGTCCGTTCGCGCCGCCATTACCCATCCCATCCTTTCGGGCAAGGCCGTCGAACGCGTCGCCCAATCGGCATTGTCCGAAGTTTACGTTACGGACACCATCGCCGGCGCCCAAAGACACGAAAAAATCAAAGTCCTGACCATCGCGCCGCTCTTTGCCCTTGCGCTAAAAAAAATCCACGGCTACGAATCGGTTAGTTCGCTGTTTTTAAGTTAAGCAGGGCCTCGGCGTAAACCTCAACCACCGAACAAACAAAAAAGAAGTCGTCGCAAATCAAATTTTCCACCCGGGCGTGGGAATCGGTAAACGCAACGGCGTTTAAAACGCGAGAATCCTTTAATCTCTGCACCGAACCTTCGGGCAAAACCCCGTGAGTGGCGACGGCAAACACTTTGTCCGCGCCCGCGTCGAGATAAGCCCGCGCCGCGTCAATCAACGAACCGCCCGTGCGAATCATGTCGTCGTAAACGACGACGGTTCGCCCTTTGACGTCGGCGTTGATACCGATGAGCGAGGTGTGGGCGCCCGAACGACGCTTGTAGGCAAACGCGGCGTCGCAACCGATTTCCCGACTCAACGACGCCACCCACGCCGCCCGTCCCGAATCCGTCGACGCCAAAACAAAATTTTCCCCTCCAAAACGCCGACAAGCCTCGATTATCACCGATTTGGCGTAAAGATGCCGGGTACGCAAGCGCGCGTCGAAGTAATACGGCAGACCCTCGGTGTGCAAATCCAAGAACCACAATCGAACGCGGGCGGGAAGCGCGGAAAAAATCACGGCGCGGGTCTTGGCTTTGACCACTTCACCGGCTTTAACCGCACGCTCCATCGTCGAATAACCATAGTACGGCACGCAAATCGTCAGTTCGGGCGCGCCCATTTCGATAAGCGCGTAAGCGAGGTCGAAAAGTTCGAGCGTCTCCTCGTCGGAAACGGTACCGCCGACCAAAACCGTTTGACCGTCGGGAACGGACAGGATGCGGTGATAGCGTTCTCCATCGGGAAAAACCGTGCGTTCAATTTCCCCCCAAACGCCCCCGACGGCGTCGCAGAGCCGCCGTCCAAACGGTACATAGGACTGCGTGGAAAAAAATGTCATGGTTCAAAAACAACAATATGATGCTTCTTCTTCCCCGATTGTATGAATAAATAACGCCCCGCCAAAAGTTCGTCGAAAACGGGAACATGGTCGGGCGAAGAAATTTTGATTTTGTTGATTTTCAATCCTCCGCCTTGTACCAATCGCCGGGCTTCGGATTTGGACGGCGCCGCCCCCGATTCGGCCAACAAATCCACGACGTTTTTTTGAGCTTCGAACCACGAGCGATTCAACGTAGCCGACGGCACGCCTTCAAAAATTTGTCCGAACTCCTTGGGCGAAAGCCTTTCAAGCGTTGAAAAAGGGGCGTCGCCGAAAAGCGCGTCCGTGGCGGCCAGCGCCGTTTCGAGCGCCGGCTTGCCGTGCAAGCGTTCGGTAAGCTCGACCGCCAACATTTTTTGGGCGATGCGCAAATGCGGTTCGGCCGCATGGCGTTCCAAGGCGGATTCAATCTCTTCCCGGCCCTTCAAACTAAAAATTTTAAGCAGGCGTGAAATGTCTTCATCGGCGGCGTTCAACCAAAATTGATAAAACTTGTAAGGCGAAGTGCGTTCGGGGTCGAGCCAAACGTTTTCCCCCTCGGATTTGCCGAACTTCGAGCCGTCGGCACGGGTTAAAAGCGGCGCCGTCAGTCCATGCACTTCCCCACCCGTCAATTTTCTGACCAACTCGATACCCGTGGTAATATTTCCCCACTGGTCGGAACCGCCGACCTGCAACCGACATCCGTAATGTTGATAAAGATGGTAAAAGTCGTACCCTTGCAAAAGTTGATAGCTAAATTCGGTAAACGAAATGCCGGACTCCAACCGATTTTGTACCGAATCTTTGGCCATCATATAATTAATGGAAAAATGTTTTCCGACGTCGCGCAAAAAGTCCAGAAACGTGAATTGCGCAAACCAGTCGTAATTGTTGAGCACAAGCAGTTCGGGGCCGTCGGGGTCGTAGGCGACAAGTTTTTCGAGTTGGGCGTGAACGCCGGCTTGATTGGCGCGCAGGGTGTCGAGGTCGAGTAATTTTCGTTCTTGGGATTTTCCGGAGGGGTCGCCCACCATTCCCGTCGCGCCGCCGACTATGGCTATCGGCCGCAAACCGTACCGACGGCAATGGGTCAAAAGCATGACAACCACCAGATTGCCGACGTGCAACGAAGGCGCGGTGGGGTCGAAGCCGGCGTACGCCCCTACCCCCGGCACACTCCAACAATTTTCGATGCCCGGCGTGGAATCTTGGTAAAGTCCGCGCCATTTGAGTTCTTCGAGCAGATTCATGGAACGAAAAAGCCCGCCGGCGCGGGCTTTATGTAGCGAGAGAGGGACTCGAACCCTCGGCCTCAGCATTATGAGTGCTGCGCTCTAACCGGCTGAGCTATCTCGCCCCGTTTGCGTCGCAAATTTACGAAAATTATTTCCGCAAACTATTCCGTACTCAATTTTTGCCGATGTACGCGAGCGCCAAAAATTGCTTCAACGACATAAACGCCTCGAAGCGTCTCAGGCAATGGAATTTGTGTCGGACCGTCGGCGTCAAAAGTTTTTTCCATCACCACCCGCCCCGTCAAGTCCAACAACCGAAACGTCGCCGGCCCAACTTCGGGTAAGGAAACGGTAACCGAACCCGATGCAGGGTTGGGGTATATCGATACGGGCGGCTGAAATTCCATACCTTCACGTCCAAACAAGCTTATCGTTTGGTCGCCGACGATATTGTTCGAGGGTGTACATGAAACGTTGTTCACCCAACGACAAAGCCTTTGACGAATAAAGTCGTAGGCTTGCGCGGCGCGAACGGCATTATAAGGATAGAGATGACCTTCGGTGGAAAAAGTCAATAAGTCGGCGCAAACGCCCACTTCGCGGGCGGCGTAAACGTAACGTCCCGAACCGTCCATGACCAACGGAGGTTGAACAATGCCGAACAGGGGCTCGTCGGTGTCGTAAGGAACGATGTCGTCCAAGGCGCCGTGCACGGCAATAACGGGCGCGTCGCCGGTTTCAATCCAGTCGCGACGGGCAACGGCGCCACTGTATGCTATAACGCCGGCCACTTTCCACGACGCGGAAGCGTAATTGCCGGAGGCGCTGTTGATGCCTCCCATTTGATTCAAAATCTCGGGGTCGGCAATCTGGGCAAATTCTTCGGCCTTGTCCAAATACGCAAGGTGCAAACCCGTTACCGCTCCGGCCGAGTAACCCGCAAAATAGATTTTGTTGGGGTTGATTTTGAAATGCACGGCGCGTTTGCGCATAAACCGTACGGCCCCCCGAGCGTCTTGCAACGCCCGTATCACCGCCCGAATCATATCTTCGGATTTTGTCGGCTCCAACGCCCCCAAACGATAGCCAATCGAAACGGTAACATAACCTTTACGGGCAAAATAATTGCAAAAATCCACGGCCTCGGGCAAACGCTTGTCGCCGGCGACAAACGCGCCCCCATGCATATAAACAATGCAAGGACGATTGACGGCGTTGTCGAAAGCGGGAGTGTAGACGTCGAGTTCCAACCATTGAGGCAAACCCAAATAGTTGTTTGCCACGGCGTAAACCGCCGTGGTACGGTTCACGACGGGAAACAAATCGGCCATGTACCGCGCGTTGGAAGCACATTGGGCCTTCAACGTTCCCGCCGCCGACAACCCAACGATAATTAGTGTAAACAAGTGTTTTTTCATGCAGCCGCTTGTTAAGGCTGTAAATTTAACGATAAAAAGAACGGAATTATAAACGCAAGACTTAACAAAATATTAAAATCAAAACGCGCTTTTTTCCCGCCCCAAAAGCAAAAAGCCCGCACAAGGCGGGCTTTTCGACAAAGATTCGAGACCGAATTATTCGAGGCTCATTTTGACGGTGCGCGTCATTTCACCCATACGGAACTCTACAATGTAAAGGCCGCGGACGTAATTGGAAACGCTGACGGGAACGACGTTCAAACCGCTTTCCACCGCAAATTGATTCGCAAAAATCGTGCGCCCGGCAAGGTCAAGGACTTTTACCGAAGCCAAACCGGGATTTTCGGCGTCGAAGCGGATGGAGAATTCACCTTGGTTGGGGTTGGGGTAAACGCTCAGCACGGCGGGTTCGGCGTCGGCAAGTTTCGCGCCGCCCTGCGTTACGAAGAGCTGAGACGCCGGCCATGCCAACGTCGTGGCGCCGCAACGCGTGCGTACACGGTATTCGTACGCGGTATTCGGCAACAAACCGGAGATGGTTTGGGAAGTCGCGGGAGCCAAAACGTTTATCGACGTCCATACGCCCGTAACGTTGGCACGTTTGTATTGAACGTGGTAGTGCGTCGCTTGGCTGACGGGAGTCCAATTGACAACCGCGGAGGTCGAGGTAACGTTGGTAATCCAAAATTCGGGATTGACACAACCGACAAGTTGGCCGGAGGTCGTCGTAAACGTAATGGTAATACTGAAAGTCGAGGGCGTGCCGCCTTCGCAAAGCGTTTGCACCTGCGCCACATAACGCGAATTGGCTTGCAATCCCGTCAATACCAGGCTGTTGCTACCCGTGGTAATAATCGTCCAGTTGGCTTGCGTCAGCAAACGATATTGCACGACATAATTAATGCCTTCGGCGACGGGGTTCCACGACAAGGTAACTTGGTTGGAGGACAAGTTGGAAACCTGTACGTTTTCCGGCGCGGGGCATTGGTCGACCACTTCGAGGTTGTAGGCAAACGACTGCGAACAGCCTGCGGCGTCCGTAGCGGTGACAACGTACAAGCCGGCATAAAGGTTTTCAAAAACGCCCGTCTCGTTCGACTCCGAACCAAGCGTATAAGTAAAGCCACCCACTCCGCCCGTAGCGGTCACGGAAATCGAACCGTTGTTTTGGGTGATGCTCGTAGGACCTTCGGCGGAAACCAAAGCGACGCTAATTGCGGCGCCGACCACCACTTCATAGCTTGCGGTATAGAAACAGCCGTTGGATTCACCGGAATAGGTGACGACATGCGTTCCGGGGCCGGCCAATACGGGGCTGAATTCGTCGCCGTCCACTCCGGGGCCGCTGAAGGTACCGCCGGCCGGTTGTCCCGAAAGCGTGGTACGCGCGCCGTTCGCACAGTAGAATGCGTTCAAACCAAAGACGGTAACAACGGGGTCCGCGGTAACTTCAATCGTTACGGACGTGGAATAGGTACACGGACCGGAAACCCCCGAATAAGTGATGGTGTAGAGTCCCGTTTCGGAAGGGATAAACGTACCGTCCATGCCGACGGCCCCTTCGGGTTCGGAGGTAAACATACCGCCGTCAATCGTCGCACCGAGTTGGATGTTCGAATTGGCCAAGCAAATCGCTTCGGGAGCGCCGGTAATCATGGGCATGGGTTGTTCGTAAACCGTAACCCCGATTTCGTTGGAAATCAATATCGGGCATTCAAAGTAGGATACCGATACGGCGTAAACCCCCGAAGTTTCGACAACCAATTCGCTGCCAAAAATACCCAAAGGCTCGCCGTTCGCCCACCATTGAATAACCGCGCCATCGAGGTCGGTCATGGCGGAAAGAGTTACCGAACCGCCTTCACATATTTCCGTCGGGCCGCCGGCCGAAATCATAGCCACTTGCGGACAAAGCGGGAGGAGAGTGGTGAAGACCGTCGGGCAAGCGTCAAGCATGACTTGGTCGAAGTCTTGCGGGATGGCCATCGAATTGACGATGGTAAAGGGCGCCGACGTCGCGATGGACGGATTGGGATTGACACGGAAACGAATAGTGTATACCAATCCCGTTTCGGTAACGGAGGCGTCGGGCGGGGTCGCCGCAAGCATCACTTCCACCGAAGAGCCGTTGTCCATAGCCATAGCCGTGGCGTTGGGAATAAAGTCGCCGGCGGTCGCGCTGACGAATTCAAGATAAGCGTTGTCGTAAGCAAGCGTGGCCGTGACGGCGTTAAACGCAACATTCGAACCCGTAACCACGATTTGTACGTCAAATTCGCTGTTCGGCTCGACTTCCGCCGGGGCATTGACGCAAATGCTTCCTTGCGGAACGAACTCTATCACCTCGATGGTAATTTCCGCCATGCCAAAGCAACCGTTGGCGTCTTCGCCGTAAACGCTAAAGGTCGTCGTTTCCTGCAAACCCACCGTATTGACCGTTTGACCGAACGCTTCAACCAATAGATTGTCGGGATACCATTCGTAGAAAACACCGCCCGAGGCCGTGAGTGTAACGCTTTGACCCGTGTAAACCGTCGTCGAAGAAGCGGAAACCTCAATTTGCGGAGCGGGATTGACAAAAATCGTAAACTCTACGACCGACGAACATCCCAATTCGTTGTAGCCGATGACCGAATAGGTTGTCGTTTCGGTGGGATAAAAGAATGTAAAGTCGCCTTCTTCACCATTCGACCACAGATAGAAATCGGCGCCAATCGCTCCCACTCCGGCTATATCACCCACGCAAACAACGCCCGGCGAAAAGACTTCGATTTCGGGATTTGCCGCGACGTTGATGGTTACTTCCTCGATGTCAAGACAGCCAATTTCGTTCTGACCGTAAACGACGTAAGTCGTGGATTCGTTGGGAGAGACGGTGATTTCACTGCCTTCGGCCATCATTTCGCCAAAAATCCAGAGATAAGAGGCTCCGGGTTCGGCGCCAACCGCCGTCAGCGTTACGCTTTCGCCTTGACAAATGGTGTTGTCTTGGTCGGAAGAAAGAATTTGTACATCGGGGTCGGGATAAACCGTTACAATCGTCGAGGCTAGCCCAAAACATCCATTGGCATCGATACCAACGACGGTATATTCATACGTTCCGGGTTCGGCGGGATAGTCGACAATAAATTCACCTTCCGTGGTAACAATATCGCCACCCCAATCGTATATGCCATTTTCACCGGCGCCCGTGGCGGACAAAATCACGCCCAAGCTAAGGCAGGTTTCGGGAGTAAGGTTAATGATGGAAATTTCGGGATTAGGCAACACCGTAACTTCAAGACCAGAAGATACAATGGCGTCGCAACCGTCTTTCAAAACTTGTAGATAATAAACACCCGCGGCGGTGGCGGTATAAGAGGCGCCGGTGGCTCCGTTAATGGTCGTCAAACCATTGCCGACATCGACCCACCATTGGAAAGAAGCGCCCGCATCATCGGTGACGGCAAACAAATCAACGGAACCTCCGTTGCAGAACGAGCTTTCGCCTTGATAAGCAATCTCGGCCAAAGAGGGACAAGTACCTTCCCCAACAAAAACGATGGTAAAGCAATCGGTGCCTTGGCATCCGTTGGCGTCGGTACCCGTTACACAAATCGTAACTTCGCCCGGTTCGTCGGACATGCCCGTAATCGTTTCTCCTTCTTGGCCCGTAGACCAAACATAGCTCACGGCCCCGGAAGCGGTGAATTCAACTTCTTGTCCGACCAATGCGGTCGTCGGGCCGTTTATCGTTACGGTAGGGTTCGGATTGACGGTAACCGTCACCGTGGCGCCGCTACTGCAACCGTTGGCGTCCGTACCGACGACCGTAAAAGTGGCGGTAGCTTCGAGGGTAACGTCCACTTCGGAACCTTCGACAAACTCTACACCGTCCGTCCATACAAAATCGACGTTGCCGACGGCGGTAAGCGTCGTCGTGCCTCCGGCGCAAATCACGGACGGCTCGGCAAAGGCGGAGAATTCAGGCAACGGATTGACAATCACTTCGATGCCGTTGGTAATCAAATCATCGCAACCTTCTTTAATCACTTGCAAGACGTAAACGTTGGAAGCGGTGGCTTCATAAGTCGGGGACGTGGCTCCCGGAATGGGGGTAAGGCCGCCGCCGGCCGTCCACCACTGATAGCTTGCGCCCTCGGAATTGATTATTTCGCCCACCAAAATCACGCTTCCGCCTTCGCAGAAAGTCGTCGGCCCTGTGGCAAAAATCGCGCCCTCGGGGCATTCGGTCACAGGGATGTCGATGGTAATGTAGGTCGTACCGCAGGTATTGTTAAGGTCGGTGTAGTTGGCGTCAAGGGTCGTTCCGGACGTAGCCTCGCCGTCGGTTACAATGAACATATCGGCGACGGTCGTAGAAGTCGGGTTGGGATTGACTTGGAAAACAATGGTAAAGAGTACGCCGCCGGGGCCGTTGCCGGAATTTTCACCCGAAATCAACACGTCCACTATACCTAAAGCGTCGTTGATGGTCGGAGGAACTTCTTCGAAGTCGGAGATATACTCGTCCGAACGGGTAACCGACAAAGCGTTTAGGTAGATGGTGTTGTAGCGGATTTGGACGGCGATGGAGGAAAAGTCGCGGTCGGCGTTGTCGATGCGGACGGTAGCCGTAAAACTTTCACCCGCGCCAACCGTCGAAGGAGCAAGAATACACAGCTCGTTGACTTGGAGAACGTTGCAGTTTCCGCCAATACAGGTTTCGTCACCTTGTGCGTCAAGGAACAATTGCTGTTGTGATTCGCCGACGATTTGGACGGCCTCAGCGTTGGAGAGCGCAATGAACGACGTGGTTTGCAAAGGCGCGGAGGCTTTACAGCGCAATTGAAGATTGAAAGCCAAACCCGTGGCTACGGGCACAGGGTTCGGATTTCCACCGATGCCTTGACGACCGACCAAAAGTTGAATCAGGCCAGAGGAGTTCACGGGCCCCATTGACGGACCGGACGGCACGTTAATATAGCTGATATTGTTGGTGCCGCCGTCGAAAAAGCCGCCGCCCAACTGGATAACCGTGCTTTTCGTGTTGGAAGTTATCTCGAAATGATTAGGGTCGAAGGTGATGTCCACCCGAATCGCGTTCAGATTCTCGATGGTGCCATTGAGGACGACGGGAACCAAAAAGGTTTCGCCCGGATTGACCACGGCGGGCGCATCGGCGATATATGCCAGTTGTGCCCGGCTTAACGCTCCCGTACAACAAAATACAAAGAGGCTAAGCCATAAACATAGAAATTTTCTCATCTTGTTAAATTATATATCGATGACTTGGTATTCAATTTTAGTGGGTTAAACCAAAGTTTTGGAGCACGGCGATAATATCGGCGGCACTGATTTGACCGTCGCCGTTACAATCCAAATAGCGGTTGTTTACGCCAAGAGTCGAGGTTGCCCACGGCGCGGGCGCGATTTTTGCCGACCATGTTACGCCTTGTTGGTCGCCGGCACGAGCGTTGCCCAAAACGCCGGGGTTTTGTCCCGCCAAAAGCAAAGAATAATCCAAAGCGTTGACTACGCCGTCGTTGTTGGCGTCGCCGGGCCATACGTAATCGACGCCCGAGGAGACGGTCAAATCTTGACTGTCGCCGGTGAGATTGACTTCGTAAAAAAGATTGTCGATGTAGCGGACGTTGGATACGGAAACGGCGCCCACGGAACCGTTTGTCGCGTCGTCACGGACTTTGAGCGTAAACGTACCCACAAGCCCGTTTACCGAGGCGAGGGCGTTGCCCAAAACGGCAAGGTTGAAAACGGCGGTACCCGAAGCGAGCGCGGAACCGTCGTAGTCTTCGTAAAATCCCGGGGTTGTGGCCGAACCGCCCGAACCCGTACCGCTGTTCACCGCACCCAATATCGAACCGGAATAATCGCGCACCAACGTTCCCCCCGTTCCCGTAACCTCGAATACCGAAGGGTCGAATTGAAAGGTAAACGACAATCCGCGGAAATTGGAAATAGGCCCGTTAAGGGTGATGGGAACGTTGACGACCGTCCCCGGGGCCGCGTCGTTGGGCAGGTCTATGGCCAACTGCGCCCGGCTTTGAGATGCGCTCAAGCCTACAAAGGCCAACGCAACCCATGCAAATAGAACTAAGCGTAAATGCCTCATATTTGAATAACTATTGTCTATTGTATCTAAAATAATTGAGCGGTTTCGACGTTTGGTCGAAATTCGGGTAAATTTAGGCAATTTCCAATTACCAAAACCCAAACAACGACGAAACGATTTATTTTTTCGACGAATCTTGTTTTTGGGGGCGTGCAAGCACCGCCCAGTGGCCGTCAATCGGCTTAAGCCATGCCTCGTCCGTCGCCCCGTTTCGATAGGTTTCCATCAAGCGCCGGGTTTCGGCTTCCGTTGTGTCAAAAAACGGAAAATAGGCGAGCATGACGTCGTAAGGCTCGTTGTGGAATAAATCGAAAAGAAAGCAAACGGCCCGAGGCGAAGCGTTCATTCGCAAGCGTGCCACGTCGATGGCAAACATCAACTGCTCAAACTCCGTTTCCCGAGGACGCAAAGAGTCGGTTACGTCCGGACTTGCCGCGCGGTATTCGATTTTTCTCGACTTCTCAAAATTTTCTATTTCCAACGGAAGGCCCAAGGGATTCACCCGCCCCGTCATCGCCACCAACTTTTCCAACTCGGCACGATTCCATTTCAGCCGCTTTTCGTGATACTTGACCACGCGGGGAACACTGCTTTTGTAATATTGATATATCGAAAAGGGAATAACCAGCCCCAATACGGCCAGTATCGAGAGCGCCAGCAACAGGTGCTTAAAAGTAAAACTGTTTTTTTTCATACTTTTATTTTCCCCGTTGCAAAATTATTATTTTTAACGTCGATTTGCAATGCTTTATGGAATTTTTGTCAAAACACTATTGCCACGCGCCTAAAAAAATACGGGGGCATGATTCGCCCCCGTCCCCGATTGTTGGCAAGTTTATGCGTAGGTGAGCTTGGGAATGAACGAGTTGGCGATATCCCGCCATGCGGCAAGTTCGGGCAAACCGGGCTTGCGTTTTCCGAAGAGTTGAACGACGAGATTGCGGTTGGCGTCGTAGACTTCCAAGCCCGTAACCGTTCCGTCCACCGTCGGTTTTTGCACCCAATAGATTTGGTCGAGCAGATCCTCGCGCACGTGAAGGTTGAAAATTTCATCCAAGACGTTGTACCAAGGTTTTCCCCCCTGTTCCATGGAAAAGGTTTTGTGGATGTGGCCCGAATAAATTTGAATCACTCCCGGACTGCCGACAAAGACCATTATCGGCGTTTGGGTTTGCCGTGCGGCTTCCATCACCTTGACGAAAGCGTCTTTTTCCACCGGCCAAGCAAAGCGTTCCCTCGCCGCTTCAAGCGCCTGCAAACGACCGAAGCCAAAGCGACGCAAGAGCATGAAAAAGTCGTGGGTGTCTTTGAGATGGGCCCAAGCATCCAAAAAACCGTCCACGTCGAGTTCGGAAAGCGGTTTTTCAACGGCGGGAGCGGGCGCAGGCGAAACGCACTGGAATACGCCTTGGTCCTCCGAACGAAAATCGGCCTTGATTTTTTCGTAACCCTCCGGGATTTCGGGATAAACTTTATGAACCGCCGTACCGTCGACGTCGAAAAACTGCAAACTCCTACGGACGGCTCCATCCTTGCCCGCCTCTTCGAGGGCAAAACCATAATGCCAACGGTTCATGAACAAACGCAAATCGATGAGTTCGTCCACGATTTGACCCACGCCATGTTCAAAAAACGCCGCTTTGCGATATTCGCCTTTAATTTCGGTAACGACGGCCTCGTTGCGGGTGAGGGCCATACACCTGCCCAATTCGGGCAGGCGCAAAACGACCTCTTTCCAGTCGCCGGCAAGGCGCGTGGCGTTCTCGCCGCATTTAAGCGCGACCAATTGCGCCTCCGAAACCCCGTACCGAAGGGCAAAATCACGTATGCGAACGTTCGGTTGTTGTTGGGAGTCGTAGAGCCAACGAGCCTTCAATTCCAGCGCATCGGCCAACGTTTCGTATTTCATTGTGTGTTCGGACTATTCGGAAAGGTATTGAGGTGAAGAATACGGGGCGCGTGCAATTTCGGCGGCTAAAACGTCGCGCACCGCCGTCTGCTCCTCTTCGGTGAGGTTGGAGCCGGAGGGTAAGGCCAGACCGGAATCGAACATGCGTTGCGCGGCCGTATCGCCCCAATATTCGGCGCCTTTAAACAGCGGTTGCGTGTGCAAAGGCTTCCAGAGCAGACGGCTTTCGATGCCGGCTTCGGCAAGGGCGTTGTACAATCTTAACGGGGTAATGCCGTGATTCAGGGCCTCGCGCGTCAGATGAACGGTCGTCAGCCAACGGGTGCAATGCACGTTTTCCGGCTCTTCAAGTAAAACGAGCGGCAGGCCGGCCAACAGCCGTCGGTACGTCTCAAAAACTTTTCTTCTTGCGGCAATGCGACCGTCCAAAACGCGCAGCTGCGCACGCCCGAAAGCCGCGGCCAAACCATTCATCCGATAAGAATAACCCACATCGCCGTGTTCGTACCACGCCACACGCTTGCGGGCGTGCGCCGACAAACGACGCGCCTCACCCGCAAACGAATCCGATTCGGCCAAAACGGCGCCGCCGCCGCCCGTAGTAATGATTTTGTTGCCGTTGAACGACGTGGCGCCGATGCGCGACATCGTACCCGCATACCGACCGCGATACGTCGCCCCCAACGACTCCGCCGCATCCTCGAAAAGCATCGCCCCATAACGACGACACAAATCCAAGATGTCGTCCATGTTGGAAACCATGCCGTAAAGGTGGGCGACCACCACGCGCGGAGCGCGGCGATTGCGGCGGGCGCGGTCGTAAAGCACCCATTCAAGCGCATTCGCGTCTATGCCGTAATCGGTCCACGACGCACCGACAAAAACAGGCTTCGCGCCGATATACAGCAACGGACTTACGGTGGCCACGTAGGTAAACGTCGGAACGACGACCTCGTCGCCCGGTTTGATGCCGCCAATCAAATAAGCCAGATGCAGCGCCGCCGTTCCCGAAACCGTGGCCATCGTGCTTGCGCATCCGCTTACCTGAGCCAATTCACGCTCAAAAGTAGAAAGGTAAGGGCCGACGGGCGCCACCCAATTCGATTCCATAGCCTCGCGTACAAAATCCATCTCGTTACCGCTCAAGTGCGGCGGCGAAAGATGAACTTTGTATGCCGAAACGGGAAGGTCTATCGCCGGCGACGAACTCAAAACCGGCGCCCTGTCGTTTCTCCTTATTTCTACCACGCCTCAAATTTAAGTCTAAAATCCCGTTTGCCCAAATTTTAACGCCCCGCACGCAATCGAAGACGCTTGACTTAGGATTTTTTATTTGGGCTACCCAACTCTTGGTCGTACATTCGTCGCCATCCGTAGATTAGGCAATTGTCGAACGTTTGTCAATTCATAAACCCCGAAGACGAAAAAACCATTTCATTATCGGCCCAAAAAGCAATATAAATTTGATGAAGGCCTTTGTCCCAAACGCGATTCGAAGGCTCGTACGACAATTAAACGAACTTTACCCCCTACTCCGTTGTTGTTTTGTACAAACCGGAGGCAAGGTGAAACCCAAACGAAACCGGCCCGCTTACTTGTGGTAGTTCGGGGCCTCTTTGGTGATGTGTACGTCGTGGGCGTGGCTTTCGACGAGACCCGCTCCCGTGATGCGCACCATGCGGGCGTTTTTCAATGCTTCGAGATTGGCCGCACCACAATATCCCATGCCCGCACGCAAACCGCCGACCAATTGGTACAAGACCTCCGCCACTTTGCCTTTGTACGGCACGCGTCCGACAACTCCTTCCGGCACCAATTTTTTCACGTCCGATTCCATATCCTGAAAATATCGGTCTTTTGAGCCTTCCTTCATCGCGTCGAGCGAACCCATACCCCGATACGACTTAAACTTTCGGCCTTCGTAAAGAATGGTTTCTCCGGGGGATTCGTCGGTGCCGGCGAAAAGACCGCCCGCCATGACCGTATCGGCGCCCGCCGCCAACGCCTTCGTAACGTCTCCACTGTATTTGATGCCGCCGTCGGCGATAATAGGTACGCCGGCGCTTTTTGTAGCTTTGTAAGCCTCCATGACGGCCGAAAGTTGCGGAACGCCCACGCCCGTAACGATGCGCGTGGTGCAGATGCTTCCCGGCCCCACGCCCACCTTGACCGCGTCGGCGCCCGCTTCAACCACCGCCGCCGCCCCTTCGCGCGTCGCCACGTTGCCCGCTATCAATTGCAAATCGGGCCAACGACTTTTGACGGCCTTGACGGCGTTGAGCACTTTGACCGAATGCGCGTGCGCGGTATCCAAACATACCGCATCCACGCCCGACTTTATCAACGCCTCCACCCTGTCGAAAATATCCGCGCCGATTCCCACGCCCGCCGCCACCCGCAAACGGCCCAAACGGTCTTTGCAAGCCAATGGAAAATTTGTTTTCTTTAATATGTCCTTGTACGTGATAAGACCGACCAAACGTCCGGTTTTATCCACGACGGGCAACTTTTCGATGCGGTGGCGGCGAAGCACGTCTTGGGCTTGGTCGAGCGTCGTACCCTCGGGTACCGTTACCAACGGAGTCTTGGTCATATATTGCGACACCTTTTCTTCGCTCGGCGGTACGAAACGGATGTCCCGATTGGTGATGATGCCCACAAGCATTCCACGGTCGTCGGTGATGGGAATACCGCCGACTTTGTATTCGGCCATAAGCCGATAGGCGTCGTTGACCGTCGCGTCGGGCGAAAGGGTAACGGGGTCGACGATGAGGCCGCTTTCGTAACGCTTGACGCGCCGAACTTGGTCGGCCTGCTCGTCTATGGTCATGTTCTTATGCAAAACGCCAATGCCCCCCTCGGCCGCCATCGCTATCGCCAAGCGATATTCGGTAACGGTATCCATGGCCGCACTCACTATCGGGATGCTCAGTTGGATTTCACGCGTCAAACGCGTGCAAACGCTTACCTCGTGCGGAAGTACTTCGGAATAGGCGGGCAACAAAAGAACGTCGTCGTAGGTAAGCCCTTCGACGATTTTCGGGGTTTCGTCCGGCATAGTCATATACAAAGATAAGAAAAATACGGAAAAAAAACGGCCCGCTCCGGGGCCGCAAGTCTTTTATTGTTTTTTCGGTGCGGGAGAAGGCGCTATCGCATCCTTCATGTCCGCTTTGAAGTATTGACCCACTTGCGATAGGTTCTCCATTTCTCTGCCCGGGCAGTCGATGTCCGTTTTGAATTCAAGATAATAAAATTGGCGGAAAGGCAGTTTTTTAAACTTCAAACCACAAAGAATCGGGGGAATGGTGGCGGCGATGACGTCGTCGTTGGTGCGAAAAATGCGAAGTTCACCCACGGTACCGTCGGGCATGACGGTCAGTTCGGCCAGCACGTGGGCCAAACCGCAAACGTTCGCGTTGCGCAAATGCGACTTGATGTAAATGGCCATGGCCAAGTCGCCCTGATAGTATTCCGGGGCTTTAAGTTTGGGGCCGGGCATATTCCCCGGCGATTTTTCGTGTTCGTAACCCGGGGTAAGGTTGCCGCGACTGACGTAAATCGGCGGGGGAAGGTCGATGGGTTTAAGCTTTTTCTCCAAGTCGGGACAAAGGGTGGTAGGGTCGGCGCCCGAGGCGCCGGAAGCCGTTGGACGAGGCGTGTCGGAGGTCGAACGGCTCGTGCTGACCCCGCCCGAACCGCCTTTGTCGCGCGTGTCTATCACATCGGCCTGACCCGGTTTTTCGACCTTGGGCTTGGAGGCCGTGGGCTCGACCCAACCCGCCGGCGCCGCTATCGTTGCATATTTGTTGTCGTTGGGCTTGTTGGGGCAGGCGGGCAACTTCAAATTGACGATGCGGAAAAACGTCGGCTTGTCGGACTTTTTCCACTTGACGTACTTGAGCATGTCGCCCACCGCCTGACGAACACATTCGTTTTTTCCCGACAACACGCGCGTACTTGTAACATAACCGTCGTCGTTGACGAAAATCTGCACTTGCAAATTTTCATTTTGGCCGACGGCGTCGGCGCCGCAACACGTGGTCTTGGTTTTGAGCTCTTCGGTTAAATAGTCGTTGAGCGACGTTTTTCCGTCGTCGAAAAGTCCGGTTTCCCTGTCGCACACCGCCGTGGTAACGTCGATTTGCGCATAAGCCGGGCCGCCGATGAGCGCCCACAGGCAGATAAGTCCAATGTATTTCATACCCGGGTAATGGATGATCGTAAATGGAAACCCATTTATAGGCGCGAATTTACGCACTTTTGTTGATTGTCAATCCGAAACGAAATGATTTTTTGCCAACCGGACGTTTGTTTTGCCGATTCAGGGACGCAAATTACTAAAAAAATTGCATTGCGTTCAAAAACCGCAACGGATCAAGGAAAATTTATCCTTCGACGACAAAATCCGGCGTCCGCCCATAAGGAACGTCGCCCGACGCACGTTCTTTCGGCAGGTGAAAAACCGTTTTCGCTTCTTTTAAGGCGTGGGGGTGGCGCGTGCCGTCGGGCTCAAATTCGCACCCCGGCAAAATATGTCCATCCCCGCCCGCCAAACAACGCCTGTCGGTATCGAAAACAACAAAAACGCGCGTGGCGTAAGGCGCCAATTCAACGACGTCGCCGCGATTGAACGGCTTGGGAAGGCCGCCCGAAAAACGTCCGCCCGCGTCGTAACCCGCGGACAAAGGGTGCGGCGCGGGAAAATACGCCCGATTTTCCCACCGAATCCACGCTTGGGCCTCGTCGCCCAATTTTACCCTCTTTCGAGCGGCGGTCAAATTGACGAACGCCGCATAACGCATGCCGTTTTTTTCAAACGACAACGCATATACGTCGTCTTCAACGAGCCGATAATCGTAACTTGTCAGCGGACGATGGGGAAAATGCATCTTGTACAAACGCGACAAATCGGGGCCGTAACGCGAAGGCTCGTCGGAGGTGAAAAGCAAATCGCCGCAGACGACGTTAATCCAATAATTGGAAAAACGAAGCTCGTGGGGAAGCCGGGTTTTGTAGTCGCGCAACAAAAACACGTCGGGGTCGTGGCCGACGCCGGGGGCGAGCCACAAACGCGTGCGAACGATAACGTTGCGCAACGCGTTGAGCGTGGAAATACGTTCACGGTTGCCGAGAAATTTGCCGATTTTGAGGTCGGCAACGGGGCCGACGTCCGGCCCCATGCGCCAATAATCAAAAGGCTTGCCGACTCCCCGGCACGGGATGCCGCAGGCCAAAACGGACGCGCGTTTGTCCACCGCCCGGCCGATTTGTTCCAATGCCGCAAGCAAACGTTCGCCCCTTGTGATTTTTTCCTCTCCTACGCCCGGCGCGTAAAGAAAGTCCAATTTCAAAAAATCGAAACCCCATTCGTCGATGACGCGGTCGAAAATGCGGCGAAGCTCGTCGTCGTCGGGGTCGTAACGATAAAAATAGGGTTTCGACCCTCCGGCCCACATCGGATTGAACCCCGCAACGATTTTACGTTTGAGTCGTCCGAAAGCCTCCGAACCCTGTTGGCAAACAAAAGGCGCCAACCACAACCCCGCCTTAAATCCCGCATCCTTAATCGCCCGGGCCAAGCGCCCCATTCCACCCTTGAACTTGTCGTTTTCGCGCCAATCGCCTATGGCGCGTTGCCAACCGTCGTCGATTTGGAAAACGTCGATGGGAAAGCCCGAGTATTCGTCGATAAGACGCAAAATCAGATTTTCGTCGATGCGGTTGTAAAAATTATACCAAGTCGTAAAGCCGGTGAGCGGACGCGAAAAATCACGTCGCGGTTCGTAAAACCGCCAAAACCATCGAAAACGCATCGTTTCGCCCGGTTCTACGACCCGTCCTTCCACATCCGCCGCCGCGCTCAAAATTCTTTGCGCGTCGTCCCACTGAAAATAACCGTACGCGTCGGACTCGAACGCGGCGGAAAAAGCGCTTCCGTCGGGCAAACGAAACATTGTTTTTTGATGGGCGACAAGGCCGCCGGCATCAACCCAAGCATAGTCGCCGTACGGCAAGGAAATCGAACGCAAAAACCGACGCAAAGGACGAATTTTTTCCCGCAAATCAAGTTCTTGCGTCATCGTCCACCCTTGAAAACCGTTGACCGTCATTCGAGTTCCCTCGGGAAAACGAACCACCGCCCAAAAACGAAGTTTGCGCAAGACCAGCGGCGCCCGTGCAACAAATTTCACCGTCCGGCCTCCGTCAATGAGTTCGCACCACGCTTCGAGATGCTTACATTCAAGGCCGTCGTCCAAAACAAAGTCGTGCCGAAAGTCTCTTCCGTCCGCAACATACTCGACAACGCAACGGCGAAAATCAAATTCGTTTCCCGGAACGAAAATCGGCGGAGGAGCGGCGGGATAGGAAAAAGAAAAGTCGGCGCCCGGCGAATCGGAAGAGGAAACAATCGAAAAACGGGAAAGAAAATCCGAACGCCGACTCATTTACGTTGCAAAGCAATTAATTAACGATGAAACACGACGCACCCCTAGAAACTTTAAAACACGTCACGCTGATTTTTCACCGGGTCTTGTTTTCCTAGATGCCGCCGTACCGTCGGGACGGAAAACAAGCGGCGAACCCGCTTGCGAACCTATTTGGAAGCGTCGATGGCGGCTTGAATGATTTTAATCAATTCTTCGGCGCGCCACGGCTTGCGGATATAGGCGTGCAAGTTGGCATGCTTTTTTGCGTTTTCGACGGCCGACTCGTCGGCTTGACCCGTCAATAGAATGGTGGCGGCTTCGGGAAAACGTTTGTGCAAGTCAATCAAAAATTTGTCTCCTTTGGTCATGGGCATAAGCCAATCAGAAATAACGACAATGAATTTGTAGCCGTCTTCCGTCAATTCATCGATGACTTCCCAAGCCTCATCCACGCTTTCGGCAATTTCGTAAGCATAAGACGGACCGAAATGCTTTTGCAATTGCTGCTGCAGACTGTCGAGAACGATTTTCTCGTCGTCCACACATAATATAGCCAACTTCATTGCCAATTCTACCGACTCAATACCGTGTAAATACGGCCGCAATATTACACAAAAAACAAATGCTTACCCCCCCTTTGCCGTAGGAAATATCCCATCCTTCAATTATTCACATTTGTTTAAGACGCTTGAAATGTTTAGGACACGGGCAAGGTAACGGTGAAGGTCGTTTGTCCGGGTACGGATTCGACATCGATTTTTCCGCGATGTTTGTCGATAATTTTTCGGGAAATGTCGAGGCCGAGTCCGCTTCCCTCGCCTTGGGGCTTGGTGGTAAAAAAGGCGTTGAAAATTTTGTCCATGATTTCCGGGGGAATGCCGGAACCGGAGTCGGTGATTTTGACCACGACGTTGTTGTCTTTGTGTTTGGCTTCGACGCGCAACTCGCCGGCGTTGTTCATCGCTTGCAAGGCGTTGTGAATCATATTGGTCCAGACTTGGTTGAGTTCGTCGGGATGCCCCATAATGACGGGGAGGTTGGGGTCGAAGTCTTTGACCAACTTGACGGCCTTCATTTGGTTGCTGTACAAAGTCAGTACGGTTTCGAGTCCTTTGACGACGTCGGTTTCGACGGGGTCTTCGGATTGTTGTTTGTGCGAATAACTTTTGAGGGCGAAAACGATTTTTTGGGTCTTGGCCACGGCCAAACCGATGTTGCTCAGGTTGAGTTGCATTTTTCCGACCATCGCAACCATTTCCATCAGCTCATGCGCGGTGGGTAATTTAAAGAGCGGGAGGAAAGGGTCGAGGTCTTTGAAAAGACCGATTTTGACAAGGTCGCGCGAAAGGTTGTCGGCGTCGGCCACGCCCGCCGCCTCCAAAAATTGACTGATTTCTTTACGATATTGACGCTCTTCGCGGCTGGAAAGCACGACGGCCTGTTCGGTCGAACGCCGTATCATGTCGAAGAACAGCGCTTTTTCTTTGTCGGTCAAAGCGTTGAAAACGCCGGGATAGGACTTTAGAACTCTCGGAAGAAGCTCTTCGAGGTTGGCGTTGGCGGCGTTGATGGCGCCGATGGGCGTGTTGATTTCGTGCGCAACGCCGGCAATCAACTGACCGAGAGCCGCCATTTTTTCCGACTGTACCAGTTGGTCTTGGGTTTTGGTGAGATTTTCGTAAGCGGCGGCCAATTCTTGATTGCTTTTTTCGAGTTCGGCTTTTTGTTTTTGAACTTCGGCCGTACGTTCCTTGACGATTTTTTCCAACTCTTCCTTTTGCCGAACAAGCCGGGCGGAATTGAGCTTGACGGCGCCGAAAACCACGCCGCCGAGCGCAACGGCAAAGAGAAGCATGGCCCAAACGGTTTTGTACCACGGCGTGGCTATCGCAAAAGCAAAAACGTACTCTTTGCTTACAACCCCGACGCCGTTTTTGGCCTGCAAACGAAATTTGTAGTTTCCGTTGGCTAGGCCCGCAAACTTGACTTCGGCTTGGGTTTGCCAAGGCGACCATTCGGTTTCGCCCGAACCCTCGAGCAGATAACGATATTGCGTCCCATCGGCGTTAAAATACGAGGGAAAGGCAAAAGAGATTGCAACGGCGTTGAGAGAAAAAGGAAAGGTCGGTGTTTGGTCGGTTGGTTGAAAATATACGGGCGCGTTGCGTGCACCGCTCCACGCACCGCCGAAATACACCGAATCCCGTCCAATAACGATGCTCCGAATCAAGACGGAAAAGTCTTTGTTGGGGGAAAACTCGCGTTTGCGGTCGTAACGCATAAGCGCCTCTTGATGTGCGACCCACACGCGTTCGTCGTTCAAAAAGAAGGCTTCGGGCTTTTTGTTGAAAACGTTGATGGGCAGGGCGTCGTCGAACTTAAAGTCGCTTGCTTCGAGCGTAGCCAAGGTCAAACCCGTAGGCGTAAAAAGCCAATAGCGCGTGTCGGACTCGGAATAAAAATCACGGGGCGCGGGGCCGAAAACCTTGGTATACTTTTCGTTCAAAACGAATTTGTTGTCGCCGGGCAAAAAGTCAAACATGCCGGACTTTGTTTGAAAAGCGGGTTTGCCGACAATTTTACGGACGTAAACCGCGCCGTCGCTCAATCCGTCCTTGCCGCCGTATCTGACAACCGTACCGCCTTTGACCCACGCCAGCCCGTGCGAACTTGTGCCCAACCACAAATTTTCCCCGTCTTCAACAACGGAAACGGCCTCAAAATTTACCCCCTCGATGGGGCCCAAGTCTTTGACGCCGCCCGCATCGGCCTGAAAACGGTTCACGCCCTTGGCATGACAAACGTAAAAACGTCCCGCTTGTCGGGAATCGGAAATCGAAAAACAAGGGATGTCGTTGAGATAAAGGGTTTTGGCGCCGCCGGTAACGTCGTAAAGCCCTTGGTTGGTGGCGGCGACCAATCGCGAACCGATTTTTTTGAGCGACAAAACCTCGGCGTTCAAACCCGCGCCGGCAAATCCGCCGCCCGCCACCTCGCCGACAAAAAGACCCATGAGCGTGCCAACGTACAGTTTTGTGCCGTCTTCGACGATGGACGTGATTTTTCCCGAAATTCCCGAATAGCTGAAAACGGGCAACGAGGGCCGGACAAGCGTAAGACCGTAAGCGTGGGCTATCCACGCGCCGTTTTCGGCGTCGAGAAAAACGCTGTATATTTCATCGGACGGATAACCGCCCGCCTTGGAATAACGGTTCAACACCGCGCCCGTCGACGACAAATGCATCGCGCCGCCACTATACGTCCCAATAAGCATGGAACCGTCCTTACCCATCGAGCCCGTGAAAATACCCGCGTTACGAAAGAGGTCGTTGGCGCCGCCGCTCATCGGCAAAAATTTGCCGCCCGAAGCGCCAACGAACATCCCTTCGTTCTCCGTACCGACGTAAACTTTGCCGTCGGGGGATTGGGCCATAAATCTGATGTACGACGACGCCAGCGTTTCGCCGCCCGGCACGGGCGTCAAACGTCCACCCGAAAACGTGTGCAAGCCTTTTCCGTCGATGTTGACAAACAGCGATTGGCCGTCGGTTCCCGAACCCGCAAACCCCGAAACGGGCGTGGCCGTGATGGTGGCCAACTTGCCGTCGTCTTTGGCCGTGAAAATAAAATTTTCGGCAACGTAATAGACGTTGTCGCCCAAACAATAAACCCTTTCGACGTCGGTAAGCTGTTGGGCTTTTTCCGGCAAATATTTTCGAAAAGAACGGTATTCAAACCGTCCTTGTCCGTTGACGTCGAGGCAACCGACGTCGCTTTTTCCACCGACGTAAAGCTTTCCGTCCTTGTCAAGAGCGACGGCGCGGGCGGCGGTTTCGGTTTCGACCACGTCCCAACGGGCGCCGTCGTAAACAACAACCCCCGCGTCGTTGGCCATAAACATCATGCCTTGCGGATTTTGAGCGATGGACCACATCGTCGGACGCGACGTGCCAAAGCGATAGACCCCAAAATCCTGTCGAAAAGGCGTTTGAGCAAAAGCGCCGACAACAAGCGCCGGCATCAAGAAAAATGCAGTACTTATTCTTGACAAATGATTTTTCATGAAATAAAACGTATCGCCGCAAGACGCAGGCTACTCTGCGCTTTGCTTACGCAAATTTGCAACAAAAAAATATAATTCCTTTCACAAACCTATTTTTTTGTCCGCGGGGGAAAAACAATTCAAATTATGCGCGGGCGGCGTACTCTTCGTAGACCCGGGCGACGCCTTCGCCAAGCGGGATTCGGGGGCGAAACCCCGTGGCGAACAAACGCGAAACGTCCAAAAGTTTTTTCGGCGTGCCGTTGGGTTTGGACGTATCCCAACGAATTTCGCCGCCGTAACCGACGATATCCTTGACCATAAGCGCCAAATCCTTGATGGACAGGTCCTCGCCCGTGCCAACGTTAATCGGTTCGGGCTCGTCGTAATGTTGCATAAGATGAAGGCAGGCGGCGGCAAGGTCGTCGGCATGCAAAAATTCACGGAAGGGGGAACCGTCGCCCCAAAGCTCGACGAACGGCTTGGCCTCGCGCTTGGCCTCGTGAAACCTGCGTATCAACGCCGGCAAAACATGCGAATTTTCAAGGTCGTAATTGTCGTTGGGGCCGTAAAGATTGGTCGGCATGACGCTCACAAAACGACAAGCGTACTGTTTTCGGTAGGCTTGGCACATTTTCAAACCGGCGATTTTGGCGACGGCGTAAGCCTCGTTGGTCGGTTCCAACGGCCCCGTCAAAAGATATTCCTCTTTTATCGGTTGCGGGCAATGTTTGGGGTAAATGCACGAACTTCCCAAAAACATGAGTTTTTTGACCCCGAACACATACGATTGATGGATAACGTGGGTTTGGATGGCAAGGTTGTCGTACAAAAACTCGGCGGGATAAGTGGCGTTGGCCATGATGCCGCCGACTTTGGCCGCGGCCAAAAAAACGTATTCGGGCCTTTGGGACGCAAAAAAATCACGTACGGCGGCGCCGTCGCGCAAATCCAATTCTTTCGACGTTCGGACGACGAGGTTTTCATAGCCTTCGCTGTTCAAGGCCCTGACCAAGGCCGAACCGACCATTCCTCGATGACCGGCCACGTATATTTTCGCCGATTTTTCCATGACGACAAAATAGACGCAAAGATAACTCAAAACGGCGCGAAAACCACGCCCGTACCGAAAACGATGCTTTTTCACATACCGCCACGCCTCCACATAAAAAGCGCACGCCGTAAATTTGCGTCGTGAAAACACAAAACGACGACGCGGTTGCGGCACCAACGCCGACGCTTGAACGGCTTTCGGGTTGGCGGGCGCTCGACCTTTTCGCGGGTATTGGAGGCATACGTTTGGGTTTTGAAGCCTTGGGGGTGGAAACGGTCTTCGCCTCCGAATGGGACAAGGACGCGGCCGACGTTTACGAATCCAACTTCGGTTTTCGGCCCGCCGGCGACATTACCCAAATTCTCCCCGAATCCGTCCCCGACCACGACCTGCTCTTGGCCGGCTTTCCTTGTCAGCCCTTCAGCATCATCGGAAAAAGGGAAGGTTTCGCCGACACGCGCGGCACCCTCTTCTTTTACATCGAAGAAATTCTGCGGGTCAAACGGCCGTTCGCCTTCCTGCTCGAAAACGTCAAACAACTGCGTTCCCACGACGGCGGACGCACTTTTGCCACGATAATCGGACGGCTTCGACAATTGGGTTATTTTTTGCATTACACGGCGCTAAACGCCCTCGACTTTGGCCTGCCCCAAAAACGGGAGCGTATGTTCATCGTCGGTTTTCGGAAAAATTTGCCCTTTGTTTTCCCATCGCCCCTCGGCCCTTATACCCCGTTGTCGCAAATCTTGGAGCCGGACGGCGACGTTTGCCCCAAACTGTTCGCCTCGGAAAAAATCGTCTCGCAACGAAGGAAAAAAATAAAAAACGAACCGTTTTATCCGTCGATTTGGCACGAAAACAAAGGCGGAAATATTTCGATATTGCCGTATTCGTGCGCCCTGCGTTCGAACGGCTCCTACAACTATTTGTTGGTCAACGGCGTACGCCGCCCGTCGGTGCGCGAGATGTTGCGTTTGCAGGGCTTTGACGAAAGTTTTTCGATGAACGTCGGTTATACGGCGGCACGAAAACTCGCGGGCAACAGCGTGGCCGTTCCCGTAATTAAAGCCGTGGCCGAACGCATGGCCGCCGCTTGTACGTTCGTCTTCAAAGTCCAATGAGCAAAAAATTCAAAAAGTAAAACAAACCATGATGAAATAAATCATTTCCGTGATTATCGTTATTTTATCTGTTCAACGGCGCCCAAACAAATATTGCCGCCCTTGGCACGACGTTTGGTTACGGGCGCGATGGATTTTGGTTAATTTTGCCCGCAAGACAAACGATATGCGGGCGGCGATATTCGACAGGGACGGGGTTGTCAACGTAGAGACGGGTTACGTCAGGCGCGAGGCGGACTTTGTCCTTGTGCCGGGCATTGAAGAACTTTTCGGTCGTTTGCACGCCGACGGATACGCCGTTTTCATTATCACCAATCAGGGAGGGATTGATTTGGGCATGTACGACCGTACGTGGTTGAAAAAGTTGCATGCGCCGTTGTCGGAAATGGGGGTGAAAGAGATATTTTTTTGTCCCCACCACCCGCTTGTGGGTCGTTGTCTTTGTCGCAAACCGGAATCGTTGTTTTACGAACGGATAAAGGCTAGGCACGCCGTTTCGGCGGCGACGATGGTTGGGGATAGAGTTCGGGATTTGGCGCCCGCGCGAAAAATGGGATGGAAGACGGTTCGCATCGGTAAGGCCCACGCGGACGACCCGCCCTTCGCCCCCGATTTTTCGTTTGCCGACGTCGTTGAGTTGAACGACAATTATTTGTCGGTTTTTGCCAAAAACTGAAAAATCGGCACGTTTTTTCGGCGTGTTGCGCCAAAAAATGTCATTCACGGCGGCTTTTTGGGTTATTGACGGTCGTTTTTGGCAAAAAATCGTTTCGGCACGCACTTTGTAGAAATTCCCCGCGAAGGGCGCAAGCCTAAAACCACAACCAAAAATTTAGATAGTAAAACAACAATGAGCGTTAAAATCACTCCCTTGGCCGACAGGGTCGTTATCGAACCCGCACCGGCGGAAGAAAAAACGGCGGGGGGCATCATCATCCCCGACACCGCCAAGGAAAAACCCCAGCGCGGAACGGTCGTCGCAGCCGGTCCCGGCAAAAAAGACGAACCCACCACCGTCAAACCCGGAGACGTCGTACTCTACGGCAAGTACGCCGGCACCGAAATTTCCATCGACGGCAAAGACTACCTTATCATGCGCGAAAGCGATTTATACGCAATTATCTAAATCAATCCTTAAAAAACCGAAATTACCAATCCAAAAATATGGCAGGCAAGTTGATTAGCTTCGACGTAGAGGCGCGGGAAAAACTCAAAAAAGGCGTGGACGCTTTGGCGAACGCCGTAAAAGTAACGTTGGGTCCCCGCGGCCGAAACGTGGTCATTGACAAAAAATTCGGCGCACCCTTGGTCACGAAAGACGGCGTGACCGTCGCCAAAGAAATCGAACTCAAAGACCCCATCGAAAACATGGGGGCGCAAATGGTCAAGGAAGTGGCGTCGAAAACGGCGGACGTCGCCGGCGACGGTACCACCACCGCCACCGTTCTGGCCCAAGCCATCTTTCGCGAAGGCCTCAAAAACGTTACGGCCGGCGCCAACCCCATGGACATCAAACGCGGCATCGAGGAAGCGACCAAAATCGTCGTGGCCGAACTCAAAAAAATGAGCCGCCCCATCTCGGGCTCCAAAGAAATTGCGCAGGTCGGCACCCTTTCCGCCAACAACGACGCCGAAATCGGCAACCTTATCGCCGAGGCGATGGAGAAAGTCGGCAAAGACGGCGTCATTACCGTCGAAGAAGCCAAGGGTATCGAAACCTACCTTGACACCGTCGAGGGTATGCAGTTCGACCGCGGCTACATCTCCCCTTACTTCGTGACCAACGCCGACAACATGACCGTCGAGTTGGACAACCCCTACATCCTCATCTACGACAAAAAAATCTCGTCGATGAAGGATTTGTTGCCCATCCTTGAATCGGTCGTTCGCACCAACCGCCCGATGCTCATCATCGCCGAGGACGTCGACGGCGAGGCGCTTGCCACCTTGGTCGTAAACAAACTTCGGGGTTCGTTGCGCATCGCCGCCGTCAAAGCCCCGGGCTTCGGCGACCGTCGCAAAGCCATGCTCGAAGACATCGCCATCCTTACCGGCGGTCAGTTCATCTCCGAAGAACGCGGCTACAAACTCGAAAACGTTACGCTCGACTACCTCGGCGTTGCCGACAAAGTAACGATTGACAAAGACAACACGACCATCGTTGGCGGCGCGGGCAAAGCCGACGACATCAAGGCCCGCATCAACCAAATCAAGGCGCAAATCGAAACGACGACCTCCGACTACGACAAGGAGAAGTTGAACGAGCGTTTGGCCAAGTTGTCGGGCGGCGTAGCCGTGTTGTACATCGGCGCCCCGACCGAAGTCGAAATGAAAGAGAAAAAAGCGCGCGTCGAAGACGCCCTGCACGCCACGCGTGCGGCGGTCGAAGAAGGCATCGTACCGGGCGGCGGCGTGGCCTTCGTTCGCGCCATCCCCTCGATTGACAAAGGACGCGGCGGCATCAACGACAACTTCCTTAAAGGCGACGTGGGCATCGGCGTGGCCATCGTACGCCGCGCGCTCGAAGAACCGCTGCGTCAAATCGTGCGCAACGCCGGCCTTGAAGAGGCGCTCATCCTGCAAAAGGTGCGCGAATCCAAAAAAGACGACTTCGGCTTCAACGCCCGCACCGAAACCTACGAAAACCTCATCGAAACCGGCGTCATCGACCCGACCAAAGTCTCTCGCACCGCGTTGGAAAACGCCGCGTCCATCGCCGGCTTGCTTCTGACCACCGAGTGCGTCATCACCGAAGAACCCGAACCCGCACCCAAAATGCCCGGCGGCATGGGCGGCGGCATGGGTATGGACATGTAATTCCCCAAGATTTATCGCAAAAGGGCGCCCCACGGCGCCCTTTTTTGTTGGCAATAAAATAAACAAACGACCAAAATCACTTCTTGACGTCTTCAAATTATTTGCTTGCCAAAGATAATTGTTTTTAATCCCGGTCGATTGTCCGTCGTTATCGGTTTAATACCGTGTCGTGGATTTTGATTTTTCACCAAAACCATTAACCATACTTATAAAAAAAAAACCAACACAAAAAACGACGGCAATCGGAATAAAACAAAACTTCGCATGGGAAAATATTTTCCGTCAAAGTCAATTCATTGAATTCAACTTGACGATTTTTTCCCAATCCAACTCGCCCGTTGGTTTGCAATATGCATTGATAAATTCAAAAGTAAGTTTATTGAGTATTTGGGCATAAGCGGCCATAAAATTCTCGGAATGTTTATTGGCTTTATGGCCAAGAGGTTCGATGATGTCCATGTACAGTGACGGAGAGCCCGAGACAAATTCCCAAAATTTGGAACCACAGTATTTTTCGTATCCGTCTTTGTGAATTTGGGTCTCTTTTCCGTAACAACAACCGTTTACGCAACGTATTTCGCGCTTAACGTTTCCGGAGGTTCGCAAGGTTTTTATCGCCTTGGAAAATTCAAGTTTCATTTTTTTGATTTGACTACTGTTGCCCCAATTCGGCCCGGATTTAATATTGACTAAATAACGAACGGCGTCCTTTTCAAATTCTAAATCTATTCCTTCAATACCCGATTTCTTTCCGCCATAAACCAATTGATTTATGTGTATCGCAAGACCTTCGAGCCAATCGCCAAACAAAGCTTCCTCACTCGACGACAAATAGGCGTCCACGATGTTTCTTACAAAATCCGCCGCCGTTTGAATGTTTTTTGCTTTTAAGGATTTTTGCGTTTGACGATAGCGTCAAGTTTGATTTTTCCAACGGATTCAACTCGCTTTCGGTGAAAGGTCTCGATATTGTTTTCGACGTATGCGACAACGTCGTCAATGTTGAGGGGATTCATAACATACGGGCCGAAGCAAATAAACCAACGTTTCGAGAGGATAGTTTTTCCATAACGGCACGACAATAATCCTCGTTTACATCTATTCCCACCGCGATCCTATCGAGTTCCAAAGCTACATCGAGCGTCGTTCCCGAACCCATAAACGGATCCAAAACGACGTCTCCGGGACGGGTGAAAAGACGTACGAACCAACGAGGCAAAGCGGGCGGAAAAGCGGCGGAATGGTTTTTGTTGCCGCACTCGGTCGCCAAGTGCAAGACGTTGGTCGGATAAGACATTTCCCTACCCAGCCAATGGGAGATGTTTTTTCCAAACCCGCTTCCCGCTTTGGAGGGATCGCGAATTTTGTCGGTTTCACTCAAATTCTTCAACCGGGATTTGGCCCAATTGCCCATCGGCTCCATGACCTCCTCCTGATACATATTAAACTTGCGGGACTTGTTGAACTGCAACAATCTTTCCCATGCGTCGCGAAAACGATTGGGCCACTTGCCCGGGTAACAATTTTTTTTATGCCAAATAAATTCTTCGGTCCAAAGCCAGCCGGACTTGCGCATTTCCAAAATCAATTCCAGCACGTAAACATGGCGTTCGCCGTTCTGCACTTTTTCTTTGATGTTGAGAACAAAAGTACCGGTGGGTTTCAATACACGCCGAAGTTCCGCAGCAACGGGCATGAACCATTCGACGTATTTGTCGGGAGATACGCCGCCGTAAGAAAACTTTCTTTGGTCGGCGTAAGGAGGCGAGGTTACGATAAGATCTATACTTTCGTCGGTGATTTTTTTCAACTCGTTTCGGGCGTCGCCGCAAAAAATTTTTACGCTTTCGGTCATAAACATAGATTGAAAGTTTTATTTTTTCTTCGGCCGAAGACCTTGGCGCCAACGGCGGCTGTAACGCAAAGATAATCATTTTAGAACCTTACGATTGTGGACAAAGTAATCAATGAAAAAGAAATATCCACAAACAATCGAAAAGCTCAAACGTCGTTCAGCGTTGTTTGCCCAAAAAACCAACATTTCTTCTACTTTTTTATATATTTTCTTTAAATTCGCGACGTTATGGGCGGATACGAAAAAATACGCGCTCAGTTGGCGCGGGAGCTGGAAGAGACGAAAGAAGCGGGACTGTTTAAGACCGAACGGCTCATCGCCGGGCCGCAGGGGGTGGAAATCACGCTGAGCGACGGGCGCAAGGTACTCAACTTTTGCGCCAACAACTATTTGGGTTTGTCGAGCCATCCGAGGGTGCTGGCGGCGGCGAAGGCGGCTTTGGACCGTTACGGTTACGGCATGTCGTCGGTGCGCTTTATTTGCGGCACCCAAGACCAACACAAACACCTCGAAGAAACGACGGCCAAGTTCGTCGGCGCCGAGGATTGTATTTTATACGCGGCGTGTTTCGACGCCAACGGCGGGGTGTTCGAACCGCTTTTGGGTCCCGACGACGCCGTCGTATCCGACGCCCTCAACCACGCCAGCATCATCGACGGCGTGCGCCTTTGCAAAGCCAAGCGCTACGTTTACGCCCACAACGACCTCGACGAACTCGAATCCCGACTCAAAGAAGCCCAAGGCGCAAGACGCATACTCATCGCCACCGACGGCTGTTTTTCCATGGACGGCACCATCGGCAGGCTTGACGACATTTGCAACCTCGCCGACCGCTACGGTGCCATAACCATGGTCGACGAATGCCACGCCACGGGATTTTTGGGTAAAACGGGACGCGGAACCATCGAATACCGCAACGTCATCGGACGGGTGGACATTATCACCGGCACCTACGGCAAGGCGTTGGGCGGCGCTTTGGGAGGTTTTACCGCCGCAAGAAAGGAAATCGTCGAAATTTTGCGCCAACGTTCCCGGCCCTACCTTTTTTCCAATTCGTTGCCGCCGGCGGTGGTCGGCGCCACGCTCGAAGTTTTCAAATTGCTCGAAGAAAGCACCGAACTGCGCGACAAACTCGAACGCAACACCCAATACTTCCGCCGACGCATGACCGAAGAAGGTTTCGACCTCAAAGCCGGCGAGCATCCCATCGTCCCGGTCATGCTTTACGACGCGCCTTTGGCCCAACGTTTTGCCCACGCCCTTTTGGACGAAGGCGTTTACGCCGTCGGATTTTTTTACCCCGTCGTTCCCAAAGGACAAGCCCGCATTCGTTTGCAACTTTCCGCCGCACACGAAATCGAACACATCGACCGAGCCGTGCAGGCGTTTATCAACGTCCGCAAAAAATTGAGCGCTTAAGAGTCAGTCTAAAAAATCCCCCCCCAATGACAACGCGTATGTGGCTCGGATTTATAGGACTAATTTTGACCTCGTCGGTTTGCGCGCAAACCGTTTATACCGTTGAAACGGTTCCCAATCCGAAATCGGGCGGAAGAGGTTACGTTTCCAATCCCGACAAAGTGTTGAGCGATAACGCCGTTTTTCGGCTCAACATCCTTTGCGACGGCATAGAAAAAAACCACGGCGCCCAATGCGCCGTCGTCGTCCTTCGTTCGATAGGCTCGGCCGTTCCCAAAAACTTCGCCACCGAACTGTTTAACCATTGGGGCGTCGGGGGAAAAGAAAAAGATTCGGGACTGTTGTTGCTTATCGTCATGGACCAAAGACGTTCGGAGTTCGAGACGGGCTACGGCATGGAAGAGTTTTTGCCCGACATGGTCTGTGTTCGTCTTTTGGAAAACCACCTCAATCCCAAGTTTAAGGCGGGGTTGTACGACGAGGGGGTGATAAACGTCATGCAGGCGGTAAACAACGAGCTGACCGACCACGAAGTACGCGACTACTTTAAATCGATAGGTTTGTTGGACGGTGAAACCAAGGAAAAAGACGAGGGACGCCCATGGATTTTGTTTTTTGCGTTTATATTGTTTTATGGGGTCGTCGCGTATTTTATTTGGAACGGCAACGAAGAAGAACGGAACCAGTGGCGCGTTCAAACGAGCGCATCGCTGCCCAATAGTCAAAAAAAGAAATACAAAACAAAATTGCGCATCGCGCCCCTCCCTCGCTTTTGGCTTTTTGTGGCCTTGGCGCCGTTTCCTGCAACGATGACGCTTATTTTTGCTTCGGAAAGTACCGATTCGGCGACGTTGTGGGGCGGTTTTTTTCTGTTCGGGTATTTTTCCCTGCTTTTTGGATTGTTGATAAACCGCATTTACCGTACGCGGGCAATAAGAAAGCACTACGCCGGCGACCCCTATAAAATTCATCAAACGCTGAACGACGACCATTCGGGCTGGTGGATTGCGCTTATTGTTTTTTTCCCCGTATTCATATTGTATTATTTGCCGTATTGGTTTTCAAAAATGGGTTTGCGAAAGGCGCCGCGAAACGGACCCAAAACCGGTTTGCCGATGCGACGGCTGTCCGAGGCCGAAGAGGACAAATACCTCACCCCCGGCCAACAAAAGGAAGAAAAGCTAGGGTCGGTGGACTACGACGTTTGGGTAACGCCCAACGCCGAAGAAATCGTCATTTTGCGTTATCCGTCGTGGTGGTCGAGTTACACCGATTGTCCGCAGTGCCAACATAAAACGCTTTCCCAAAAAACGACGACCGTCGTTCAACCCACGTATACCGGCACGGGAACGGGCCAAACCGTATACACCTGTCATCATTGCGGTCATACGAAAACGACCACGTTCGTCATTCCGAAGAAGGAACGAAGCGAATCGAGCGACGGAAGTTCTTGGTCGAGCAGCGGAAGTTCTTGGTCAAGCGGTGGAAGATCTTGGTCAAGCGGCGGGGGTTCGTCGAGTTGGGGCGGCGGAAGTTCGGGCGGCGGCGGAGGCGGCTCAAGTTGGTAGTTCGTCCGAGGTTTTACGGCTCGGCGCCGTCTTTCAACCCAAAATTGCTTCGGCACGCTTTGGGAGAAAGGCCGAATCCGCGTAACTTTGCGCCCTATGTTGAGAACGATTATTTTGGGGGCGGCGCTGGCGATGCCGGTCGCATGCCGCGAGTACAAATATCGAAACGTCGAAACGGCAACGATGGAACCCGTGAGCGAAAAACTCAAAAAATACGCGAGCGTCAAGCTGACGGCCGACCTTTCCCATCTTTCCGAGAAAGAAAAACAAATTTTGAGCCTAATGATAGACGCGGCTCAAATTTGCGATTCTTTGTATTGGCAACAGACCTTTGGCGGGGACGTTCAAGCGCTGCTCGCCCAAGCCACCGAGGACGAACGCAAATTCATCGCCATCAACTACGGCCCGTGGGACGTTCTCGACGGCAACAAACCTTTTATCAAAGGCGTGGGCGAAAAACCCAAGGGCGCATGGTTCTATCCACCCGATATGACCAAAGAAGAATTTGAAAAAGCGGATTTGCCTTGCAAAACCAATCCCTATACCTACATCCGCCGCAACGCCGAAGGAAAACTGTATTGTATACCTTATTCGGAGGCTCATCGCGCCGAATGCACCCGGGCCGCGGAGCTGCTGAACAAAGCCGCCGAACTCGCCGACAACCCCGAACTTAAAACCTTTCTCAACGCCCGCGCATATGCTTTAATCAGCGACGGCTATCCCGCCTCGGACCGTATTTGGCTCGATATGAAAACCTCCCATCTCGACCTCGTCATCGGCCCCATCGAACACTACGAAGACGACCTCTTCAACTATAAAACCGCCTATGAAGCCTTCGTTCTCGTCAAAGACCAAGAATGGTCGAAAAAACTCGAAAAATTCAAAGCCTTTTTACCCGAACTCCAACAGAATCTACCCGTACCCTCGGAATATAAACAAGAAATCCCCGGCACGGAAGGCGACCTTGCGGCCTACGACGCCGTCTATTACGCCGGCGACTGCAACTCCGGCTCCAAAACCATCGCCATCAATTTGCCCAACGACGAACAAATCCAACTCGAAAAAGGCACCCGACGGCTTCAACTCAAAAACGTCATGCGGGCCAAATACGAAAACATCCTTTTGCCCATCGCCGACCGGCTCATCGTTCCCGAACAACGAGCAAAAATTACTTTTGAATCGTTTTTTTCCAACGTTATGTTTCACGAAGTGGCCCACGGTTTGGGCATAAAAAACACGATAAACAATCGGGGAACGGTCAAAAACGCTTTAAAAGAAACGTATTCTCCGTTTGAAGAGGCGAAAGCCGACATTCTGGGCGCCTACATGGTTACCCAACTTCTGGACAAAGGCGAACTTCAAGGCGACGCCGAATCCCACTACGTTACCTTTGTGGCGAGCGTTTTTCGCTCGGTGCGCTTCGGTTCGGTGAGCGCCCACGGCAAGGCCAATATGATTGGTTTCAACTTTTTCCGCGACCGGGGCGCGATCATTCGTCAAGCCGACGGTAAATATCGCGTCGACGCCGCCAAAACCCGTACGGCCATTGCCGCTCTCGCCGAAAAAATCCTCAAACTTCAAGGCGACGGCGACTACCAACGCGCCGTCCAATGGCTCGACGAGGCCGCCAAAATCCCCGCCGACTTACAAAAAGACATCGACGGCCTCAAATCCGCCGGCATCCCCGTCGATATCGTCTTTGAGCAAGGAAAATCCGTTTTGGGTTTGAACTAGACCAAGAAAGGGGGGCGCGCAAACCGTCCCCCTTTCTTGGTCTACCGAAAACAAATTAAAACAACGGGTTCGGAAAAAGCATGAATTCGACTTTTTCGGCGGTCGAAAACAACGGCTAACTTGCTTCTTCGCCGCCGTGGGGTTTTTCTTTGTCGCCGTTTTGGATTTCGGCCTCATCGAAGGAATAACGCATGAAGGTACCCGCGTAAACGGCCTCGTCGCCCAAATCTTCTTCGATGCGCAAAAGTTGGTTGTATTTGGCCACACGGTCGGAACGACTGGCTGAGCCGGTTTTGATTTGTCCCGCGTTGAGTCCTACGGCCAAGTCGGCTATGGTCGTGTCTTCGGTTTCGCCGCTGCGATGGGAAATAATCGTTCCCCAACCGTGGCGCTTGGCCAACTGTACGGCGTCGATCGTTTCGCTCAACGTGCCGATTTGATTGACCTTGACCAAGACGGCGTTGGCGCAACGCTTTTGCAAGCCCCGGCGTATGCGTTTGACGTTGGTAACGAAAAGGTCGTCGCCGACGATTTGTACTTTGTCCCCGACGGCACGGTACAATTTTTCCCAATGGTCCCAGTCTTCTTCGGACAAACCGTCCTCGATGGAAAGAATAGGGTAACGTTTGCACCATTCGGCCCAAAAACCGACCATGTCGGCGCCGGAAAGCATTTCGCCCGTCGATTTTTTAAAAGTATAACAGCCGAGTTCGTGGTCGTAGAGTTCGGTGGCGGCGGCGTCGATGGCTATCCAAACGTCTTCGCCGGGTACGTACCCTGCTTTGGTTATCGCTTCGAGAACGAGTTCGATGGCGGCGACGTTGCTTGAAAGGTTGGGGGCGAATCCGCCCTCGTCGCCGACGTTGGTCGAAAAATTACGGGATTTAAGAATACTTCCGAGTTTGTGGAAAATTTCCGTACCGATTCTCAATGCGTCGGAAAAGCTTTCGGCCCCCACGGGCATAACCATAAATTCTTGGAAATCGACCTTGTTGTCGGCATGGACGCCGCCGTTGAGAATGTTCATCATCGGCACGGGCATGACGTTGGCGTTGACCCCGCCGATATAACGATAAAGCGGGATTTCAAGGGTGGCGGCGGCGGCGGCGGCCACGGCCAAAGAAACACCCAAAATCGCGTTGGCGCCCAGACGCGACTTGTTTTCCGTGGCGTCGAGTTCGATGAGCGTACGGTCGAGCTTGCGTTGTTCGAGAATGTCGAGTTCGGTAAGTTCGGCGGCGATGACGGTATTGACGTTTTCGACGGCGCGGCGGACGCCTTTGCCGTTGAAGCGGGTTTCGTCGCCGTCGCGCAGTTCTACGGCTTCGAAACTGCCGGTCGAGGCGCCCGACGGCACCGCCGCCCGGCCCCAAAATCCGTCGTCGGTGAAAACGTCGACTTCCAGCGTCGGGTTGCCCCGGGAATCGAGAATTTCGCGGGCCTTGATATCGGCTATGGTACTCATAAAAATGATTTAAAGTTGCGGCGGACAAAATTAGCGCTTTTTGACGTAGTTTTGACCGACTTGGCAAGACAACCCCGAAATCGTAAATAAAATATTGAAAATTGAATCCAAACGACAAACAACGGGAGAAAACCGTATCCGGCCGGAATCGGAAATTTTCACGGAGCAAAAAATTTTCGGTGGATAAAAATCAATAATCACAAACATGGAGATTATTTCCCGATTTTTTTAACGTTGCGACTTAACGCCAAAGATAAACGATTGTCGTTGGGGTTCAAACGAATTGGGCTCGTTACCATTCAAGGCCGGCGAATATTTTGAGTTTTGGAATCAAAAAATATGTAACTTTGCGGGGTATACGTTGATATCCAACGATATATATCAATCTTGAAATTTTTATCACAAAATATGAGGTATTTAGCCGTATTATTTTTGATTTTGGGTCTTGGAGCCATGCGCGTCCACGCCCAGAATCCGACGGTAACGATATTTAGTTCGGTAAACGACGGAGGCGTTCCCGTCTTTTGCGGGGTGGGAAGCGACATCTTGGTCAGCGGCCGAATTACCCCCGTCAACGCCCAAACCCTCGGCGGCTTTTTAACCACCGAAGTGGTTTTAAGCGTCGCTTACGACGGAACCGAACAAGAGTACGACAACCAAAATCCGTCGACGCTGCTCGTTCCCCAAATCGTGAGTTTCAACTCTTCGCTGGGAATCTTCACCTACCGTGTCTTTTTCGCCAACCACGCGGAAAACGCCATCGTGCGTTATCGCGTCAACTACACGTTGATTACGGGCGAGGTGATTTCGGGCGAGTTCCAAACGGCGAACTACGACGTGGCCTTCGACGTGCCGGCCTTCGCCGCCTCTTTGCCGACCTGTGCCAATCCCGTCGTTTTGGACGGAACGGGAACGGCCCTACCCGCCGGTTTTCCCCTCGAAAACGTAACCTATTCCGGTCCGGGCGTGGGCGTGAACACCAACAACGAAACGGTATTCAATCCCAACGCCGCCGGCGTCGGAACCCATACCATTACTTTTGGCGGCATTTATCGCGGTTGCACGCTTTCAAAATCGATTTTGGTAACCGTTACCCAAACGCCCGCCCCCCAAATTATCGGCGCCCCTCAAACGATATGCAAGTTGGCCGAGGAAGAGGTCCGCGTCGGTCTGCGTCTAAGCCCGCTTTATATCGACGAAACCGATTCACCGTTTAGCGCGGAAATCCAAACCACCGCCGGCGTTCAACCCCTAACGATGGAACCCATACAAAACACGGACAGCGTTTACGTAACCATTCCGCAAACCTCCAATTCGGGAACGGTGCGTTTGCGTTACCAATATTTGGCCGGCACCTGCAACGAAGAAACCACCGCCGAGTTCATCGTCAACGAGGTGGCCAACCTAAATTTGGGTATTATTTCCCCCAACGTTACCGATTTGAACGCCAATCTATGCTACGTCGCCGGCGCCAACAACGCGCTTCGTCTCGAAGGCGTTCCGGGCGGAGGGGAATTCACCCTCGTTTCCGGCCCCAACGCCACCATCGTTCCCGCGGGCGTAGGCGTGGACTTCACCCCGTCGGCCTCGGGAACCTATCGCGTTCGCTATTCCGTTGTGAACAGCAACTGCCTGTTCTCCTTCGAACAAAATCTTCGGTACGTGGCGCCGGCATATCCCGCGATGTTCAAGAACGTCGCGGATACGACCCAGTTGTGCGTAGGCCCCGGTGAACAAACGCTGAACTTCGGTTTGTCCAATCCGGGCGACGGCAATACGGGACGTGTAATCGACCCCGACGGCGCCGAAATTCCTTACGACGGCTCGACGACGTATCAATACACCTTTGCGCTTTCGCCCGCCCGCACGATAGTTTTGGTTTACGAAGTCAATGAAACCGAAGGCTGCACCACCCGCGACACCATTCGCATCATTATTCGCAACAGCATCTTGGCCGACGTCTATTACCCGACCTTAAACAAAACGGCCGTTTCCGACACGTTCTGCAAAGACGTAAACCTACAAATTCCCTTGCAAGTTACGCCCGAAGGCGGTACGATTACCCCGCAAATCATCAGCGGCCAACAGGTTGTAACGAACGTTAACGGTACGTGGTATTTGCGTCCGATTGTTACGGGCCAGCACGTGTTTCTGTACAGCGGTTTCCAAGGCAACTGTCAATACAACCGCATTTTCCTTGTAACCGTCCTCGACCCCGACAACATCGGCCCGGTAACCATCAACACCGCGGGCGGTCAAACAACGTTTACAACGGCGCAAGGCGCGGTGCAATTGTTCGGTTCGCCCGCGGGCGGGGTCTTTTCCGGCCCCGGGGTATCGGGCAATACGTTCAATCCTTTGATAGCGGGCGTGGGTACGCACAACCTTACCTATACCATTACCCAAGGCGGGTGCGACGCGGCGGCCTCGATTACCGTTACCGTCAACGACGGCTCAACGTTGCCGTGCACCTCCCCCTCGAATTATAGCGCCATTCCCTCGGCCAACGGCGCAACCATCGTTTGGGACGCAGTGCCGGGCGCGCAAAGCTATCAAATTCGCTACCGCCGCGTGGGTACGATAAGCTGGATTTTCCGCACCGTCTCCGCGAATTTCACTTCCCTTTCCATAACGGGCTTGGAGTTGAATACCGAATACGAATATCAAATTCGTACCAATTGTATCGGCAACGTCATTTCTCCGTTTGGTTCCGTTTCCAGCTTTGTTACGGGCGCCGGTACGGCGTGTTTGCCGCCCGCGTCTTTGACGGTAAGCAACGTTACCTCCAACTCCGCGTCGATTGGCTTTTCCGCGCCGGTCGGAGGTTCGACGCCCGCCGATTACGACGTTATCCTACGCTTCAATTCCGGTCCGAACGCCGGCCAAATCGTTCCCAACGGTCAAATCAACATCAACGCCGGCCAATCCCTAGTTTATCAATTCACGGGCCTGGGAGCGAATACGTCGTATCGTGTCGAAATTCGCACCAACTGTTCGGACGGTTCGGCGGCGGGCGACGTACGCACCGCTACATTCACGACTTTGCCCGGCGAAACGCCTTGTGCCGCTCCCACGGGCTTGGTCGTTACCCCGACGTCCGAAACGACGGCCAACGCCACGTGGAACGCCGTCGCCGGCGCCACCGAATACGTTTTCGACCTTAACGGCCCGGGAACCGTTGACGCTCAAGTCGGCGCCGCTAGCGCGACGCTTACCGGATTGAATCCGGGTACCACGTATGTTTTTACCGTCCGGGCGTTGTGCGACGGCACGCAGTCTCCCCTCGCCACGTTTAGCTTTACCACGCCGGGCGTCGGCGCCGTCTGCTCGGGTTTGACTCCGAACATCACCTCGATTTCCTTGCAATCCACGCAAGCGACCGTGCGTTGGACAAGGATAGAAGGGGCGACAAGTTACAACCTTCAATATCGTCTGTTCGGCAGCGCCACCTACACGTCCCAAATCGTAACGGCAACGTTGGAAAACACGCAGTCGGCGGTACTGACGGGTTTAAGCCCCGCAACCCGTTACGAAGTGCGCGTTACGGCCACCTGCCCGGGCGGCAACTCGTCGCCGTCGGTAACTCGTCGCTTCCAAACGCTTTCGGGTGGCAAGGCGGGAGAAATCGAAATCACTTTCGACGACCACGTTTCGGTATATCCGAACCCGAGCCGCGGCTTGTTCAACCTTGGCTTCAACGCCGCGTGGGAATCGCAAGCGAAAGTAGCCATTTTCGATTTGACGGGTCGCAACGTCTTTTCTCAAACTTTCGACGTCGTCGAAGGACTCAATACGGTGGAAGTGGATGCGACGGGCCTTGGCGCCGGCCTCTACGTCCTTAAATTTGATTCCGACGTTCATTCCCAAACCGTCAAAATTTCGATTCGGTAATCGACGTTGAAAAAAATGGATTAAAGGTGAATCGGTAGGCCCCCGCAATGCGGGGGCCTGTTTAATTTTGAGCGATGAAAATTTGGACGATTTATTTGGCGGGAGCGTTGATTTTTTTCGGATGCGAAAAACCGCCGCGAACCGTTTCCCTCAAACCGTTTCCGCTGACGGCACAAATGGGCGAACGTTGGACGCCCGAACCGATAAAACATCCCCAAGACAGTTTGATTCAAGCGGTGGCGATAAAGTTTGAAGGCAGGAACGTTTTAAACCTCCTTGACGCAACGCGCATTCCCGAAAACATTACGCCCGATACGCTTGTCAAACGCATTGCCGCACGCAAGGGCAAACTTTTGAGAAAAGACAGCCTCAAATACGGTTTCGGGGGAATATTCGATTTTAGCGAAAACACGGGCGCCTTCGGCATTCCGGGCGAATTTCACGCGCCGGTTTACGTGCTCAATATCGAAGACCGTCGCTACGTCGTCGAATTCGGCCTCGAATATACGCCCGATTTGCTCGAGCCGTGCCTGAAAATCATTCGTTCGATAGCGCCCGTTCCCAAGCCTAAGCCGTAGCGTATTGCAAGCGGTAAAGCTTTTTGTAATGGCCGTCGAGGGCCAAAAGCGATTGATGGTTTCCCGATTCGACGATTTCACCCCGCCGCATGACCAAAATTTGGTCGGCTTTTTGAATCGTCGAAAGCCTGTGCGCAACGACCATCGAAGTGCGTCCGTTGAGAGCGACGGCAATCGCGTTTTGAATCATGGCCTCGGATTCGGAGTCGATGTTGGCCGTCGCCTCGTCCAAAAGCAAAATTTTGGGATTGTAGACCAAAACACGCATAAAAGCCAAAATTTGCCGCTGACCGGTGGAAAGGTTGGCGCCGCGTTCGCCGACCTCGAAGCGATAGCCGCCGGGCAAACGTTCGATAAACGCGTCGGCGCCGATAAGTTCCGCCGCCCGTTTTACCCGCCCCTCGTCTATCCCGTCGTTGAACAGGGTAACGTTGTCCAATATCGTTCCCGAAAACAAAAACACGTCCTGTAAGACCAAACCCATTGCCCCACGCAATTTTTCAAGTTTTATTTTGCGGATATCCATGCCGTCGATAAGAATTTGCCCTTCGGAAAATTCGTAAAAACGCATCAGCAAATTGACAACGGTGGACTTTCCCGAGCCCGTCGCGCCAACGAACGCCGTCGTCGTCCCCGGTTCGACGACAAACGACACCCCCTTTAACACCTCTTGCCCCGCTACGTACGCGAAACGAACGTCGCGAAATTCAATTTTTGGGCAAAGAGGACGAAAGTCCTCGATTTCGCCGTCGCAAATGAACTCATGAGTGTCGAGAACGTTGAAAATGCGCTCGCCGCTGACCAAACCCAGTTGAAGAGTGTTGAAACGGTCGGCCAACATCCGTATCGGACGAAAAAACATCGTCAAATACATAATGAAAGCCACCAACGTTCCAAAAGTGGTGTAGCCCTCCAAAACGGCCCCGCTCCCGTACCAAACCAACGCCGCGGTCGAAAGGGCGGCAATCACCTCGACCACGGGAAAAAAAACACTGTAATAAAAAACGGTGTCCAAATGAGCGTCGCGGTGGCGTGCGTTGATTTTTTCAAATTTGTCGTACTCTCTTTTCTCTTGATTGAAAATTTGTACAACGGACATTCCCGTGATGTGTTCTTGGAGAAAAGTGTTGAGTTCGGCGACGGCTTTTCTCACCCGTTGAAACGCGGCGTTGACCTTAACCTTAAATACGTACGTGGCCAAAACCAAAAGCGGAATGGGAATCAGGGCTACGAGCGTCAAACGAAAATCGGTATAGAACATGAGGACGAGGAGGGTCAAAAGTTGTAAAAGTTCGCCGAAAATGGATATAAACCCTTCGCTAAAAAGGGCGTTTAGGGTTTCGATGTCGGAAACGACGCGGGTTTGGAGGGCTCCGACGGGCGTTTTGTCGAAAAATTGGGGACGCAAACGAACGATGTGGTTGAACGCTTGCCTTCTCAGGTCGTCGACGACGGATTCGCCCAGTTTGTGCGACCACGAAATTTGCAGATAATTGACGAGGGTTTGCAAAACGGTCAAAATAATCATGACCACAATCCAAAACCGGACGCCGGCCACGTCGCCGGCGGACAAAGGGACGTCAAGGACGTACTGAATAAGGTAGGGCCTTGCGGGACCCAAAAAAGAAAGCGCCAGCGTCATGAGAAATGCGGCGACGAACAAACCTTTGTACGGTTTGACGTAAGCAAAGAGCCGCCGTAAAGGGCGGGGCGGAGAGGAGGCCAAAACGGAGTTAAGTTTTCGGCAAAAATACAAAAGTTATCGCAGGTTTCGGAAGGCGTCGACGAGTTCGCGCGCTCCGGCAAAGTCGGCACGGACGAATGCGGCGGGCGAACCGTAGGGCGCTTCCACCACGTGTTTGCCTTCATGGAATCGTTGTCCCGTAAAAAGATGTATCCAAGCCGTTTGGGGCGGAAAAAGCGCCTCCACCTCTTGCGCCCCTTTTTTCAACACGGGCGCGACCATGACGTATTCGCCCAAAAGAAACTGGGACGTCAAATGATGCGCCGCCGACCATTCGGGATAATGAAAATACAAGGGACGGACGGCGGGCCAACCGTTTTCCGCCGCCTCGTCGCACACCCGGCGCAAATAAGGCGCAAAAATTTTACGGATTTTGCCCATGCGTTCGGTGAAGGCGACGGTTTCGTCGTCGGTGTAAGGCTGGACGTTTTTTTCGGGTTTGAGTCCTTCGTGAGTGCGAAAAACGGGGGTGAAGACCGCCCATTCCGCCCAACGATAATACACCTCTTGGGTACGGCGGATGTTCAGGCCCAAAACATTGACGTTGGTGTAACCGCCGACGTCGGCGTGGCACAGGGCGAATCCCGAAATTCCGGCGGAAAGCATGCCCGTGAGCGCCGAGGGCATGCCGTCGTGTTTTCCGAAGTCGGGGGTTTGGTCGCCCATCCAAAACAAGGGCGCGTATTTGGGCGAATGGGTAAAGCCCGAACGACAAAAAAACAGGGCTTCGGGCGCGGCTTCGCGATTGATTTTCGCCCATTCGACGGGATAACGATTGTGAACGCTCCAGCCTTCGCTTGCGTCGTGAAGCCGGGCGTCGAGCGGCAACCATTCGCCAAAATCCGCCATCCACCCCGAAAACCCCGTTTCCCACAAATTTTTTTGTATCGTTTCTTTTAAGAACGTTTGGGTTTTGGGATGAGTGAAGTCGTTGAGGAACGCGTTGAACCCGCCGGCTTTAAGTTTGTAGGCTTCGCCCTTCCAGTTTTTGACCAATCGCCCGTCGCGGATGGCGGCCTGCGCCATCGGCGTGTTTTCGGCCAAAAACGGATTGATATACCCGAGGACTTTAACGTTTTTTTCGTTCATGAGCCGACAAAACCCTTTGAGGTCGGGATAAAGCCGGGGGTCGGCTTCCCAATTCCAACGCAAACGGGCGCCGAATTGGGTGTCTTTTCTTCCGACCCAATCCTGAATCCAAAGGGCGGAAACGTTCGCGCCGGCCAAACGTTCGTAGAGGGCTTTAACGCGCTCGCCGCCGCCCTGAACCCCCAGCCATATTCCGAAAGCCCAATCGGGCAGCTTGGGGGGCCGGCCGACATGGGCGGTGTACTTTTGGGTTAAATCGGCGGGAGTGGGCGCGGTCCAAATTCTCAAAGTGAATTCGTGGTTCCAAACGTCGAGAACGGGTCGTTCGGGACGGCGAAGGTCGAAATACAAGGGTTCGGCACATTCGAGCAAAAGGCCGCGCTTGAACCCCGGACGGTCGGCTATCAGATAAGGAACGGCGGCATAGGTCGAAAATTCGTCGCCCGCAATCCCCAAAAGCCTTGTGAAAAAAGAAACGGGCTTGTCGCCCCGACCCACCCCCTGCTCTTCGGTAAAAATTCTGACGTTTTTTCCCGTGAGGTTAAAATGCGAGAATTGCGCCCCGCCGCCGAAGTATTGTTCGTTTTTTTCGCCGTTCAGAGCCAAACGCAAACGGTTGTAGTGCTTGTCGTAAACGACGACCGTCAGCCGAAGGCCGCCATCCTCCGACGATTCAATTTCCAACGAAAGTTTGGCCTGACTTTTTTGCTTGTTTTTTCGCCCGGGATTGAAGGCAAAGCCCTCAAGCACAAGGCCGAAGTTCGTTTTACGAGCGGCGGTGATTTTCGATTTTTCAAGCTTGACCACGTCCCTGTGCTTAAATTTAAAAGAGGCGTACTTGCTTTTGACGATGGTCAAATCTTCGTATACGGCCAAAAAATCCCCCTCGCAAGGTAAAATTAAAGCGGGAAGGCTGTCGCCGGCGGCAAAAACGGCGAATTTTTCGCGGTCGTATTCCACTTTTCCCCCGGCGGACAGAGAAAAGGCAAAGTCTTTGTTCAACGACAAGGGTTGTCCGACGGCGACGTTGAAAACGGAAAAAACGAAGCCCCAAGTAAACCACGCGGTAAATGGGACAAAGATTTTGCGCAAAAGTAACGTAATTTTTGGTAAGTCTTTGCGCAAATGAGCTAAAACGGGGGTTGGAACCAAGCGGACGGAACGATTCGGGCTAACGGACGACAACGATTTTTTGTTTGAATATTTGTCTGTTGTTTTGAACGAGGGCGGAATAAACGCCCGTCGTGGCGTCGAAAGCCACTTGTTGTGTGCCCGTGCCCGAATATTCGCCGAAAAACCGCCCCGTAACATCAAAAATACGCATTTTCCAATCGCCTTCGGCTTCAAGGGTAAACGTGCCGTTGCATGGCCGGGGAAATAGACGGACGACGGCGTTCGGCGCGGCTTTGTTTGCTTTTTTGCCCGTCGCACAACCGGTGGAAACAAGGTTTTCGGGCGATACGAGTTTTTTTCGGTTGGGATAGATTTCAAAGACGTTGCGCATGCGAACGGCTTGGCCCGGCGTGAAACGGTGCATGCAAGCGTCGTTGCCATAGTTCATGTAATTGTCGTTGGCGTCGGGGCCGTCGAACGGGTATTCGGCACAGGTGTTGGCGCTGTCGCCGACGTTACATCCAAAGGCTTCGAAAAGCGACTGGGGCGTGTCGCAAATGTTGTCGCCGAATTCGAGACAGGTCGAAGGCAACGAACCCAAACATCCCCCCTGAAACGGATGAAAAAGTCCGAGGCTGTGGCCGATTTCGTGCGTAAGGGTTCGGCCCCGGTTGTAGGGGGGCGTGAGTATGCCCGTACGTCCGAAGTTGCGGTAGGAAATGACGACGCCGTCCAATCCCGCCGGGTCTTCGGGGTAACGCGCATAGCCCAAAATCCTGTTTTCTCCTTCGCCGCCGATGGATTTAACCACCCAAATATTAAGATAGCGTTCGGGGTCCCAGCGAATCAAGGCTTTGAGTGCGGCTTCGTCGGCTTGAACGTGTTCGGCCAACGGCGATTGGGTACGGGTAATGCCCGTGGTGGGGTTGCCGTCGGGGTCAAGTTTGGCCAAACAAAATTCTATTTTGGTATCGAACCCGCGTTCACCGGCCGTACCGGCTTTGGCGCGATAATCCTCGTTCAACACCTCGACTTGGCTTAGTATTTGATTTTCCGAAACGTTGTCCTGTCCGCCCGTGTGTATCACGTGAACGACAATAGGAACGGTGATGACGGGAACATCCTCGGCTTGGGTTTTGGCGGCTTGTTGGGCCAAACGCGCCCATGCACGGTTTTTGTCCACAAAACTAGGACTTTCCGTCAAACCTTTATGAATTTCGTCAAAAATACATCGCTTCACTTGCCCCCATACGACGCCTGCCGTTAGAAAGAGAATCGTTGCGACCCAAACACCCCCCCGTTTCATTATCCTTTTCAAGTTCGAAACGCAAAGCTAACAAAAATCGGAATTTGCAAAACCTCGGTCTTTGCAACGCGTTCGCGGGCAAGAGAACGTCGTTTTCTAAGCGTACCGGGTCTAAAAACAACCTTTTTTTACAAATTGATAACAATGCGTAAATTCGGGGGCGCAAAGGGCGTCTTAATTTTGTGCCGATAAAACAAGGCCGATGAGGGGAATACTTTTGCTAGGGATGTTGTGGCCGGCGTGGTGCGCGGCGCAAACGGTGGTAACGGGCCGGGTGGTGGACGAGTTCAACGTCGACGAACCGCTCGTAGGGGTAACCGTCCGCAACGAAAACACGGGCGCCTTCACCGACCCCGACGGCTATTTTTTTCTGCGTTCGTCGGGCGGACGATTTGTTTTCACTTACGCGGGCTACGATTCTTTGGTGCGCGAAGTGAAAATCCCGGCGGGAAAAGACACCTTCGACCTCGGCACGTTTTCGCTCAAAACCGTGTCGTTAAAGGATGTGGAAATCGTCGCGGACGTGGCGCAAGTGCGTGAAACGCCCGTGGCCTTCAGCACCGTTTCGCTCATGCAGATACGCGAGGAATTGGGCGGACGCGACCTGCCGATGGTACTCAACACCACGCCGGGCGCCTATGCTACGGAGTCCGGCGGCGGCTACGGCGATTCGCGCATCAACATTCGCGGCTTCGATTCCCGGGTCGTCGGCACGCTTATCGACGGCGTTCCCGTAAACGACATGGAAAACGGACGCGTGTATTGGTCGAATTGGGCGGGGCTCGGACAGGTTACACAGTCTTTGCAGGTGCAACGCGGCCTTGGAGCATCCAAATTGGCCATCAACGCCGTCGGTGGAACCATCAACATCATCACCAAAGGCATCACCGCCAAACGCGAACTTTTTTTTCGTCAAGAATACGCCTCGAATTCGCTTTTTACCACGATTTTGGGTTTCAACAGCGGACAACTCAAAGGCGGATGGGGCGTAACGGTTTTGGGGTCGAGGGTGATGGGCAAAATGTGGGTACGCGAAAGTTTTGTGGACGGCTGGGCGTATTTCGTCAAGGTGCAAAAGCTTTTGGGTAACCACATGCTGACCTTTTCGGCGAACGGCGCTCCCCAAAGCCACGGCCAACGGCCCAACAAACTTTTTCCCACCTATTACAGCCACGAATACGCCCGAAAAATCGGCGTTACCAACGAAAGCCTTTTTCTCATCCCCGAGCGAGGACGCAATTACAACCAAAATTGGGGATACATCGAACGCGAGGGCGAACGCCGGCGCGTGCTTAACGAAGGAATCAACTTTTATCACAAACCGCAAATCAGTCTTTCCCACAACTGGAACCCCAACGCCCGCATCTATTGGAGCTCCGTCGCCTACGTTTCCATCGGCATGGGCGGCGGAACGGGTCTGTCCCCATCGTTTACCATTTCCGCCGACACCACGGCCGAAGGACAAGTGGACTTCCAACGCTTTTACAACAACAACCGCAACAACCCCTTCGGCATAGACCCGCTCTTTTCGCAAACCGAGCGCAAGTCGTCGAAATTTTTGCAGGTCGCCCGCAACGAACATTTTTGGTACGGCGTGTTAAGTACGTTTCGTTATCAATTGACGCAGCGTTTGGCGCTGACGGGCGGGGTGGACGCACGCAGTTTCCGCTCCAATCGTTATCGGTCGCCGTATGATTTGTTGGGCGGCGACTACGTAGTCGATTTTGCCAACGCCAACGCTTCGACTTACGAAATGCGGCGCGTCGGCGACAAAATCGGCTACCACGTTTCGGGACGCATTCATTGGGGCGGGCTGTTCTTGCAAGGCGAATACAAAGGCGAACGCTTTACGGTCTTTGCCGCCGTTACGACTTCGGTTTCCGCTTATCGGCAAGTCAATTATTTCCGCAAACGGGATTTGGTCTTGTCCGATACGACGATACGCGCGGCGGTGGGTTATGGAGACACGCTTGTACGCAACGGACGGCAATATACCGTCAATTCCCCTGAAGCCCGCCCCAATACCACCGACCTCAAAACCTTTCCGGGCTTTACGGCCAAAGGCGGCGCCAACTACAACATCGACGAACGCTTCAACGTCTACGCCAACATCGGCCATTATACCATGGCCCCGCGCTTCAACAACGTTTTTCGTTTCGACAATTCGCTTTTTCCCTTCATCAAAAATCAAAAAATTTACTCGGGCGAAATCGGCGCCGGCTACCGCGACAAACACGGCTCGGTCAATCTCAACGGTTATTACACGTATTGGCAAAACCGTCCCCCCGACGGGGTGGTTCGCGGTCCCGACCCCGACCTCAATTACAACATGGTCGTGGACGCGGCCCACGCCGGCTTTGAACTCGACGGCAAATACCGTCCGCTCAAATGGCTCCAACTCGAAGCCTTGTTTTCATGGGGTGAATGGACCTACGTTTCCGAAGGCTGGGCCTACGGCGAAAACCGCATGACCGGCGCCGTCGAAGACTCCTTTCGTTACGCCGCCAAAGGCGTGCGCGTCGGCGACGCCGCTCAAACCCAAATCGGATTTTCCCCACGATTCGAACCCTTCAAACGCTTTTACGTCAAACCCCGTTGGACGTTTTTCGGAAGACATTGGGCCGATTTCGACCCTTACATTCTCCAAGAATTTCGTTATCCCGACGGCCGCGTAACCGACAACCGCAACCGACAGTCTTGGCGCATCCCCGACTATCACCTCGTCGAACTGCATTTGGGCTATGCGTTCACGGCGTGGAAACTGCGTTTCAACGTTACGGGAAGCGTTCTCAACCTGCTTGATACTTACTATATTACCGACGCTCAAAACGGCTCGTCTTTCGACGCCAATACCGCCACCGTCTTTATGGGGCAAGGCATTCGCTTCAACGCCGCTCTTACGGTTACGTATTGACAACAATCGTGAATAAACAGGCCCCTTTTATTTACGAAGAAAGCCAAGCGCGTTTCTAAAACATTTCGGTTTGACCGTTGGTGTTTTCGACGGCGACGATGTTTTTTTCGTCGTCGAGGGGTAAGCCTTGAACGTCGTCGTCGTTTTCGGCGAGTTTGGTGAGTCCGGCGATGGCGTCGTTTTCGCGCAAGCGTATCAGACGAACGCCTTGCGTGTTGCGGCTGGTTTGCGGAACGTCCTTCATGGAAAAGCGAATGGCCACGCCTTCGCGGGTCATAATCATGAGTCCGTCGGTGTCGCCGACTTCGGCGATGCCCGCCAACATGCCGGTTTTTTCGGTGATGTTCATGGTTTTGACGCCCTTGACGCCCCTTGCGGTAAGCCGGTAATCCTCGACCATGCTCCGTTTGCCGAAACCGTTTTCGGAAAGCACCAAGACTTGGGCGTTGGGACTGCGGACGATAATCATTCCAACGACGACGTCGTTTTTGTTTTCATCGAGTTTCACCCCTCTGACTCCCGTAGCGGTGCGACCCATGTCGCGAATTTCCGTGGCTTCGAAGCGTACGGCGTAACCGGAGCGCGTAGCCAACATAACCTGACAAGAATCGTCGACGAGGGCGGCGCTTAAAAGCGAGTCGCCTTCGGAGATATTGATGGCATTAACGCCCGTACTGCGCGGGTTGCTGTATTCGGAAAGCAGGGTTTTTTTGACGGTGCCGTTTTGAGTACACATCAACACCGAATGACTTGCGCAATATTCGGGGTCGCTGAGCTTGGGAACGTTCAAAACGGCTTTAATTTTGTCGTCGCCGGAGATTTGAATAAGGTTTTGGATGGCGCGGCCTTTTTGGGAGCGCGTGCCTTCGGGTATTTCGTAAGTTTTAAGCCAATAACAACGCCCTTTTTCGGTAAAGAACAGCATATAATGGTGGGTGTTGGCGATAAACAGATGTTCGACGAAGTCTTCTTCTTTGGTGGCGACGCCTTTGGCCCCGACCCCGCCCCGTGCCTGCCGACGATAGTCTTTGAGCGGCGTGCGCTTGATGTAACCCGAATGGGTAATGGTCACGACGACGTCCTCTTCGGCGATGATGTCCTCGATGCGGAAGTCTTCGGCCGAATAAACGATTTGCGTGCGGCGTTCGTCGCCGTATTTTTTGTTGATTTCGGCCAATTCGTCCTTGATGATTTGCATTCTCAGGGGTTCTTCGGCCAAAACGCGACGCAGATATTCGATTTTTTCCAACACTTCCTTATACTCGTTGCGAATTTTGTCGCGTTCGAGGTTGGTCAGGCGTTGGAGGCGCATATCGAGAATGGCCTTGGCTTGGATTTCGGAAAGTCCGAAATTTTGCATCAGACCGTTTCTGGCGGTTTCGGCGTTGCTTGAGGCGCGGATGAGGGCGATGACTTCGTCCAAATGGTCGAGAGCGACAATCAAACCTTCGAGAATGTGGGCCCGTTGGAGGGCTTGGTCGAGGTCGAACTGCGCTCTGCGTATCACCACCTCGTGGCGGTGGTCGACAAAATGGCGAATGAGGTCTTTGAGGTTGAGCAGTGCGGGCCGGCCCGCAACAAGGGCGACGTTATTGACGCTAAAACTCGTTTGCAGGTTCGTCATTTTAAAGAGGGAATTTAAAACGACGTTGGCTTGGGCGTCTTTTTTGAGTTCGATCACCAAACGCAGGCCGTCGCGGTCGGATTCGTCGCGCACCTCCGAAATGCCTTCGATTTTTTTGTCTACGGCCAACTCGTGGATTTTTTCGTGCAAGACGGCCTTATTGACCATGTACGGCAATTCGGAAACGATGATGCGCTCGCGTCCGGAGCGGGCATGGGTTTCGATGCGTGCCAAAGCCCGCACCACCACCTTTCCACGACCCGTGCGGAAGGCTTCGCGAACGCCCTCCATGCCGTAAATGACCCCGCCCGTGGGAAAATCCGGCGCCTTGACGTACTTCATCAGTTCGTCTACGCCGATGTCTTTGTTGTCGATGTAGGCGATGATTCCTTCGATGACCTCCCTAAGGTTGTGCGGGGCCATGTTGGTGGCCATACCGACGGCGATGCCCGCCGCACCGTTGATAAGCAGGTTGGGGACTTTGGCGGGCAGTACGGTGGGTTCGGTCAGCGAGTCGTCAAAGTTCGGTCGAAAATCGACGGTGTTTTTTTCAAGGTCTTCGAGCAGTTCTTCGGCAATGGCGCGTAACCGGGCTTCGGTGTAACGCATGGCCGCCGGACTGTCGCCGTCGATGGAGCCGAAGTTGCCTTGGCCGTCCACGAGAGGGTAGCGCAACGACCAAGGTTGGGCCATACGCACCATGGTGTCGTAGACGGCGCTGTCGCCGTGGGGGTGGTATTTGCCCAAGACTTCGCCAACGATACGCGCCGACTTTTTGTACGGGCGGTTGGAGGCCAAGCCCAATTCGCTCATGCCGTAGAGCACGCGTCGATGGACGGGTTTGAGGCCGTCGCGAACGTCGGGCAAAGCACGCGATACAATGACGGACATCGAGTAGTCGATGTACGCGGTGCGCATTTCCTCCTCGATGTCGCGGATAATGATTCTGTCGCTCACAAAATTTGGGTACGATATGCAAAATTAACAAAAAAACGACCGGACGGCAAACCCGCCGGCCGTATGACGGTTATTTGCCGCCCATGTACGGGAATTTGGAGAAATCGATTTTACCCGTTTCGTCGCTGACGTATCGAGCCACCAAATAGTCTTTGTACTCTCCTTCAACGACGGGGTTTTCTGCATTGACGGCGTCCAAGGTGTGGTGGGGACAGTCGAAAAACAAGACGGTGGTTTTCCCTCCGGGCTCGTAGGGTTTTTCTTTGGCCGCTTGGTTGAGCTGCTCCCAACAAGGCGCGTCGCGGTCGAAGTTTTCCACAAAAACCGAATATGCGCGAATCTTTGCGCTGTCGCCGGCCACGGCTTCGGCTCTTTGTTCAAATTTGAGCGAAGAGCAGTCCGTTGCGGATTGTTTGGTGGTGTTTTTACCTCCGCAAGCGGCCAGTACCGTTGCCGAAATCAATACAAAAAATCTCATAACTTTTTTTTCAATCTTTCCATCAATTCAATAAAAGGATTGGCGTTGAGCATGACGTAATAATGCAAATGCTTCACGCCTTTGTCCAACAAATCCAAGGCTTGGTGGTAAGCGAAGTCCAGACCGATTTGTCGGGCTTGCACATCGTCTTTGGCGTTCATAAGCGCGTCCACGAATTCTTCGGGGAAATTTATATGAAACGCCGCCGGCAGCGCTTGCAAGTGTTTTTTCAGGGTAATGATTTTCAAACCCGGAATGATGGGAATGGTAACCCCCGCCGCCCGACATTTTTCAACGTAGTCGAAGTAGTGGCGGTTGTCAAAAAACATTTGGGTAACGGCGTAATGGGCGCCGGCGTCCTGCTTTTTTTTTAAGACTTCGATATCGAATTTGAGGTTGGGAGACTGAAAGTGTTTTTCGGGATAGGCGGCGACGCCGATGCAAAAATCGGTGGGAACCGCGTCCATGAGTTTGTCCAAATAACATCCCCGGTTCATGGCGGCCACCTGTTCAACCAAATTGACGGCGTAACGATTGACGCTTTTGCCTTCGGCGACGGGTTTGTCGTATTTGGCGTCGCCACGAATGAGCAAAAGGTTTTCCACGCCCAGATAATTGAGTTCGATGAGCGCGTCCTCGGTTTCTTCGCGCGTGAAGCCCGCACACAAAATATGCGGAACGGGGTCGATGTTGTATTTGTATTTGATGGCCGCGCAAATCCCAAAAGTGCCGGGAGACTTGCGCTTGACCACCCGTTTGAACGTGCCGTCGGGTTGTTCGTCCCAAATGACCTCCGCCGAATGGCTGGTAACGTCAATGAACGGGGGTTTGTAAGGTAAAATTGAAGCGATGGCGCGGTCGATTTGCTCAAAACTCCCGCCCCGTTTGGGCGGAATGATTTCTATGCTGACAAACGGCGCGGTTGTCCGTTCGATATGTTCGATGACTTTCATCCGTATTGCAAATATCGAAAATCTTTTGTTGTAACCCAAATTCTTCGAGCCTTAATTTTTTGCGTGAAGGCCGACGTTCGGCGATGCGGACGATGGAAAAATAGGCGCGAGGACGGTTTGGGGATACGGCGGCGATGGCTTAACTTTGCGTCCATGAGCGAGTATTCATCGCAGGCGGGGTGGCAAGCGCGACAGGCGGCGAACTTGGAGGGAATTTTGGGGCCGTTCGTACAAAAAATCGAACGTTTGACCTCGGAAATGAGCCGCGTCGTCGTCGGCCAACAAACGATGGTGCATCGGCTGTTGGTCGGTTTGTTCACCGGCGGCCACGTGTTGTTGGAAGGCGCCCCGGGCTTGGCCAAAACCCTGACCGTTTCGACGTTGGCCAAAGCCCTGAGCCTGCGCTTCAAGCGCATTCAGTTTACGCCCGACCTGTTACCGACCGACCTCGTCGGCACGCTCATTTACAATCCCCGCGACGGACGTTTCGAAGTTAAAACGGGCCCCGTTTTCGCCAACATCGTTTTGGCCGACGAAATCAACCGTTCGCCGGCCAAAGTGCAAAGCGCCCTGCTCGAAGCCATGCAGGAAAAACAGGTAACCCTCGGCGACGAAACCTATCCCCTGCCCAAACCCTTCCTTGTTTTGGCCACCCAGAATCCCATTGACCAACAAGGCACCTACCCCCTGCCCGAAGCCCAACTCGACCGCTTCATGCTCAAAGTACACATCGACTATCCCACGCGAGAAGAAGAACTCAAAATCCTGAAAATGTCCGCCGAACCGCCCTACGAAGTGCGCGCTCAACTTTCGGGAACGGACGTGATGGAAATACGTTCGCTCGTTCACCGCGTGTATTTGAGCGAACGACTGGAAAACTACATCGTGGATTTGGTGGGCGCCACACGCAAGCCCGAGGCCTACAAGCTTGCCGAACTCAAAAAATACATCGAATTCGGCGCCTCGCCCCGAGCGACGATAGCGTTGGCCGCCGCGTCCCGCGCCGCCGCGTTTATCGCCGGGCGTTCCCACGTCACACCCGACGACGTCAAATCCCTCGCCAACGACGTCCTCAACCACCGCATCATCCTACGCTACGAAGCCGAGGCCGACGGACTCAACGCCCGAAAAATCGTCGATATCTTCATGGAAAAACTCCCGATTTAACTCCCCCCTAACCATTCCGTTGTTTTAGGGTTTGTAGCCCGAATCTTTGAGAATCGTCGAATAATCTTCGGTGTTGAGCAGTTGTTCGAGTGTGGTTTCGGGGCGTTTTTTCATGTATGCGCGTACAATTTGCCAGCCCATGTATTCGCCCAGTCGCGGCGCCGACTCCTGTGCCAATCCCGACGTATACGGCGACTCGTTGATAAACTTTTGATATTTCAAGGGGTTCTGCTCGTAAAAAAGCGGGGCAAGGTCGTGGTAAATTTCCCTGACGAACTCTTGACACCATTTCAATTGCGCCCCCGAATAATAGATTTTCAATGAATCGGGGGTGTCGGGTAAAAACACGTCCAAACAATAATTCTGAATACCGAAATGAATCATCCAGTCCAACAACTTGGGATTTTGGGCGGGGGTGAGTTTTCTTTGTCTGCGGCCGACCAACGATTTCATCACCGTCACGGGAAGATATTTGGCTTCAAAACGCGCGGCGATGTAAGTCGGGGTTTGGGCGGGACGAAAAGGAAATTTCGGGCCGGCAAAGCAATTCAACCCTATGCCCAAATAATTTTTCGTCCAAAACGCCTGTTGCGTGGAAACGGCGTATTCGGGCGGAAATTGCGGGTCGGGCGGAAACGAAAAAGTGAGTACCGTCGGCGCGACAAAGTCCGGAAAATGTTTCATCGCCCGTCGAAACGGTTTTTCCAACGCCGCTTTGAAATCGTAGTTCGGCGGAAAAACGGCGAGCGTCGAATCGACGAGTTTCATCCAATGTTCGTCTTGCGCCAACGGAATGAGCATTTGGGTCAGCTCGTCGTCGATGGATTGAGGCGGAAGGGTGTCGAAGGCCGTCGGGTCCCAAACCTCGGGGTAAAACCAACGAATGTACATATCCCGGTAGGGTGCAAACCGGTTTTGATAAACCTCTTGCGGGCTCAGACCGGCTTTAAGGTCGGCGGCGGCCTGTTTAAGCGCCCATTCGCCCCGCTCGACTTTTAAGTCCAATGTCGGAAGTTCATCCTCTTCGGACTTGCATGCCCAGAGCGCCAATGCCGGCGCCAACATCAGCATCCAGCGAAGTATGGTTTTCTTTATTCCCATCGTATCGGCAAAAATAGAACTTTATTCCCAATTTCGAAGCTCGCAAAACTTATGTGCGGCGTCGTAAATTAGCGCATAAAACGCAATCTTTTTCCGCGAACGCCGTCGTCGAACCGGCCTTGCGAATAAACCAAGGCGCCGTTGACGAAAACGCGTTCGACCCGCGCGGAAAACGTTTGGCCTTCGAGCGGCGACCATCCGCATTTGTACAACAACGCTTCGGGGGTAACGACGTGCAACGAATCGGGACGGACAAGGACGATATCGGCATAACCGCCTTCGCGCATAAAGCCGCGGTCTTGAATACCAAAGAGTCTTGCCGGAGCGTGGGCCGCACGTTCAACGGCCGTCGCCAAATCGAACGCCCCCGCCGCAACAAGTTCAAAAATCATCGGCACGACGTGCTGCACCAACGGCCCGCCCGACGGCGCGTCGAAATAAGGTTTGTTTTTTTCGTCTCGGGTGTGAGGTGCATGGTCGGTGGCCAAAACGTCGATACGTCCTTGGGCAAGGGCTTGGCGAAGGGCTTGACGGTCTTCGGCGGTTTTGACGGCGGGGTTCCACTTGATGCGGTTGCCGAGACGTTCGTAGTCGGCGTCGCAGAACCAAAGGTGGTGCAAGCAGGCTTCGGCGGTGATGCGTTTGTCGGGCCGTTCTTTGAGCGGTGCGGGGTCGAACAATTCGATTTCGTCGGCGGTGGAAACGTGTAAAACATGGAGGCGCGTACCGTGTTTTTTCGCCAATCCCACGGCCTTGGAACTCGAAAGCCAACAGGCCTCGCGCGAACGAATTTCGGGATGGAGTCGGGCATGACCGCCGTCGGGATGAAGCCCTTTGAACCGGGCGGTGTTGGCGCGAACGGTGGGTTCGTCCTCGCAGTGCGTGGCAACAAGAACGGGACTTTCGGCAAAGATACTTTCCAACGCCGCGTCCGAATCCACGAGCAAGTCCCCCGTTGACGAACCCATAAACACTTTGAGTCCGCAAACGTTTTGCGGGTCGAGGCGCAGCCATTCCTCGCGGTTGTCGTTGCTTGCGCCAAGATAAAAAGAGAAATTGGCCGCCGAAACTTGGGCGGCGCGGACGTATTTTTGTTCAAGAAGCTCGAGCGTAACGGCGGCGGGAAAGGTGTTGGGCATTTCCATAAACGAAGTTACGCCGCCCGCAATCGCCGCCCGGCTTTCGGTATACAAATCCCCTTTGTGCGTCAGCCCCGGTTCGCGAAAATGCACTTGGTCGTCAATCAAACCGGGTAAAAGATACATGCCGCGTGCATCGATAAAGCCACCCGTATCCGACGGCCCGCCTTCGACCACCCGTTCGATGCGTTCCCCTCGCACCTTCACCGAACCCTCGAATATTTTACCCTCGTTGACCACTAGGGCGTTGGCTATCCACATGACGCAAAGTTAATCCGGTTTTGACGAAAGCAAAAACAGGGAACGATGTAGCCGCGTACAACGGGCAACGACGAAAAAATATCCGCATTGAAAGTATTGTTTGTTGCATGGCAAACATCGCACGCGCACGGCCCTTAATATCGCAAAAAACGGAAAACGAAACAATGCTTTGGACAGGATACAACGGATATGTAATGATAAAGCTTATGCATCGGCATTTTCACTTTAAAGTTATCCTTGAATAAAGGTTTTAATTCACGCCGACTTTTCATCGTCAATTGTTTGGCGCTACCTAGGCTTGGGGTTGGCGTGCAAAAAAAATTTTTTTTTTGCACGAGTTTTGCCAACCTGTGTGCCATTGCGTCAATTTTTGTTAATTTTACGGTTTGAATACTGTATTAGTTTGAATATCGGTAAGCCAATTGTGTTGTGCGTCGACGACGAGCCGATAGTTTTGGCGGGTCTGCGCGATACGTTGGAAAAAAAGTTAAGCGACGTTTGCCGTGTCGAGGCGACGAACTCTCCCGTCGAAGCATTGGAAATACTGGCGGACCTTGTCATCGAGGGCGAACCCATTGCCGCCGTCATCACCGACCAAAACATGCCCAAAATTCCGGGCGACGAACTTTTGGTTCGCGTGCACCGTACCGACCCGCGTATTCGCACCATCCTGCTGACCGGGCAAGCCTCCGCCGACGCCGTCGGCCGGGCTTTGAACGACGCCGGCCTTTACCGTTACATCCCCAAACCATGGGATTATAAAGACCTCATTCTCACGGTCAAAGAAGCGGTCGCCAGCTGGGAAAAAGGCGTCGAACTCGAAGCGCGGGTGGCGATGTTGCAAGAACTCCAACACAACATCCGCACGCTTTCCCAAATCATGGACCCCGAGGCATTGGTCAAGGAGATATTGTCCATTGGTTTGAAAAAAACATCCGCCGACCGCGGCATGCTGGCCTACGGCGGAAAAATTTATCGAAAAGAGACTTTTGGCGAGGTGGACTCCGCCGTTTCGTCCTTTCCGGAGGCCGCCGCCAGACTTGCGTTGGACGAACGCCGATACGTCGGTTTGAACGAAATGGACCTTGCGCCGGGGCCGCGTCCCTCGGACGCCTTATGCGCCCCCATATTTCGCCTCGACCAATCTTTGGCCGTATTGTATTTGGAGAAAAAAAACGGTTTTTTTCACCCCATCGCCCTCGACCACCTCAAATTGTTTTTGGAACAGTGCGCCATTTTCATCGAAAACACGCTCATGTACCAAAAGCTTAACGCGGGCGTCAAAGAACGAACCCAAGCCTTGGAAAGAACCGAACGCGCCCTTTCCGATTCGCTTGCCTACGCCAAAATCGTACAATCCGCCCTTGCCCCCCGACAACCCGAATTTTCCGACCATTTTTCCGATTATTTTCTTCACTACCTCCCCGGAAAGACGCCCGGCGGCGACGGTTATTGGCTCGTCTCCGAAGGCAACACGGTCTATTTTTGTGTGGCCGAAGTTACAAACCCGGGCTTGGCCGCCCCCTTTTTGGCTCTTTTGGGAAGCACCCAATTGACCGAAATCGTACTGCAAAAACGCGTCGAGTCCGCCGGCGACATCCTCTACTTTCTTCACCAAAAAGTGGCCCAAATGGGACCCGAACTTTGCATCGAAGTCGGCGTCAACGTCGCCTTGTGCGTCTACGACAAATCCGAACGATGCGTACGGTTTGCGGGCGCGGGTCTACCCATCGTCCACTTGCACGCAAACGACTTCGACGTTTACCCCACCGACGAAATCCCTCTCGGCATGAACAACGACGAATTTGGCGTTCGGTTGTTTTTGGAAGGCGAATTTTACGTCGCACCCGGCGACCGGCTGATTTTAGCCACCGATTCCGCCCTCAAAATTGCGGGAAACGGAAATATTTTCGTCGGCGCCGAAAAAATAGCCCAATACCTTTTGGCCGTACCGCCAACGGATTTTTCCAAAAAACATTTCGCCGAACATTTTTTCCCCCGCGAAACCTATGACGAGGATATTCTTGTTTTGGGATTAAAATTGTGATTCGACTTCGACGTTGTTTCCGTCGTTGTGCGTTGTATTTTGCGTTCGTTTTTTTGAAAAAAACAACGATTTTTCTTCCCTTAATTCAAGAAGAAGCTCCACATGCTTAAAAGTTTGACGATAGAAAATTACGCGCTCATCGCCCGCACGGAAATTCAATGGGGGCCGAGGCTCAATTTAATTACCGGCGAAACGGGTGCGGGAAAGTCTATGGTCGTCGGGGCGCTGGGATTGGTTTTGGGGCGCCGCGCCGATGCCGCCGTCCTTCGCGACCCCGAAAAAAAATGCGTCGTCGAAGCAACTTTCGGCGTTCGCCCCGCCGAATGGACGGACTTCGAGGACGTCGAAATTTCCGAAGACGAACTCATCGTTCGTCGCGAAATTTTACCCTCGGGAAAGTCCCGGGCGTTTGTCAACGATTCGCCCGCCAACCTGCAAACCCTGCGTAAAATCGCCGACCGTTTGGCCGACGTCCACGGACAAAACGAAAGCGTTTTGTTGCAAAACCCCGAGGTACAACTCGAAATTTTGGACAAGTACGCGGGATTGGATTTACATTCGTATACGGCACAATACAAAACCTTTCGACAAACGGCAACTCGGCTGGCCGAACTCAAAGAGGCGAACGTACGCGCGTTGCGCGAGGCCGAATTTTTGCGTTTCCAAAGCGAGGAGCTGGGCAAAGCCGCGCTCGTTTCGGGCGAGGACGACGTTCTTGAACGGGACTTGGCCCGAATGTCCCGTGCCGAAGAGATTGGCGCCGTGGTTTCCGGGCGGATTTCCGTACTTGAAACCGACGAAAATTCCACGGTCAATGTTTTGGCGGCGACGGTCAAAACCTTGGAAAGGCTTTCAAGCGTTTGTCCCGAATTGGGGACGGAGGCGCAAAAGTTGGCCGAGGCCCGTCTTTTGATTTCCGACGCCGTCGCCGAGCTTGAACGCGTGGTCGAATCCATCGAACTCGACCCCCACCAAATCGAACGTCTCCAACGCCGCCTCAACCTCATCAACAAACTCAAAGTCAAATACGGCGCCCGAACGGTGGACGATTTACTGACCATCCTCAACGACGTCAACGAACGACTTAGGGTCGTGGACGAGGCCGCCGACGAAATTCCGCGTTTGGAGGCCGAACTTTGGCGTTTGGAAAAAAGCGTTTTGGCGGCGGCGGCCACGCTCGAAAAAGCACGAAAACAAGCGGCGACGGCTTTAGACCAAAAAGTCAACGAGTTGTTGGAAGCCGTTGGTTTCAGGGGCGCCGCTTTTTACACCGACGTTTCCCGCCTCGAAGGCGAAACGCCATTCGATGGCGCGTCGGTCAAAACGACGGCGACGGGTTTCAACGCCGTGCGTTTCATGGTGCGCACGAACGTCGGCTCGAATTTCGGACCGTTGGACGTGGTGGCTTCGGGCGGGGAAACGTCACGGATACTTTTGGCCCTTAAAACCGCGTTGGCGGAAAAAATGGAGCTTTCCCTACTGATTTTCGACGAAATAGACACGGGCGTGGGTGGAGAAACGGCGTTGAAAGTGGGCAGAGTGTTGGAATCGTTGGCGGTCAAACACCAAGTATTGGCCGTTACCCATTTGCCCCAAATCGCCGCAAGAAGCGGCAATCATTATTACGTATACAAAGAGTCGGACGGGGAAAAGACGGTTTCGCGCATTGTCCAACTTGACGGCGACGAACGAACGACGGAAATCGCCAAAATGATGAGCGGGGCGGAAACGCCGTCGGAGGCGGCGTTGCGCTCCGCGCGGGAATTAATCGCCGGGTAAAAACAAACGAACGACCTCGTTGCGAAAAGTGCGAAGCGCTTTGTCGCGGGCGGGTTCGGACTCGGGCGCGTTTTTCAGCGACGCCGCCACGGCTTCGACAAAATCCGCCGCCGTTGCGCGTTCGGGCATGTTTTGGGCAAGGTCGGTAAGAAACGTAACCACTTCCTCGCGGGCTTCGAGCAACGCCCCCCACGCCCGTTCCGATACATAGATTTGTTGGACGATGTTGTGTTCGAACTCGAGGCGAATCTCCTGTACCATGACGTCGCGCAATTGTTTGGCGCTGAGTCCGCCGGCGTTCGGCATTCGCGACAATATTTGAAAAGGGTGGATGCGTTCGACGTAGAGCGTCAAGCGCTCGTAAGCTTGAAGGGTCAGGGGCAGGACGGATTCGTAGGCGTGAAAACGCCTCTCGCGTTCGGCCTTGCGGTCTGCGGCCCGTTGCGCCGCCGCAAACACCATGCGCCCCGCGCCGATGCTCAGCAGGGCCGGTATCGTGTATTTGGCGATTTCCAAAAGCTCCTTGACGATTTCCATCGCCCAAAATTATCACTTTCGCCGTCGGCAATCAAATTCCCGGGCGTTTGACCCCTATTTTTATCATTTTGCCCGTCGTTTTTTCCGTGCAAACTATTTTAGCGCGTTTTCCGTTCTATCAAAATATACACATCATGCGTATGACGTTCGAACCGCCGATAACTTGGTCGGATTACGAAGATATTGCGATGGGGCTTTACGAAAAGTTCGGCCCCGATTTTGACGAAGGCAAAATTTACCGCATCCGTTTTACCGACCTACACAAATGGGTCATGGAATTGCCGAATTTTGTAGGCAAGCCCAATGAATCCAACGAAGGACATTTGGAAATGATACAAAGCCAATGGGTTTACGAATGGCGGCAAAACGCCAAACGCGAATAAAACCGTTTGCCTAATTTTTGCATTTTTAAGGCTCAAAAGAGGGAAAAAATCTAATGAAAAAAATTGGCCGGCTTAAAATTTTTTACGTACTTTTGCGTAGTAAATTACGTAATGTATTCGGCACGGCATTTTTAGTGAATTTAAGTGCTTGGGCCGTTTGCCAATTGAACGTCATGAATTCAAAACCTCTAACAAGCCTTAAAATCATAGACGTGGACCTTCCTCTCGTGATTTGGCTTGTAGACGACGACCCGATTTCTTCGGTTATGTTCCGTATGGAAAGCCAACGCACGGGGCTGGGACTACAAACGGCGGATTTTGTCGAACCCCAATCGGCGTTGGCGGCCCTACGCTCGATGTCCGAAGTCGGGCGCTTCAACGCCTTGCCTTGTTGTATTTTCTTGGACTTGCATATGCCCGGCATGACGGGATGGCAATTCATCGAGGAGATGCGCAAAGTATCCTTGCCGCGCGGCATTGCCGTTTTCGTCGTTTCGTCCACCGAAGACCAAGAAGACTACGCCCGCGCCGCCTCGACCCCCGAAGTCGTCAGTCTCATGCCCAAACCTTTAACGGCGGAAAAAATCAAGACCGCCCTGCAAACGTTGGACCCCGCCGCGTGTGAACAAACGTTCTAAGAATGGACGCAATAGTCGTCGGCGGAGGAATGGCCGGCTTGTGTGCCGCCGTAGAGTTGAAAAAACTTGGCGCCGACGTCAAACTCTTCGACGCGGGGGCGGGCGCAAGCCTTGCCGCCGCGGGCATGCTCGCACCCGTTCACGAACTCGAATACACCGAAATCGACCTGCTCCGCACCGGTCTGGCCGCCAGAGATTTTTATCCCCTTTGGCTCGACGCTTTGGATATCAAAGCCGATGCGGTAGGTTTGGATTTTTCCGGCGCCCTCGAAGTAGCCGTCGACGCCCGGGAACTTCCCGAGCTCAAACGTCATTTTGATTTTCAGCGCAACGCCGGCTTAAAGGTGGAATGGCTCGAAGCGTCGGGGCTGCGCGAAATCGAACCCGCGCTCGGACCGGACGTTTGCGCCGGCGTTTTCGCACCCGACGAAGGCCGGGTCGATCCTCGACTGCTTCTTCAACAAATCAAAAGCAGGGTGGGATATGCCGTCCAACGCCGCATCGTTTCCGTGGAACCCGCCGCAAACGGCGTGAAAATCACCGACGAAGCAGGCCGGTTTCATTATTCCCAATATTTGCTTTTGGCGACGGGCATAGGGATTCCGGCGTTTTGTTCGGGGTTTTCGCCGACCGAACCCGTCCCCGGTTTGGACGTTGCGGGCACGCCCAAAATATTTCCCGTTCGCGGAGAAATGGTTTCCGTCGGAGGCGGGGTTTTGAAAACGACCGTACGCATTCGTTCTAAAAGATTCGGACGCGGCTACGTCGTACCCCACCCCGAACGAACGATAATCGGTTCGACGAGCGAAGAACGAGGACGCGACTTGTCGCCGACGTTCGGTGGATTGTCCGACGTGATGCAACGCGCTTATTGCGCCGTTCCCGCGCTTTACGACCTTCCCGTTACCGAGATATGGACGGGCCTTCGCCCCGCAACCCTTTCTCGAAAACCCGTCGTGGAAAAAATTGCCCCGCGCGTTTTTGTTTTCAACGGCCTGTATCGCCACGGGATTCTGTTGGCGCCGTATTTGGCCGTACAAGTGGCCAAGACGATGGCCGACGACGCAAATAGATAAATCAAAACATAGCGCCGTTGAATACGGCGGCATGGAATGAATTTCCGAATGAATTTCTTACGGGGGGGGTTAGTCGTCGACGTCGCCGAACTGGAAGCTTAAACTGAAACGAAGGGTGTGTTCCAGCGGGTGGCGTTGAGCAAAAGGCACCAAATAAGCGGCGTCGAGGGTGAAAACACGAAAGCGTATGCCCGCGCCCAAGGTCATAAATTGGCGGTTGCCTTTGTCCGCCGCCTCGTAGAACATCCCCATTCGGGCGGCGAAAAGATTGTTGTACCAATATTCCACCCCCACCGACGGAATGATTTCCCTTAGCTCTTCGGCAAAGCCGTCGGGTGCGTCGCTAAAACTTTCGAACACGCCGCTCAAATACGGCACTTGCTTGTTGCCGCCGGCCGACGGCACCATGAGTTTGCTGAAATCGTTGGTGAAAGTGAGCGAATTGTATTCGTCGAAAGCATAGGTAAGCCCCCAGCCTAAGCGCAGATTGGTGGGAATGAAGTCTCGATTCGAAGACTGGGTGTAGTTCATTTTGGCGCCGAGGTTGTGGATTGTCCCTCCGATTCGGAGACGCAAGTCGCGTCCGCGAACCCTGAAAGGCTTGTCCCAATGGACGTAAACGTCGCCGGCGAAGGATTGTCCGGGTTTGGTGTTCGGCTGTCCGGCCGACGCGCCTATCAACGAGCTGAATATATACCTCAGCCCTACCCCGGCGGAAAGGGTTTTGGTTATCAAGTGGGAATAATAGCCCGAAAAGGCGAATTCGCTGGCGTTGAATTCTCCGGTTTTGATGCCGTTGTCGTTGGTGTATTCGATGTTGCCTAACGAAAAGAAAGTCAAGGCTGCGCCGGCCACGCCTCCGCGTTCGCCGAAGTTGTAATAAGCGGGAACGTAAAAAAGGTTGATGTCCGGTACGATTCGGAACAGCCACGGGGAATAATTGACGGCAAAACCGAATTTTTTTTGGTCTTGGGTAAGGGCGGCGGGATTCCAAAACAAGCCGTTGGGGCCTTCGGCTATGGCCGTTCCCGTTTCCGCCATGCCGCCGTGGCGCGAGTCGGGGCATATGGTTAAGAACGGTACCGCGGTGGTTATCGCACGGGTGCGCCCCGCCGCGTCCGGATTTTGGGCATACAGACCGCCGAAAAGCGCCAACAACGTTAGCGTCGTTATTAACGGCTTAAAAGACTTGCAACGCATAATTTCGCTCAAAAATAAAGGGCGTAAAGTCTTTGCTATTCGGCGTTCGTTGAATTTTAATGTTCGGCAAAACGTCATTTTTACGTTTGACTTGCAAAAATAACGGGTATCCCCCGCGCTTCCAAATTTTTTTGATTTTTTTCGATTATTTTTCTGACGCCAACGCGACCTCCGTTCGCTTTAAGCTTGTGTAATCGAATAAAATGTGAAACCATCTTACCCAAGCCAATCCTTGTTAAGATAAGTTGGGCGGTATAGGTTAAATTTTTCCACAATTTTAATTTATTTGAATACAAAGCTTAATTTGGGGTGAATTTTAATTGACGATATGAAATTGGGTTGGTTTATGGCGGCGACGTTGGCGCTGGCGGTACAAGCGGCGTGGGCACAGGACACCCGCCGCAAAGGAGAAATCCGAAAAGAAGAGAAAAAAGAAGAGGCGGCCCCCGTTCCTGCGGGTACCGTGCCCCCTCAAAAAGGCGTTTTCATTTCGGGCAAACTCGTCGACGCCGACAACGGCGATCCCGTCATCGGCGCCTATATCAAGGTTGTCGGAACGGTGAACGGAACCGTCGCCGACGCTTCGGGCCATTTCAAACTCAACCTCCCCGAAACGACCAAGGCCGTACTCGAAATTACGTCCGTCGGTTTCAAGCCGGAAACCCTTGAAGTTTCGGGTTCGCGCGACGACGTTATCGTCAAAATGTCTCCCGACAACGTGATGTTGGACGAGGTCGTCGTTTCGGCGTCGCGCATCGGCGAACGGGCTTTGGAGTCGCCCGTAACGATTGAAAAAATCGACCTTCAAGCGGCTCGCGAAAACCCTTCGCTCAACGTCTACGACATGATTTCGACGCTCAAAGGCGTTGACCAATATTCGTCGAGCATGACGTTCAAAGACGTGAACACCCGGGGCTTCGGCTGGCCCGGAAACACGCGCATGATTCAGCGCGTCGACGGCGTAGACATGCAGGCCCCCGGGTTGAACTTTCCGGTGGGTATGCTCACGGGTGCATCGGATTTGGACTTGGAAAGCCTCGAACTCATTCCCGGCGCGGCCTCCGCACTCTACGGCCCCAACGCCCTCAACGGCGTTATCGACATCGTCACCAAAAATCCGTTCAAATACCCCGGTTTGAGTGTCAGCGCCCGGCTTGGCGCCAACCACCTCGACGGCCGCGACACCACCCCCCAACCCACCATGGATTTTTCCCTGCGTTATGCGGGAAACATTAAAAACAGGTTCGGATATAAAATTACGGGAACGTACTTTCGGGCGCACGACTGGGTCGCGGCCAACTACGACGACGAGGCCGACTACCTCGGCACCACCAACTTTCAAAAATGGAACCCCGCCGAAGGCCGGTTCGTGCAAAAAGACCTCAGCTATGGAAACCCGGGCTACGACGGGGTCAATAAGTACGGCGACGAAATCGCACAGGTCTTTACGCCCGCCGTTTTTCAATATCTCGGCCTGCCCGACCTGCTCAACGGCGACACCCTCCTCGTCGCCAGAACGGGATACCGCGAACGCGACGTCGCCGATTACAACACTTATTTCGGAAAAGCGGATTTGAGCCTTTACTACAAAATCAATTCCGACCTCATGATTTCCGCTTCTTCGAAGTTCAACATGGGAACATCCATTTACCAAGGGGGAAATCGAAACGTACTGACCAATTTTATCTTTCATACGCACAAGGTCGAACTTTCCGGGCCGAGGCTTTTGGTTCGCGCCTACGCCTCCATCGAGGATGCGGGCCAAAGCTACGATTCGAGATTTTCGGGCGTATTCCTCAATCGTGCCTATAAACCCGACATCAGCTGGTTCTATCAATATCTTTTGGCCTATTCGCCCACAACCAACTTCATCGTCAACGACCTCATCAACAACTACCGGCGCGACAACGGCCTTCCCGAAATTCCCAAAGACCAACAGATACGTCCCCAAAACGACGCCGACGCCCGCGCCTTCGCCGAAAAAGACAACCGCTACCTTTTCGATTACGTTCTGCCCTTAGGCCCCGTTTTTGGCTTGGACAGCGCCACGGTGCGCACCATTACCGCGGGCGGTTCGCGCCTTTTGCCCGGCACGGCGGACTTTCGCCGCGTTCTCGACAGCGTCAACGCCCGCCCCATCGGCCGCGGCGGCGCCCGTTTTCTCGACCAAACCCAAATGTACCACGCCGAAGGCCAATACGACTTTACCGGAAAGGTCAAGCTTGTGGACATACTCGTCGGCGGCCACGTGCGGCTTTTCAACCTCAATTCGCAAGGAACGATATTCATCGACACAACCGACAAACCCTTGGCCGTATTCGAGTACGGCGCCTTCGTGCAATTGACCAAACGATTTATCGACGAAAGACTGCGGATTTCCGCGTCCATACGCTTGGACCAATCCTTGGGATTGAAACCGCAAGCAAGTCCGCGCATTGCGGCGGTGGGCTTGTTGGGGCCGAACAAAAACCACGCCGTTCGCGCCTCGTTCCAAACCGCCTTCCGCAACCCCACTCTACAAGGCCGGTTCATGAACCTCGACGTCCAAATCTTTCGTTACCTCGGCGGCACCGAACGCATCGACCGAGAATACAACCTGCTTTATTACGAAGGCGGTCAAAGAATATCGAACTGTTATCTTTACACCGACGTCCAAAAAGCCCTTGAAACCGGCGATTCCGCGTCGCTCAAATATTACAACATCCGCGACGTTTCGCCCGAATTGGTCATCGGCCCCGAAATCGGTTACAAAGCCTCGCTCTGGAACCGGCTCGCCTTCGACGTCAGCTTTTTCTACAACATCTATTCCAACTTCATCATCACCCGCCGACTTCTCGGCCCCGAACCCGGAGAAAACGGATACCAAGGCCAAAGACTTACCTTCCAAGACCTCGTCGCCAGAAATTACCGCGTCTACCGCAGATACACCAACGAAGAAGGAAACATGTACGTCTACGGCACGACCGTCGGCGTTACCTACGGTTTCAACCGCCATTTTTCCGCCTCGTTCAACTATACCTACACCGACATTTCCACGCAACTCGACCTCGACCAAGCCGAAATCGGTTTCAACACCCCCGTTCACAAAACCAACGCCGCCTTTGTCGGTCGCAACCTGTTCAAATACTTTGGTTTTGCGATAAAACACAAATGGGTCGACACCTACGATTACTTGTACAACATCGGCATGGTGCGTATTCCGTCGTACAACGTTCTGGATTTACAGGTCTCGTACAGGGTGCCGAAAATCAAAACGGAGTTTAAGGTGGGCGGTTCGAACGTTCTCAATTATCGGCACATCGAGGCTTTTGGCTCGCCGATGATTGGCGCGATGGTCTTTTTCCAAGCAACGTTCGACCAATTTCTGAACTAACCATGCCCGCAACGGACAGTTTGCGCACCTTCGAGCCGTCGGCGATGGAAGACCTTCGCCGACGGCTCGACTATTCCCCCACATGGTGGGACAAGCTCAAGCAGTGGGTGGCGACGTGGTGGCCGTCGTCGCCCAACGCACCCGAATTGGACAACGAAACGATTGACAACGTTCAAAAAGCCGTCGTTTACGCGATGGTTGCGATAGGGGCGTTGGTTTTGGCGTGGATGTTTTTTCGCGCCGATTTGGCGGGAATTTGGGCCGCAAGGCCCCGACGCGCCCTCGACGACGTTCGCATTACCGACGAAAATCTTGACGAAATCGACTTTGAGCGGGCCATTGCCGCCGCCGTCGCGCAACAAGACTATCGTTTGGCCGTGCGCTATTCCTACCTCAAACTGCTAAAACTCTTGGCCGACAAGGGGCTGATTGTCTACCAAGCCGACAAAACCAACCGGCAATACGTTCGTGAATTAAAGGAGCCCTTGCGTTCGGGATTTCGGGATTTGACCCGACGTTTCGATTACGCATGGTACGGAAACCGTCCCGTTTCCGAAGCCGAATTCAACGACGGACAAAAGACGTTTGCCGAAATCGAACGCATGGCCGCGAGGCACAACCCATGAAAAGGCCGTCTCTTGTTTCCGGAATCAGCCCTTTTTGGAAGCGGCCGAAAACGAAAAAACCGCCTTGCATTACGCCTGCGAACAACACGGGCCCGACTTGGCTGCCATCCGTTGGAGCCCATCCGTTTTTGCGCGACCGTAGGGGCTACAGCCCGGTGTTCCGGGCGTTGAAAAAACGATGGAAGCCCTTTTTCGCATCGGTGAAAACCCCAAGTCCATTTCGCCCGGCGGCAATACGCTGCTACATTTTGCCACCGAATCGGGTTTTCCGCCGTCGCCGTACGCTACCCTCTTCCGCTCGGACTCGACCCCGGCGTAAAAAACGCCGACGGACAAACGCCCTTGAAACACGTCCAAACCAAAGCCAAGTCCCTTCGCGGGTTATAAAGAAATTGTTAGGAAATTAAAGGACGCGGCAACGGCACGCCAACAAGCGCTTCGATAGCGCAAATTAGCGGGCGCTCCCCGCCGCATGCCACGCATAGGCAAGTATTCCCGCGGCAACGGCAAGGTTGAGCGATTCGGCGCCGCCGCTACCCGGAATAAACACGGTTTTCAGAGCTTTTTTGACGTGTTCGGGCAGTCCTTTGGACTCCGACCCCAAAACAATATATCGGGCGCCGTTCCAAATTTTAGGGTTTTGGACGGAAAACTTTCCGTGTGCGTCGGCGCCGACGCATTCGCGGGCGTGACGTTGAAGAAATAGGTCTCCGTTTCCGATGTCGTGAACGGGAACACGAAACGCCGAACCCATGGCCGCACGCAGCGTTTTGATATTGAAAACGTCGACCGCACCGCCGGCCACAGCCACGCAACGCATTCCGAACCAATCCGCGACGCGCAAAACGGCGCCAAGATTGGCGGGGTCTTGAACGCCCCACAATACCACGCCGGGGCCATCGGGCAAGGTTTGCGGCGGCGGCGGCATCAACATTACCGCACCCACCGGTTCCGAACGCTCCAAATGAGACAACTTCTCGAAAACCGAAGGCGAAACAAACGCCGTTTTTGCGGGGTCGAACGGGAAGTCCGCTTTTTTTTCGGCGTATTCGCGGGTCGTAACCACGATTTTTACGGCCGTGGGAATTTGGTTCAAGGCTTCGCGCGTCAATTTTTCGCCCTCGACCCAAAACAAACCGGTGGCACGGCGGTGTTTGCGCTCTTTTAAGTCGGCTATCGCGGCGGCCTCGGCGCGACTCAACGTCTTGAACGCTTGCGGCATCAATCCATGGATTCGTTGTACCGAGCGGCGGCCTCCCGGTATTGAACGTACTCTTCGGCGTCGAGGTCGGAATAAAAATAATCGATGGGGTCGACGGCGACGTTGTTTTTGTAAACCGAATAATGAAGATGAGGACCTTTGGAAACGCCCGAATTTCCGGACTTGGCGATGACCTGCCCGCGTTTGACCGCCTGCCCCACCCGCACCATCGTTTCTTTTAAGCACGAATAGCGCGAGACATAACCGTGGCCGTGGTTGATGGCGACGGTAAGCCCGCCGCCTTTGAGGCTTTGCCCGGCCTCGATAACGTACCCGTCGCCCGTAGCCACAACTTCCGTTCCTACGTCGGCGCGAAAGTCCACGCCGTCGTGATGTTTATCCTTGCCGGAAATGGGGCTTTTTCTTTTTCCGAAACCACTGACGATTTCGTTGCGTACGGGACGAATCGCGGGGATTTTGCGAAGTTCGTTTTTGTTTTTTTGCCCGATTTCCAAAAGTAAGCTTTGGAGTTGGGTGTTTTTGGAAAGTTGTTCGTCGAGGGCTTTGAGTTGGGCCTCCAAATCGGCGTCGCTGATTTTTTTGGGTGCAAACGTCGAATCGTGAACGGGTTCGTCTTCGGCTTCGGGTATGGGTTCGGCGTTGAGAATGGCCCGATAAATGTTTTTGTCCGTTTCTTTAATGACACGCAATTCGTCTTTGAGTTTTTCCACTTTTTGCGTGTACACCGCCGAAGAATCGCGCAACTTCTCGTTTTGGGTTTTGAGTAGATGGGTTTCGGGGCTGTCGAAAAACCAAAAATACAACCCCATCATGACCATCGTACTGAAGGCAACAATCACCGCATTGCGAAGCGTCCACTTCGCCCAAAAAGACAAATTTTTTTTTCTTTTGACGTAAGTAAACGTTTCGGTGTCGTAGTAATAAATTTCCCCGGGCGGGAAATACATTTTTTTTATAAATTCAATAAATTTTTTCACAAGCCTTATAAATTTTGATTTCAAGATTTTGACGGCCGACGTTTACACGCCCGCCACCTTAAACTTGTAGCCCAATTTGGTCAATTCCGCTTTTACTTTTTCGAGATGGTCGCCTTGCAGGATGATTTCGCCGTTTTTGACCGTTCCGCCCACTCCGCAAGCGGTTTTCAAGGCTTTTCCCAATTCTTCGAGGTCCGATTGTTTGCCCACGAATTTGTAAACGACCGTCGCTTTTTTACCGGCTTTGAGTTTTTTGTCGAGGGTGATGCGCAGGTCTTGTTTTGCCGGGGGCGGGGTTTCGGGTTCGTCGTCCTCGACGAGAGGCCGGTAATCGGGGTCGGTGGAATAGACTATGCCCATGTTCCTTTTCTGTATTCGATGATATGGTTCCAGATTTGTTTGGCGATTTCGGATTTGGAGGCTTTGGCCAAACGCTTTTGACCGCCGTGTTTATCTAAAATGGTTACGACGTTGGAGTCGCCGCCGAAACCCGCGCCTTCGTCGCGCAACGAATTTAGCACGACAAGGTCGGCGTTTTTTTGACGAAGTTTGGAGAGCGCGCGGGTAATTTCGTCGTCGGTTTCGAGGGCGAAGCCTACGAGCGTTGTGGAAGTTTTTTTGTTTTTCCCCAATTCGAGAAGGATGTCGGGGTTGGGAACGAGTTCGATGACGGGAGGCGCGTCGTTTTTTTTGATTTTCGTTGTTCGAACGTTGGCGGGACGAAAATCGGCGACCGCCGCGCATTTGACGACGACGTCGGCGTCGACGCTTGCCTTCGTCGTTGCGTCGAACATTTGCCGGGCCGTCGTTACGCAAAGGCGTTCGACGCCGTAGGGCGCGGGAAGTTGGACGGGACCGGAAACGAGGGTGGTTCGGGCGCCGCGCCGCGCCGCTTCCGCCGCCAATGCATAGCCCATTTTTCCCGTGGAATGGTTGGAAAGAAAACGCACGGGGTCCAAGGCCTCGACCGTCGGTCCGGCGGTAACGACCACCCGCAAACCCGCCAACGATTTGGGGGTAACGGCGGCAAAAACCGCCTCGAGGAGCGTTTCGGGTTCGGGCATTCGCCCTTGTCCCAACAATCCCGAGGCCAAATAACCCGTTTCGGGTTCGACTAGCGTGTATCCGTATCCGCGCAGGATTTCCATGTTGCGGTGTGTGCTCGGATGGCGGTACATTTCCAAATCCATGGCCGGCGCCAAAACCACGGGACAATGGGCGGAAAAGACCGTGGCGACAAGGGCGTTGTCGCACAAACCGGTAGCAAGTTTGGCCAAGGTGTTGGCCGAACACGGCGCAACCACGACCGCATCGGCCCAATTCGCCAATTGAACGTGGGCGGAACGTTCGCCGTTGGCGGCCCAAAGTTCGGAGAACACCGCGTGTCCCGACAAGGCGGAAAACGTCAATTCGCCAACGAACTTTTTTGCGCTTTCGGTCATGACTACCCGTACGTCGGCGCCGTTGTCTTGGAGCCGGCGCAAAAGATATACCGCCTTGTAAGCCGCCACCCCGCCCGTAACGCCCAAGACCGTTTTCACTAGAAATCCAACGATTCGTCGCGAACGATTTTAATTTTGTCGTTGAGAAAATCGTTAAGGGCAATGAGCGAGGGTTTGGGCAACTGCTCGTAAAGCCGGGACACCTCGATTTGTTCGCGGTTTTCGATGACCTCGTCCATCGCGTCGCCCGCCGTAACCACGGGGCCGAATTCGTCCAACTGTGCCCGAAGCTCTTTTTTCAACTGTTTGGAAATGATGTTTGCGCGTTTGCCCGTAATCACCAACGCCTTGTAAATGTTGCCCGTGCGTTTGGTCAATTCGGTCAAGTCCAAAGGCCGAATATTCTGCTCGATAAATCTGCGATTGTTCATAACTTGCAAAATTACAAAAATAAAGTTAAAAGGAAAAGGTTGAAGGCGGACGTTGCAGGCCCCGCCTTCGCAGTCCGCCGTATTCCCGCAACCGGCGAACGATATTGTCAAGAAAGTACGGCAACGACTTGTCCGTTCGATTATTGCGGGCGGAAACGGATTCCATAAAGCGGAAGGGCGAAAAGCTTACTTTTGGGGTTTAAGGGCGCGAAACATTTGTTTAATCGTTTCGCGGGGTGCCATGTGGGAATAGACGTTGAACTCTGCGCCTTGGAGACGTTCGCCGCCGTCAATAACGACGCATTCGCCGTTGATGTAAGGCGCAAGGTCGGACATTAAAAATATCGCGAGGTTGGCGAGTTCTTGTTTGTCGCCGACGCGTCCCATGGGATGTTTTTCGACCATAAGTTTTTGATAGCGTTCGTCGGGTGCGAGCCTGCTCCATGCGCCTTCGGTGGGAAAAGGACCGGGGGCGATGGCGTTGCAACGAATGCCGTATATTCCCCACTCGTAGGCGAGGGAGGTGGTCAAGGCGTAAACGCCGGCTTTGGCGCAGGCCGAAGGCAAGACAAAGGCGCAACCCGTTTCGGTATACGTCGTTACGATGTTCAACACCGTTCCGGGACGACGAGCCTCGATTTGGCGACGGCCGAAATGATGCGTACAATTAAAGGCGCCGTGCAAAACGATGTCCACCACGGCTTTGAACCCGCCGGGAGTCAGGTCTTCGGAGGCGGCCAAAAAGTTGCCCGCCGCGTTGTTGACCAGCCCGTCCATGCCGCCCCAGAGGTCGTAAAGACGGTCGAACATTTGGCCGACGGCGACATGGTCGCGCACGTCGCAAACGACGTATTGAGCGTCGGGGCCGAGGGCGGGCAAAGCCGCTTGCAACTTGGCCTCCGTACGTCCGCATATCGCCACTTTTGCGCCCACCCGGGCAAAACCCTCGGCCATCGCAAGCCCCAAACCGCTTCCCCCCCCTGTAACCAATATCCGTTTGCCCGCCAGCGTATCTTCCTTAAACATAGCGTTGATTTTCCAAAACGCGAAAATACGCAAACTTTCGTCTTCAAAAAGTCGTAAATTTGCACGTCCGTCAAACGGCGAAAACAATCCCTACCCCTATGTTGGAAATCGGTTCGCGGGTCGAGCATCCAAAATACGGTCCGGGCGTGGTGATAGACGTCCGCACCGACGCCCACGTTATCACCTTCATCGAACACGGCGTTAAAACCATATCTTTGGACTACTCCGAAATGACGGTCGTCGAAGCCGTCCCGCCCTACAAAGACCGCGTCAGCTTCTACGACATGGAAAAAGCCCTGACCGCATTGTTGCGGCGTTGGTCGGGAATTACCGAACTCATCCCCATTGCCGACAAATGGCGCGGCGGCGTCATGATTATACAACCCGTCAACAAGGAACTCAAACCCAAGGAAATTCCGACGGATACGTTTTTTCACAAAATCGTCATGATTCGGGAAAAACTCCGGGTACTTGAACAAAAAATCAACAACAGCCCCAAACTTTCCGACGACGAGCGCATCGAATGGCAACAGTACATCACCCGCATCTACGGCACACTCACGACGTTCAACGAGCTTTTTGCCGACAAATCCGACCATTTTGTCGGGCAAAAGGGAGGAAATTAATCGGCAACAAGGATTTTGTAAACCGCACGACGCAAAGGGGTTTCGATTTTGAGCAGATAAAGGCCTGAGGGGAGGCTTGTGGTTTCGAGGCGGTAGGGTTGCAAGGGGTCGAACCGGTCTTCGACGGGCGCAACGACCGCCCTGCCTTCAAGGTCGTACAGGGCCAACCCAAAAGGCTGTGCGGCGTCGGAGGCGATGAACACCGCCTCCGACGCCGGATTGGGGTACACCCGAAATTCGGGCACGGGAACGGTGGGATTGCGCACCAACACCGTGCGCGAGTAAGGCTGAACCACGCCCTGAACCACGAAAATATTGGGGGTGTACGCGGGCCCCGAAACCGCCTGCCCCACCGCAAAAGCGACGTTGAAACCCGTCTGAGACGACGACGCGCCGCCCACGACAATCGCATTCTGGCTTCGCGCCGCGCCCAGAAGCAAGAGCAAAAACCCTAATATCGCCGCCGCCGTCCGAACAAAATCCGCAAGCGCACGGCGCAAAAACGTCGTTTTGTTGTTCATCGCTTTTTCCACAATTTTCGGTGTATCGTTACGCCCTCAAATTTCGTACCAAAAATCCCCTATACAAATCCACGGCTAGCGTTCCATCGACAATCGCGGTTTCCCCGCCCCTATAACCCGACGGCTCCGAAAACGTCAAATTATCCCTAAATTCGCGTTTATTCGTTTTCGCCAAAGAAATTAACAAACGATTGCTCTCGTCAAGCGAACCGAAAAAACGTTAATATGCCGCACCGTTTTTTCCGTCTACGAACGCCTTCGCCAACCAAACGGGCGTTATTCAACAACCGAAATTTACGTCGTTGGGCGTATGGAATAATGAACGCGTCGGCCATGACGTGGCTGCTCTTCGCCGCCGCCGACGCGCTTTTGCCCTTCAACGTACGGGTCGATTATTCGCCGGTGGTCTACGATGCGGACGGACGCTTGGTCGCCGCCTATCTTTCCGCCGACGACAAATGGCGCTTTCACACCGACAACGTCCCCGAAGCCCTTAAACAAGCGTTGATGTTCAAAGAAGACAGACGCTTTTACTACCATTTCGGGGTGGACGTGTTGGCGGTGCTGCGGGCGGCGATAACCAACGCCGTTACGAGGCGGCGCACCTCGGGCGCCTCGACGATAACCATGCAGGTGGTGCGACTGTTGCACCCCGGGCCCAGAACGTACGAACGCAAAATTTTTGAGGCTTTTTACGCCCTTCGTCTCGAATACCGCTTGTCCAAACGTCAAATATTGGAACTTTACTTCAATTTGCTGCCGTTCGGTGGAAATATTGAAGGCGTTGAAGCGGCGGCAAGGTTTTATTTCCAGAAAAGCGTGGCCGCGCTTAGTCCCGCCCAACTAACCACCCTGTGCGTTCTTCCCAACCGTCCCAACGGCTTGCGCCCCGACAAACGCGGCGCCGAACTCATTAAGGCTCGAAACAAATGGTTGGAAAAGTTCAAGTCCGCCAAGATATGGACGGAAGAAACGTTGGAAATCGCCAAAATCGAAGCGCTGACCGCCCGCCGCAGACCTTTGGGTATGTACGCCAAACATTTGAGTCGAAAGTTGGTGGACGAGGCCCGCGACGCAAAGTCCGTGGCAAGCACGTTGAAATTGGACTTGCAAATCCAAGCCGAAACAAGGGTAAAAAACTACGTTCAACGCCTCAAAGCTTACCGCATTACGAATGCGGCGGCGGTGGTGGTGGAAAATCAAGACCGGGCCGTGCGGGCATACGTCGGCTCGGCGGACTTCGACGACGCGGCAACGGCGGGACAAGTGGACGGCGCGGCGGCCGTGCGCTCCCCCGGCAGCGCGCTCAAACCCTTGATTTACGCGCTCGCCATCGAAAAAGGCCTCAACCCCAAACGAATGCTTTTGGACGCACCAACGAATTTCGGCGGCTTTTGGCCCGAAAACTACGACCGCAAGTATCGCGGCCTCGTGCGCGCCGAGGACGCCCTCGCGCAATCTTTGAACGTTCCCGCCGTGGCGATACTCGAAAAAATCGGAATTTCCGCGCTGACTCAAGCCTTGTCCGCGGCGGGTTTCGCTCAAATCGAAAAAGACGCAAAAAAATTGGGATTGGCGGCGGCCTTGGGCGGTTGCGGCGTTCGCCCCGTGGAAATGGCCGGTTTGTACGCCGCATTCGCCGACGGCGGCCGCTACCGGCCCATCCGCAAACGCGTCGCCGACCCCGTCGAACCCCCGATATCGCTTTTTTCCCCCGAAACGGCGCAAATCGTCGGCGAAATTTTGCGTCGGCGCGACCGGCCCGACTTGCCCGCACCGTTCGTCGAAGCCGCCGACGCACCCGCCGTTTCATGGAAAACGGGCACCTCCCTCGGACGACGCGACGCATGGGCCTGCGGCTATTCCCAAAAATATACCGTCGTCGTTTGGACGGGCAACTTCGACGGCGAACCCTCCCCCTTCCTCACGGGAACGGACGTCGCCGCACCCTTGATGTTCGATTTGTTTTCGATGCTCGAACCCCGACACAGCTCCGCCGTCGCCGCACCCCTGCGACTTCCGAAAACGGAAGTGTGCGCATACACGGGCTTGCCCCCCGGCCCCTTTTGCCATGATAAAATTTTCGACGTTTACGTCGCCCCAAGCCGGGAAACCTGCGACCACCGAAAAGAATATTGGGTTTCCAACGACGGAAAAACAAGCTATTGCATGGAATGTTTGCCCGAAAAAGGAGCCGAAAAACGGATATACGACCACCTGCCGGCGGAATGGACGGCCTACTTCGAGCGCGAAGGCATAAAACACGACTTCCCCCCGCCCCACAATCCCCAATGTTCGAAGTTGGGGGCTTCGCAAACCAAAATCGTATTTCCGACGCACGGCGCCGAAATTTTCACGACGACGGCCGGACAACGTCTCCGCGCCCAAGCCCACGCCGACGCCCGCGCACACCACTTGCATTGGTTCGTCGACGAGCGCTACGTCGGCGCCACGGTTTCGGGCGAAAGCCCGCCCCTACCCCACTCCGACGGAAAAATAAAACTGACCGTCCGCGACGATTTGGGTGGAAAACACAGCGTCGAATTTAAAGTCAAGTCCGCCGGGCGTTAGTCGAGCCTTGCAAGCCGAATTTGAATTTGACGCGGTGCGCTACCGCCGCCAAAGGAGCGAAGAATCACCCGCGAGTTAGCCGCCGCCGCGAAAAATGAGGGTGCGCTACCGCCGCCAAAGGAGCGAAGAATCGCCATAACTTAGAAATCGAAAGTCGTTTTCGAGTGCAAAATCGTATATTTTTTTCCAATCCCGACCGACGAAAGCGGCGACCAGAAGCAAAAGCGTGCTTTTGGGCTGATGAAAATTGGTAATGAGTCCGTCGCACAAGGCAAATGGGTAACCCGGGGCAATCATCAGACGGGTAGAGGCCGAAACGCCTCCGAATTCCAAAAGTCTTTTTCGGTCTCCGGAAACGGCGACGGGAAACCGGCCAACGTCTTGTCCGGGCCTATCCAACATTTGCCACAAGGATTCGAGGGTACGCATAACGGTGGTGCCAACGGCGATTATCGGCCCTTTCGCTTCGGCCAAAAGTCGAATCGTTTCAGGGGGAACGCTGAAATTTTCGGCGTGCATGACGTGGTCGAGGGCGTTTTCGACGGTGACGGGCTTAAACGTTCCGGCACTGACGAAAAGGGTCAATTTCGCCGTTTTTACGCCCCGGTTCTCCAATTTTTTTATGAGTTCCGGAGTAAAGTGCAGGCCGGCGGTGGGAGCGGCGACGGCTCCCGGTGTTTGCGCGTAACAAGTTTGATATCGTTCTTGGTCGACGGCCTCGGTTTCTCGGCGCAAATACGGCGGTATCGGCAACCGGCCCGCAACCTCCAACGCTTCGCCGAACGTCGTTTCGTCCGGTTGCCACTCGAAGCGCACAAGCCGTACATCGTTTTCGACGTCCACGATTTCCGCCGTCATTTCGAGGTTGGGAGCCGTCAGACGAACTTTTCCCCTCTTCCATTTTTTTGCGCCGCCGACGTACGCCGTCCACAGCGACGAACCTCGTTCCGACAACGCCCGTTCGTAATCCAAAACATGGGGACGAAGACAAAAAATTTCCACGTCCCTACCCGATTCGGTGCGGAAAAGCATTCGCGCGGGAATGACCTTTGCGTCGTTGAAAACGAGTACTGCGCCGGGCGGAAGCGCGGATTCCGGCTCGCCAAAACGATGCACGGACATTTGACCGTCGCGATAAATCAACCACTTCGAATCGCCGCGCTTTTCCGGCGGATACTTGGCAATACGCTCGTCGGGAAGGACGTAGTCGTATTCGGACATCGCTATTTCGGTGGAGTACACGTTGTAAACTCAATGCGATGGCGGCTAAACGATTAACGGCGCCAAATGCGGATAAGGCAAACAAACAACGGACGGCGCCGAAACTTTGTTTTCCGCTTCAAACAATCAACCCCCGAATTTCAACCTCGATTTTATCGTTGTTTGTTTGTCGCCGTGTTGTTTGGTTGCGTTTCATTTTTTGCCAAAATTACAAAATTTTATCCCCAAAATACGAAAGCGCGAAACGCCGGGGTTTCGCGCTTTCGTAAAACGGCAACGCCGCCAACGACTATTGCCGAATCAAGACGGCCGCTGCCGTACCGTATTCGGTTTGGAATTTCAAGACATAAACGCCCGGAACGTCCAAGACAATGTCCATTTCGGCGCCGGCGCCGTTGTTTTCCCAAACCATTTTGCCCGTCGCGTCGTAAACCGTCGCCGCAAGTTTTTGAGCCGGCTTCGCCAACGACAACACAAATCGTCCGTCGAAAGACGGATTAGGATAAATTTTGTGTTCCAAACCCGCAAAAAGCGCGCGGGACGTCAAAACTTGAACTTCGACCGTGGCCACGACGCTCGAACAGCCTTGCACCACCGCGACAACGGAATACGTTCCCGCATGGTCGCCCGTAACGTTGCCGCGGGTAACGGTCGAACCTTCGGCGGAAAAACCCGCCGGTCCCGACCACAACAACATCGCCCCCGCGGGTGCGTCGGCGCTTAGGGTAAGCGTTTCTCCGCTCGAAAGCGTGATTTGCGCGTTTTGCGGCACGGGCGAAGACGGACGCGGCGTTATCGTTATCGTTACCGTATCGTAAGCGGTGGGGCCGCACCCGTTCGCCGGACGGGCCGCCACAATATATTCTCCACTCTGAGCGGGCGTGGCGTTGGGAATCGTAGGGCCCGCAATCGACGAACTAAACGCGTTCGGCCCCGTCCATGAAAACACCGCGCCCGGCGTTCCCGTCGCATTCAACGAAACCGTACCGCCTTCGCACACCTGGCTCGAAACCGCCGTACCATTGACGCTCACGTTTACGTTCTGACCGATGCTTACGTTCACCGTCGCGGGAGCGCTCACGCACCCGTTGCCGTAGGCCACGACGGTATACGTTCCCGAATTTTGCGTTGTAACGTTGAAGACAACGGCGTTGCTGTCGGAAACGGCGGCGAAACCGTTCGGCCCGTACCACAAGACGTAATCCGTTCCCGAAGGCGTTACCGCCCGAAGCGTCAAATCCTGACCCACGCAGGCGGGTCCCGCCAACGCCGTCGGCGTTCCCAAACCCGTACATCCTCCGCCCACACCACAGCTCGACGTATGTTGTCCCAGACCCGAATACGTGTTCACGGGAAACACCTCCCATTCCAACAAGGGGTTAAACGGCGCGGAAGCGTTGCGACGACCCGATTGAACAAAAGACTTGCGACGCAAAGTTTGGTCTTTGGTGACGACGACGCCGTCCGGCCCCGCCCAGCCGTCCACGGGATTTTGTCCCGGAACGCCGAAAACGTCCAATATCACCGAATCCGTCGGGCTGTTGTATTTGACCAACAAAACGGCGTCGTTGCCGTTGAAATTGACGGCGAAAGAATCGAGTTGATCGGCCAAATTGAGAATGTCGTTCCATGCAAAATGACGGACGACGACATGCGTTCCCAACGGTTCTATCGTTCCTTCGAGTTGAGCGGACTTGCGTTGATTGGCCCCGCCTTGGTTGAATACGCCCCACAATTTATAGGCGGAAAGGTTTATAATTTCGGGGGTGGGGTTGTAAATTTCGATGGCTTTATTGTTGCTAAAACCTTCGAGGTATTCGGAAATGAAAAGGTCTTGACAACCGTTGGGGTCGAGGTAGGCAATCGAAACGCCGACGACGGTGTCGTTGCAACCCGCGTCCAGATGAAGCGAATAAACGCCCGAACCCGGAACCAAAACGACGAACGGCGAATGGTTAACGGTATCGGTAATGGTTTGCCCCGATGCGGTAAGGGTGTAAACGTACGGCAGGGCGGCGCCGCCGTTGCGGGTAACGACCACGGCTCCGGGTTGGCCCGGCGAAGCCGGAATTTCTTCGACGGCAACATCAAAGTTGCAATCCCCCGTGCCGACAACGACCGTTACCGACGATACGGCCGACGTGCATCCCGATGCAACGACGTAGGCCGAATACACGCCCGAATCAAAAACGGAAGCGTTGGGAATTTGTACGCCCGGGCCTTGCGCGGTAAAACCGTTGGGACCCGTCCAAAACACCATGCCCGGCGGTTCGTATATCGCGCTCAATTCAATGGTTCCCCCCACTTCAACGGGACTGTTGGACTCGGCCACGGGGGCGGGGATGTTGACGACGTTCACCTCGAAAGTTTGCGTACCCGCCGTACCACAAGACGGCGTAGCCGCAACCGTCCATGTACCCGATGCGGGATTGACGACGTTGATTTCGAGGCCGAAATAGGTTTGCCCCCCCGGGGCCGTCCAAACTACGTTACCCTCTCCGCCCGTAACTTGGGCCGTCAGCGCCAACGCCGTACCGGCGCAAACGGTCGTCGAACCTTGGATTCCAACGCTCAAATTCACGGGATTGGAAACAAAAACGTCCACCGACGCGGCGGGGGTTGCACAACCGTTCACCAGTGCAAACGCACGATAGGTTCCGCTCATTTGCGCCGTCGCGGACGGAAAATCGATTTCTTCGGGATAAACCTGTCCGTTGGGACCGACGATAATCAAATAGTCGTAGGCCAGAGAGGATTCGGCAACCATGGAAAGCGGCTGGCCAACGCATCCGCCCGAAACATTCAGTGTCGGTGCGGTTGCAAGGTTGCAATCCGTTCCCCCCCCCGACGAACAAGCCGACGAATGCATACCCAAATTCGAATAGGTGTCGATAGGCAAAACGTCCCATTCGTCAGTCGGTACGAACGTGTTGAGATTGGCCGTTCGACCTTGCGTAACCGAAGGTTTGCGAACGAGGGTACGGTCGGCGGTAACGACGGTTCCACCGGCGTCCGTCCATCCGCCCGTAGGATTTTGAAACTTAACCCCGAACATATCGACCAAAACGCTGTCTCCGCCGGGATACTTGTAAAGAGCCACGGCGTCGTTGCCGTTAAACTGCAAGGCCGTACCCGTACCGCCGGCTTGAGTCTGTTGTGCCAGATTCAGTATTGCCTGAGTGGCTTGGGCATGGGCTACGACATGCGTTCCATAGGGGGCAATTGTTCCCGAAAGTTGGAAAACGCCGCCCGACGGCCCCGCATTGTAATATGTACAAATCTTGTACAACGACAAATCTATCGGCGAGGGGGTGGGGTTGTAAATTTCAATGGCTTTATTGTTGCTCGAACCTTCGATGTATTCGGAAATAAAAAGTTCGTTGCAACCGGTCGCGGCCGCCCCCAAAAAGAACGTCGTGTCCTCGGCGCAACCGTCGGCATCGGTAACGGAAACGGTATGCGTCGTACCGGAAGCCAAACCTTCAAGCCAATAACCGTCGGAAAAAGTTATTGCCGGCCCGCCGTTTAGGGAAACGAAGGTCTGCGCCGGATTTTCTTCGACAATAAACACCGCCCCCGTGGGATTTTGCGCCGACGGGCCGACAATGTAAAAAGTTGCCCACCCTCCCGGACATTGCGCCCGAAGCGATACGAACGCCGCCGTGAGCATGAACAATAAAAATACCGCTTTTTTCATCGAAAAAATGTTTTGGCAAATTTACAAAGGCCCGGCCATTTAAAGGCGGATTATAATCAAAATTTATACGTTGGCAACAATTCCATAACGCTTTCATAGTCTAAAAAAGCAAAGGGCCGCCCTTTTGAGGCGGCCCTTGCGCTTAACCCTACGAAACGATTACTCGATGACGACTTTCGTCTTGCTCGTTATGCCGTTAAGCGTAACGTTCACCATGTAAACGCCGGCGGTTACATTACCCGGTAGCGACACTTGGAACTGATTTTCTCCATCGACCGCATCAAAACGGGTTTGATAAACCGTACGACCCAAAGCATCGGTCAGGTTCAAGAGCGCCGTTCCGGGTTGAGCCGATTTGACGACGATGTTGAACGCACCATTGTTGGGATTCGGATAGAGGGTGATGGATTGCAGTTCGGAGGCGTCGAAACCTTCGCGGGTGTTGGGTTTGAAGCTCGAACTCGTCGTCGACCACGGCGACGTTCCGGGACCTTGCACCGTATTGCTATAAGCCGAGGTACAGTTGGCCAACACGCGCACGCGATAGGTCGTCGAGGGATTGAGGCCCGTGAGGGTCGTCGACGTCGTGGGAGCGCCGACGATGACCGTCGCCCACGTCGAGGGATTGACCAAAACCGAACCGTAAGCCACGGCATAAGAAATGGCGCCCGATGTTCCGACCCAGCTGACGAAGCGGTAACCCACGCCTGCGGGCGAGGTCGTTACCGACGTCGGAGCGTTGCAAACATTGGCCAAGGTTGTAAACGTCGAAACGTTCGACCATACCGAATAACCACCCGAGCATTCGTAACGTACGCGCACTTCATAGGTATAGCCGGAGTTCAATGCCGAAATCGTGTACGATGTGTCGGTCAAAGAACCCGTCGTATCCCAAGAACCCGTTCCGGGAGCGATTTCACGGTATTCGAGCCAAAAGCGTCCATACGGAGCGCCGGGTTGCGGTTGGGCGCTGTTCCAAATCGCACGAGCACTCGAACCCGAAATTTGGTCGACGGCCACAATCGTAGGTTGGTCGCAAACCACCAGTTCGACGTCTTGCGAATTGGTGCATCCGTTGTCGTCGTAGCCGTCAACGTCGTACATGCCAATTCCCAATCCCGTAAACGTACCGGAGGTCGGGCTTCCGCCGTTGAGCGTGAACATAAACGGCGCCGTGCCCGCCGTTCCCGTGGCAACGATTTCGCCGTTGGTACAGCTTACACAGCTCGGATGGACGATTTCAACGTCAAACTGCATTTGGTCGTATACCGTCACGACCACGTTCGCCGACGTGTTCATACATCCGTTTGAATCGACGACGGTAACGGAATACGTTCCCGATTCGGAAACGGTAATCGTCTGAGTCGTGGCGCCCGTACTCCAGAGATAGCTTTCCCATGCACCGGCGTCGAGTATGACACTGCCCGGAGCGCAGAAGGTGAGCGGTCCGTCGGGGGTAATTTCAACGTTGGGCAAGGGATTGACGACGAGAGTAAACGCGTTGGAAAAAGCGGAACAACCGTTGTCGTCGGTAACCATGACGGTGTAAGCGCCCGCTTGGTCGGTCGTCAAAGTCTGGTTGGTTTCGCCGACAATCGCCACGTCGTTCAGGTACCATTGATACGCGGCAAAAGCGCCGGTAGTCAATACGGAGGCGTCGCCGTCGCAAATCGAGTCGTCGCCGGTTATTGTCGGTTCGGGCAAGGGGAAGACCGTAACGACAATCGAGGCGGAGTTTACGCAACCGTTGTCGTCGGAGATGCTCACGGCGTAATTTCCGGAGGCGGAAACGGTGAGGGTCTGCATGGTTTCGCCCACAATTGGATTGCCGTTCAAATACCATTGGTAGGTTGCGTAGGGCGCGCCGGCGTCGAGCGTAACCGAACCTCCGTCGCAGAACGAAACCGGCCCCGAAGGCGTAATGCTTACCGACGGAAGGTCATAGACGACAATCGAGATATCGGCCGTATTGTAACATCCGAATTCGTTTTCGACCAAAACGGTGTATGTACCGGCATCGTAAACGGTAATCGTCTGAGTTGTGTCGCCCGTACTCCAGAGGTAGCTTTCCCATACGCCCGCATCGAGCGTAACCGAATCTCCGGGACAGAAGGTCGTCGGGCCGTCGGGAGTAATCGAAACGGCGGGCAAAGGATGCACCGTCACCGTAATTGGTGCGGAGGAGCCCACGCATCCGTTGACGTCTTCTACCACCACGCTATAATCGCCGCTATTTTCGGCTACATAGAAGGAAGCGGTTTCGCCAACGATGGGGTTGCCGTCTAAATACCATTGATAGGCCACGTAACCCATTCCCGCATCGAGGAACACAACATCGCCCGCGCAGAAGGTCGTCGGACCGTCGGGCGTAATCGTCGGCGTCGGCAAAGGATGCACCGTCACCGTCGTTATCGCGGACGTGTTCACGCAGCCGTTGACATCCGTAACCTCAACGGTATAGTCGCCCGAAGCGTCCACGTACAACATAGAGGTGGTTTCACCGGGGATGGCAACGGCGTTGAGATACCATTGATAAGCGACATACCCCATTCCCGCATCAAGGTTTACCGAATTACCGATGCAGAAGGTCGTCGGACCGTCGGGCGTAATCGTCGGCGTCGGCAAAGGATTGACAATGACGTCGACTTCGTCGGTGGCGCTCGTACATCCGTTGTCGTCAATCACGTGAAGGGTATAAGTAGTGGTAACGGTGGGAGTAGGTTCAAAAATGGGGTTGGTCGTGGAGAACGAGTTCGGCCCCGCCCATTCCCAATAATACGTTAGACCCGTACCCACGCTTCCGCTCGCATCCAAAGTCGCCGTCTGTCCCACGCAAATGGTTTGGTCGACGCCCGCGTCGGCCGTCGGATTTGTGTTTACGGTAACGTCGAGAACGTTGGAAACGCCCGTACAACCGTTGGCATCGGTAACCTCGACATGATAAGAACCCGTTATCGTTGCGGTATAAGTGGGATTGGTTTCACTAAAAATCGGATTGCCGTCCAAATACCATTGATACGTCGCGTAAGGAGCGTCCACTTCCAACAACGCCGATCCTCCGTCACAGAAAGTCAAGGGGTCGTCGCTGAATATCGTCGGCGTGGGCAAAGGATTGACCACCACCGTGACGGCGGAAGAGGTATTGATGCATCCGTTGATATCCGAAACTT
>CALAJH010000002.1 GCA_937922655.1 uncultured Bacteroidia bacterium
GGTGCACCTCTTCCCATTCCGAACAGAGAAGTTAAGCCTCCCTGCGCCGATGGTACTGCGGTAAAACGTGGAAGAGTAGGTGGTTGCCGAATTTCATCCCCGACCCCCAAAGGTCGGGGTTTTTTGTCCCCCGCCGACTCAAACCGAAAGTGCAAACGGCGCCCGCACAATCACTTCCTCAATCGCTTTTTTTGTGAACGGCGCCCGCGTTTTTAGGCGTGGTTTTAAATACGGGTTTGAGGTACAAGGGAATCGGAGCAGTGATTTGACCACGTGCCGCCAAACTTGCGACGCCGGGCGCCAACGATATGGTGTGTTGAATCCATTGTACGCCGTCGGGCAACTTTTGAGGCGCGTCGGTAACGACAAGCCGCCCTCCGATTGCTTCGCTTAATTCCGCAACATTATACGGCCTTCCAAGTCCGACTTGGCCGTCGAAAACGGCGCCGTAAACTTCGCCCGGCCTTGAATCCAACGCGAAAAACATTTCCCGGTCCGGGAAAAAGGAGGCGTAAACAAAGCCTATGGCTTCCATCGTCCCGACGCCTACGGCGGGTTTGTTCAGTGCATGGGCCATCCCCTTGATGGTGGCGATACCGATACGCAAACCCGTGTACGACCCCGGTCCCACCGCCGCCGCAAAAACATCCACGTCTTGCGGACGCATTTCGGCAAACGCCAAACATTGCTTTATGAGTTCGGTCAAAAGACGGGCGTGGGATTTGGGCGTTCGTGAAACGCACTCGTACAAAGTGGTTTCCCCGTCGTTAAGCGCGACCGAACATGCCGTTCCCGAAGTGTCCGTCGCTAAAACTATCATCCCGCCTGACGCGCCGACTGTTCCAAACTTTCCCGCAAAATATGCATTTCGTCCGGGGATAAATTCATCGGAATTTCAACCGTGATTGTGGTTTCTCCGGGTTTCGAACGGGCGGAAATCGTACCTTTATGTTTTTCAACAATGGTCTTGCAAAGATGTAGCCCCAAACCCGTGCCTTCCCCTTTGGGTTTGGTGGTGAAAAACGGGTCGAAAATGAACGGCAAAATATCGGGTGGAATGCCCGGGCCGTTGTCGGTAATCTCAACTTTAAGCATTTGTCCTTCCGGACGAACGGAAATGTGCAGTTTGCCTTCATTACGCATGGCGTAAACGGCGTTGTGCAGCACGTTCGTCCATACTTGCGAAAGTTCGTCGGGGTAACAATAAATTTCATCGACGCTCGGATCGACGTCCATTTCGACTTCGACTCCCTTTTTTAAGGTGGCGTGATAGAGGGTAAGTACGGCCTCGATGCCTTGTGCGACGTTGGCGGGCGCCAGTTCGTTGGGCGCGTGATTGTAGGAATAACTGCTTAGGGCGTAAATGATTTTTTGCGTTTTGCTTACCGCCGTCTGAATCAATTCAAGGTTGTTGTAGATTTTGGCAAACGAGGCGGCGGCGTCGACGATTTGTAGGGCGTTGGGGCGTTGAAGCAGGGGCAAATAGTTTTTCCAATCTTTCATCGGCCCCATGCGCGAGAGTTCTTTGGCCACCGATTCATATTCTTCGATGCCCGATTCGGAAAGCGCTTGGGTAAGTTCTTTACGGTATTGGCGCTGTTCGCGGGTTGAAAGTTCGCCTTGCACGTTTTTTGTCGTTTCGACAAGGCGATAGAACAACTCGCGCTCTTGTGGTGAAAGTTCGTCGAGAATCGGCGGGATTTTTTGAATGAGTTGAGGAACGGTTCTATTGAGCGACGTACCGGAGGCTTGAATGGCGCCGAGGGGGGTATTGATTTCATGGGCCACGCCCGCGATAAGCTGGCCCAAAACGGCCATTTTTTCCGAGGTGATGAGCTGGGCTTGGGTGGCCTGCAAGTGGTCGAGCGCCCGTTGGAGTTCGTCTCGACTGGCAACCAGTTCGGCGTTTTGACGATTGATTTCTTGATAAGCGCGTTCCATTTCCGACTTTTGTTCGGAAATCTGCTCGAGCGCCGTACGCAACTCTTCCTGTTTGTTGAGAATGTCGGCGTTGTATTCTTGGAGTTGTTTGTTTTTTTCTTGGATTTCGCGGTTGGCCAGTTCGACCTGTTCGTTTTGGGCGGTAATTTCCTCAAAGGCGTTTTGGAGTGCGGCCTGTTGAATGAGGATTTCCTCGTTGATTTGGGTCAGAGCCTCGTTTTTCTTTTGAATTTCTTCGGCGGCCTGTTCGACCTTTGTTTTTTGGGCGGCAATTTCTTGATAGGCGGCCTCGATTTCTCGTTGGCGACTTTCAAGCCGTTCGTTGGCTTCGGAAAGCGCGTGGGTACGCTCTTCGACTTTGGCTTCAAGGGCCGCTTTTTCCCGTTCTATGGTTCGCATGCGCCAACGCACAAAGCCCATGACCGAAAGCGCCGCCAATGCGATATAGGCGATATACGCCGCCCAATGGCGATACCAAGGCGGCAGGACGGTAAAAACCACGACCGCTTCCTTGCCTAAATTGCCGTGCATATCGCGGCTCAACACCCGCAACTTGTAGCTCTTTTCCGTCAAATTGGTATAAGATTTGACCGGATTTTTTTCCCAGTAGGCTTTGGCCGATTCCAGTCCCTCAAGGATGAAAAGATATTCGTTTCCTTCGGGATTGGCCAACTGGGTGGCCGCGAATTCAAAACGAAGGTTTTGGGCGGTGGCGTAGGACAAAACGATTTCGTTCGTTTGGGTGGCGGCCCCTTCGAAAATTGTCGAATCGGCGCCCGAAATTATTTTTCGTAAAACGGTTTCAAATTTGAGGTCGGAGGCGCGTTTGATGCGGGGATCGATGCGTAACAATCCTTCGGGTCCGCAAATCCAAAGCACCCCCGACGGGTCGGAACACAATGAACTGACGCGGTAATAATCGCCCAAAGTACGAAACGGCGCATCCCATAATTTGTAGTTGCCGTCGGGAAGTGGAAGCGCCGCCAACGTTTGGCGTGTTTTTTCGGTATAGGTGTGAAGCCACACCGTACCTCCCGCCCCTTCTTCGATGTAATAAACCCCTCGCGAGCCGTCGGCAAACAATTTTCCGTATGTCGTTTCGGGCAAAAATCGATTTTGATTTTCTTCAAACCGATAGACGCCTTTTCGCGTGGCGAAAAGACGTTTTCCCCCCACGTTGTATACGTAGTTTTCATGTGTGGAAGGCAGGCCGTTTTTTTCGCCGAAAAGTTCGGGCGCCAAATCGGCGTTGAAACCGTTCGAAAAATTCCATCGCAGCACCCCTTTGACCCGTGTTGTGGCCCACAGTTTTCCATCGGGGTCTTCGTACAGACTTCGTACGTCGTCTTTAAAATCTTTGATTTTTCCCGCTACGCTCCATGTCCCCCGGTCGTAACGCAACGCCGCCATGCCCTCCCAAAGGCCGATGTACACCAAGCCCGGAAATTTTCTCGACGGCAGGAGGCTGAAAGACCGTTCGTTGTAGACTTTTTTCAAGTCGTTGCCGCTAAGAATGTAAACGCCGTCGCTGGTGGCAATGTATAGGCGTTCGCCGTCGGATTTTAGGTTCCATACCGTTTGTTTGAAATCGGCCACGCGTTCGAAGCGATGAACGAGCCCTTGCGCCTCCAAACGGAATAGCCCTCCAAACGTGCCGAGGTAGAGCCGGTTGTTGAAATGCGCGGCGGTTAAAGGCCTGCCTTTGTAACCTCGACTTTCGTTGTAATAAGACACCGGGTCGGGGTGGGTGATGCGGCCGATTCCGTTGTTAAGCATGACCCAAAGGTTGCCCTCGGCGTCGGAATACAAATCGTGGATGCGTTCGTTGGGCAGGCCCGATTCGTTGTCAATTAATCGGACGAACGTTCCATATCTATCGACGACGAGGACCCCCAAATCGGTGGCGGCCAATGCAATGGTTCCGTCGGCGAGTTTAGCCGCCGCTTCCATCGTCGGCAACTTTCCCCATTTCCATTGAATCTCAAAGGGGACAAAAGTTTGTCCGTCGTAACGGTAAAGATTTTTGTCCGTGCCGACAAGAAACGAGACGTCGTCCAGTTCGACGGCAAAATATGGTTTTTCTTCTTGCGACGGTGCAACGTCCAAGGTTTCGATTTTTTCCCCGGTGATTTTTAGCCATTTGTTTTCTTGGTCTTTTAACAACAGGCTGTTTTTTAGAAGTACGGGCCGTATTTGGCGGTTGGTTCCCGACGATTTTAGGGTTAGAACCTGGCGACCGTTTTTCCACAACAGCCACGGACCGTCGGTGATGAAATAGACGCCGTCGGCGGTGGCGGCGGTAAGCCATACGTGGTTGAATTTTTTTTGTTCTTGGCTGAGGAGCGAATCCAACGAACGGTAACGTCGAAAGCCTTTTTCGTCGCGCTCCAAATAGCCGACGTCGTAGCGGGAGCCAACGTAGATTCTGTCGGTTTGCGGGTCGTGGAAAAGGGTACGTGCAATGGCGTCGGTACGCGTGGGTATCAAGCGCCAATTTCGTCCATCGAACTCCAATACGCCGGAGGTGTTGCCAAAATATATCAGTCCGTGATTGTCGCGAACGGCCGTCCAATTTTGCGGTTCCGCTTTATAAATGCGCGGCGGATAGTAAGACACGAAGGGTATGCCCGCATCCGAATAGACGCTTTGGCCCTTCGCTAGCCCGTAAAGAAGCGCCGCCCACAACCCGCATATTACCAACAACGCCTTGCCCATAAGAAATAGCCCCCGAACCTCGGTTTGTCTATTTTGCCCCCAATTTAGTTAAAATATTCGCTTCCGACGATAAGCCTCTAAAATTATTTTTAAGCGACGAGGATATGTATGGAACGAGTGGGCAAGACAACGGACGTTTTGGGTTTGTCCGCCGCAACGTAGGCGTGCCTCGTCGAAATTACGCTAAATTTGTGGGTCATGCGTCTGAATTGGGAAATTTGGTCGTCGCAAACCCCCGACGAACACAAGCGGCTTTTGCATGAACATTTGGCCTTTGACACCGTTTTCAAGCGTTTCGTCGAGGGGCATGCGCCGCGTTTGTTGCGCCGTTTGTTTCCTCGTTATCGCTTTCGGCTTGGAAAGCCCGCCGACAAAGAACATCACGACGGCGTCGTCAAGCGCAGAGGGGACATGCTTTTTTATTGTCAAGCACGACTTCCAAAACAAAAACCTCGGCCTGCAATGCTACAATTTGAAGGTTACACCCGTTGTCCCGTAAATCTTGCCGAAAAAATATTGGCTTATTTGTTTGATTTTCAACGCAAATACAAACTGCCGATTTTTCAGGCCGTCGTGCTTTTTTCGCGTCCGGGCTCGAACGCCCTTACTCGAATCGAGTTTTACAGTCGTTTCAAAACCGTCGTTTACGACTTTCCCATTCTTGTCGTTCCCGACGAAAACGGCTTTGAACTTTTGTCTTGGGGTGGCCCCGAAGTTGCGATTCTTGCTCTTTTAACCGAACAACGCAACCAAATTCTCGAGCAAACCGTACAAGTCTTGGAGCAAATTCAAGACTTCGACGAGCGAATCCGGATGGCTTCGCGCATGGTCAGGTTTGCTTCGCTCACCAACGACAAATTTTTTTTGCGAAAAGTTATGCAAACGGTACAAAAACGGCTTTCCGAAGCCGAACTTGAGGAGTTGAAGTCTTATATGGTACCCATTCTTGAAGTTTGGGACGAAATCATACGCGACGAAGGTCGGGACGAGGGTTGGAAACAGGGTCGGGACGAAACTTATTGGAATACCCTGCAGACCGTAAGTCGCAACTTGCAACGTTCGACGGGGATGTCGGCCGAACAAATTGCCCAAACGACGGGTTTTGACGTGGAGCTGGTTCGCAAGGCGTTGGACGAACAGAATTAATTTTCCAACGTTTTCTCAGTACACGGACGATGGATGCTTCGTGCGACTCTTTTGAGGCAAATCAAACGTTCCCAAGTCAAATTTGACTTGTAACACAAAATTTCTTCCCGCTTCGGGCAAATCAAGCAGACGATAACGGCTCAAATGATGGAAATATCGTCGGTTTAGGATATTGAGCGCTTGAAAAGAAATTTGTGCGGCAAACTTTCCTTTGCCAAACGTAAAGCCGGCGCTTGCGGTAAGCAGTGCATAACCCGGGGTGGCGGGTTCGTTGCGTACGACGCGGCTTTGGTTCGCCACCAATCGGAGTTCCACGCCCGCATAAGGTTGTCGAAAACCTTTTTTCTCAAATTGGGGTGAGTATTGTGCCTCCAAGCGTAAGGCCGCCGGCGGAATGAAAGGCATCGGTAGGTGCGTGCGACGATTATGAGCGACGACCAAAGCACCCGTTGCCGCCATGTGTATTGATTTAGCCGGATGAGCCTCCGCCAATATTTCCCCTCCAAAATGCAGCGCCGGCGCCTGTTTGTACACGTACATTTGGCCCGCTTCGGGAAGCGGCGAAAACAGCCCGGTTGGGTCAAGATAAATGTAGTTGAAAAAATAGTTGAAAAACGGGGTCAAGCGAATATGGCAACGCGAATTTTCCCATTCAACCGAAACGTCGGTTTGCGTTCCTTGCTCGGGACGAAGGGCCGCATCGCCGATTTCGTGTCGAAAAACGCCGTGATGCACGCCGTTGGACGCCAGTTCGTTCGGCCCCGGAAAGCGAAAATACAACGACTGATGCCATTTAAGCGTCCAACGTTCGTGGGGACGAAAGTTGGCGCCCAAAGCCCCCGAACCCGCCGAATACGTTCGTAAGATTTCCCCGGCTCGTGCGTCGTAACCCGAAGTTTTGCCGTTTTCGTCGAGTATTTCTATAATGTGCGGTCGGGAATGAAAGCGTCCGCCGTCGTAACGCACTCCGCCTGTGAACGTCCAACGGCTTGTGGCCTTCCACTCCTCGGAAACGAATGCGCTCCATGTCCAAAAATCGTAGTCGGGCAACAAAAATTCATAGCCTTTGCGTCGGTTTTGTTGATATTGTGCCGAAATGCCGACAATGCCGTCACTGTTGGACATAAAGTGATGAAAATGTCGAAGGTTCAACGTGGTTGTTGTTAAACCGAGCCGAAGGGCCTCGTTGGTTTGGGGTACGAAGCGGCCGTGAGCGTGAGGGGCGGAAAGTTCGCGTCTTAGGTTGTGTTGAAAGCCCGCGTCGGCTTCGAATCTTTGACGGCCCAACGAATACGCGCCGTTGTAGATGACTTTTGTGTGCCGAACTTCGGACGAGGGAAGGGCGATATTGCGCGTGTTGCCGTCGGCGGTAAGCTGATAGGCTCGGGGAATGCCGAAAGCGCCGGGAAAAAAGCCCATGTTTTGCGAATACAGCGAGGCGTACAGTCGTGAAAACCCCCGGTGCGTTTCCCATCCCCCGCCAATGAACAGATGGCGTTCTTGGCCGGCGGTGTTTTTGAGCCGGCCGCCGACGATGGGCAAAATATAACGATTGTAGGTAAAACGGTCGGCGGGAACGCGGTAATCGGCCCATTCGCGTCTTGAAATTCGCGTCCGAAGCCATTTTCCTTTGACGTTGGCGGCGCCGGCGGCGGAAAGGCCGAAGGCGTCCGATACGCTTTCGTACCTGCCGATTAACGATGCTTCAACGGATTGAGTTGGTGGCGGGGGGGGGGATTGAAACACGATGGCACCGCCGACGGCGTCCGAACCCCACGCCAAGGCCGACGGCCCCCGCACCACCGTCACCGAATGGACGTTGAAAGGGTCGAGTTCGAGGCCGTGGTCGGCGCCCCACTGTTGGCCTTCCTGTTTGACGCCGTTTTCGGCGACGACCACGCGGTTGAGGCCCAAACCGCGCACCACGGGACGCGCCACTCCCACCCCCACCGTCGTTGAACTCATGCCCGGTAAGCGCGACAAGGTTCCTGCTATCGTCGCTTCGCCCTGTCGCATGAACAGTTCTTCCCCTGCCGTTTCGACGGTTTGCGGATTGTTTTTGCGGTCGGTTTTAAACGGTACGGATTCGATGACGACCATGGCCAATTCGATGTCCGTGGATTTGAGCGTAACCTTTAAAAAAGGTTCGGAAAACCGGGTTTCGGCTTGGTAACCCGTGGCGGTGAAATGAAGGTGGAAGCGGCCTTGCGGTACGTCCAAAAACTCGAAGCGCCCCAGCGTGTCGGTATATTTTCCGCGATGCAGTTCGTGAATATATACCGAAACGCCGGGTAAAGGGATGTCTTTTTCGTCCCGAACCTCGCCCGCAATTCGGTTTTGAGACCACAAATTTAAATGTGTCGCGATGACAAATGCCAAAATCACATTACAAAGTTAATGCAACCGGGTTGCATTAACAAGGTTCGACGAAGGCGTCGTCAAAGGCTTCCCGAGCCGTGGTTTGGAGCCAAGCGTTCTCGACGGCAACCGAAGGGCCGCGATGTACGGGACGAATTTTTTTTCGTTTTGCGGCAACGGTTTGTGCTACTTTTTCGGCACACGCACCGGCGTTTTTTTCGATGTCGCTCCCCCAGAATCGCAATACCGTCCATCCTGCGGCTTGCAATGCGGCGTTTACCCGTCGGTCGCGTTCCATGTTGCCCTCGATTTTTTTTCGCCAAAATTCTTGGTTGGACTTGTGGTCGTGTCGGCGCTCGTGCCAATTTCTACCGTGCCAAAAGTCGCCGTCGCAAAAAACGGCGATTTTTAAGGTTAAGAACGCCGCGTCTGGTTTTCCGGGAAGCGTTTTGACGTTTTTACGGTAACGCAATCCCCGCTTCCGCATTTCGGCTAGCAATTTTTTTTCGATGCGCGTCCCCTTGCTTTTGACGGCTTGCATCGCTTTTCGGCGTTGTTGGGGGGTAAGCGTATCCATTTCTTTCGGGTTCCTTGGCCCGGCAAACGGGATTAGAGTTTGAGTATTTCATCGACGCCAAGTCCGGTGATTTCGGCGATGAAATCCGTTTGGGCGCCTTTTTCGCGCATTTTTTTGGCGACTTGGATTTTTTCTTCTTTGCGTCCTTCTTT
>CALAJH010000003.1 GCA_937922655.1 uncultured Bacteroidia bacterium
AACCGTGTGCAAACGGTCCCTGTCCCCCAACGTGAACGCCACGGGAGTATTTAATCGAGGGTCGTCGTACTTGTCTTTTTTCGACGCCTGCGCCAAAACCCAAGAAAAAAACGAAACCCACGCCACAACCCCCGCACACAATACCCGTTTCATTGTTTTATGCTTCATCCCCAAGGCCTTCTACGACCCAAAAATACAAAATGTTGCAACACCCCGTCCTCCCAAAACCATCCGCATAGACCTTCTTGGTTTTAAAGGCGTACGTAAAAAACAAGGTTTGCGTCGGAGAAGGCGAAAATTATCGCCGTCGTAGCCGAACCGCATGTTATTCTTGAACGAAAACGCGCCTTACACGCCCGGGAATTTGCGCCAAAATTTCGTAAGGAATGGCGCCGAGCTTTTGAGCGAAAGCCTCCATCGAACCGGCAAAAACGTCCACCTCGTCCCCCGGATGAACACCGGCGTCGGTAACGTCGAGCATCGTTAGGTCCATGCAAATTTTTCCGACGGTGGGGCAAAGCTTGCCGGCAACGACAAAAGCAACGGCGCCGTTGCCCGCCCGACGCGGCACCCCGTCCGCATAACCGACGGGAACGGTGGCAATAACCGAATCCCGGGTCAAAAACTGGGAACGTCCGTAACCAACGGATGTTCCCGCAGGCAATTTTCGGGTTTGAAGCACAACGGTTTTGAGTTCGACGACGGGGTCGAGACCGGGCCCCACGCCGTACAACGCAATGCCGGCGCGAGCCATGTTTCCCGCCTTGAACCGCACAACGCCCGCCGAATTGCACGCATGGCCGTCAATTTCAGGATATTTTTCTTTAAATAGCTGCCACAATGTTTGAAAAATTTCAAGCTGTCGGTGGGTAAAGTCGTCGTGTGCGGGGTCGTCGGCCGCCGCCAAATGCGTAAATACGGAAACGGGAACCAACCCCGGTCCGTCGAACGCGGACAAAACCTCTTGCGCCTCGTCGGGCATAAAGCCCAGTCTCGCCATACCCGTGTCAAATTCGACGTGAACCCCGATAAGGGTTTTGAGTTTGAGGGCGGTGCGCCGAAGTTCTTGCAAGAGGCGAAAATCCCCGACGGCGGGTTGCAATCGATATTCGCAGAGGTTTTCGGGCGGGGCTCCGGCAGGATTCATGACCATAATCGGCGCCTTGATTCCCGCAAGTCGAAGTTCAACCCCCTCTTGGGTATGAGCGACGCCAAAGGCGTCGGCGCCCGCCGCCTCAAGCGCTTTGGCCGTGGGAATCGCACCCGTACCGTATGCCCCCGCCTTGACCATCGCCATGACCTTGCCGCCAAACGCCGCCTTGACCTTGCGGTAGTTGCCCGTCAAAGCATCCAAATGAATTCTAAGGTAGGTGGCGCCCGCGCGACGGGTAAGAAACGGAATAAGCCGCTCCAACGGATGCGTTCGCGAACCTTTCAACAATATTGCGGCGTTTTTGTATTGTACGGGGTCGAAAAAATCCAACATCGTTTCGACGTCGGGATAATTTTTTTTTGCCCCCAAGGCGGCGTAACGCGGCCCCACGGTAAGCACGTTTTCCGTACCCAAAAGCGACGTTGCCAGCAAATAAAACTCTTTTTGTCGAGTAGAAGCCGCGGTTTCGTCGCGAACGGCTAAATCCGAAAGCACAACGAACTTTTTTTCATGACTTTTGACGTTTTCCAACGCGGCCAAGGCCGCCGTTATCGAAGTCGCGTCCGAAGTATACGAATCGTTGATGATATAGACGTCGGGATGGTCGGCGACGATTTCTCGGCGCATGGAAACGGCCGGTAAACCGACGGGTTCGCGTACGTCGTCGGTCAAAAGGCGGGCGACGGCAAAGGCAAGGGCGGCGTTTTCCCGGTCGGCCTTCAATTCGTAAGGGTAATTTTTTGTTTTTCCGCCCCATGGGTAAGCCTCGGGGTCGGCGACGACGATTTTGTCCGCACACACATACCGGGCGACGAGCGTCGCCTGTTCTTTCAATACCACGACTTTTTCCGCCGAAGCAAAAAGCCGACATTTTTCGGCCAAACGTTCGTCGTCGGAAGCGAAATTTTCGGCGTGGGCCTCGCCGAAACGCGTCATCACCCCAATACGAGGACGTATCATGGGGAAAAGAGCGTCCATGTCGCCGGGATGGGAGATGCCGGCTTCGACAACGGCCCACGGCGCATCGGACGGTACGGCCAAAATCGACAAGGCCACGCCCAATTTGCTGTTGTAACTTCGAGGAGCGACGAATCCACGTTCACCCGTCAGTTCATTGAGCCACTCTTTGACAATGGTTTTACCGTTGCTCCCCGTGATTCCAACAAAACAAACGCCCGAAAGTCGGTCGCGCCGGCAACGGGCAAACATCGCAAGTTCGTCGAGAACGTTTTTTCCGCGCAAATACAACACGCCCGGAATAAGGGGAGTGGGCCGGTCGGTCCAAACGACGCGTGCGCCCCGGGCGACGGCTTCGGCAATAAAGTCCGTCCCCGAACGGTTCGGCCCCGAAAGCGCCAAAAACAACCCCGTCGCCCCAGCCATCATTCGCGTATCAAAATGGATTTCTTCGAGCCTAAGCCCAAGCAAAGAAAGTTCGCCTTCGGCCGCCAAACCCACGGTGGCGACGATTTGCTCCGGCGTACATTCAACGATGCGCATCAAAGCGTAAATTCACCTCGAAGGGCGGTTAACCCTCGGCTTTGGGCGGCGGGGCGACGGGAAGACCGGGATAATACGGCGCCAAGTTTTTTTGCCACAAAGCCACCACCCGCGCTTTAAGCCCCGGAATATCGGCGTGCGTCAGGCCCGCCGTCGGAATCGGCTCGTCTATCACTACCGTTACCGCAACAAACGGACGCATCAAAAAACGGCCGTCGTTTGATATGACCTTGTCGCTAAAAATCGTGGTTATCGGCACAAGCGGAACTTGGTTGTTGACGGCCAAAACAAAGGCGCCGTCGTAAAGTTCGCGCGTCAAAAATTCCGACGCCCGTTTGGTCGTCCCTTCGGGAAAAAGAAATATCGAATCCCCGCGTTTGACGGCTTTGTCGCATATTTCCATGCTTTTTTTGCGGGCGTCCTTGTCCGCACGATTGACCACGACGTGCAAACGCCGGTACGTGTAACCAAACAACGGTATTTTCGTCAATTCCTCTTTGCCCAAGTATCGTATAAAAGGCAAAACGACGGCGGTGGCGGGAATGTCCATAAAACTGCGGTGGTTGCCGACGAAAACGTAAGGCGTCCAGTGTTTGAGCCGGGCGTTACGCACCGTCTTGACCCGAACGAATATCAAGGCCAAAAACAAATACCCCCAAATTTGATTGAGGACGTGACAGCCAAAACGCTCCACTTTTCCGCCGATAGCCAAAAACAGCGCGTAAAACGGAAACAAAGGCAAATACACGCCCATGAACACCACCGCCACCCACACGCTCCAGATTCGCCCCAATATCGGATTCATGGCATCGAAGGGGTCAGACGGTCAGGCCGTTGGCGCGAGCGACAAGCTCGGCCAAGTCCATGACCTTGATTTTGTCCTCTTTTTCAAAGTGTTTGACGCCGTCGGTCATCATCGTGTTGCAAAACGGACAGGCGACGGCGATGTAGTCGGGATTGACGCCGAGGGCCTCTTCCGTGCGCTCGATGTTTACTTCCTTGTTGCCGGGTTCGGCGTCCTTAAACATTTGGGCGCCGCCGGCGCCGCAACACAAACCTTTGGTGCGGCAACGTTTCATTTCGACGAGGTCGGCGTCGAGGCGTTCGACGACCTTGCGCGGCGCCTCGTAGATGTCGTTGTGCCGACCCAAATAACACGAGTCGTGGTAGGTGATGCGTTTGCCTTTGAACGCCCCGCCCTCGACCTTCAAACGGCCGGAGTCGATGAGCTGTTGCAAAAACGTGGCGTGGTGAACCACCTCGTACTCCCCGCCCAACGACGGATATTCGTTTTTAAGCGTATTGAAACAATGGGGACAGGCGGTAACGATTTTTTGGACCCCGTAACCGTTGAGGGTTTGGATGTTCATCATCGCCTGCATTTGAAAAAGAAACTCGTTGCCGGCACGCTTGGCGGGGTCGCCGGTGCAGGTCTCCTCCAAACCCAAAACCGCAAACTTGACGCCGACGTGAGCCAAAATCCGGACAAAATCCCGGGTTACGCGCTGGGCGCGGTCGTCGAAACTACCCGCACACCCCACCCAAAACAACACCTCGGGCATTTCTCCGCGGGCGGCCATGTCCGCCATCGTCGGCACTTCTATCGTTGTCGTGTTCATCAAAATTTCAAAATTACCGCCAAACTACGAAAATTTCCTTTACCCCCGACGGTTGCCCAAAATCCGTCCGCAACTTGACCCGCCGGCGCTCTATTCGATTTTCAAAAATTTTTGCGAAACAAATCGACGTTCCGAACCGGCGTATACGACGTACATGCCGTCGTTGTATCCGTCGAGGTTCAACAATATATCCGTTTGGGGGCCGAAAAACGTTCCCGTATGTACAATTTTTCCGTCGGCGGCGCGAACGATTTCGTATTCGGTTTTGGCGCCCGAAAATCCGCCGAAGCGCAAACGAAGTTGTTTTTGAGCGGGGTTGGGGTATACCCCCAGACGGGCGACGTCGGACGCCAAAGCCCGCGAACTCGGCAAACGATAATCGTTCCAAAACCGATTGCCGTCGTCAACGGACAAACGCACCGCAAGGCTTTCCTCTTCGGAGATTTCGAGAATGGGACAAAACCAAAATTCCGCCGTAACGCTATCCGGTTCGACGTTCAAAACGCCGTAACCGTGCGCAACCAAATCGATAAACCGAATATGAGGATTGTTGGGGTAAACGAGGTCGCGCCCCAAACGATTGAGTTGGGCGGGGGAACCGAAAATCGTCCCGACTTGTTCGTCCAAATTGCCGCGAGAAATGGAATTGGGCAGAAATTCGGGGGCAAAAGCGCCCGAACGGTCTTCGGCGTTGTAAGTCGAATCGGCGAAGTCGTTGGCAAAGCCGATGTGCGCGTCGCCGCCAACCAAAACGTTGTTGGGCCGGGACAAAAGCGCTTTTCCGAAACGTTCGCGCCCGCCGGGATATTCGCCCCACGGCGAATTGTCGTTTTCGTAGCCGGGCAAACCGGGAATGGAAAAACGAGAAATCAATTTTTGATTGCCCAAAATTCTCCACTTTGCCGTCGAGGTTTGCAACGTTTGTTTGAACCAATCGAACTGCGTTTCGCCCAAGATGCTGAGCGTGTCGGGTTGGCCTTGTATTTTGGGGGGCCGGTGCAAAAGCGCGTCGAGGAGAATCAAATCGGCCAAGTTTCCAAAGGAATAGCGACGATAAATACGCCGTAGTTCGGTGGAGTCGGGCATACGGACGGGGTTCCATTCCCAAAAGGCACGGGCGCCGTCGTCGGGCGAGGAGCGGTCCAAATCGTGGTTGTCCCAAACGAGTATCCACGGCAGGTTTTGTCGCGCCGCCCGCAAATCGGGGTCCATCAAATAATAGGCGTGGCGCCGGCGCCATTCGGTCAAATTTTGCGGTACGGAAGGAAAAGGTTCGGGAACGAACACTTTTTCGTCTTCGTCCACAAAGTCGTAGATATAGTCGCCCAAATGAACGAGAACGTTGAGATCGTTGCGTTGGGAAAGCTTGCGGTAAGCGTTGAAATAACCGGAATAAATACTGCTGCAAGAAACGATTGCGAATTTAAGGTTTTCGGTGTTGTCGGCGGGTGCGGTTCGCGTTTTTCCGACAACGGAAGTTTTGCCTTCGCCGTCGATAAATCGATAAAAATAACGCGTGTCGGGCGCCAACCCGCGCACGTCCGCTTTGGCGGTATATCCGGTTTCTTCGGTAGCGACGACCGTTCCTTGCGCAACAACGTCGGTAAAATTTTCATCGGACGCGATTTGCCACGTCAAGGTTTGCGGCGAATCGGATTCGACGAAGGTCCACAACATGATTGCGTTGGGCAGGGGCGAACCCGAGGCCACGCCGCAAACAAACGGATGATGTTCGACGTCTTTGTTCAAATGCGGCGGATAGGTTTGCGCAAACAAAAGCGTGCTTTGCACAAAAACCGCAAAAATAAGATTTTTCATGACGAAAAAAGAAAAAGGCCTTGACGCAAGTCAAGGCCCGATTGTTAAGCGGAAACGGCGTCGCCTTTTCGGGCTTTGATGACGATGTTTCGGTGTTGCACCTCGTCCATGACGATTTTGGAAATCACTTCGTGCATGACTTCGGTGGTTCCGGCGCCGATGGTCAAAAGCCGTAAGTCGCGCCACGAACGCGCGATTCCGTATTCTTCCATATAGCCGGCGCCGCCGTGGATTTGAAGCGCGGCGTCAACGACCTCCATCGCCACCTCGCTGGTGAAGGCTTTGGCCATCGAAATGACCTTGACGGCCTCGGCGCCGCGTTCGATGAACTCTTGCACGGCATGGAAAGCAAAGGCCTTGCATGCCTCGGCTTTGATGGCCATTTGTGCGATTTTATGACGAATGACCTGAAACTTGCCTATCGGCCGGCCGAAAGCCTCGCGTTCTTTGGCGTAGCGCTTGGCTTTTTCAAGGGCGGCCTCGGCGGCGAACGCCCCCGTAACCGCACCAATGAGGCGCTCCTCTTGCAGGTTGTTCATCGCATAGTAAAAGCCCATGCCTTGTTGGCCGATGAGGTTTTCTTTCGGAACGACGACGTTGTCGAAAAACAAATGCCCCGTATCCGAAGTGTGCATGCCCAGTTTCCAATCCATTTTGTTGGCCGAAAAACCGGGGGTGTTGGTATCGATAATCAAAAAGGACATGTTGTATCCTTCGCCGTGACGCACAAGGGTAACGACGAAATCGGCCATCGTTCCGTTGGTGATGTACATCTTCGAACCATTGACCAAATAATGGTCTCCGTTATCGACGGCGGTGGTGGAAATGCCCGAAAGGTCGGAACCGGCGCCCGGTTCGGTCAGCCCCAACGCCGAGACTTTTTCGCCTTTGAGCGCGGGTACAAGGTACTTTTTTTTCTGCACATCGGAGCCGACGGCGTTAATGAGCGGCAAGGGAAGGTAGGTGTGCGCGTAGAGCGACATGCCCAATCCCCCGATATTCGCGTAGGCCAACTCCTCCGCAATCACAACGGCCGACCACAAATCCATGCCGCTACCGCCGACTTCGGTCGGGAAACTGACCCCGAAAAACCCTTGTTGGCCCATTTTTTCAAAAATGTGGCGGGGGCATTCCTTGTTTTTCTCCCACGTTTCGACGTTGGGCGTAATTTCTTTTTCAATAAACTTGCGGAACGAATCCCGCAACAATTGATGCTCTTCGGTAAAGGGATTGACGACGATGGCCATAACGTTTGTTATAAATTTTTTTCTATAAAATCGGTCATTAACCGGTAAAGATGCAATCGGGTGTTTCCGCCGTAAATGCCGTGGTCGCGGTCGGGATACAAAAACATTTGGAACTGTTTTCCCGCGGCAACGAGCGCATCAATCATTTCGTAGGCGTTTTGGGCGTGAACGTTGTCGTCCGCCGTTCCGTGGACAATAAGATATTTGCCTTTGAGTCGGTCGGCAAAGTGGATGGGCGAATTGTCGTCGTAACCGGTGGGGTTGAGTTGCGGGGTTTGCATGAATCTTTCGGTATAGATGGTGTCGTAGAAACGCCAGTTGGTTACGGGCGCAACGGCGATGGCGGCGGCAAAGACGTCCGCGCCTTTGGTGATGCACAAGCTGGACATATGACCGCCGTAAGACCACCCCCAAATACCGATTCTTTTCGCGTCGACGTAGGCAAGGGAGGCAAGATGTTTGGCGGCGGCAATTTGGTCTTCGGTTTCGAGTTTGCCCAATTGTTTGTAGGTGGATTTTTTGAACTTGGCGCCTTTTCCGCCCGTTCCCCGATTGTCCACGCAAACGCTGATTATCCCTTTTTGCGCCAAAATTTGGTACCACATGTCGTTGGTTCCGTCGTAACGATTGACGACCTGTTGGCTTCCGGGCCCGCCGTAAAGGTTCATCCAAACGGGATACTTTTTCGACGGGTCGAAATCGACGGGTTTGAGTATCCAAGCGTTGAGGTCGGTAAGTCCGTCTGCGGCTTTCAAGGTGATAAATTCTTTGTTGGCGAGCTTGAGTTTGGCAAGTTCGTCTTTGACTTTGGCGTTGTCGTTGAGGGTGCGGATGAGCTCGCCGGCGGCCGAACGCAGCACCGTTAGCGTCGGCGTGGAAACGTTGGAATACTTATGAATAAAATAAGAACATTTTGGGGAAAAGGTCGCCGAATGCCAACCCGGCTCGATGTTTTTGACCACGAGTTCACGCTCCCCGCCTTTGATGTTTATTTTATAAATTTCGCGTTCGGTCGATTTTTGGGAGTAAGATTGAAAATAAAGTTTGGCGTCGTCGTTGCCGTAAATTTCGGTAACGTCCCATTCGCCCTTGGTTACTTGATTGAGAAGTTTGCCGTCGAAATCGTAACGATAGACATGATTGAAACCGTCGCGTTCGGACTGCCAAAGAAAGGTGTTGTCGGATAAAAATATCCATGTATCGTCGGAAGGTTGTTCGATGTAGGCTTCGTCGGTTTCGGTAAAAAGGAGTTTGGGTTTGGCGCCGGGCTTGACGGAAAAGACTTCGTTTTTATTTTGAAGCCGGTTCATCTTCATGACGAAAAGCGTTTCGCCCGCCCATTTTATGCGCGGAAAATAGACGTCGGTTTCGGCGCCGAAATCAATCGGTAGGGTCTTTTTTTCTTTGAGGTCGTAGAAAAACAAGGTGACGACGGCGTTGGGTTCGCCGGCCTTGGGATATTTGAACGTATAATTTTCGGGATAAAGGCCTTTGTACAAGGGCATGGAAAACTCGGGAACGCCGCTTTCGTCAAAACGATAAAAGGCTACAAAACGTCCCGAAGGCGAAGGAAAAAACGCTTGCGTAAAACCGAATTCTTCTTCGTAGACCCAATCGGTATGTCCGTTGATGACGTGATTTTTTTTACCGTCGTTGGTCAGCGCGACAATTTTTCCCGATGCCAAATCCTGTACGTAAATGTTGTTTTCGTAAACGAAGCCGACGTTTTTTCCGTCGGGAAAAAGCGTCGGCAAAAAAACGGGTTTGCCGTCGTTGAGCGAGTAAATTTTTTGTGTTTCGGTATCGAAAACATAGCAAACGTAGGTGGCCGAATGACGATAAAGCTTTTGCGGCGCAGTCGATAAAAGGATTTTTTTGCCGTCGCCGGAAAACGAATATTCTTCGATGGAGATGTTTTTTTGCGTTTTGGGGTCGATTAATTTGGAACCCAAGACGAGGGTTTCTTGGGTTTGAGTGGCGACGGAAATTTTAACGACGTCGTTGGCCGGGGTAACGTCGGTATAGAAGTTGTCGTCGATGTACCATTGAATGTTTCCTGCGGGCCTTGCAATATATTTAAACGACCATATGTCTTCGAGCGTTTGGGCAAACGCCGAAGCGAACAACATCCATATCCAACAAACCATGCTCATTGGGCGGCAAAGAGATAAAAAGGCATGAATACTAAACCATAGACACGGGCTTGCGGCGACGTTGTTTTTTGAGCCGTCGCCGCAAGCGAAATTCGACCTATTTACCCAAAACTTTGGCGACGGTGGAACCGATTTCGGCCGGGGATTCGACGACGTGAATGCCGCAGGCCTGCATGACGGACATTTTTTCGGCGGCGGTGCCTTTTCCTCCGGCAATGATGGCGCCGGCGTGGCCCATGCGTCGTCCGGGGGGAGCGGTTTGGCCGGCGATGAAACCGACAACGGGCTTTTTTCCGTGGTCGCGCAACCATTCGGCGGCAATTTCCTCGTTCGAACCGCCGATTTCTCCAATCATAATAATGGCTTCGGTGTCGGGGTCGTCGTTGAAAAGTTTGACGATTTCGACGTGGGGCGAACCGATAATGGGGTCGCCGCCGATGCCGACGCAAGTGGATTGGCCCAAGCCTTGTTTGGTTACTTGGTCGACGGCTTCGTAAGTGAGCGTTCCCGAGCGGGAGACGATACCGATTTTGCCGGGGCGGTGAATGAAGCCGGGCATGATGCCGACTTTGGCCTCGCCGGGGGTGATGACGCCCGGACAGTTGGGGCCAATCATACGCACGCCGCGTTCGTCGATGTAGCGTTTGGCGTAAATCATGTCGCGGGTGGGAATGCCTTCGGTAATGGTAACGATGAGGGAAACGGCGGCGTCGGCGGCTTCCATGATGGCGTCGGCGGCAAAAGCCGGTGGCACGAATATAATGGAAACATCGGCGCCCGTGGCGGCAACGGCGTCTTTGACGGTGTTGAAAACAGGGCGGTCGAGGTGGGTCGTGCCGCCTTTACCCGGGGTAACGCCGCCGACGACGTTCGTGCCGTAGGCTATCATTTGTTGGGCGTGGAAAGTACCTTCGCTTCCGGTAAACCCTTGAACGATGATTTTAGAGTTTTTATCTACCAATATGCTCATGGTGCGTGAAAATAAATTAAAGCTAAGAAACCCCGTGCATCATGGCTTTGAGCTTTTTGGCAAATAACGCCAATATCAAACCCAAGGCAATAATAACAATGGATATGTAAAGGAAAAACATTTGATAGCCGACCTTGTCCACGACGCCGACAAGATATCCGGCGATAATGTTGGCCAAAAATACGCTAAAAAACCATACGCCCATCAACATCGACGCATATTTTGCCGGTGCAAGCTTGGTAACCATGGAAAGTCCGACGGGACTCAAACACAGCTCGCCCAAGGTATGAAAAAGATAGGCCAAAACGACCCATGCCATCGAAGCTTTGGCGACGGAGGCGGGCAATTCGTACTCTTTGCCGTTGATAAGTTTGCCGATGTTCGGGTCTCCGACCTGCAGGGCGGCGGCGTACATAAACAAAAAGCCGATGCCCGCCAAAAAAATACCCAACGCCATTTTGACGGGCGTGGAGGGTTCGCGTTTCCTTCGGGCCAAGGTCAACCATAAGGCCGCAAACACGGGCGCCAACGCCACGACGAATATCGGGTTGATGGATTGGAACCACGAGGTTTCGATGGTAAGCGAATCGGTGAGTTTTCGTTCGATGAGGTTGTCGGTAAAAAAGGTCATGGCGGTGGGGGCAAGGTCGAAGCCCGCCCAAAACGCCGTAACAAACAGCGAAATGACAATGATGACAACGATGCGGTCGATTTCGATTTTGGTGAGCGGGCTTTGCGCCGAGGAGCCGTCGTCATTTTTCTTGTTCGCTTTACCGGCGGGTTTTTTGCTTAGGTCGCCGAGGTATTTGTCGCCCAACATCCAATAAATAATCAATCCCAAAAGCATACCTGCGGCGGCGGTCAAAAACCCGTAACGATACCCCATGAACCCGCTGGATTCGGAACGAAACCAGCCGCAAACAATAGGGGCGGCCAATGCGCCGATGTTGATGCCCATGTAAAAAATGGTGAAGGCGGCGTCACGGCGCGAGTCGCCGTCTTTGTAAAGTTCGCCGACGATGGTGGAAATATTCGGTTTAAAGAAGCCGTTCCCGAGACAAAGCAGCGCCAAACCAAGAAAAAACATCGGCAAGCCCGCTTGCGACGCCAAACACAGATGTCCGGTCATCATCATCAATCCCCCGAGGGTAATGGACAGCCGCCGCCCGATATAGTTGTCGGCAACGTAGCCGCCCAAGATGGGCATGAGGTACACAAAACCTTGAAACCAGCCCATAATTTGTCCGGCTTCGGCCTTGCTGAAACCCAGACCCGCGATGCCCTCTTGCCCGGCGGGCATAACCAAAGCCGCCACCATATAAAGCGTCAATATCGCCCGCATGCCGTAGTAGCTGAAACGCTCCCACAGCTCGACGAAAAACAATAAATACAATCCCGGCGGATGGGACGTGTCGCTTCTAGCGGGAAGCGGCGGTCTAAATGTGCTCAAATTCACTGCAGTAATTGACTAAACGTCGTGTGTTTTTTCAATATAATTCAATATAGCAATATCTTTATTTTGAAACACTTGGACCGCGATGGAAAAGTCCGAGTCTTTCTTGACAATAAAGGTATGTCAAATTTTTAATTATCGTTCGCATATGGAATCGACCGTCAAATAACGGGCAACTTCTTCCGGCGTTATGCCGTATATTTTGGCGATGAATTCGTCCGACAAGCCTTCATTTTTCATGCGCAAAATAGCCATGCGACGCTCTTCTTGCCGACCTTTTTCGATGCCTTTTTCGATGCCTTTTTCGATGCCTTTTTCGATGCCCTCCTCCCTGCCTTTTCTCACTCCCTCCCACTCGCGCGTGAGTAGCTTCTGTTCAAGATTGGCGGCAATGACGTCCTGAACTATGGGAATTTGGAGCCAATGGTCCAATAAATTTACGTTCGATATCGTATCCATAATTTTTTGTATGAGCCAAAAAGCAAATTCCGGTTGAATAAAACGACGCTCGCGTGCGCGATCGGTCGCGGTCAATAGCAAGACTAGGTCGGCGTCGGCAAACTTATGTACGTTTTCCGTGAACTTTTGTTGCAAATCTTCGTCCGATATTCCCTGCCTTCCGAAAAACAAGCTCAAAATCAAATCATGGGGTTCGCTCAAGTCCGACAGCTCCAACGCGGGTATCTGCGCCAAGTTGAACGCCGAAAAATACACCACGGCGCACACCACCCCCAATCCGTTGGTCAGCTCCCCCCCCGAAGCATACTTCTCGGCCCCGCCGTCGATAAACAGTACGATTTGCACGGGAAACGAGCCGTACTTTTGGTACAATGCCGCTTGGTATTCAAGCATTCGGCGCGAAATTTCGGGCCTGTCCGCCAACCATACCTCAATGTGTACCACCACCGTTCGCCCATCGGTCAGCGTAACGAGAAAAACAAAGTCGCAGTATCTTCGTGCAACGACCATCGTCAGTTCGGTGTTCTCGAGTTGTACCGACGAAACGCGCACATTCAGAACATAAGCGATAAGCCTCGGCGCCCAATGCGGCAAAGTTGTTTTTATGACCAAATCGTAAGGCGAATGTATTTCCATGGTCGGCGGGGGTTTTCCGGCCCCGTATTTCAGAGGCCGGAAAAAACGGTTTATTTTTTGTCGTCCTTGGCCAAGTCGTCAATGTTGTTTTTGGCCAATTCAAATTCGGGTTCGACTTTCAAGGCTTCTTCGAAAAGTTTTTTGGCGCCGGCTTTATCGCCTTTGTCCTTGAACAGAACGCCTTTAACGTTGAGGGCGGCGGCTTTGAGCTTGACCTCCTGACGGATGGGTCGGGCGTTGGTGCCGGCGGTGATGCTGACGGTTTCGGTTTGGGCTTCGGGTGCGGAAATGATTTGTTCGAGCGTCGCCTCGCATTCGCCCACGCGCTTGAGGCCGTATTGCAAGACCGCGATTTGGTAAAGATGGTAAAGCGAACGAGTAAGTTTGTGGAGCTTTTCGTACATTTCCAACGAGCTTTTGGCGTCGCCGACGGCTTGGAAGGCGATGGCTTGGAGTTCGAGCATGCGCCGGTTTTCGGGTTGTTTGGCCAGCACCTCCGACGAAAGCTGCAACGCCGGCGCAAAAGCCTGCATCGAAAAATAAAGGCCCGCCAACGTATCCTTCCATGCCAAGTCGTCGGGGTTTTGCGCCAAAATGTAGTAAACGGCGTTCACCGCCGCCGCCATGTCGTTGTACTTGACGGCCAATTCGTATACTTTTCTATGGGCGTCGGAGGCGGGGGATTGGGAAGTTTGCGGCGTTTGCGGCGCCTCGTTTTTGGGTTCGCCTTTGGACGGACGCACACCCGCAATTTGGGCGGCCGTCGCACCGGCCGTTGCCGCGACCAACGCCGCGCCCGCCACAACTTTGAGTAAACAATGCTTCATTGTATTGGCAAATAATTGAATTTCCATGTTTTTTGAGGGCCAAGCCCGTGCGGCGCAAAAATAAACATTTTAACCGAATTTATAACCGACTTTTGGGTAAAAAAGTAATTATTTACAGTTCCCCTTGCCTTTACCAATGCCTTTGACCGAACGCCGTGGATAAAATTTTTAAGGTGGAAATCATTATTTTGAACGTCGATTATCACGGGCGTAATTGCGATAATGACGGGCGAAAAAGAGATTTTCGACGAAATCATGCGCCGAATCGAGGCGTTGGCCGCCCTGCGCCGTGCCGAAAGCGATTTTCGCGAACGCATGCGCGAAGAACTCGCGCGTGCCGAAATCGCGCGCCAAGAAACCGAAGAACGCCTCCGCCACGCCCTTTACCAACTCGAACAAACCCGAAAAAAGCTCGACGAAACCGAAAAAATCAATACCGCGCTCAAAAAACAACTAAATCTTGTTAATTTTGTACCCATAACCGAAGAGGAGGAACGCTTACGCCTCAAGAAGAAGGTGCGACGGCTGTTGAAAAGCATTGACGAAAGCCTCAAACGACTCGACGAGTAAAGACTATGGAAAAAAAACAGAAAACCATTCGTCTGCTCAACCGAAGCTACGTCGTCAACGTTACGTCCGCCGAGGAGCCGTTGGTCGACGCCGCCGTCGAAGCGATAGAGAGCAAACTTGCCGAATTCAAAGGCAAGTTCAAGACGCTCGACGACGTCGACGCCGCCATGATGTGCTGCTTGGATTTGGCCGCCGACCTGCTGACCGTCCAAGACGGACTTAAAGCGGCCAAAGCCGACGCTCTCGCCCGGCTAAACGACATCAACGCCAAACTGCAACAAATCGCTTAGGCCCGCGTTCGTCCCTGCGTTTTATTCACAAAATTTATGGATTTAATTCTCTATCCGGTGTTTTTAATTGCCGGATTCGCGTTGGGATTTATTTTTAACAAGTACCTGCTCAACCAACAAAACAAAAAAAGCGAGGAAAACGCCCGCTTAAAAGCCGAGGCCCTTTTGAAAGAGGCCCAACTTAAGGCCGAAAACATCCACAAAGAAAAGATGCTGGAAATTCAGGCCAAAAGTCAAGAACTCAAAGCCGCCTTCGACAAAGAAACCCACGAACGCAACCACAAACTCGCCGCCGCCGAAAACCGCGTCAAACAAAAGGAAACCGAGTTCCAGAAAAAAACCGAACAGCTCAAAAAAGAACAGCAACAGCTCGAATCGGTACGCCAAAGCCTTATGGCCCAAACCGAGGCCTTGCAACGCAAATCGGAGGACGTCGAAAAAATGCGGGCCGCGCAAGTCGCCCAACTCGAAAAAATCGCCGGCCTCACCTCCGAAGAGGCCCGCAACCGTTTGACCGAACAATTGATTAACGAGGCCAAAACCCGCGCATCGGCCCAAATTAAAGAGGTCGTCGAACAGGCCAAGCTTTCGGCCAACAAAGAGGCCAAACGCATCGTTATTCAAACGATTCAACGCACCGCCGCCGAACACGCCATCGAAAACTCCGTAACCGTCTTCAACCTCGAAAACGACGAGGTCAAAGGCCGAATCATCGGACGCGAAGGACGCAACATCCGCGCCCTCGAAGCGGCCACGGGCGTGGAAATCGTCGTCGACGACACCCCCGAGGCCATCATCATCTCGGGATTCGACCCCATACGCCGCGAAATCGCCCGCTTGGCCTTGCACCGGCTCGTCGCCGACGGACGCATCCACCCCGCCAGAATCGAAGAGGTCGTTCAAAAAACCGAAAAGGCTCTCAACGACGAACTCGTCGAAATCGGCGAACGCACCGCCATCGACCTCAACATTCACGGTCTGCATCCCGACCTTATCCGCCTCATCGGACGCATGAAATACCGTTCGTCCTACGGACAAAACCTCCTTCAACACTCGCGCGAGGTGGCCAACCTCTGTTCCATCATGGCCGCCGAACTCGGTCTCAACGCCAAACTCGCCCGTCGCGCCGGACTCTTGCACGACATCGGCAAGGTCGCCAGCGAAGAAAATCCCGAACTGCCCCACGCCCTGCTCGGCATGGAAATCGCCCAACGGTGCAAAGAACATCCCGACGTTTGCAACGCCATCGGCGCCCACCACGACGAAATCGAAATGACGGCCCTGATTTCACCCATCGTTCAAGCCTGCGACGCGATGAGCGGCGCACGCCCCGGCGCCCGACGCGAAATCGTCGAATCTTACATCAAGCGCCTCAAAGACCTCGAAGCCCTCGCCCTCAAACACCACGGCGTTACCAAAACCTTCGCCATCCAAGCCGGACGCGAACTGCGCGTCATCGTCGAAAGCGAAAAAGTTTCCGACGAAAAAGCCGACAAACTCGCCTTCGACATCGCTTCCCAAATCCAGTCCGAAATGCAGTATCCCGGGCAAATCAAGGTTACCGTCATTCGCGAACGCCGCTCGATTTCCTACGCCAAATGATGAAAGGACAAGTTTTTTTGAAGGCATGGGGGACGTTTGACAACCCAACGCCCCCCCTTCGCTTGGTATTTTATGCCGTCGTCGGGCTTTGCCTCGTCGCTTGCGAAGAACCCATCGCCCTCAAATTGAACAACGCCCCCAAAAACATCGTCATCGAAGGCTTTGTTACCAACCGTCCCCAACCCGACACCGTTACCGTCACCCGCACCGCGGAATACTTTGCCCCCAACGTTTTCGACCCCGTACCGGGGGCGAAAATCGTCGTTGCCGTCGACGAAAAGACCGACACGCTCCGCGAAGTCGCCCCCGGCAAATACGTCTTTTCTCCCGAATTTCCGCGCCTGCCCCAAAAAACCTATCGCCTTTGGGCTGAAATCGAAGGCAAACAATACCGCGCCACGACGTGGTCGGCCGAAGTCGTCGAACTTTCCGCCCTTACAGCCCGCTATCGAAACGACGCCTCGGCCCTGATTCAACCCGGACATTACGTAACGATTTACGGCAAAGACCCCGACACCGCCGGCAACTGTTACCGCCTTTTCGTCCGCAAAAACGACTCGCTCTATACGGGCGTTACCGACCTCCAATTCGCCGACGACGTCTATTTCAACGGACGTCCCTTTTTCCTCGAACTCAATTATCGCTTTGAAATCGGAGACACCGTAACCATCGCTTTGGCTTCCATCAGCCAGCCGCAATACGAATATTATATCACGCTTTTCCGGCAGTTGATTAACGGCAGTCCGTTCGCCCCCCCCGGCGACAACCTCAAATCCAATATCGAAGGCGGCGCGTTCGGCTATTTTGGTACGTTCATGCTTTCGGAACGCACCCTGATTATTACGCCGTGAACCGTGGTTTTGCTTTTTCGTTAATTTTGCGTTCGTTATGAGCGACGATGTACCGAGGTGGCTGACGGTTTGGATTTTGGGAATAAGCTTAACGACGGGCCTGCTCTCTTCGGCCACCGCTTGTTTTTCGCTCAACGACGGCGAACGCCGGCTTAAGCCGCGTTCCCAATTGCGTTTGCGTTGGATTTTCGGACTCTTGCAAGACCACGAAACGTTGATTGCCGTCTTACATGCGGGGGGATTGGCGGGCTTGGGCATGGCGGCGTATGCGGCATTCGAGTTGGGGATGTTGTTGGTTCCGTCGCCGTGGAACGCCTTGGTCGGCGCCGTAGCGACATTGACCACTTCGTTGGTCGGCGCCGTCGCCTTACCCCGGCTTTTGGGAGGCTATTTCCCTTTACAAACCCTGAATATCTTCGCACCGCTGACCTTCGTCGCTTACGGCGCGCTTTTCGTTCCCGCGCGTTGGATGCGTCCGTGGTTGAAACGTTTATATTTACCCTTCGTACTCGAAGACAAACCCCGTTCCGCCGCCAACCCCCAAGAAAAAATGCTCAAGGCCCTCATCGGCCTCGAAGAAATTCCCGTCAAGGCCGTCATGCGTTCCCGCGTCGAAATCAACGCCATCGCTTTCGACGCAAGCGCCGAAGAATTGATTTCCGCTTTCGACCGAACGGGCAATTCCCGGCTTGTCGTTTACGACAAAACCCTCGACGACGTCAAAGGCGTCGCCTATGCCAAAGACTGCATCCCCATGCTCGAAAATCCCAACGCCTACGATTGGAAATCCCTGATTCGCCCCCCGTTCTTCGTCCCCGAATACGTCAAACTCAACAAACTGCTTCAAGAATTTCGCGCCCGCAAACTACATTTCGCCATCGTCGTGGACGAATTCGGAGGCACCGCAGGCATTGTCACCCTCGAAGACGTATTGGAAGAGATTTTCGGCGAAATCAACGACGAATACGACAAGTCCGTCGGCGGCTATTCCAAGCTGTCCAAAGACGAATTTGTTTTTCCGGGGCGTACGTCGTTGATGGACGTTTGTCGGTTTGCCGATTTGCCCGACGACGTTTTCGACGACGTCAAGGGCGACAGCGAAACCTTGGCGGGATTGATTTTGGAATTGAACGGCGGATTTCCTCGCAAGGGCCAAACCTTGACGATGGACGGTTTCGTTTTCACGGTCGAAACGATTACTCCCACCGCCGTTACGCGAATCAAAATGAAGGTCTTGCGCTCGTGAACGCTTTTTGGGACAGGATGGCCTCGCGCTTGGGCGACGAATATCCGGCGTTTTGTCGAGCGATGCAATCCCCCCCCGTAACGGGCGTGCGCTTGCGTCGAACGCCTAAGAATTGGTTCGACGACTGCCGGCCGCATCCCGTACCGTGGCATCCCGACGGTCGGGCGCTGCAACGCCGTCCCGACTTTACCCTCGACCCGCTCTTTCACGCCGGCGGTTATTACGTCCAAGAACCGTCTTCGATGATAATCTATCAAGCGGCGGAAAGCGTGATACGTTCCGATTCGCGGGTGTTGGATATGTGTGCGTCGCCGGGCGGAAAAAGTACTTTATTGCTGGCGCTGAATCCGGCCGTCGTCGTGGCCAACGAGGCGATTGCCGCGCGCGTAGGGGTTTTAACGGAAAACATGGCCAAATTCGGCGGAATCAATTCGGTTGTTACCCGCGCCGACCCCGAGGCCTTCGACCGGGCGTATTTTGATTTTGTGTTGGTGGACGCGCCGTGTTCGGGGGAGGGTTTGTGGCGAAAAACGCCCGAGGCGCAGGCGCAATGGTCGCAAAAAGCGGTAGCCTTGTGTGCGGGGCGGCAGGCGCGGATTCTCAACGCCGCGTATCGCGCGTTGAAGCCCGGCGGCAGGCTGGTCTATTCCACCTGCACCTTTGCGCCCGAGGAAAACGAAATGAACGTCGAGGCGTTTTGTCGTCGTTTCCCCGACATGTCGCCCGTCGCTTTTGATTTTCCGAAAAGTTGGGGGGTGGAAACGGTAGGCATGGGTTATGCGCTTTTGCCGCACCGGTGCGCGGGCGAAGGGTTTTTCATGGCCGTTTGGGACAAGGACGACGGTCCGGAGTCGCGTTTTTCGTCGCGTTTGCCTCGCGAGGGCCGCCCGCGATTTGCAACGCCGGGGCGTTGGTACGATTACGGGGGCGTTTGGCGCGTAGCGAGCGAAGAGGCCGCGCGAACGGCAAGCCTTATGCCCGGGGTCAAGGCCGTGGGCATCGCCGCCGGCAAAGACGCACGCAAGGGTTTCGTTCCCGTCCATGAAGCGGCCTACCTTCCCGGCGACGGCTTCGAACTCGACCGCCTTTCGGCTCTTCGCTACCTTAAAGGCGAGGTTCCCTTACCGAAGCCCGAACATCCCCAACAACTTTTGCGTTTGACGTACCAAGGTTTGGGTTTGGGATGGGCCAAAGCCGCCGGTCCCGACCGCTGGAACTCGTCCCTTCCCCCCGGCTTGCGCATCCGCAAACCCATCGACGAAGAAAACCCTACCAATCAAACGAACAAAACAAATACTTCTTTTTCACTTGAGACCATAGAAATTTTACGCAACGAATGAAAAACATTGGTGGCGGCTTGCGATATTTGCAAAGAATTTTGACCTAAACCCTTGAACGGTTCGTTATCGGAGTGGGAAGCGGTCGCTCCGCCGACGCCCCACGTTCCGGCCCCGGCGTTAGTCAAGCGCCGTTTTCGGGCGGCGGCGAGAATGCGTGTTTTTCGTCGTCGTTACATCGGCCATGCGGCCATGATTCTACAAATTTTGCTTATCGGTCCGGCCTACGTCATCGTCAAACAAACGACGGCCGAGTTCGACCCCGTACTTTTACAAACCTTTCGTTCGACGATAGCGGGCGCGGTGTTGGCCGTTGTTTTTTTTGCACGCGGCGGTTTGAAGGGTAAAAAACTCGAACGCCGGGATTGGTTTGGACTTTTGGGAATGTCGCTTTCGGGCATGGTCGTCAACCAGATATTGTATTTGGCGGGTTTGAAATTAACGACCCCCGCCAACAGCGCACTGATTTACGCGCTTACGCCGATGTTGGTTTTTGCCGCGTCGATATTTTGGTTGAAAACCGAACGCGGAAGTTTTCGCAAAGGTTTGGGGGTGGGTTTGGCGTTGGCGGGCGTTTTGGTCGTGATATTGACCGCGCCGACGACGGGTCGCGACGCGCCCAACATCCCCCTCGGCAACGCCATGACCGTCGTCGCCCTTTTGGCATGGACGTATTACGTGCTAAAAAGTCCGTCGGTGGTGGCGCGCGTCGGCGCCGTGACGGCCACCGCCATACCCGTCTTTATTGCGGCGGCGATATTTTTGCCTTTGGGCATCCCCAAATTTCTGGAAGCCGACTTTTCCGGCGTTACGCCGATGGGTTGGTTCGGTTTGGGGTACGTGTCTTTATACAATTCGGCGTTGTCGTTTTTTTTGATGGCTTTCGCCCTAAAAAGTTTGAAGGCGTCGCAGGCGGCGATATACATGAACGCCCCGCCGATTATTGCGGGTCTGTTCAGCGTCGTGATGGGTTACGACGAACCTCGAGCGTCTTTGGTTATCGGCGGATTGCTGACCGTCGGCGGCATTTACACCCTCAATTCCGCCCGTCAAGGCGCTAAAAGACGTTGGGGCAAGCAATAAATGTTTATTTTTGTGCATGAGCGCGTTGGAGTCTCAGATATACGATTCGACGGCCAAAGTGTGCGTGGCCGTACTCGCCCAATGGTTCTACGACCGGGTTCCAACGGGCGTTGCCGCCGTTGTCGGACGCGAGTTGAGTCAGGAACTCATCCATATTTTCGGCAAACACCGTCGTTTGTGCGACCTGCTTTTGGAGCTCACGGGCGTGAAATTGAACGGCCAAGCCGTGGAAGCCGTCGCCCTCTATGACATTCAGGCCCGCGCGCGCGGCGACGAAATCCATCGCAACGCCGGTTACGCGGGACGCATATTGGAAAACGAACGTTTTTGGCGGGTGGAATTTTTCGTCCAACTGCTTTTTTTGCTTACCGAAACACCGGAACGTTTTCGCACCCGCATTCACGGTTTTCCCAACGTTTTTCAACTCTTCGTCATCGACCTAACGAAGGTGGACGGTTTGGAGTTGTTGAAGGAAGGGATACCCGAGGCGGCGGTATTGGCGACGTTGAGCGCCGTCGTGCCACGCAACCTTTTGATAGCCGGCATCGTAGAAATCCTGACGGCGCTGCCAACGTTGCAAGCGTGGTCGGCATGGACGGAAAAAGTTTTCGCCTTTGCCAAATTGAGAAAGGATTATCGAATTTTTACCATGGAACTGTTGCAAGAAATCAAACGCACAACGCCCGACGACCAACGTCAAGCCGAGCTTCGCTTCATCTATGGCGCCTTTATCGAAGAAGGCTATGACATGGGCATCAAAGACGGCGTCAAAAAAGGTATCAAAAAAGGTATCAAAAAAGGTATCGAAAAAGGCGAAGATATCGGACGACAAAAGGAACGTAGCGAACTCGCCCAAAAAATGAGGGAAAAAGGCTACGACCCCGCCGAAATATCCGCCCTGACCGGCATCCCCAAAGAGCAAATCCCGGAATAACGCAGTGAATTCGCGGCACTTTGGCCAACCCGAGCGTTCCATAAGCTTGCAATCGTCCAAAGCCTAATTTTATCCTTACTTTCAACCCCGTGCACGACAACAACCCAAGCAAAACGTTCGCAATCCGTCTTCACTTGCTTTGGTTTTGCGGATAAATGGCTAATTTCGCAATCGAAATTCAATTTAGGGAAAAATCCGCCCCTTGGCCTTTGGGAAAACGTTCCCGTCCATCGTCAAAGAATCCGAAAAGCGGCGCTCGCACGACTTGGACAAGGCAATTGAATTTACAATGCGTCAAGGACGCGTTTTTTCCCACGTCATCCATTGAAATACGGGCTGATTTTCTGCATACTCGGGTATGCAACGGGCGCATGGGCGCAAAATTTCAAAGTGGGAATCACGGTAGTCGAAGATTCTTCGTCCGCCGTTGCCGACGCATACGTCTATTTCGATCCGACGGCGCCGGGGCAAAAAAGCCGTCGAATACGAACGGGGCCGGGGGGAAAAGCGGAGGTTGAAATCGCCGCGGGAACGTATAAAGTTCGCGTTCGGCACATCGGCTATCGCGCGTGGGATTCGACGCTCGTCGTTTCACGCAACCTGACGCTCGTCGCCCGACTGCGTTCGCTCGACCTCGTTACCGACACCGTCAGCATCTCGGGCCAACGCGAACGCACCGACCTCCAACACAAACCCTTTGAAGAAGTACTGCCCATCGACCTCGAAGAGGCCTACAAGTCCCCGACGCCTAAACTCGACGTCGAAAGTTTGATACAACGCATGCCCGGCGTAGCGGGAAGCAGTGAATTTTCTTCGCAATACCGGGTGCGCGGCGGCAACTACGACGAAAACCTCATTTACATCAACGACGTGGAAATCTATCGTCCGCAGTTGGTACGGACGGGGCAACAAGAGGGTTTGGGCGTAACCAACGCCGCGCTCACGCAAGACGTTACCTTCAGCACGGGCGGTTTCGGGGCGCATTACGGCGATAAACTTTCCAGCGTTCTCAACCTAAACTACAAAACACCCAAACGTTTCCGTGCGTCGGCGGAGGTAGGCCTGCTCACGCTCAACGCCCACGTCGAGGGAAGCGCCAAAAACAAAAGCGACAGCCTGCAATCGGGACGCTTGACCTACCTCGTCGGGGTTAGGCGTTTTTCCGCCGCCTACCTTTTGCGTTCGTTGGACGTGGCCGGCGACTACCGGCCCCAATTCTGGGACGGCCAAATGCAACTGACCTTTTCACCCAAACTCAAAAACCCCGAAACCGTCGTTTACAAAACCCGCAAAAACGGCGGCGTGGACACCGTCTACCGCGCCGCAGACCGGCTGACCTTCAGCCTGCTGAGCATCGTTCAATACAACCAATTTTACTTCGAGCCGTCGGGAAGGGAGACAACCTTCGGCGGTTTTAGCAACGCCTTCAAATTGTCGGTGGCGTTTATCGGCGCGGAACAGTCGAACTATCTGACGGGTCAGGGCGCCTTGACGATACAATACCGCCCCAACCTCAGACTGACGCTCAAAAACATCGTTTCGATGTTCAAAAGCGAAGAAAGCGAACTGGTGGACGTCGAAGGCGGTTACCGCTTGGCGGACGTAAGCACCAACCCCGACAACGCGGGCGAAGAACTTTTTGTACGCGGCATCGGCACCGAACTTCGACGGGCGCGAAACTATTTGGACGTTACAAGCCTGAGCCTCGAGCACCGGGGCGAATGCGCCCTCGACCGCGACTTTTATTCACGGCTCAATCGGGGTGAAAGCCGCGTGCGTCATACGCTTCGTTGGGGCGCGCGTTTTCAATCCGAATTTATCGACGATTGGCTTAAAGAATGGACGGCGACCGACTCGGCCGAATACGTCCGTTACAATGAATACGTTTCGGCAAAAAACAAATTGGAATCGTCGCGCATATCGGCTTATCTATCGGAAACGTGGCGCGTAAGCGAAGGAATAACCCTGGTCGGCGGCATCCGGGCCAATTATTGGACGCTCAACGGCGAGGCCTTGGTTTCGCCCCGGGTACAGTTCGTTTTTCACCCCCACGTCAAAACGCCCGACGGCCTCATCGTCGCGTGGCCCGCGCAATTTCGTTTCGCCGTCGGGCTTTACGGACAACCCCCGTTTTACCGCGAACTCCGCGACTTCGACGGCGTCGTTTTTCGAGACGTTAAATCCCAACGTTCGATGCACGTTATTCTCGGCGCCGACTACCGGTTTGAAATTCGCCGGCGCCCTTTCAAACTTTTTGCCGAAGTGTTCTACAAACCGTATTTTCACCTCATCCCTTTTGAATTCGAGAACGTTCGCATTCGCTATTACCCCGACCGAACGGCCATAGGTTACGCCTACGGCATGGACGCAAAAATCAACGGCCAATTTATCCCCGGCATCGATTCGTGGTTCAGTCTGAGTTTGTTGCGGACAATGGAGGACGCCGACGGCGACGGCCGCGGCTTTGTCCGCCGGCCCACCGACAACAACGTCATCATCAGCTTTTTCTTCCAAGACGAGGTGCCGCGTCTGCCGTCGTTGAAGGCACACATAAACCTGACCTACAACAGCGGCTTGCCTTTCGGCCCGCCCCGGGTCTATGCCAACCGCACGCCTTTTCAAACGCCGTCCTATTTTCGGGTGGATTTGGGGTTGAGTTACATGGTTTTTTTCAAGTCGCGTTACGACCGCAAAAAACGCTACGGCGTGGAATCGGTTTGGATAGGCTTGGACGTTTTCAATCTTTTGGGGCGCCAAAACGTTGTCTCTTATCAATGGATTGAAGATTTGTTTCGGATACGTTGGGCCGTTCCCAACTACCTTTCCCAACGCTTGGTCAACGGACGCGTGGTGGTAAAGTTTTAACTTTCAATTTATTTGACGCCGTTGGCCGACGGCACGGCGCCAACCGAAAAAGTTTGCCCAAGGTGGAAAGGATGCGGAAAAAATCTTCGTAAATTTGCGTAACGATGCAAAGATTTGTGCGTTGGGGCGTGGCCTGCTGGGTGATGGTGGGCTTGGTGGTGTTGGCGGGCGGGGTTGTCCGCGCAACGGGCGCCGGCATGGGCTGTCCCGATTGGCCCAAATGCTTCGGTTTGTGGATTCCTCCCACCGACGTTTCTTCGCTCCCCCCCGACTACCAAACCCGTTACAACGTTCACGGCCACGGCGTCGAACCGTTCAACGTCTACAAAACTTGGACCGAATACATCAACCGCCTTTTAGGGGCGGCGTCGGGACTGGTGGTATTGGGTTTTGCGGGAACGGGATTGTTTTCGGGCGTGGCGTCACGGGCCAAGCGCGCGGCCGTCGTTTCTTTGGTCTTGATGGCGTTTCAAGGTTGGCTGGGCTCCAAAGTCGTGGATTCCAACCTTGCGCCCGTCATGGTTACCGTCCACATGGTCGTCGCGCTAACTATAATATTGACCTTGATGACGGCCGTGCATTGGGCGCGTGCTTTTCCCGCAATTGAACGGCGTTATTTTCGGCACGCGTTGGCGCTCACGGCGATGATATTCGTACAAACGGTTTTGGGTACGCGGGTGCGCGAGGCGGTGGACGTACAAACGTTCGCGGGCGCGGAACGCGCCGCATGGATAAAGGGCGTCGGCGCGTTGTTTTATGTTCACCGGTCGTTTTCGGTTTTGATGGCGGGCTATGTGTTGTTTTTGGCGTGGCGCTTTCGACGCGAAGGAAAAATTCCCACGACGGTGGCGGTCATGACCGCGGCCACGCTTTTCGCTTCGGTGTTGGGCGCGGTGATGTATTACGCCGATTTTCCCGCATGGGCCCAGCCCTTGCATTTGGTGAGCGCGACGGCTTTGGCCGCCTCGATTTTTTACTTTTTATTGCAAACGACGCATGGCGACAACGACGCTCGGTAAAACAATGGCCACGACGTTACGCGACTATTGGGCGTTGGGCAAACCGCGGCTTTCGCTGTTGGTGGCGTTTTCGGCGGCAATGGGGGCGGCGACGGTTTCGGAATATGAAACGGGGGCGTTTTGGGCGGTGGTGGTCGGCGGCCTGCTCGTTACCTTTTCGGCCAACGCCGTCAATCAACTGCTTGAAAGCCCGTACGACGCGCTGATGAAGCGCACCTTGTCGCGTCCGTTGCCCGGCGGACGCTTGAGCGACGAAGAGGCCTTAGGCTTTGCAATCGCGACGGGCTTGACGGGATTGACGCTCATGTTGTGGTACGCCAAGCCCGCGGCCGCATTTTTTTCCATGCTCTCGTTTATGGTGTACGTTGGGGCGTACACGCCGCTCAAACGCATATCGCCGATAGCGGTAGGGGTGGGGGCGATACCGGGGGCTTTGCCGCCGTTGATTGGTCGGGTCGCCGTCGGAGAACTCGATTCCGCCGCTTGGACTTTGTTTTCGATACAATTTTTTTGGCAACTGCCCCATTTTTGGGCCATTGCCAAACTCGGCGAAGAGGATTATCAAAAAGCGGGATTTCGATTGCGACCCATGGGGGGCGCGGCCTTGCACGCGCTGATTTCTTGTTTGCCGTTGGTCGGTGCGGGATTTTTGGCCCGATACGTCGGATTGACCGAAACCGCCGTCCCTTTGACGATTTTGGGAATTATTTATACGTTTTTTGCCTTACGTTTTTGGCGGCAAAGCAATAGAAAAACGGCTTTGGCTCTGATGTTCGCCTCGTTTTTTTATTTACCTTTGGCGCTGGCATTCATTTATTGGTTTTAAAACATGAATACGGTTTCCACGCAACGCGGCGTGCATCCGCATCTGTTGATGATGTGGATATATTTGGTATCGATGACGATGATGTTCGCGGGCTTGACGAGCGCGCTCATCGTCGGGCGGGCCGACCACCTCGACAACGAGTCGTGGCGAAACTTCGACCTTCCCTCGGCTTTTCATTTCACGACCGTCGTCGTACTGTTGAGCAGTGCGACGATGTACGGGGCGCAACGGGCCGCTCGGCGTAATATTTTCCCGGCCTTGCGCCTGTTTTTGTGGATAACCACGGCGTTGGGATTTGCGTTTCTCATTGGTCAATGGCTGGGATTCAAACAACTCTACGCCTCGGGAGTATATTTTATCGACAACGCCGAACTTTTGGGTACACGCTTTCAAGTGAACAACGTTTCGGGGTCGTTTTTGTTTCTCATTACGGGACTGCACGCCTTACACGTGGTCGGCGCCCTCATAGCGGTCTTTGTCATGATGATTCGGGCCATAGGTTACAAAATCACGTCGGAAAAAATGACGGGACTTAAAGTCAGCGCCGTATTTTGGCACGCCCTCGCCCTACTTTGGCTGTATTTGTATTTCTTTTTGTCGAATATTTACGGACTATGATTGACAAAACGCAATTCGCCGCGGAGGTCGCGGGAGAAGTGGCCGGCGAGGTGATAAAAGAAGTTTTCGACTTTCGGCCCGCCACCGCTACAAACAACAAACAACAGCACGAGCGCCAACTCCAACAACTTATTCAGTACAGCGACGAGCTCAAAGCCGCCGACAAAAAGTCCAAACGCAAACAAAACAACACGTTTGCGGCGACGGGCATAATCATGGCCGCCGCGGGCGTACTGACCATGCTTTCCACGATTGTTCCCGAACTGGCGGTTTTGGGAGCGCCTTTGGGGGTGATTGGCATGGTGGTGGGCGGTTTGACGGCGCTTTCCGCCTTCGGCGCCGCCCCGCTCCAAAAACTCCACGACGAAGTCAAACGCGGCCGACAAAAAATCTCTTTCGACCTCTCCAAACGCAACGTTCAACTCCCCCAACTTTCCGCCAAAAATCGGAAAATCATCGCCGGCGTGTGTTCGACCATCGCCGACAAAACCGGCATTCCCGTCGGACTGGTGCGTTTTCTTTATTTGTTGCTTATTCCGTTTTCGAGCGGCTTTTTGATACCGATATATTTCGTGGCGGCGGTGGCCTTGGGCCTGTCCAAAACCGACGACGAAAAGTTGAAATTATGATAGTCGTTACGGGCGCGGCAGGATTTATCGGCAGCGCGACGGTCGCCGCCCTTAACGAGCGTCGTTACTACGATTTGGTTCTTGCCGACGACTTTCACCGTCCCACAAAAGCACGAAATTTTGCCGACAAAAAATATTCGGTACTCGTCGACCGCGATCGGCTCTTGGAATTTTTGGCGGGCAAAGAAAACGAGGTGCAGGCGATAGTGCATTTAGGCGCGCGCACCGACACGGCGAACCCAACCCCCGAACCCTTCCGAATCCTGAATCTGGAATACTCCCAAGCGCTGTTCAAGTATTGCACCCGGGCGCAAATTCCGTTGCTTTACGCTTCGAGCGCGGCCACCTACGGCGCCGGCGAACACGGCTTCGACGACGCCCCCGAACTTCATTCCCGTTTCCGCCCCCTCAACCCCTACGCCCGCTCCAAACACGAATTCGACCTTTGGGCCCTCGAACAATCCGAAAAACCGTATTATTGGATGGGCTTCAAATTTTTCAACGTCTACGGTCCGAACGAGTATCACAAGGGACGCATGGCCAGCGTCGTTTTCCACGCCGCCGAACAAATCGAACAAACGGGCCGCCTCAAACTTTTCATGTCCCACAGGCCCGAATACGGCCACGGGGAACAGGCCCGCGACTTTATTTACGTCAAGGACGTAACCCAAGTTTTAATCCATTTTTTGGAAAACCGAAACCCTCGAAACAACGGCATTTATAACTTGGGTACGGGGCGCGCGCGGACGTTCAACGACCTTGCCGCCGCCGCCTTCGCCGCCCTCGGACGCGAAAAAAACATCGAATACATCCCCATTCCCGAAGACATCCGCCAATCTTATCAATACTTTACCGAGGCGAAGATGACGAGGTTGCGAAACGCGGGCTACACCGCCGCTTTCGCCTCCATCGAAGAAGCAATCGGCGATTATTTGCGCAACTATCGCAAAAACGGTCAATGGACGGTATGGTAGAAAGCCGTAGGGCCTCTACGCCGCTTTAAGGCGTGGCAAACAAATAACCGAACTTGTGCGCGAAGGTACGCAAGCGCGTGTCGTTCATCGAAGAGAAATAGTCGGCGCCGTTGTTGGCCTGCCCGGGAAAAAACGATTCGAGCAGACGGGCCACGGCGGGCTCGGAATCGTGCAAGTAATAACTCCAAGCTTCCACGCCCACGGCTTGGTTCACGCTTTTGACGTAATAAACAACGTCCTCGGGGCCGGCAATAGGGAAAAAATTGGCAAAGACCGGCTCTTGTCCCTTGAATACGAGGTATAAAAATCGGGCGTTGAGAACGGCGACGGTGGCGGTGTAGGGGGTTTTGGCGTTTTTGTGGACGTGGCGGTGAAAAAGGATAAAAGCCGTCAAGACATGTTTAAATTTAGGTTGCCGAAAAAAATACGTGCATTTTTGCAATAAAGCGTCTTCGACGGCGTAAATGACGCAAAGTTTGAGCGGACGGATGTAGTCGCGGTAAACGTGGCGCGGCGCGGAATCGAAAAGGGCGGCGAGATATTTTTCTTCGGAACCGGCGGGAACGAACTCTCCGGGGACGATAAGCCAACGGGGGTCGTGAACCACGATTTCGACGGGCTCCCACGGGTTTTTGAGCAGTTCGTCGTTGCGGGCGGCGGCGGCGAGAACGTCGGGCGAATCGGGCGGGCCGTCGCCGGGCACGTGTTTGACCACCGCGGCTTCCCCCGTTTTGCCCGCCAGCGCGTAGGCAAAGCCGCGATGCGACACCGTCCCCGACAGCCGGTAAAGCCACGGAAACTGTACGTCAAAACCCGGCGCGATATAGTCCGCTTCAAATGACATGGCCCCGCAAATATCCGAAATCCCTACGCATTATTTGTCGTCGGTGGAAAAATTCGGTTCCGACGTTTGCCGGACGATGTACAAAGGCCGATTTTTGACCGCGTCGCTGACCCGGCCCAAGTACTCGCCCAGAATACCGATGCAAATCAGTTGTACGCCGCCCAAAAAAAGGATTACAATCATCATCGAGGCCCACCCCGGTTCCACGGGCGCGCCTATTGCTTTCAAAACCAAAACCCAAATTATCAACACGAAGGCCAAACCCGCCGTCAAAAAACCCAATATCGCCGCAAACTTTAACGGCACGGTCGAAAAACCGGTGATGCCGTCGAGGGCCAAGCGCAACATTTTTCGCAAAGGATACTTGGTTTTGCCCGCATGACGCGCGTCGCGTTCGTAAACAACGAACGTTTGCCGAAAACCTATCCAACTGATTTGCCCGCGAATAAATTTTTGTTTTTCGGGCATGGCCCGCAAAACGTCCGCCACCTCTTTGGAAATGACCCGAAAATCGCCGGTATCCACGGGAATTTCCACCGACGCCAAACGCCGCAACAAGCGATAAAAAAACTTGGCCGTCCATTTTTTGAACCACGATTCCCCCTCGCGCTTGACGCGCCGGGCGTAAACGACCTCGTAGCCTTCGCGCATTTTTTCGAGCATCGGAACGATAAGCTCGGGCGGGTCTTGAAGGTCGGCGTCGATGATGACTATCGCGTCGCCACGGGCGTGGTCGATGCCCGCCGAAACCGCAATCTGATGCCCGAAATTACGCGAAAAGTCCACGAACCGTATCCTCGAATCCTTCGCTCGCAATGCTTTTATTTTTTCAAGCGTGCGGTCTGTGCTGCCGTCGTTGACGAAAACAAATTCACAGTTCGCGTCCAATGTTTCCACCACCGCGCTCAAGCGTTGATAAAGCGGTTCGACGTTCGGCTCCTCGTTCAATACCGGAATAACGACGGATAGCAACACGAAAGTAACTTTTTGACTTTGGACGACAAATCTACAAAAATTTTAACGCATTTATTCGTCGTTTGCCCGGGTTTTCGAAAAAGTAAACCAAATGGATAAATTATTGTTAATTTAGCGGTGGGTGAAGTCGCCCAAACACGCAATCATGTCAAAATTTTATCCCTTGGTCGTCAAAGAGGTGGTTCACGAAACGCCGACGGCCTTATCGTTGAAGTTTGTCAATCCCGACCCGTCGATTTTCCGTTACCTTCCGGGTCAATATTTGACGTTGAAGGTGCCGGTAGGGGGGGAGGTGTTGCGCCGGGCGTTTTCGCTTTCGTCGGCGCCGGGCGTCGACCCGGAGTTGCAGGTTACCGTTAAATGTATCGAAGGCGGCCGGGCGTCTTGGCATTTGAAAAAAAACGCCAAAGCGGGCCAAACTTACGAGGTCTTCCCGCCTTTGGGAAACTTCACCGTCGAAATCAAACCCAAAGAGAGCCGTCACTTTGTTTTGGTCGGTTGCGGAAGCGGCATTACCCCGCTGTTTTCGATTCTTAAATCGGTATTGCACTTTGAGACGCGCAGTCGCGTTACGCTTCTTTACGGCAACCGCAACCGCGAAGAAACCATATTCAACGACGAGCTCGACCGTTTGAAAGCCGATTACGTCGAACGTTTCAAATTGGTACACGTCATGAGTCGTCCGCACCCCGGCGACGAACCCGACCGTACGGGCCGTATCGAAGGCCCGTTGGCCGCGGAGCTTTTGCGCAACGCGCTCGAAGGCCCCGAAGAAGAAGCGCTCGTCTATCTTTGCGGCCCCGAAGGCATGATGCAGTCCGTTCAAACGGAACTTAAAAAACTCGCGTTTCCCGAATCCCGTATCTTTCGCGAACACTATTCCGCTCCGTTACCCGCGCAAACCGACGACGCCCCGCAAGAAATCGACTATGAAATCGTCGACAGAAACGTTTCCGTCGTCCTTGAAGGCAAAACGCATTCGGTTTTCGTCAAGGCGGGAACCAACATCCTTCAAGCCGTCATCGACAAAGGCCTCGACCCGCCTTATGCTTGTCAAGAGGGCGTTTGCGCCACGTGTCGGGCGCATCTGGACGAAGGACTAGTGCAAATGATGGAGCGCGACGGGCTTTCGGACGAGGAAATCAACGCCGGCTACATTCTCACCTGCCAATCCTACCCCCTGACCGACGGCGTCAAACTCGAATATTGTTAGTCGGGTTGCACGGTGCAAAAAGAATGCGTGCGGAATAAAAGAGGCGGTAGACCAAGCGGAAAAGGATTTTTTTGCGGAATAAAATAATCTTGCGGACGATTGGGAAAGGGAAAAACGACAAAGCCGCCGTCGGCAAGATAAACGCCGGTTTCTTGTTCGCCGTCGTTGACGGGGCCGCATTTTTCGAGCGGTGCGAGGACGAAAGCGTTGCCGACGCGGGCGGTGCGTTCGGCCCACTCGGCGCCGTAACATCCCAACAGCGCCATCCCTCCGCCCAAGCGTATTTCTCGCGTTCGCAAGGCCGTTTCCCAGTCGGAGTAAAACGCTTGTTGGTCGCCGCCGCCGTAAAGGTCGTCGGGGTTCCATGCGGGGTCGAGGATGCGTTCGTGGTAAAGGCCTTGTTGGGGCGCGAAAAAAATGCCGTTGGAATCGCCGTGGGCGATGAGGTAAGTTATGGGCAAGGCGCCGCGCCGCGCGGTAATATTTTTGAGCGTATCCAAAAATTCTTGGGCGCAAAACGCTTCGCGAACCGCAAATCCGAAGGCCCGGGCCAAAGCCGCCGCTCGTCGTCGGAACGTTTCGTCGTCGCGACCGCGCCACGTTACACCCGAAAGCGCGACGACCACCAATCCTTGGTCGAGCGAATCGGCCACGACGGTTTCAGCCACGGAGGGTGCGGACGGAGGTTGGGCAACGCATGCGGCCAAGGCCAGGACGAACGCCGTACCTATCCACGGGCGCAAAGTCAGAGCGGAATATTGCCGTGTTTGCGTTTGGGTCGGGAAAGGGCTTTGTTTTCCAAGAGTTCGAAAGCCGCCGCAAGCTTTGCCCGCGTTTGCGACGGAAAAATCACCGCGTCGACAAATCCCCGTGCCGCCGCCTGATAGGGATTGGCAAAGCGTTCGGTGTATTCGGCGATTTTTTCATCGAGTTTGGCCTTAGGGTCTTGGGCTTGGGCAATTTCGTTTTTGAAAATGATTTCCGCGGCGCCGGCCGCGCCCATAACGGCGATTTCGGCCGTCGGCCATGCAAAATTGAAGTCGGCGCCGATGTGTTTGGAGTTCATGACGTCGTAAGCGCCGCCGTAGGCCTTGCGCGTAATGACCGTTACGCGCGGCACCGTCGCCTCGGCAAAGGCATACAAGAGTTTGGCGCCGTGCATAATGACCCCGTTCCATTCTTGGTCGGTGCCGGGCAAAAAACCGGGCACGTCCACGAAGGTCAAAAGCGGGATGTTGAAAGCGTCGCAAAAGCGTACGAAGCGTGCGGCCTTAATTGACGACTTGATGTCCAAAACGCCGGCCAAAACGGCGGGTTGATTGGCCACCACGCCCACCACCCGTCCGTCCAAACGCCCAAAGCCCACGACGATGTTCTCGGCGAAGGCGGCGTGCACCTCCATGAACGAGCCGGCGTCGAGGGTCAGGGCGATAACGTCCTTCATGTCGTAGGGCTGATGGGAGGCGGACGGAATGATGGCGTCGAGTTCGAAGACGGGTTGGTTTGCGGGACGGTCGGAGGGATAGCGGGGCGGCAACTCTTCGCAATTTTGGGGCAAATACGAAAGCAGACGTTTGACGTTTTCAATGCATTCGACGTCGTTGGTTGCGGTAAAGTGGGTAACGCCGCTTTTGGTTGCATGGGCGCTCGCGCCGCCCAAATCCTCAAACGACACGTCCTCGTGCGTAACGGTCTTGACGACGTTCGGCCCCGTAACAAACATATACGACGTATCCTCGACCATGAAAATAAAATCGGTGATGGCGGGGCTGTACACCGCGCCGCCCGCACACGGCCCCATAATCGCCGAAATTTGCGGCACCACCCCCGAGGCAAGCGTGTTACGGTAAAAAATATCGGCGTAACCGGCCAAAGAAACAACCCCCTCCTGAATACGCGCGCCGCCCGAATCGTTCAATCCCACGACCGGCGCCCCTACTTTCAGCGCCATGTCCATGATTTTGCAAATCTTTTCGGCGTACGTCTCCGACAACGAACCGCCAAAAACCGTAAAATCCTGACTGAAAACAAACACCGTGCGTCCGTTCACTTTGCCCGCCCCCGTAACCACGCCGTCGCCCAAATATTTTTCTTTGTCCAAGCCAAAGTCGGTCGCCCGGTGGGTGACGAACTTGCCGATTTCCTCAAAACTGCCTTCGTCAAGCAACAAATCGATGCGTTGCCGGGCGGTGAGCTTACCTTTGGCGTTCTGTTTGGCCAAACGGGACTTTCCCCCGCCCTCCAAAGCCGCCGCCTCAAGTTCCGTTAATTGCTTAAACTTCGTTTCCAACGACATTGTTTTCGCGATTTCGCGCCGCAATTTATCAATTTTTGGCGACAATCGCCGAACGTCCCGACATTTGTAAAATATTCAAATACATATTTTTTTTCGACGATACTCTTAATTTTTTTTGTAATAGAACCGTCGACGAATCAAAAAAGCGCAAAGAGGGCTTCGGAAAGTTTGGCGACGGGTACGGGCCGAAGGGTTAATCCGGAAACGTCGAGGCCCTTCATGGCGGCGGCGGGTAAAAACATGCGTTCAAAGCCCAATTTTTGCGCCTCGGCCAAACGCAAATCCACCCGCGAAACGGGTCGTATTTCGCCCGACAACCCCACCTCGCCCGCAAAGGCCGTTTTTCGGTCGACGGGAAGGTCGCGATACGACGACGCTATCGCGCACGACATGGCCAAATCCAGCGCGGGGTCGTCGGTTTTGAGGCCGCCCGCCACGTTGATAAACACGTCTTTTCCCCCCGTTTTGAGTCCGCAACGTTTTTCCAACACCGCCAAAAGCATATTCATGCGCCGAAGGTCGAAACCCGTGGCGCTGCGTTGCGGATAGTTGAACGTCGTATCGGACACCAACGCCTGCGTTTCCAACAATATCGGCCTTGCGCCTTGCATCGTCGCACCGACGACCGTGCCAACCGTCCCCGGTTCCATTTCCGTCATAAAGAGTTCGGAGGGGTTGGCGACTTCGCGTAGGCCGTCGTGCGCCATTTCGTAAACGCCGAGTTCGGGCGTGCGTCCAAAACGATTTTTCACCGAACGGACGATGCGGTAATTGTATTGTTTGTCGCCCTCGAATTCCAAGACGGCGTCGACCATGTGTTCCAAGACCTTCGGCCCCGCTATCATGCCTTCTTTGGTGATGTGGCCGACGAGAACGACGGAAATTTTTTTTTCTTTGGCGAAACGTAAGATTTTGGCCGTGCATTCGCGCACTTGGGCCATACTGCCGGGCGTGGCGTCGACGTCGTCGGTATAAACGGTTTGGATGGAATCGAGAATAAGCACCGCGGGCTTGAGTTCGAGGGCGTAAGCCAGCACGTTTTCAAGCCACGTTTCGCAATAAACGAACAAATTCGGGTTTTTGACGGGCAAACGTTCGGCCCGCATCTTGATTTGTCTTTCCGATTCCTCCCCCGAAACGTAAAAAACGGTTTGGGGACCCAAACGCAAGGCAAGTTGGAGGAGAAGGGTGGATTTGCCGATGCCCGGCTCGCCCGCAAGGAGCGTAAGCGAGCCTTCGACCAGCCCGCCGTCGAAGACCCGTTGCAATTCGCCATCGGGTAAAACCAGTCGCGCCTCGCCGCCGAATTGCACTTCTTCCAGCGGCACGGGAACCCGGCCAACTTCGCCGCCCGCCCAACGTTTAAAATGAGTTTCCGTCGTCGGTTCTTCGCCGACGACGGTGTTCCATTTTCCGCATGAAGAACATTGCCCTTGCCACTTGGCGTGCTTGTAACCGCATTCGACGCACACGAAAACGGTTTTGCCTCTTTTGGCCAAAGCCTAGGACTCCAATTCGTTCAAATATTTTTGACGGCGCTCGGCCTTTTTGCGAATCTCGCGACGCTTGACGCTCGGCGGCGTGAAATACATCCGCGAACGAACTTTTTTCATCACGCCCAAACGTTCAAATTTTTTCTTAAACCGGCGCAAAGCCCTGTCGAGCGTTTCTCCTTCCTTGACTTCAATAATTATCATGCACTGTATGCCGCAAATCGCTTGGATTAGGCCGCAAAAATACAACTTTTTGGAAATTCCTAGCGTCGGCAAAACAAAATATTTTGTGTGCCGCCGTATTTTTAATTTATCGACCGGGATAAGGACGGGGAGCCTCGGCTTAATCAGTCGTCGGAGAGCGCTTCTTGGACGGCGACGAGTTCGTCGTAAAAATCTTGTCCGAAGCGTTGAACGAGGGCGTCGCGAAGAAATTCGACGAGCGGCACGCCGAGATAATTTCTAGCGGGTTTGCATACGCCCCATTTTTCGTAGCGCAAAAAGATTTTGGCCATTCGCCGCTCCTCGCGTATAGGGTAAAGTTTGCAGGAGATGGGTTTGTTGAAACCGTGGGCTTCGAGAGCGCAGCGGGCCGTTCCGTCGTTCTCAAAGACGGCGAAAACACAGGGCCCCGATTCGCCGACGAGCGTCGTTTCCCATCCGTCGCAAAATTGTACGGGGCCCGCAATTTCGGCGGAGGCGACGGCTTCGGGTCGGAGTTTGTGGCGAATTTGCGGATAAACGTCTTGAAGATATTCGGCTTCGCCGGGGGTAAGCGGGGCGCCCGATTCGCCCTCGACGCAACACGCGCCTTTGCACGCCCCCAAATTGCAACAGAATTTGGCCGTCAGCACGTCGCGGGCCACGGGAACGTCCCGTATCAATACGTATTCGTCGCCGCGGCTCATTTGGCTTTAAATACCGGCACGGTGGAACAGGGTTCACCGTACATTATGGATTTGACCCACGGCCGCAAACGGGCGGTGAGTTCGACGTAAACGGCGTGCGGCGTACCGCCGCAACCTTTAAGCACCACGCGTTTGTCCCGATATTCGGAAAAATCGGTTTGGCGAATTTTGCGCAAAAACAATTCGGCCTCCAAAGCTTGGGGCGTTCCATAAAACACCGACCGTGCCACCGGCGCCAACGTCGCGGCCAAGAGCATGTACGCCCACACGGGTACTATCGCGTCCGCCGAACAGTGCAGCGCCACGTGCTTGTCCCGGTACTTTTCGACGTCCATTTCCGCCACAAACGCCCTGAAATCCTTTTCTTTCAATATCAGGCCCATGAACAACCGTTGCTTGACGTCGATTTCGACGATTTCGCCCGCCTCGCGGAAATCTTGGGGGTCGAGCGTAACAAGCGAACTTTGCGCCACCCGATTGACTATCGTCGTTTCCATTGTCGGCAATCAATTTCCGATTTAAACGCCGACGAACGGCAAATAGTTTGGGAGATAAAAAAATGACGGCCAATATCGAAAAAACGCGTCAATTTGCTATTTTTGCACGGAATGCTTGCAGGAAGACCTTCAAGACGTTTTCCCGTGTTGCATTTTTGTTTATTTTTACCTTTTGAATAAAGAAAATATGAAGTGTTGTAAAATATTCTTGTGCGCGACGGCATTGGCGGTTGCCGTCTTTTCGTCGGTTTACGGCCAAAAGTTCAACTCCAAAGAAGAAAAACAAGCCTACGAAAAAGGTCTGAAACACTTGGAGGAAAAAGAGTTCAACTTGGCCGCCCAACAATTGACGCAAGCCGTCAAAATGAATCCGGCCAACGCCCACGCGCAATACTGGCTAGGAATGGCCTATTTCGAGGGCGGCTTCCGAAAAAAAGCCGTCGAACCCCTATCCGAAGCCTACAAATCCAACCCCAATCTTACGCCCGACCTACGCCTTTACCTCGGCATGGCCTACCAATTCAGCCTCGAATTCGACGAGGCCATCAAAATGCTCAACGAACACAAAAACCAGTACAAGGGAAAAGACCGGGATTCCATCGTTCGCCTCACCGACCGTTTCATCATGCAATGTAAAAACGGCAAAGAACTCGTCGCCAACCCCGTTTCCGTCACGATAGAAAACCTTGGCCCCAACGTCAATACCAAGTTCCCCGACTACGCGCCCGTCATCACCGCCGACGAATCGCAAATTTTTTTCACCAGCCGCCGCCCGGGCAACCTCGGCAAAGACGCCTCCGACGGCCTGCCCTACGAGGACGTCTGGTATTCGGACTACGTCGATTCGGCGTGGACGCCCGCCAAAAACATCAAGGCGCCCGTCAATTCCATTTACCACGACGCGACCATCTCCGTTTCCGCCGACGGCGCCACCCTGCTCGTCTACCGCGACGAATCCGGCGGCGGCATCTTTCTTTCCGACCTCAAAGGCGACAAATGGGGCGAACCCAAATCGATTGGCAAAGTCATCGACTCCAAAGACTACGAACCCTCGGCCTCCATCAGCGCCGACCGAAAAACCGTCGTTTTCACCCGGGGAAACGTCAACGGCGACCTTGACCTCTTCATTTCCACCAAAGACAAAAAAGACCGTTGGACCGAACCCAAAAACCTTGGCCCCGTCGTCAACACCCCTTACCGCGAAGACAGCCCCTTTCTCCACCCCGACGGCAAAACCCTTTATTTTTCTTCCAAAGGCCACAACTCCATGGGTGGATACGACATTTTCAAAACCGTTCGTCAAGAGGACGGCTCGTGGTCCAAACCCGAAAACCTCGGTTACCCCATCAACTCCCCCGACGACGACCTTTATTTCGTCGTCGCCGCCAGCGGCCGCCGCGCTTATTATTCGTCGCTTAAAGACGGCGGTTACGGCGACAAGGACATCTACGTCATCACCTTCACCCAACCCCGACCCAAAGTCAAGGCGCAAACCGACACCGTCGTCGCGCAAATTTCCACCCAACCCGAACAAAAAGTCGAAGAGTCCTTTGCCGAAATGTCCTTTACCGAACTGACGCTCGTCAAAGGACAAATCGTCGACGAATCGACGCAAAAACCCGTTGAGGCCACAATTTACATCATCGACAACGAAAAAGGCGACACCGTTTCCGTGCTTAAATCCAACTCCGCCACGGGTAAATACCTGGCTACGCTGCCTTCGGGTAAAAACTACGGCATTTCCGTACAAAAAGACGGCTACGTGTTCCATTCCGAAAATTTTGACCTGCCCAAAGGCGCCGATTATGCCGAGGTAAACAAAAAAATATCGATGAAACCCTTGGGATTTGCCGTCGGAAGCAAAATTATTCTCAAAAATATTTTTTACGACTTCGACAAATACACCCTTCGCCCCACGTCCATCGCCGAACTTGAAAGACTGCTCAAAATTTTGGAGGACAACCCCAAAATGCGCATTCGCATCCTCAGCCACACCGACTCCAAAGGTTCGGACGAATACAACATGGTGCTTTCCAACAACCGGGCGCGGGCCGTGGTCGATTGGCTCATCTCCAAAGGCGTGGCCAAAGACCGACTCGAATACAAAGGCATGGGCGAAACCGAACCCATCGATACCAACGACACCGACGAGGGACGGCAAAACAACCGCCGCACCGAATTTGAAATCCTTTCGCTTTAAATTTCCGATTCGGCGACGGATATCCCATGCGGTTTTCAAAATATCAAGCCACGGGCAACGACTTCGTCATGGTGGACAACCGTACGGGCGTGTTGCCCCGCCGCTCCCCCAAAGCCTTTCGCAAACTTTGCCACCGACGCACGGGCGTCGGGGCCGACGGCTTGATAATGATTGTTTCCAAGCCCGGCTACGACTTTGAAATGGTTTATTACAACAGCGACGGCAACGAGGCGACGTTTTGCGGCAACGGTGCGCGTTGCGCCGCCAAGTTCGCCCTGCAAATCGGCGCGGCCAAAAAAACGTCGCGCTTTCTGACCGCCGACGGCGAACATCACGCCCTCGTCGCCGACGACCTCGTACGCATTTCGATGTCCACGCCGCAACATTTCAACGCCTTTGCCGACGGCTTTTTTGTCCATACGGGTTCGCCGCATTTCGTCGTTTTTGTAGAGGACGTGGAGGTTCTGGATTCCTTGAACGTCGCGGAAAAAGGAGAAATGCTTCGCCACGATGCACGTTGGGCCAAATACGGCGGCGCCAACGTCAATTTCGTCGGCGAACTCGATACCGAAACGCTGTTCGTGCGCACCTTTGAGCGGGGCGTCGAGGCCGAAACGCTCAGTTGCGGCACGGGCGTTACCGCCGCCGCCTATGTTCGTCTCAGGCGCGACGGCCGTTTGGGCGAAAACGTCGCCATGCGCGTGCGTACCCCCGGCGGCCTGCTTACCGTCCATTTCGGCGCCGACGGCAAAACCGAACTCGAAGGCCCCGCCGTAAAAGTTTTTGACGGCGAATATCCTTTCGTTCCCGACGAAAACTAATCAAACAAATTCGGATTCGTCGATATCCCCGGCTAACGGGCGTACAACCAGCTCTTCAACGACCGCACCGTATTTTAGACGACAAGCCGTCCATACGATGTCTCCGATATCTTCGGCGGCAATGAAGCGCTCGGCCGGCAAATCGACCCCCGCCCAAGAGTCGGTCAATGTGGCGCCGGGCAAAATCGAAACCACCCGTACGCCCTTGGGTTTGAGTTCTTCGCGCAAAACTTTCGAAAAACCCAAGAGCGCAAACTTACTGATACAATACGACGCCCCGTTGGGATAGGCGGTAATCGAGGCGGTGCTGCAAATATTGACGACCGTCGAACCGAAGGCCAATTTGCCCAGCAATCCTTTGGTGACGTAATACGGACCGCCGACGTTGATTGCCATCAGCGTTTCAAACGTTTCGTCGGCTTCGGTTTCGATTTTTCCCGGAATGTAACGGCCGGCGTTGTTGACCAAAACATCGATACGCTCGCAACGGCCTTTGACGTATTCGCAAAAGGCGCGAACGTCGTTTTTGTTGGAAAGGTCGGCTTTGACCACGTCAAAATCGGGATGTTTTTCCCCAACGGCGGCCACGCTTTTTTCCGAACTTGCGCAACCCACGACCCGAAAATCTTCGCGGGAAAACCGTTTGGCGATTTCCAATCCGATGCCCCGGGAAACGCCGGTAATTACGATAAATTTACTCATTGAAATTTACGGTGTTTGAAAAGTTTGGAGACGAAATCGTCGAAACCGACGGCCACTTTATACATTCTCTTATCGGCCTCGGCTTGATAAGCGGAGATTTTTCCGTCCCGGCCGGGTCCCCATTTGATAAAATACACCCCGCCGTCGGAAAGCGAAACGCCCATGAGGTTGTTGAACTTATCGACGGCGAAAGGCAAAAAATTCGCGGGAAAAGTATGTTTGTTCTTTTTCCAAAAATCAATCATGTTGATGCGTTCTTTTCTGTCCAAAGACAAAAAGCGCGCAATAACGAAGGAATAGAGTACGCCGTAGGGATTGTCGGGTTTGTCTTCGTCGGCCACCTCGCAAACGTAGGATTCCAGTTGGGGTTTGGGATATTTGAGCAGGTAGTTGCGGAGTTCATGCGGCAGTCGTTCGCCCAAGATCCGTTCAAGGTCGGCGATGGCGGCCGCGGGTTGAAAAACGGACTTGCGCGAAAAAAGGCGTTTGAATAAGTCTGCCAGCATCGACTGCAACGATGTTATAAAGTCTATCGCAACGGAAAACATTACAATACCACTCCGGCGATAGTGATATCGTCGAGCTGATGATACTTTGTTCCCATCCAATCGGAAAGGACTTGGTTGATGTGCGTTTTTTGTTCGATGGCGGGTTTGCCCGAGATTTCCTTGAGCATTTCTTTAAGGCGGGAAATCATGAACTTTTTACCGTCCGGGCCGCCGAATTGGTCTTGCAAACCGTCGGAAAACATATAAAACGCGTCGCCGGGCTGATAAGCTATTTGGTGCATAAGATAAGTGCGTTCGGCTTCGGTTTGCTTGCCGCCGATGCCTTTTTTGTCCGGAGCGTGTTCGGTAATTTCCCCTTTGCGGATGTGGACGAGCGGGATGTTGGCTCCCGAAAAAAGAATGATTTTTTTTGCATGGTCGAGGGTGATAAATCCAATTTCCATGCCGTCGCGGCTCTGAGAATCGGCTTTGTCTTGGTTGAGCAGGGTGCGAACGCCGATGTTGAGTTGTTTGAGGATTTCGTCGGGTGAAAGAATGTTTTTTTCGTTGACGATTTGGTTGAGCAGGGTGTTTCCAATCATGGTCATGAACGCGCCCGGCACGCCGTGACCCGTACAGTCGGCCACGGCCAAAAGGCTTTTGCCGTCTTTGTACGCGTACCAGTAGAAGTCGCCCGAAACCACCTCTTTGGGCTTCAAGATGACGAACGAATTGGGCAAGGATTGTTGAATGACCTCCATTTTGGGTTGGAGGGCGGATTGAATTTTGAAGGCGTAATTGATGCCGTCGGTGATTTCGGCCGTTTGTTCCTGAATGGTTTTGTAGGCTTTTTCGAGTTCCTTGCTTTTTTCTTCGATGAGCTTTTTTTCCTGTTCGGCGGCGTCTTTTTCGGCGGTGAGTTTTTTGGCGGTCATTTCTTTTTCGCGGAGCACACCCTCTTCTTTTTTGCGTTGGGTAACGTCTCGGGCGGTCAAAACCACGCCTTGAATATTGGGGTTTTGGGTCAGGTTGTTGGCGTAAGTTTCGAAGTAAAGCCAGTTTCCGTCGTGGTGTTGCAAACGGACGGTGAAAACGACGGCGCCGCCGCCTTGTCTTTCGAGCGCGTTCTTGAGAATGCTTTGGTCTTCTGCGTGAACGATGTCGAGCAGGTTTTGACCGACGAGCTCCTTGCCCGAATAGCCCAATGTTTTTTCCGCCGAAGGGCTTTGAAAGCGCAACTTGCCTCCTTGCTCGACGATGAAAATCACGTCTTGGGCGTTCTCAATCAAGACCTTGAATTTGTTTTCTTCGGGCGTTTGTGCGACGTCGAAATTAACCGTCTCCTCGTTCTCGTCTTTTGAAGACGCTTTGGAAAGCGAATAATAAAGATAACCGCCGTAGGCGAGGGCGCCCAAACCAATGGCCGACTGCAAAACGGCGATTGGCAAGTCCCCCAAAACGCCGGCAAGAAAATCGTCGGGTTCGGCGATAAACAGTACGACAATACCAAAAAGGGTAAAAAAGAGGGCGCCGCTTTTGTTGCGCACTTCGCTTTTGAATCGGGCGAGTCGGCGTTCGGCTACTTGCATCATAATTAAAACGCGGCGAAGGGTAAAAGGTTGCCTTTGTATTTGTCGGCGCCGAAGTTGTAGCCGGCCGTAAGGTGAAAGCCCGCCATCGGCGTATTGATACGTTCGTTGCCGGTGTAAACGTCGGCGCTGACGCCGAATAAAAACGCTTTTTTGTATTGTAGGCCGACAAACGGTGAAACCGTTTCCATGACCCGGGCGTTGAAACCGAATATCAACGCCGCCGTTTCTTTGCCGAAAAGCTCGCCGTTTTCGTAAAAGACGTACCGTACTTGGGCGTTGAGGCCGAACAGCCTGCTGCGATTCTGAGCGAAAAACAGCAAGGCGGCGTTGAAATCCACGGGCCCGCGCGTCAATTGTTTCATGCCCGCGTAGGCCGTATAGCGCATGGTCGTCGGCTTTTTGCTCCAAAAGCCGATTTCGGGCCGATTGACGTGCTGAATCGCTCCGCCGACGAACGGCAAAAACTCCGGGTTGCCCAACACCTTTTGCGTTCGATACCACATTAGTCCCAGTGAAACGTCGGCGTTGATTTGGGTAAGGTTCGAAAGCGAATTGAGGTCGGTCGTGGTTGCGGAAAAATTCCTTCCCGTGAACTGGTCTTCAAAAAAAAGACCGCCCGCATCAAGGGCGCGTTGGGCAAAGCCCGCCTGAAATCCGGCTCGCAAATGGTCGTAGCGTACCTTGTAGCCCAACGGCACGTCGTAAGAAAGGGCAAAGAGTACCTCCGTGGTGCGTACGCCGGCGGTTACGTCGTTGGCAATGTAGACCCCGCCGCCGCCTTTGTAAATACGCGTAAGAATGGGTACGTCCACCGAGAGCGTTGTAAGATTGGAATGGCTTTGTCCCGCAATCGGCAGATAACGCGTTTCGGTATTGGAAACGAAGTTGCGAAACAGATGTCCCGCCGTTATTGTAGCCACGCTTTGTTTTAAGCCGGCAAACGACGGCGACAAGGCCTGCGGCTGGGCAAAAAACAACGCCCCGCCGTAGTCCTGCGCGCACAATCGCCCCGCCCCCAACGTCAACGTCAATAATAATATCGTCTGTTTCATTTAGCGTACCAATGTTACGTAACCGGTATAAGTAATCAACCCGCCGGGGTCTTGGTCGATGACCGCTTTGTAGGAGTAGACTCCGGGGTCGAAGGGCTTGCCTTTTTCGGTGTTGCCATCCCAACCGTTGGGGTCGGTCGTTTCAAAGATTTTTTGGTTGTAGCGGTCATAGATTTGCAAAGTTACCAATTTCGTTTGGGCCAAGCGCGCCTCGTCGCCTTTTTGCCAGTCGATAGGCAAAGGACGGAAGCGGTCGTTGACGCCGTCGCCGTTGGGGGAAAACGCCGTCGGAAAATAAAACTCCTCGCCGCGAATGGTAATGTAGTCCACTTTAATGACCGGGTTGGCGCAAGCGGAGTTGTTTACCGTCAGGGCCACGGTGAATTTGCCCGAACGGGAAAAGGTATGCTCGGGGTTGCGTTGCGTGGAAATATTGAAGGAGCCGCTCTGTTCGTCGCCGAAGGTCCAAAAATAGTTGTTCACCGCCGTATCGCCCGTATAAACAAATTGGATTGAACGGTCGGTAAAGGCGCGGTCGGTGCGTCCGTCCGAAACGGTGAAATCGGCCGCAGGTAGTTTCAACACCGAAAAATTCACGTCTTTCAAACTGTGGCAGCCGCGTTCGTCCACGCATGAAAAGCAATAAGTGTATTCTCCGCGAACGGACGTTACGGACGTGTCCACATAGGCCGAATCCGTGGCCGAAAGCCAATTCGGGTGGTCTTGGGCGGAAAGTGTTTCTCCGGCTTTGAGACGCGCCTTGACGGATTCGGGCAAATTGAACGAAGAGGTGGAAAACCAGTTTTTAACGACGCATTCGGCCGGATTGCGCATCGTCAAATAGTGGTCGGGGACGTATTGGCAAATGTTTTCGGCTTTGAGGTTGGGGTTGGGCGGAGAAAGAACGTTAACGCGCACCACGCCCGAGGTTTCGCATTTGCCCGGCGCCCGTGCGATGAACGTATACGTCGTCGTCGTGGCGGGTGAAGCCGTCGGCGTACGCACGTTCGGATTGGACAAACCCGTTTCGGGCAACCATCGGAACGTCGCTTCTTCGCCTACGACCGTGAGCGGTATCGAATCGCCGGGACAAATGTCGCCCCCTATGCCGACAAATTCGGGCAAACGTGTTTCTATCGTCACCAACAAGGTATCGTACGATTCACAAACCACGCCGTTGGAAACGGGCAGACTGAATTTGACGATAAAACGCGAGCCGATGCGCGGATAGGCAATTGGGCGCGGCGTATTGGGGTAAACAATCGATTCGGCGCTTATCCATTCGTAAAAACCCGTAAATCCGGGCGCTTCGGCTATCAATTCCAAGGGGTCGCCGCTACAAACGGCGGTATCGGCCGCAGGACGTACGATTCGAACTTGTGGCGAGGGAACGATATACAGGTTCACCGACTGGCGCAACGTTTCTTGACAAACGGTATTGACGACCTGCCATGTGAATCGTCGGGTCAAGCCGCTTTCTTCGAGACGAGGTTGGTAACGGACGACGTTTTGCCCCGCATTGACAATCGTTCCCGTGCATTCTTCACAAATCCATTGACCGACGCCGTTGGTCGCCGTAGCTCGGAAGGTCGAGCTGACGCCCGTGGCACAAACGTTTTCGGGGGCTTCGACGATGGCAAACGTTGCTCCCGAAAGCACGTCCAACTCATGAGAATAGACCCGGGGCGGACAGGGGCCGTTTTCGACGACCCAACGCAGGGTAATTCTGCGACCCGCGTCGGCGGCCACGCTTTGGTATCGTGCATTGGGGTCCAAAACGTTGGTAAACGTGCCTTGCCCCGTTGTTTCCCAACGGCCGATGCCGACGAGGGTTTGGGCTTGCAGGGGCAATGTGGGTTTGCCCGCACATATCGGCGCCGGCGCGACGTTGAACGTTCCCATCGGTTCGGCATACGCCGTTACGCGAAACACGTTGGAAACAGTTGTGCAAGGCCCGGTGGAAATACGGACGCGATAAACGCTGTCGGCCTGTAATCCGGGAGTTTGGTAGCCGGTTCGGTCGTTGTTGAAAATACCGAAGCGGGCTTCGCGCCACGGTCCGTTTTCCGCCGGCGCGACCTCCCAAACACGATTTTGACCAATAGCGGCGTTGACGTTGAGCGCGGCAGAAACGTTTCGACAAATAGCGGCCGGTCCGGAAAGCAAGCCCGCCACGGCCTCGCAGTCGTTTTTGTAAACGACGAGGGTGTCGCGCAAAACGGAGCCGTCGTCAAGGGTAACCGCGGCAACGATTCCGTTTTGACCAACGCCTTGAAATCTTGCGCGCAAGGTCGGCGTTAAAAAATCGTACAACGTTACACCGCCGCCCAATGCCGTCCAACGGTACGTCGTCGCCGTCGGAGGAACGCCGTTTAACGAATAGTATACGTCGCCGGAGGGCGTGACGACGGCATTGGCCCCGGAAATGGTTATTTGCGCATGCAAACCCATAGCGGTAAAGAGTATCGCCGCCGTCCCAAAATATTTCAAGAGCGTCATTTGGGTTGTATGTTGAGGATGCGTGCAAAACGCATTTTCTATCATGTCGTTCGTTTTGATGTGGAAAAACAAAGTGGAGGACACGCGCTACGTCGTAGCGGATACGTTACGAATCCACGCCGTTAAGTTCGGTTCCATTTTTACGCGTTAGAATGGCGTTCACTTTGTCGGCGGGAATGTCCAGTAGAAAGGCAATTTGTTCCGGAGTCACGCCTTTGGAGTGCATGGAAAGCACGTTGTTTTCGATACCTTTTTCGATACCTTTTTTGAGGCCTTTTTCAAGGCCTTTTTCGAGGCCTTCTTTTCTGCCTTCGATTCTGCCCTCTTTTTTTCCCTCTTTTCTGCCCTCGCGTCGGGCTTTGCGTTTGACGTTCGAAAGCAGGGCGTATTCGATGGCCTCAAAATGTTCTTCGGTCAGGACGCGACCGACCTCTTTAAATTCGATTCTCGTTTTCATATCCATAACAAACTGT
>CALAJH010000004.1 GCA_937922655.1 uncultured Bacteroidia bacterium
GTGGTTTTTCCGCGTCCTTTGTCCCAGCCGAGGGTCGCAAACACGCCTTGAAGGTCGAATTCCGAAACGTGTTTTTTTAGTTGTTGGATGATGTTGTCGTCGTTCATGCAGTCTTGATTGACGGGCGCAATTTAGGGAAAATCTTTGGTTCGGCCGCGGGCGGGGGGCGCCGTTGTTAAAAAAAAAAAATCGAATTTCGTACCGTTTGTGGGGGAGTGGGGGTTGGGGCCGTAATATTTGCGAACCGATTTTTTGTCCAACTTTGCGGTTGGGGATAATTTTCCTATTTTCGCAACGGAATGGGGGCCAAAGAGGAAAAAGTGGCGCTCTTGCGCAATGTAAGCATATTTGCCGGCTGTTCGGACAAGGTGTTGTACCGGATGGCGGGGGCGTTGCGTTCGTTCAAGGTCGAACCCGGTCAGTTGATTATCGAAAAGGGCGAACTCGGCGATTGCATGTACGTTTTGGCGGCGGGCAAGGTGCGCGTCCACGACGGTCCGCATACGCTTGCGGAAATCGGTCCGGGAAAAATTTTTGGCGAACTCGCTTTGCTCGACACCGAACCGCGTTCGGCTTCGGTATCGGCCGTTGCCCCCTCGCAACTTTACAAACTCGAACAGGAAAGTTTTTTTCGGGTTTTGGCCGAAGAGCCCGAGGTTTCGCGGGCGATACTCAAAATGCTCGTCCAGCGCATGCGCGAACAAAACGCCGCCATCGTCGCCGAATACCAACGGCGCGAAAAAGAACTCACGCGCTTGGTCGACGAACGCACCCGCGAACTCCAACAAGCCAACGAACGGCTTCAAAAAACCTACGACGAAATTCGCATCCAAAACCAAAATTTGGCCGCCGCCAAAGAAACCATCCACGAACAGCTCTTGGTCATTACCCAAAAAAACGAGGACATCACGGCCAGTATTCAGTACGCCAAGCGCATCCAAAACGCCATTTTGCCCGCCCAAATCGAACTCGACCTCATGTTCCCGCACAACTTTGTCCTTTATATGCCCAAGGACATCGTCAGCGGGGACTTTTACTGGGCCGCGCGGGACAAAAACGTACGTGCGGTGGCGGCGGTCGATTGTACGGGCCATGGCGTGCCGGGCGCTTTCATGAGCGTTTTGGGTTATTCGTCGCTCAATCAAATCATCACCCGCACGCATTTGTCCAAAGTCGGACAAATTCTCAATCAACTCGACAGCAACATCCGCGACAGCCTTCGCCAAAGCGGACAGGAGGGGCAGTCGCGCGACGGCATGGACCTCGCGCTCTGTTCGGTTGTCGGCGGCTACACGCTTCATTACGCGGGCGCCAACAACCCGCTTTATCTTTTCCGCGCCGACGGCGAATTTATCGAAATCAAAGCCGACAAACGGCCCATCGGCGGCGGACAGTACGTTTTGGAGGATTTCACCCGCCATACCATCCCGCTTTCGCCCGGCGACACGTTCTATATTTTTTCCGACGGTTTTGCCGACCAATTTGGCGGCCCGCGCGGAAAAAAGTTCTCTTACAAAAAAATGCGCGAGCTTTTGACCGAAATTCTTTGCCTCGACATGACCGAACAGCGTCGCAAATTGCACGAGGCTTTCGAGGATTGGCGCGGCGACGAGGAGCAGATGGACGACGTTTTGGTCATGGGCATCCGCGTTTAGGGGAATGTCGTCGAAGGGTGCGACGAAGTATTTTTCGGGTTTGGACACGCTCCGGGGTTGGGCGGCCACGGCCGTCGTCGTTCACCATCTCGATTGCGCCATGACCCTTTTCGGCATGCGCGACTACGCCCCTTTCAAGCGCCTCATGGGTTGGGAATGCGACTACGGCACGACGGCCGTCAGTTTTTTTTTCGTACTCAGCGGTTTTCTCATCACCTATCTGCTGCTTGTCGAAAAACAACGCACGGGCGACGTTTCCATTCGCGGTTTTTATTGGCGCCGGATATTGAGAATTTGGCCCGCGTATTATTTCGTGGTCTTGACGGCGTTTTTTGTTGTGCCGCGCGTATGGTTTTTGCAATCCCCCGAAAGCGCCCATCTGCACGAGCTTTTCGGTTTCAAACTGGCCGTGTTCCTGCTTTTGATGCCCAATTTGTCCACCGTCTATCAATACTGGATATATCCCATTGTTGCGGGGGCGGGGCAACTTTGGACCATCGGGGTTGAAGAGCAGTTTTACGCCTTGTGGCCGTGGGCGGCCAAAAAAATCAAAAATCCTTATGGGCTTGCTTTCGGCGCCCTTGGGATGATTTGGGGACTGACGCGGCTCTTGCATCTTGTGCCGACGATTTTCGGTCCGTCGTTGTGGTCGTCGGCGGCGGTGAGTTTTTGTTGGGGGTTTTTGCGCAGCGAACTGCCCGTCGGCGCCGTTTTCGCCGTATTTTACCTTCAAAAGCCGCGTTTTTATCCTTGGCTGACCCATCCCCTTACGGTTCTTTTGGCTTTGCTCGCAACCTTCAATCATTTTTGGCGGGTTGTCGATTGGGAAAGCAGCATGGCTTTGTACGTGGCGTTTGCGGTCTTGATACTGCGGGTGGTGGAAAAACCGCCTTTATGCTTGCGTTTTCGTGTTTTTGAGTATTTGGGCAAAACGTCCTACGGCGTGTATATGTTGCATTATTTCGTCGTTTACGCCGCCGTCAATCTCTTAAAAGGCGCGGATTTGAAGTGGATATACGCCGCGGCGGTTGCGGGAACCTACCTTGCCGCCATCGGCTTTTACGAATGGGTGGAAAAACCCATTCTCCGCCACAAAAACCGTATTCGTTGAACGTTCATTTCCTTTCGACGACGGCCATCGTCAGTCGGCTGACGCACACCAATCGTTGGTTGTCGTCGTGGATGCGCACGTCCCACACTTGGGTGGATTTGCCGATGTGCAGGGGCCGCGCCGTCGCGTGGACGTACCCGTCGGTAACCGGGCGCAGATGGTTGGCGTTGATTTCCAAACCGACGCAGTATTGTCGGTTCATGTCCACGCACAAATTGGCGGCCAAACTCCCGACCGACTCCGCCAACGCCACCGACGCGCCCCCGTGCAAAAGCCCGAACGGTTGTTTGCTACGGTTGGTTACGGGCATGCGGGCCGTTATCCAATCGTCGCCTACGTCCGTGATTTCTATGCCCAGGTGCGATACCATATTGTCGCCGACGGCGGCGTTCATCTCCGCGGGCGTCGCTTTGACTTTAAACATGCGTGTTTTTATTTTTTCGTAATAACCCCGAATTCGAAAAAATAATTGCCAACGCGCCGTATAGCAACGAAGAATGCCACGAATCGTTGTGTTATCGTAGGGCGTGGGCCAAAGCGATGCCGATGGGGTTGCCGACGGCGTAACCCGCGATGCCGGCGGTCATCCCGCTGATAATCACCCTACGGTTGCCGATGCCTTCGGCCACCACGGCGATAAACGGCGGGCTGAATATCGTCGCCGCCGAAACCACGATGGCCGTGTCGCAATCGATTTTGAGCCACTTGCATACCGGATAATAAAGCAAGGCCGAGCCGTAAACGATGGTTGCCGCCAAAATCACGACCCCGGCCTGACTTTTGGCCAGTTCCCCCGCGTCTATCAACAAGCCGAATCCAAAACAAAAAACGAGAATGAGATAATCGGCGACGACGGCCAAACCCGTAAGTTTGCGGACGGCGGGCACAAAGGACAGGCCGACGGCGACGACCGTCGCCGCCACAATTACCGTTGGAAAAAACGCTTCTTCGATGATTTTTTCGGGGTAGCCGGCGGCCTGCATCAGTTCTTGAACCAAAATCGCGACGCTCATGCCCGCCGCGACCACGGCCGCGGCCAATGCCGGTCCTTTGAACCGGTCGGAAAAACGGGCTTGGATTGGGGGGCGTTCGTCGTCTTTGGCGTATGGATACGGTGCAAGGTATCGGGAAAGCAAGGGATGGGCGACGCGAAAAAGAAAAATCATGTACAAGGCGCTGACGAGCGCGTCGGCGGCGGTGGCTTTGAGATAAACCGATTCGCGCACGCCAAGCGACAAACCGATGGCCGCAAGGTTGGGCGTGCCGCCGATAAACACTCCGGTAAACATTCCCGCGAGTTCGGGGCCGTCGTCGAGACGCGGCGCCCAATACCATCCCGAAACCGCGCCGACCGTCGTCGTGACAACCACCGCCGCCACGAACGCAACGACGGACGTGCGCGCCTGCCGCACCCACGCCTTAAAATCCGTCGTAAAAAGCAAAAGCGGCACGGCCATTAGCGCCGCCCCCCCCGCCACCGGCTGTATCACCGCCGACGGCGGGCGACTCTCGGTCCACAAAGGCAAATGTCCCAAAGCAATGCCAATAAAATACGCCGTCAGCACGGGGCCCAACCACCGCGACCAAGAAAATTTTTTCGCCATCCACATCCCCAAAATCGGGTACAGCGCCATGGCCGCGATAACCAAAATCGTCGTCGTCATTTTACCACATGAACACGTATTTCGTCCCCGAAAGGTTGGCTTGGTTCGAGACGCAGGCGCCGAGTACGTTGGTGGAGGCGCAATGAATTTTCATGACCACGGCGTCGTCTTGGACGTAGGCGTCGGTTAAAACGAAATGGATGTTGCCGGGGTTGAGAGGGGGCGTAAAGGTAACGAACACCGCCGCGCCCGTCGGCACGCCCAAAACCGACGTAACGCCCGTAAGGGTGATGGTGTTGCCGACGGGCGGGTTGTTGATGCCCACCGTCCCCCAGTTCCATTCCAGCACCCGGATGTGGGTTACGTCAAAATCGTATTGGGTGGAGGAAGAAGCCGAGCCTTGCCCGATTTTTCGCCAATCGACGCCGTCCCAAAAGAAAAACGCCGTCGAATCGTAGTCGTAAACGAGCATGCCTTCGTCGCTTACGCCGAGGGCGGAGCCGAGGGTCAGACGGTTTTCGGCGTTCATGCGCGGGGGCATGAAGCCTTTGGACGACGAACGCAATTCAAGCACGGCGTTGGCATTGGGATTGTCGGCGCCGAAAACGGCGCTTTGGTCGCCCCGGGCCTCGAAAAACGGTACGCCGCCGGCGCCCGTCCATCGCAACGTCCCCGTTTCGTTGAGCTCGAAGCTCAACGAATGAACGCCAAGGGCGAGGTGGGTCGCACGGTCGAGGGGGCCGCCTAAAACGACCGTCGCATCGTCGAGCGAAAGGCCGTTGGCCGCGCCGACCAAGCCCTCGTCGGGGGCGGGAACCCATTGCGCGCCGTCCCATTTGAGCGCCCAACCCGTTTGCGGAAGGCCCGTAATCGAAACGGGCGTGCCTTGCAAACCCACGACCGTCGGCGACAACAACGGCCCCGAAAGGTCGCCCCCGACGACGGTGTCCGTTTTGACGTAGGGGCTGAGCGAAATTTTACAGACCGCGCCGTCGGGCCGAAGACCGAGCGCGTGATTGAGCGCCAAGACCGGCTGGTCGGGGTAAAAGCGTATCGTGCCGTCGGATACGGCCTCGACAAGCGGATACGACAACGGCCCCTCCACCCGAAACGCCGTACCCGCGTCCGTACGTACGTGCAGCTTGGCCTCGGGGGTCAGCACGCCGATACCGAAATTTTGGGCGTAAACCCAACTCGTCGTCGGCCACGCCGCCATCAACGCCCAGAGTATTATCATCATTTTTTACCCTAATTTACAAAACTACAAAAAATCGTTCGATTTTCGCCCGCCCCGCACAAAATTTTGTCCCGACCAACGGCGGCGCTCGCCGTTATCCCCAAAAGGCAACGAAAAATTCCGAACCTTGGGGTTGCAAAACCCAAAATCCGTCGTTCGTTTTGTGGCGGACAATGGGTTGCGCCAAGGGTTTCTCGCGCAATTTGGCGGTTATTGCCTAACTTTGCGGCATGAGTGACTGGTACGCGATGCGCGGGGTGTCCGCAAGCAAGGACGAGGTTAAACGTGCGGTGCAACATTTGCCGCAAGGCCTGTTCCCCGACGCTTTTTGTAAAGTCGTTCCCGACTTTTCCGACCCCGATTACTGCCTTTTGAGCCATGCCGACGGCGCGGGTACCAAGCCCGTTTTGGCGTATTTGCAATGGCGGGAAACGGGGGACGCGCGGGTTTGGGCCGGCATCGTACAGGACGCCTTGGCCATGAACCTCGACGACATGGCCTGTGCCGGTTGTTTCGGACCGTTCGTGGTCTCTTCGGTCGTTTCGCGCAACCGCCGGCTCGTCGGCGGCGACGCTCTTGAACGTCTTATCGCCGCCGGCGCCGAGCAGGCCGAACTGCTCCGTTCAATGGGCTTCGAACTCGTTTTGGCGGGCGGTGAAACCGCCGACATGGGCGACGTCGTGCGTACCCTCGACGTTAGTTTCACGCTTACGGCCCGAATGCCGCGCAACGCCGTATTGTCGTGCCGTCCGACCCCGGGAGACGTCATCGTGGGTTTGGCCTCCGACGGCCGCGCCGTCTACGAAAACCGTGAAAATTCCGGCATCGGTTGCAACGGGCTTACCGGCGCACGCCACGACCTGCTTTCCGACGACTATCGCCTCCTTTACCCCGAAACCTTCGACCCCGGACTGCCCTCCGACGTCGTCTACAAAGGCCGTTACCGTATGAGCGACCCCCTTCCCGGTTCGTCTTTGACCGTCGGCGAGGCTTTGCTTGCACCGACAAGGTATTTTTTGCCGGTCGTCGCCCGGATTTTACGAGACCTCCGCCCCAACGCCCTGATTCATTCGACGGGCGGCGGACAAACCAAATGTCTTTCCTTTCTTAAAAAAGGGCGAATCGTCAAGGATTGGGACGCCGTCAAAGTGCCGGCGATTTTTTCGGAAATACAGCGCACCATGCCCACCGATTGGCGCGATATGTTTCGCACCTACAACATGGGCGTGCGTTTGGAGGTTTACGTTCGGCCCGACGATGTGGGCAAAGTCCACGCCGCCGCCGCCGAATTCGGCATTCGCGCTTATGAAATCGGGCGTGTCGAGGCGTCGGGCGCGGGCCTGACCATTCGCTTTCAAGGACAAGAGTACACCTATTGACCGCATTGATTCAAATGCGCGGTTTGGCCATTGAACGCTAAACGACTTGTCCCGGACTCGACAACTCGGCTCCCAAGCGGTTATCGGTTCGCGAATACTTCCGATTCGATTCGGTCTTGGCGTTTTTCCAAATCTTCGATTTTGGCGCCGTGTCTTTCGAGTTTGAGGTCGATGGAGTTGAGGCGTTCGAGAATAAGGTCGAACTTGCTTTCCAATC
>CALAJH010000005.1 GCA_937922655.1 uncultured Bacteroidia bacterium
TACTAGTACAAAAAAAAGTGCAAGGCCGTATCGCACCGATCAACCTACTACGACTGCTTCCTTCCGGACCTGATCGGGTTCGTAAGGATCTGGTCGTACAGCCTCGCGGGTGCAAAATTACGATTTTTTTTTCACCCGCAAATCTCGAAAAGAAAAATTCTTGGCTTTTGGCAAGACGCGACGCCGACGGGTTGCCAACGTCGGCGTAGGGGGATTGGTCGTTACGTTGATACGCGTCGGTTGCAAAAGTCAAACGTTGTTGCAATCAAAAATTAACGCCCGAATTCATACACGGAATGCGGCGATATTTCGTATCTTTGTAACGACATTTTAGATTTTGAACGTGAAAACTTTGCTGGCGGGAGGGGCTTTGGTGTTGGCGACGTTAGGGCGGTTATGGGCTTGCGCCTTCGTCGAACCTTTGGCGTACAACCTGTATTCGCTGTTCAATCCCGATATTTGCGGACAAAAAGATTACGCCCCGTTTTACAAAGGGTATTTGTCGTCCTACGAACTGCACAGCGAATTTTCCACGTTTTTGAGCAGAAGCAACGCCGAGGAATGGAAGCGCATCACGTCGTTCCCCGGCGCGATAGAAGAAGTGATAGCGGGTTTGGAAGAACCGCAAGACCGCGACCTTTACGCCATCGGCATGACCCTCGACGGCGTCGAAGCGACGGCTTACAACTCCTTTATCAACCACCTCATTCGCACGGGCAACAAATCCGCACTGACTTATCTTTTTTTTGCCAAAAAATGCGAACCGCACGTCAATCGCGTTTTTTCGTGGTTTGACGACGGCGAAGCCCACAAACCCGACAAAGCCGCGATGCGGGCGCTCAAAGACGAAGCCCTTGCCCTCATCGAGCGCCATCCCGCCTTTAAACATCGCTTTTTGTTTCAGGCCGTAAGGCTCCTCCATTATGCCGGCGACTATGCCGAAGCGCTCCAAGTTCTGGAAAAAAATCCCGTTCCCGAATCCGACGCCCTATATCCCCGAATGCTGCGCCACAAAGCCGGATTGTTGATAAAAACCGGTCGTACGGCCGAAGGTTACGGACTGATTGCCGAGCTTTTCGCCCGTCCGGGATGGAATTACGCCGCGTACATAGATTTTCGCCTTTCGCCCGAAGAATTTCAAGCGCTCGTTTCCTCGAACAAAATTTCGCCGCAATCCTTGGCGTGGGCGCACGCCCTGCACGGCCTCAAAAACCATTACTCCTTCAACCTCGACGAGCTCAAGGCCCTGAGTCGGCTTGCACCCAAATCTCCGGCGCTGAAAATTCTTTTGGCCAACGAAACGCAAAAAATGGAATCCCGACTGTTGCTTTTTCGTTTGGACCGTTCCTTCGACATTCGACTCGCCTCCGAAACTGCGCCGCCCGCCGTAGACGAACCCTCTTGGTGGACACGACTTTGGCGGGCCATCGTTCGATTCTTCCGATCTCTTTTCGGCAAATCCGACAAAGCCGCCAACGTCGAACCCCACCCCGCAAGCGCTTTCGACGACGAATACTACACCGACGCTTTGGCCGATTTGGACTTGCTGCGAAACTTCGTCGCCTCTTTGCCCGACGAGGACTTTTTTCACGTCGTTGCACAATATCTTGCGTTTTTAGGGGGAGATTTTACCGCCGCCCAAAAAACCGTTTCGGGAGACGAACTCCTGAGCGCCCAATCCCGGCTCGTTGCCTCCCTCGCCGCCGTCAAGGCTCCGGAAAAAGAAACGGTCGCCCAAATTTTGAACGATTCCCGCACAACGGCCGACAACAACGCCGTTCACCGAACGGCGTGCGCCTTGTTGGGGCGACTGTACTTCAACGCCGGAGACAAGGTTTCCGCGTTTTTGCTTTTCGCCCAATCGGATTTTACGAAAGAAGCGGCGGTATTGGCGGAAATGTTTATGACCGAAGACGAACTAAAAAGCGCCGCCGACGCACTCAAACAACCCGCCGTGGCGGGCGTCGGTTTTCCCCGCCTTCGCTACAAACCCGAAGACCTCGTCATGACCTTGGGAATCCGAAAAATGCGCGAGGGCCAATTCGACCAAGCCGTGAAAATATTCGAATCCCTACCCGCCGAAACATGGAAGCAAGACTACGTTTACAGCGGCCCCATGGACATGGTTTACGGCGTCAAACAATACCTTGAATTCTCGACCTCCCCCGTCCACAACCCTTACGACCATCCCATGGCCGACTTCAAAACGTACAACAAACTGTCGTTTGCACGCGAGGCCGCAGGATTGCTGCAAGCGGCCCAAACCTCGCCCGAACGCGCCGACCTGTTCTACATGCGCTTGGGCAACTTGTTTTATCATTCCCCTTATTGGGGATACAACGAAAATTTGTGGGACGGCGAATGGTTGAGCGTTGCGCGAACGTTGGGTTGGTCCTTTCCCCTGTCCGGCAAAAACGTTTACGACGCCTTGCAGAAAAAATTGAACGAGTACAAACACGTTTACGCGTCGCGCAAAATATCCGAACGGTTCTATGCTAAGGCGGCGGAAATCACCAAAGACCCCGAAACCGCCGCCAAAGCCCTGATTTTGGCCCATCAGTCGTCCCAAACGGGCTTGTCGTCTCTACATTGGGACTGGGGCAAACCCGACTCGCTCACCCCTTACCTTGCCCGGTTGCAAAAAGAGTTTTCCACAACCGCCGCCTTTAAAGACTTGCCGCACACCTGCCCCGGATTGGCCAAGTTTCTCAACGTGTCGGTATAAACCATGAAAAATTCAATTTTTATTGTCGCGTTGGTATTGGTCGCGACCACGTCGTGCAAACCCGACGACAAAGACAAACCTAAAAACGAACCGTTCGCGTTCACGGTTCCCGACGGTTTTCCTCGGCCCGTTTACTCGTTTCAAGGCAACGATTTGACCGAAAAACGTTTCGAGTTGGGGAAAATGCTCTTTTACGACCCGATTTTGTCTCGGGACAGCACCATTGCCTGCGCCCATTGCCACAAACAATTCGCGGCCTTTGCCGACTTTGAACACGTCGTATCCCACGGCATCGACGAAAAATTGGGGGTGCGCAATTCGCCGGGTTTGTTCAATTTGGCGTGGCGGCCGTTTCTGTTTTGGGACGGCGGGGTCCATCATTTGGAAATGTTTTCCGTCGCGCCGATAGAAAACCCCGTCGAAATGGACGAAAAACTGGCGAACGTACTGCAAAAATTACGGCGCGGCACGCGTTATCCCGCGTTGTTTCGCGAGGCGTGGGGCGACGATTCGATATCAAGTTCGCAATTTTTGAAGTCGCTGGCCCAATTTATGGCCATGATGGTCAGCGCGAACAGCAAATACGACCGCTATAAAGCCGGCAAAGAAACGTTTACCGACGAGGAAAGCGAAGGCATGGCGTTGTTTGAACGGCATTGCGCGTCCTGCCACCCCGCCCCCCTTTTCACCGACAACCAATTTCACAACAACGGTTTGGACACCGTGTTTAAGGACAAGGGCCGCGCTTTAATTACCCTCTTGACCGAGGACGAAGGCAAATTTTTGACCCCGTCGTTGCGCAACGCGGCGCTGACCCCCCCCTATATGCACGACGGCCGTTTTTGGACGCTCGAAGACGTTTTGCGCCATTACGCTCTGGGCGTTAAGCCGTCCCACACCCTCGACCCTCGTCTTCAAGGCGGCGTCCCTCTCTCCGACGACGAACAGCGCAAAATCATCGCCTTCATCCGAACGCTAAGCGACAACGCCTTCACCACCGAACGCAAGTTTAGAGACCCGTTCTAATCCCAAACGCTTATCCACAAGACCGTTAAACGGCAATGTGGGAAATATCGGCTAAATTTTTTCGTCAAAACCGCGTTTGCCATCTCCCAAAAATCCCGTTTTAATTTTTCCCCTAAAATTATGAGCATAAAAAAAACGGCGACTTACGCGATTGCCGGCTTATTGGGAATCGTGATTTCGATCTTGGCCATCGGGGTGTTCAGTCCCTCGGGTTTTCACGTTAGCCGCAGCGCGGTGGTCGCCGCGCCGGCCGAGGCGGTTTTCGTCCCTATTGCCAACCTTCGCGATTGGAACGACTGGTCTTCGTGGAACACCCAAAAAGACCCTTCGCTAAAATACAGCTACGGCGGGGAAACGGGGCAAGTCGGCTCGTTTATGGAGTGGAAAAGCGAAAAAAACGGCGTGGGGCGGGTAACTTTGGTCGAAGTGGTTCCCAATTCGCGGATAAAGTATCGGATGGAAATGGACGGCGGCAAATTCCATGCGGACGGCGAACTGACGCTCAACCCCGTTCCCGAGGGTACACAGGTCGTTTGGAGCGACAAAGGCGACATGGGCAACAACCCCTTGTTTAAGTTTTTGGGTTTGTTTATGGACGCGATACTCGGCGCGGACTTTCAAGAGGGACTCGACAATTTGAAGCAACGCGTCGAGGCAAAAAATGAAAAAAAAGGGTGACGGGGTCACCCTTTCCAAACAAACAAACAAACAAGCAAAGCGTTTTGCCGCATTGCCGATGCAAAAATACGTAAATCATTCGTAAATACAAAGCGTGCGCCGCATTATTTTTTAGACAATCCGGGATAGAGCAGGGTACAAAAGGATTTTGCGTATTTTTGCACCCAATTATTCTCACGAATGGCGGATTTTTATAACGAGACCCTCGGTTACATTCGCAAGCAATATTCCGGAACGCCCGAAATCGGCATGGTCTTGGGTACGGGCTTGGGCGGATTGGTCGAAATCATAGACATCGAAAAACAGCTGGCCTATAACTTCATCCCGCATTTTCCGATAAGCACGGTCGAAAGTCATTTTGGAAAGTTGATTTTCGGAAATTTGGCCGGCAAATCCATTGTGGCCATGCAGGGACGCATGCATTATTACGAAGGCTATTCGATGCAACAAATCACGTATCCGATTCGGATACTCAAGCTTTTGGGCATCAAGACGCTGTTGTTGTCGAACGCGGCGGGGGCGCTCAATCCGGGCTATCGCAAAGGGGACATGATGGCTATAGACGACCACATCAATCTTTTACCCGAAAACCCGCTTCGCGGCCCGAACCAAGAGGACTTCGGTCCGCGTTTTCCCGACATGAGCCGCCCTTACGACCCCCAATTGATAAAAGCCGCGCTGAACATCGCTCAAGACGAAGGGTATCGCTTGCATCGGGGCGTTTATTGCGCCGTGCAAGGTCCCAACCTCGAAACCCGTGCCGAATACCGTTACCTCAGAACCATCGGCGCCGACGTCGTCGGTATGTCCACCATTCCCGAGGTTATCGTCGCGCGACACATGGGCTTGCGCACCTTCGCCGTCTCGATTTTGACCGACGAATGCGACCCCGACCATCTCCAACCCGTCGCTTTGGCCGACATCCTCGAAGCCGCCAAAACCATCGAGCCCAAACTGACCCGCCTCATGTACCGTTTGGTACAAGAACAGCTTTGAATCCCTCGGTTTTCGTCCTCCTCTTTTTTCTTTCGAGTTATTTATTCGCCCAACAAGACACCGCCGCAACCGTCAAAAAAAAATTCAACTATCCACGAAAAACCGTGGTCTTCGGCGGCGTGTGGCACAAGGGCGACACCGTTCGGCACACGTTGGACGGATTATCGAACTGGGATGAAATCGACGCTTGGACGGGATTTACTTGGCGTTTGGGCATGGTGGGGAAAACTTTTTTGAACCACCGCTACGGTTTGAGCGGCGCGTATTTGCCTACGGGCTATTTTCGTGCTCCCGCCACCCTTTATCCCGACCCCTACGTTCTCGACCCCGCCCTCAACCTCCCCTTTTTCGACACCCGAACCCCTTACACCATTGTAAATTTCGACCAAGCAAGCCGGCAATCCCAATTTTTTTCCTTCACCCTTTCGCAAAACGTGCGCCCGGGGTGGAACGCCACCGTACATTACAAACGACGTTCGGCCGTCGGCGCCTATCCCGACGCCCTTACCGACCATTACAACATCGGTTTTTCCCAACGTTTTCATCACCGAAGGTGGACGGCGGTTGTCGGTGCGGCTTTTAATCAGCTCAAAGACGGACAAAACGGCGGTGTTTTTCAAGACGGAACCGTTCCTTTTGAATTTCTCTTCGACAAGGACGCCCAACGAATGCGATTGCAAGGCGCCGCTTTGCAACGCCGGATTCGAGGATTGTACCTCGCCGCAAGTTACGACCTTTTAAAGGATTCCTTGAAAACGTTGGCGCCCGGAGCAGACGTGCGTTTGGGGGACGTACTGTATTCCTACAACGACCCCAAAACCTACCTACCCGAAGAACTCAACAACGCGCCGTTTCATCCTTACGGCGGCACAAACGCTAGCGTCCGTTTCAACGAACGTTGGAAGCTCGACGAAATACATGCCCGGGCGGGCGTCGTTTTCGATACGGACGCAAAAAAGTTCGACTTTGCGCTCAAAACCTTCGCGCATTTTCAACGTCGGGCCTTTTCAGGCAACATCGACGCCCAACAACAAAAAACAGGACTGACGGGAGAGCTGGGAATGACGTGGACCGAGCGCAAAATCGATTTTTCCCTCGATGCGAACGCCGAATACTTTGTAAACAATCTTTTTTCGGCCGAATATCGGTTGGGCGGCCGGTGGGCGGCGGGCTTTTTTGCGCAAGAATACGTTTTGGTGGACAGCGTCGAACATTGGCGGCCGGAGCGGATGCGGGGCGTTCGTTTTCGTTCGTCGGCGCCCGATACGCATCGCGTCCGTAGAACGCCGCTGCGATTGACCGTCGGCGCCGAGCTTCGCTCCCAAAACCCGACGTTCATGGCCTCCTATTGGCAAAGCGACCATAGGGAACGAACTTTGGGATTGTCGAACGAGTTGCCGACGATGGTTCGGGCGGGCATGGAGTATGCGGGTCGTCCGGCGGTCAAGCGGCGCATGGCCTTCGAGCCGAATCGTTTAGGCGTCGAGGCCTTTGTTTCCCGGCTCAATGCGCCCGTGTATTTCAACGCATGGGCGCAAACGCGTCAAGCGCGGTCCGGCGACGGCGTTACCCGCATCGGAGCGACGGCTTTCGTTCGTCAAAGGGTCGGTAGGGTTTATTTTTCCAATGAAACCACATGGCAGATTGCGTTTGCTTCGACTCCCGCACTCGAGCCTTACGCCCGTTCTTTGCCCCAAATTTTTGGCAAAGCGTCGTTGTATTTCAAGGGCCCGATTCCCAAAATTCCACTTACGATTTACGCCGGCGTGGATTGGAACTACTTTACCGCTTACGACGGTTTTCATTTTCATCCCGCTTATCAGATTTTTTATCCTCGGGCGCGGGTGCGTTTGCCCGCCTATTCGTTTTTCGACGTTTACGTTCAGGCGCAAATCAAGACCGTACGTTTCTTTTTCAAACTGCACCACGTCAATGAAGGTTTGTTTGTGCCGGGATATTATACCGTTACCCATTATCCGATGTTGGAAAGGACGTTCGCCTTTGGGGTCAAGTGGCATTTCTACGATTGACGAAAACGCGCCAATGCAAGCCGAAAGTTTTTTTGGGAATTGTTTGCGGGAATGAAACGGGCGCCGTAATTTTGCGCCGCAAACGCCACCTTAGCTCAGTTGGTTAGAGCGGTTGATTCGTAATCAGCAGGTCCGCGGTTCGAATCCGCGAGGTGGCTCGCAAAACCGTTATTCATAAACCTTTTGAGCCAAGGCCCCGTTCGAGGGCTTTGGCTTTTTAAACGCTAGTCGTTACCTTTGCCGTTAAATGTGGTATGCAATCGCGGACTTTGTCGTCCGCTATCGAATGGCGGCATTGGGGGCGATGACGTTGGTGGCGGCGTTAAGCCTTTTTTATGCCGCCTCCCGCTTGGAGATTTCCCAAGAAATGGTGCGGGTCATTCCCGAATCCGACCCCGACATCGTTCATTATTTCGCATTTAAACGGCTTTTCGGCGAGGACGGCAATACGCTCATCATCGCGCTCGAAGCCCCAAACCCCGAGCATTGGTACGAAAAAAAAACGCTTGACGCGCTTTATGCCGCCACGGCGGCGGCGGAAAAAGTCCCGGGCGTTAAAAGCGTCGTAAACCTTGCCCGTCTGCGCACCCTCGAACTCGAAGACGAGCGTTTCAAGTCCGTTTTTCCGTTTCCCCGCCCGCCCGAACACCCCGATTCGCTTCGCCGCTTGGTGCGTTCGCTTCCTTTTTATCGTCATTTGCTTTACGACTCGACGGGCCGAACAATGGTAACCCTCGTCGCTTTTTCCGATTCCGCCCTCAAAACCAAACTCAAACAAACGTCGGTTTGGGGGGTGATGGAGGTTTTCAAGGATTTTGCGCAAAACAACGACGTCGAGTTTTACGCGGCGGGCTTGCCTTATTTTCGCGTGTTTATGTCCAAAAGGTTGCCGCGAGAGCTGTTTATGTTTTTGGTTTTGGCGCTCTTGCTGACGGCCGGCGCTTTGTTTGCGTTTTATCGTTCGTTGTACGCCGTAGCGTTTCCGTTGTTGTTGCTCACGGTTTGTACCGCCGTAACTTTGGGCATTATCGCCGCCTTTGACTACAAACTGACGATATTGATGGCCACACTTCCGCCGATTGTCGTGGTCTTGGGCGTACCGCCCTGCATTTACATGTTGGGCGACTACCACGCCGAATACCGCAAAACGGGCGACAAAATCGGCGCCATCCGCGAAATGGTACACAAACTCGGCTTGGTAACCATGATGATTAACGCCAACAACGCCTTTGGCTACATCACCCTGTATTTGACGGGCGTAACGATGCTCATGGAATTCGGGGTGGTGGCGTTTTGGTCGACTTGCGCCACGTACGTGATTACGATTGTCATGTTGCCGGGCATATTCAGTTTGTTGCCCCCGCCCACCGACCAAAACCTCAAACACTTGGACGCACCGGCGATTTCGCGTTTTGTGGCACGGGCCGACGAACTCGTCGCCAAAAACAGAAAGTGGATTTACGGCGTTTCAATCGTGATTTTTCTCGTTTCGATGGCCGGGGTTTTGCGATTGCAAGCCGTCTCGTATATGTTGGACGACGTACCCAAGTCCGACAAAATTTATACCGACATCCGCCAAATCGAATCCCGGTTTCACGGGGCGATGCCCTTTGAAATCGTTATCGAAGCCGAAAAACCCGGCGCCTTTCAAAAGTACCGCAACCTCAAACTTTTGAACGACCTTCAAGATACGCTCAAAAAACATCCCGAACTTTCGCGTTCGTTGAGTTTGGCCGACGGTTTGAAGTGGAGCCGACAGGCTCTGGCGGGCGGAGACCCGCAAGCCTACCGCTTCCCCGAACGCAACGAAATGGATTTTATTCAAAAATTTGCCGCCGCCGGACGAAAAAAAAGCGCCGAAAAAGACGTGCTTTCCGGCCTCTGCGACAGTTCGTACCGTGTGGCCCGGCTGACGTGCTTTGTACGAGACCTCGGCTCGAAAAAAATGCCCGAACTTATCGACCGCGTTCAAGCCGACGTCGATTCCGTATTAAAACCTCAAAAAAACGGCTTCTCCTACCATATTACCGGTACAACAAAGGTTTTTCTCAAATCCAACGACTACCTCAACGACAATCTGGTTTGGAGTTTGATAACGACGTTTTTTTTGATTGGCATACAAATGTGGATGCTTTTTGGTTCGGTGCGCATAATGTGGGTGAGCCTTGTGCCGAATTTGTTGCCCTTGGCCATGACCGCGGGCATGATGGGCTTTATGGACATTGCACTCAAACCCGCGACCGCCCTGATTTACCAACTGGCTTTCGGCGTGGCCATAGACAACTCCATTCATTATTTGGCCTCCTACCGCTACGAGCGCAAAAACGGACTGGCCGTATCTTTGGCCGTCTCAAAAAGTTTGCGTTTGACGGGCATGGCCATTATATATACGTCCATTGTGTTGTTTGCGGGTTTTGGGGTGTTTATGCCCTCGGCTTTCGACAGTACGCGCTCGTTGGGTCTGCTGACCTCCTTCACCCTCTTTACCGCCATGTTTTCCAATCTTTTGCTTATGCCCGCCCTCGTCCGCGATTTCGACCTCGAAAAGCCCGTAAAAGCGTCGGCGTGGATTGACGAACAACATTCGTAACAAAAAGCGTTGAACCGACAAGCTTGGTTGCGTCAAAAAAACAATGCATCCTTCTTCTAACCCGTCCGTACCCCCAAAACGAAACAACGGTGCGAAAAAATACGGGGCTTTTTCGGGGACGAGCGTCGTTGAATTGTTTGCCGGCGCGTTTTACACCATGCGACGACAAGGCGCCGGGCCGATTGACCTTTGCCTCGGCGTCTTGTTTACAATCGCAACAAACGGCGGGTACGTGCAGTCGTTTAACGTCGGCAACGGAAATCCACAAATACGGCGAAGCGTTGGCGTTCCAAAAATTAAAAAAAGCGTATTAACTTTGGGGGCGGCTCGGTGTGGAAACGCCGCCGCACGAAGAACAAGCGGCTATGGAAATATTGCGCGGATTGGCGGGGGTGGCGTTTATCGTCGGTTTGGCTTGGGCCTTATCCCAAAACCGACGGGGCGTGCGTTGGCGGACGGTGGGTGCGGGGCTGTTGTTGCAACTGACCATCGGCCTTTTGGTCTTAAAGGCGCCGTTGGCTTACGAGGCGTTTCACCGCTTGGCAGGCGTTTTCAACGCCGTCTTGGGGTTTACCGAAAAAGGCGCAAACTTTCTTTTCGGCGGTTTGGCCGACGTTAATACATCGGGTTTCATTTTCGCCGTGCGCGTTTTGCCCGTGATTATCTTTTTTTCCTCGCTTACCTCGCTTTTGTATTATTTGGGCGTCCTGCAACGGGTGGTGGTGGTTTTTGCGTGGCTGATGAAGCGCACGCTCGGGATTACGGGTACCGAAAGCCTCAACGCCGCGGGCAACGTTCTGCTCGGCCAAACCGAGGCGCCGTTTTTGATTAAACCCTTTATTCCCGCGATGCGACCCTCCCAAATTTTTGCCGTCATGGTTTGCGGCATGGCCACGATAGCCGGCAGCGTCATGGGGGCGTATGTTTTGTTTTTGGGCGGCGACGACCCCGTGCGACGCCAGTTTTTTGCCACCCATCTTTTGGCCGCCTCGCTGATGAACGCACCCGCCGCCATCGTCGTCGCCAAACTCCTTCACCCCGACGAACCCAACGCCCCCGACGACGCCCTCAAATTCAATCGCGAACAAATGGCCGCCAACCCCGTCGACGCCCTTGCCCTTGGCGCCGCCGACGGACTCAAACTCGCCGCCAACGTCGGCGCCATGCTTTTGGCTTTTATTGCCGTCATCGCCATGTTCAACACCGGACTCAAAGAACTCGTCGGGCAAATGTCCTTCGGCCAACGAACGCTCAACGACCTCGTTCGCGATTCGACGGGCGGCGTTTTCGACGGCCTAACCCTGCAATACCTTTTGGGACAAATCTTCCGACCCGTCGCGTTTTTGATAGGCGTGGATTGGACGGAATCTTTGGCCGTAGGCAGTTTGTTGGGAGAAAAAATAGTGGTCAACGAATTTGTCGCTTACAAATCGCTTTCGGGCATGGAGACCTTGTCGGAGCGGGCGCGGCTTGTTTCGGCTTATGCCTTGTGCGGTTTTGCCAACTTCAGTTCGATAGCCATACAAATCGGCGGTTTGGGGGGAATGGCCCCCAACCAACGCCCGCTTATTTCCAAATTCGGGGTTCGGGCGGTGATTGGCGGGACGATGGCCGGACTTTTGACCGCCACGCTTGCGGGCGCGTTGTCTTAGCCGTTTATCGTTCCAACGACGCGAATCGGCAGCATCATGCCCAGAAACGGACTGTTGGCGCATTGCGAACGCAGGTGTTCGCGCCCGACGATGGTCGGCACGACTTCGTAAAGCGTGATTTTGGCGGGAAATCCCGGGCGAATCTCCACCGCCGGCAATCCCAATCGCTTGCGCGGCAATGCCGACCAACGCCGTTCCCATTCGGCTTGTCGGGCGGGGTCGAAGGTGGCGGCGGCGGCCGTTTCCAAACTCAGCACGCCGAAGTCCGCCGCCGCAAATTCCACTTCTTTTTCTTCGAGCGTCCGGGGTAGGTGCTGGACGGAAAAAAAACCGTGGTCGTCGTCCCAAAACGCTTTTTGCAACGTCTTTTGGTTGTCCGACGAGCGCAAAGGAGGAAAAGTTTTGTGGTTGGCGTCGAAACCGGCGAGAATTTCGTCGGTGAGCCGGAAGTGGTGGGGGGTGAGGTCGTAGGAGACGTCAAGACCGCGACGGGCGGCGGCAACAACGGCGGCTTGTGCGTCGGCTTGAGTCAGGGCCGTAAAATGCAAACTTCCGTGGGTGTATTCGACGAGTTCCAGCGCCGTTTTGACGAACACCGTTTCGGCGACGGGCGCAATGCGTTTTAAACCCAATCGAACGGTGAAAGGACTTTCGTTGACGAGGCCGTCGGCGGCGAGGGCGCCGTCGAGCGGCGTTTGCACCGCCAGTCCGTCAAAGTCGCCCAAGTATTCCATCACCCGGGCTAGGAGGGGCGCCGAAAGCCCCGGACGATAACCGTCGAAAAACGCCTTTGCCCCGGCAAGGTGCATATCGTAGAGTTCGGCCATTTCCGTACCTTTACCGTCCACCGTGGCCGCCCCCGCAAGGTGAAATTCCACTTCGGTGCGGGAATAATGCCGTTTTACGGCCGAAAGAACGGCGGCATGGTCGGGAAAAGGAATGTTGCCGTCGGGGACAAGAACGACGTCGGTAAAACCGCCGGCGACGGCGGAAGCGGTCAAATCGTCGGGGGAGTCGCGGTATTCCCGGCCCGGCGCCGTCATGCCCACCCCGAAACCCGTAAATCCCGGCGCCGCGAAAACCGTTCGTTCCGAAAAGTCTTGCACCGGTCCGTCGGTCGGTTCCGCCGTGCCCACCTCCGTTATTCGCCCCTCGCACGTGCGTATGTTCACCCGCCGCCCGTCAACGACCACCGATTTCAACCACATTCCCCGATTTTTGACCGCAAAATTAGTTATTTTCCCCCGCGCATTCGACGTCGCATATAACGCCGAAGGCAAATCGGAACCGCCAAAATTTACGGGATTGACCTTCGGCGTGCAACCAAAGATTTTGGCGGGCGTGCCGTTGGAATAACAAATCTCGCCGTATATTTGTGGCCACAAACAAACTCAATGAAGCTGCGACAGTGGACGATAGTGGCGGCGGTAGGCTTGTTGGCGGCGGGCTTCGGGCTTTTCCGCTATATGTCGGCGCAAAAAAAACCGCCGGCGCAAAAACCTCAAATCCGTCAGACGCGCTACGTCAAAATCGAAAAAGTACGCAATACAACGGTAACGACGCAAGTGGAAATCACGGGGCGTGTTACCGCTCGTCAAAAGGCCGAAATTTTTGCCGAGGTTTCGGGAACGCTCTTGGCCGGGCCGACGCCCTTTAAGGAAGGAACGTATTTTGTTAAGGACGCGGTCCTGTTTCGCATCGACGACCGCGAATTTCGCCTGACGCTTGCCGCGCTCAAAAGCGCCTTTCAAAACCGGGTGGCCCAAATGTTGCCCGATCTCAAACTCGATTATCCGGGCGCCTATCCGGCATGGGAGGTGTATTTTCGGTCGTTGGACGTGGAAAAACCGCTTGCCGCACCGCCCCCGGCCCAATCCGACCAAGAACGACTTTTCGTCACGACCCGCGACGTTTACAATCAATACTACCAAATCAAAAGCCAAGAGGCCCGATTGGAAAAATACGTTTTAAAGGCGCCGTTCGACGGGGTGGTTACACAATCGGGGATAGACCCGGGGACGTTGGTTCGGGTGGGGCAAAAGTTGGGGGAATTGTTGAACCTCGGGTCGTTGGAAGTGGAGGCCGCCGTGCCGATGACGCAGGCGCGTTATCTTTCGCCCGGCGCGACGGTCGAACTCTTTTCCGAGGATACGCCGGGGCGCTGGACGGGAACGGTTTCTCGCATGGCCGGCGCCCTCGACCCTTCGACCCAAACCGTCAAGGCGTTCGTTTCCGTTGCGGGCCCGGGCTTACTGGAAGGAATGTACCTCAAAGGCAAGATCGCCGCCGGGCGTATCGACGACGCGGTTGTTTTGGACCAAGACCGGCTTATTGCCGAAAACAAGGTTTACGTCGTCGAAAACGACAGTCTGCTTGCCTTGCGCGAGGTTGAAGTCGTGCGTAGGCTGGGAAAAAACGTCGTGATAAAAGGCCTCAACGACGGCGAACGCCTCGTCGTCGAAACGCTCCCCCTCCTGCCCGTAGGTACCGTCGTCAAAACCTACGAATGAAAAACGTCATTGCCTATTTTATCCGTTACCCCATCGCGGCGGATTTGCTCGTCGTTTTGACGTGCATATTCGGATGGATGTCGCTGGGAAAAATGCAGTCGACGTTCTTTCCGCAAACGCCGAGCCGGGTCATTACGATTTCGGTGGTTTATCCGGGGGCGTCGCCCGAAGAAATCGAGGAAGGGGTTACGCTCAAAATCGAGGACAACCTCAAAGGCGTAACGGGCATAGACCGCGTCAGCTCGGTTTCCAACGAAAACGCGGCGACCATCACCGTCGAAGTCCTGCGTCAATACGACACGTACAAAGTCTTTCAAGACGTAAAAAACGCGGTGGACAGGATTGCGTCGTTTCCGGCGGCGATGGAGCCGCCCGTCGTTTCGATAAAAGAAAACCTCAATTTTGCCATTGCCTTTGCCCTAACGGGTCCCGACGATTTGCGGGTGTTGAAAAAAGCGGCGGAACGCGTCGAGGACGACCTTCGCGCCGTCAAAGGCATATCCAAAATTCAAATTACGGGTTATCCCGAGGAGGAAATCGAAATCCGGGTGCGGGAAAACGACCTTCGGGCATACCAAATGACGTTTAGGGAGGTGTCGGCGGCGGTGCGCAGGGCCAATTTCGACGCCACGGGCGGAACCGTCAAAGGTCGCGACGAAGAGCTGTTGATTCGCGCGCGCGGAAAAAAATATCGTGCCGCCGAAATGCGCGATTACGTCGTCAAGGCGGGCGCCGACGGCCGAATCGTTCGTTTGCGCGACGTCGCCGACGTTCAAGACGTTTGGAGCGACAATCCCGCACAAAATTATTTCAACGGCAAACGCGCGGCCGTCGTTACCCTCCAAAACACCGACATGGAGGATTTGCTTTTCATCACCCGTTACATCAAACAATACATCGAGGATTTCAACGCCGTTCATACCGAGGTCAAGGCCGAACTCGTGCGAGACTTCAGCGTTACGCTCCGTCAGCGCATCGACGTTCTGGTTAACAACGGCGGGACGGGCGCCTTGTTGGTGTTGTTGTTTTTGTCGTTGTTTCTTCAATTTCGTTTGGCGTTTTGGGTGGCCTTGGGCATACCGGTTTCGTTTTTGGGAATGTTTATTTTGGCGCCGAACGTCGGCGTTACGATAAACGTCATTTCGCTTTTCGGTATGATTATCGTCGTCGGCATTTTGGTGGACGACGGCATCGTCATCGCCGAAAACATTTATCGCCACTATGAAGAAGGCAAACCACCGCTACAAGCGGCGTTGGACGGTACGAACGAGGTCATCGGCTCGGTTACCTTCGGGGTGCTGACGACGGTAACGGCGTTCTCAACGTTTTTGTTTTTGGAGGGCCGTTTGGGCGACTTCATCGGCGACATGGCCAAGGTCGTCGTCATTACGCTGTTGATTTCTTTGGTGGAGGCGGCGTTCATTTTGCCGGCACACATGGCGCACTCGCGGGCTTTGCGCCGGCGAGAACAAACACGCTTCGAACGTGCGACGACGGGTGCGATGGACGGTTTAAGGGACCGTCTTTATTCGCCCGCGTTGGAGTTTTGCCTTCGTTATAAAGCCATAACCTTCGCCGTTCCCGCGGCGATGTTTTTCGTGGCCTTGGGGGCGATAAACGGGGGATGGGTCAAAACGACGTTTTTTCCCAACATCGAACGCGACGAAATCACGGTAACGTTGGAAATGCCCGCCGGCACGCCCGAAAACCTTACCCTCGAACGCGTCAATTACATCGAACGCGCGGCCCAAGCCGCCAACCTCGACCTCAAAGAGGGGCAAGCGGAAAAAAAAGACGTTATTATCGCCTATCAAAAAAGAATCGGTCCGGGCTCCCACCAAGCGACGCTCGATTTGACGCTGCTCAACGCCGAAGAACGCGGTTACACCTCGTACAAAATCGCCGACGCGGTACGGGAAAAAACGGGCCGGGTCGAAGGCGCGGAAAAATTGACCTTCGGCATGCAAACACCCTTTGGAAAGCCCGTTTCGATTGCGCTCATGGGCTACGACCTTGCCGAACTCGACGCCGCCAAAAACGAACTCAAAGCCGAACTCGCCAAAATCAAGGCCCTCAAAGACGTTACCGACAACAACCAAGCCGGACAACGCGAAATCCTTCTTTCGCTCAAAGACAAGGCTTACCTTTTGGGATTGACGCTCGACGAGGTCGTCGGACAAGTGCGACAAGGTTTTTTCGGCGACGAAATTCAACGTTTGCAACGCGGGGCCGACGAAGTCAAAGTGTGGGTGCGCTACGACCGCGACGACCGTTCGGGCCGCGAAAAACTCGAGGCCATGCGCATACGCCTGCCCGACGGGCGCGAGTTTCCCCTCGCGGAAATCGCCAACTTTGAAATCACGCGCGGGGTTTTGGCCATCAACCACCTCGACGGCAAACGCGAAATTCGCGTCGACGCCGACGTCGCCGACCCCAACGAATCGGTTACCGACATTATCGCCGACATAAAAAACCGCATCGTTCCGCCGATACTTGCCCGACATCGAAGCGTGAGCGTTTCTTTCGAGGGGCAGAGCCGTTCCAACGAGGAAAACAACCGTTCGTTCGCCGCCGTCGGTCCCGTTGTTTTGATTGTGTTCGTTACCCTTATCGTTTTGGCGTTCAAATCGTTTTGGCAGGCGGGATTGATTGTCTTGGAATTGCCGTTGGTGATTATCGGCGTGACGTTCGGTCATTGGTTGCACGGTTTGCCGATAAGCATTTTGTCGTTTTACGGCGTGATGGCTTTGATTGGGGTCATGGTCAACGACTCAATAGTCTTTATCGAACGCTACAACCAACTTTTGCAGTCGGGCATGCGGGTCATGGAGGCGGTTCGAGAGGCGGCGCATTCGCGTTTTCGGGCCATCGTGCTGACGACGGGAACGACCGTCGCGGGGCTTTACCCTCTGATTCTCGAGCGCAGTTTTCAGGCGCAGTTTTTGGTGCCGATGGCCGTTTCCGTCGTTTACGGGTTGCTATTTTCGACCTTCATCACCCTGTTGCTTTTGCCCGGCGAAATTTTGCTTTTCAACCGCATTCGGGTGTGGCTGGCATGGTTGTGGACGGGTACAAAGCCCGAACCCGAGGCCGTCGAACCCGCGGTTAAAGAAATGCAAAACGAAATATAAAACCCGCTCCATGGGCAAGGTAAACCTTTGACGTTCGCATCGCCCCCCAACGGCAAAGGTCGAAGGCAAGCGTTCTCGCCCACAGAGGTTAAGCGACCCGGGCAGCCGGCTAAAAATTGGCAAAACGGTTTAAACGCGGCGAATTCGCAAAGGCAAAGCCCGTTTCCAACAGAATCCGGCAAGGCGTATTTTGGCGTCGTCGCCTAAACAATTTGATAAATGTCGGGCAATTCACGCCCCCGCTCGTTGTAATCGAGACCGAAGCCGACGACGAACTTATTTTCTATGGAAAAGCCAATCCAATCGGGCTTGTGCTTTCCTTCGAAGGCGTCGGGTTTGAAAAGCAAGGAGGCGAAAAAAACAGAGGAGGGTCTTTCGACGCGAAGGGTGGAATGGACGGCGTCGGCGGTAACCCCTTTGTCCACGATGTCCTCGACAATCACGACCGACCTGCCTTCGGTGGGAAGGGTGTGCACGAGGTCGAATTTCGGCACCCGTTCGTCGCGAACGATGTTTTTCCCATAGCTCGAAAGTTTGATAAAATCGACTTCGTAAGCGAAGTTCAGTTTCGGACAGAGCGAGGCCCAAAACCGAAAACCGCCTTTGAGAACGGGCAAAAGCACCGGAACATCGCCGCGAAAGCGAGCGTTGAGTTCGACGGCAAGCTCCGAAATCCGGGATTCGATTTGCTCGTTTTTTAGATAAAGTTTGAAGGTTTTGTCGTGTAGATTGATTTCCGACATCATGCGGCGTGGACGGTTAAATTTGCCGCTAAAATCCGAAAAAATCCGTTTGCTTGTGCGTCAATCTGTTCACCGTTTCGCATTTATGCACACATTTTGAGGGTTATCCGCAAGACGTCCTATTACAATTGCAAAAAAAATTAACAATTATTGCAATAAAGCATGACAATTCATGTAAACTTTTGAACCACGGGCGATTGTCGCCGAGAATTGTTTATCTTTGTCCGAAAATATTGTAAAAATGAAAGCCAAAAACGGATTGATATTTTTTTCGGTCGCGGTAGGACTGGGTATATTCGTCTTCTTGTTGCTCTACGACTGGGTAAAAATTCCGGCGGGTCACGTGGGCGTGTTGGTGAACCTCTACGGCAGTTCGCGCGGCGTGCAAGCCGAAGAATTGAGCGTCGGACGTTATTGGGAAGGGCCGGGCGAAGAAATTTACATCTTCCCCGTTTACGAGCGCAACTACGTCTGGACCCAAGACGTTCAGGAAGGCTCGCCGGCCGATGAGTCGTTCACCTTCCAAACCGCCGAAGGCTTGGCCGTCAACGCCGACATCGGCATCACCTGCACCGTCGAACACGACAAGGTTTCGACGCTGTTTGAAAAATACCGGTTGCATTTGGACGAAATCGTTTCGGGACCGTTGCGCAACGCCGTGCGCGACGCCATCAACCGTCATGCCGCTTCGATGACCGTCGAGGAAGTCTATTCGGAAAAGAAAGTCCAGCTCATGGACACGGTCTTTAAAGAAGTGGCCAAAGAGTTCAAACCCAAGGGCATACAGGTGAGCAAAATTTCGCTTATCGGCACGTTCCGTTTGCCCAATTCGGTACTCGAAGCCCTCAACGCCAAAATCACCGCCACCCAACGCGCGATGCAGCGGGAAAACGAGCTCCGCGAAGCCGAGGCCGAAGCCCGTAAACGCATCGTCCAAGCCAAAGCCGACGCCGAAGCCAACGAAATCCGCCAACGCACCATTACCCCGCTCCTCATCGAACAGCAAAAACTCGAAAACCAGCGCATGGCCATCGAAAAATGGAACGGCGTCATGCCCTCGTTCACCGGCGACGGCGCCATGCCTTTCATTCAAATCAAGTAGCCTTCGGGATAACGTCAAACCGATAACGACTTCTTTTTTGCGGAATTTCAACCCCGCAGATCACCGACGAGGAAATAAATATTATGGACACGTGCTCCCGCGGGTATTTTTTATCGTTACCGGTTTCGCACCGCACGAATCGTCGGGTAGGCGTATACATGGATTTTGGCACAATATTTGAGTATGATTAATAAAATTTCAATCTATAAAATGAAAAAAACAGTAATTTACGTGCTAGTATTCGGAGCCCTCCTTTGGACGGGTTGCAAGCGCGAAAACGAAAAAGAAAAAAACGAAGCGATGTTTGCCTCGGCCGTCGATAATTCCAAAATGGAGTCGGAATTTCAACAAATTTTCGACCAAGCGGACAACGCCGCGCGTTTCAATCCTTCGGGAAAAACGTCCGACATAGAAAATTGGCTTCCCGAGTGCGCCACCGTTACGCGAGACACCTCGGGAAACATTCGAACCGTTACCGTCGTTTTTGATTCCGCGGGTTACGGCTGCCTTTGTCGCGACGGGCTCTACCGAAAAGGCACGATAAAACTGGAATATTCGGGCAACTATGCGACCGTCGGGGCGACCAAAACCCTTACGCTCGTCGGTTATTCGGTCAACGACATGGTGAACCAAACCGCGTTTTTCGGTACGAAAACGTTTCGGGTCGAAGAGTGGGGGGATTCGACGGCGAAATTCAGCGTTCGGGTAACCGACGCGCGGGCGGAATCCCCCGAAGGAGTCGTTCGTTGGAGCGCCGAACGAATGATTCACCGCACTTCCGGCAACGCCACGCCCTACGTTCACGACGACCGCTACGAAATTACGGGAAGCGCTTCCGGCGCCAACCGCAACGGCCAAGCCTTTACCTCTACCATTACCCGTGCGTTGGTCAAGGATTTCAAGCGTTGCGGTTTGCGCGTCAATCGCAGCGGTCGGTTTATAGACGGAGAATGGACGTTGGTCAACGCCGAGGCCGACCGAACTTTGACCATGGATTACGACCCCATTGGCGGGGCGCCTTGCGACCGCATCGCCCGCTTGACCTACAACGGTCAATCGCGCAACATCACCCTTTGGTAAAAAACGGAAAACGAAAGTTTTTGCCCCGAAGCACGTGCTTCGGGGTTTTTTGTGGGTGAAATTCGTAAATTTGAGCAATGGAACGCTTGTGGAACTATATCGGGGGGCGTCGGGCGGAGACGGAAAAATATTTGGACAACGTCGAACCGGCTACGGGAGAGGTTTATGCTTATGTGCCGGATTCGGGCTTGGACGAAGCCCGGTCGGCGGTGGACGCGGCCGTCGCCGCCTTCGAAACGTGGTCGAAAACGCCCGCTCATGAACGGGCGCAATGGCTTTACCGCATGGCCGACGCCATCGAAACGGACTTCGAAGCCTTTGCCCAAGCCGAAAGCCGCGATACGGGCAAACCCATTGCCCTTGCCCGCCGAATGGACATTCCCCGCGCCATCGCCAATCTACGTTTTTTCGCCGGCGCCGTACTACACACCCAATCGGAATCGTACACAACCGATTCGCCTCGGGCCGTCAATTACGTGGTGCGTCGCCCCGTTGGGCCGGCGGCGTGCATTTCACCGTGGAACCTGCCGCTGTACCTTTTTACATGGAAGGTGGCGCCGGCATTGGCGGCGGGTTGCACCGTCGTCGCCAAACCGTCCGAACTTGCGCCTTACACCGCATGGATGTGGGGCAAGGTTTGCGAAAACATCGGTCTTCCCCCCGGCGTCTTCAACATCGTTCACGGTTTGGGAGCGAAAGCCGGCGCGCCGTTGGTGCAAGACCCCCGCGTCAAGGCCGTCTCTTTTACCGGCGGCGCCGCCACCGGCGCCCTGATTCAACAATACGCCCGTTTTAAAAAAACGTCGCTCGAACTCGGCGGCAAAAACCCCGCCGTCGTCTTTGCCGACTGCGACTACCCGACGGCGCTTGCCCAAACCGTTCGTTCGTCGTTTGCCAACCAAGGACAAATTTGTCTTTGCACATCGCGGTTGTTGGTGGAAAAAAGCATCTTCGAACGGTTTTGTGCGGATTTTGTCGCCGAGGCGCGAGAACTTTCCCCCGCCGACCCCTCGTTGGAAACAACCCGTTTTGGCGCCTTGATATCCCAAGCCCATTGGGAAAAAGTGGCGGGAGCCGTCGAACGCGCACGCGCCGAAGGCGGAACGGTATTGACGGGTGGCGAAAGAATAAGATTGACGGGCAGGTGTAAAAACGGATTTTTTTATCCGCCGACGGTCGTCGTCGGCCTCGGCCCCGAAACACAAACCAACCAAGAAGAGATATTCGGCCCCGTGGCAACGATACAACCCTTTGAGGACGAAAACGATGCGGTGCGTTTGGCCAACGCCGTTGATTACGGCTTGGCGGCCACGGTATGGACACGCGACGCAAGCCGCGCGCATCGCGTCGCCGCAAGCATCGATGCGGGCGTGGTTTGGGTGAACTGTTGGTTGTTGCGCGACCTCAGAACCCCTTTCGGCGGCATGAAAAATTCGGGCGTCGGGCGCGAGGGCGGAAACGAAGCCCTGCGGTTCTTTTGCGAAACCCAAAACGTCTGTATCGCCCTCGACCCCTAGGCAGTCGCGAGTTCGAAAGACAAACCGAAGAAAGGTGACGTTAAACGAACAACGCCGTAAACCTTTTTAATTCGTTTTGTTTTTCGTCGGTTATTTTTTCCCGCAATATTTTTCAAAGAACATGGCGCCGTTGGGATGACCGTATTTTTCGCCGTTTTTGTAGTCGTCGCAGGCGCTTTTGACGTCGCCGGCGGCCAAATAGGCGTGTCCCCGATAAATGTAGGCCCACGCGTTGCTGGATTCGAGTTCGATGGCGCGGGTCAGATCTCTGACGGCGGGGGTATAATCTTCCATTTGGGTGCGTAGAATTCCACGTTGCAGGTAAACCGAGGCGAAATCGGGTTGGATTTTGAGGGATTGGTCGAAATCGTCGAGGGCTTCGCCGCGCATTCCAAGGGCCATGCGTTCGCATCCGCGTTCGAAGAGAAGGTCGGGATTTTTGGGGTCGATTTTGAGGGCTTCGGTATAGGTTTTTTCGGCTTCTTGGTTGTCGCCGGAAAGCGAAAGGGCGAAGGCCTTGCGCCGATAGGCGGGAATAAAAAACGGGTTGATGCCAATGGCCTGTTCGGCGTCCAAAATGGCGGGGTTCATGTCTTCTTGTAAGATGTAATTTACCCAAGAGCGAGCGGTATAAGCCTCGAAAGATTTGGGGTTGGCGGAAAGAAATTGATTGAGAACGCGCAGCGCGTCTTCGCCCATTTCGTTTTCGGCCAAAAGCATGGCGTAAAGCGCGACGGCGGGGCCGTAGTTTTCTTGGGCTTCAAGGGCTTTTTTGACGTCGGCCTCGGCCGCTTCGCGGCGTTGTTGGAGGTAATAAAGTTCGGCGCGGAGGACGAGGTTTTCCGCCGACGGGTCAAGTTTAACCGCCTGATTCAACGCCTCCTCGGCCTCACGGTATTTTTTCAAGGCCGTATAAACGGCGCCGAGTTCCGCGTGGCCGCGTGCGTCCTTGGGGGCAAGTTCGGAAAGTTTGCCGGCGTATTTGAGCGCAAGGTCGTAACGACAAAGCCTACGATAAGCTCCGGCGGCCCCGTAAAGCCCGTCCGTGTTCGTGGGTTGGACGCTCAAAGCCTTTTCGTACGCCGCCGCCGCATCGGTAAAGCGATGCGAATGCATGTGTTCGTCGCCCGCCTTGATTGATGCGCCCGGTTGGTTTTGCGCAACGCCCTGCGCCGCGTATGCCAAACCAATAAAAACAATAATGGAACGTAGGTATCTCATAATTGTTGCACGTAAGCTCCCGCCGATGTTACGTTTGAACGGGAACATAAGGTACTTCTGCAAATTTAGCGCTAATTTTTATGCCAAGCGTCAAGGCCGCCGTATTTATTCGACGATATGTTGCCTTATTGTAAAATTTTGGCCGTTTACGGATTTTTTGTCCCGCATATTTGTAGTTGCCAATGAAAGTCGCTTACTTTGCACCGCGAAACGAAAACGGTCGCAACGAGTCCGTAGCTCAGCTGGTAGAGCATTTGACTTTTAATCAAATGGTCCCGGGTTCGAGTCCCGGCGGACTCACCAAATCGACGGCAAATCGAAAGATTTGCCGTTTTTTGTTCGTCCTTGCGTCATTCCTGCCAAATATACGGATAAAGAACGACGGACAACGCGGCCGATAGGGCCGTTATACCGGCAATGAGATACACGTCCCCCCATTTCCACACCTCTTGATAAGCGCCGAAAAGCAGGCGTACGACGGCGTTGAGTTGGGGAATGAGCAGGGGAAAGCCCAAGACGGCCAAAAGCGTGGAAATACGTCCGGCCGCCGCCGCCACCGCCGAAAGCAGCGTCAACGACGTTCCCAGCCCCGCTCCTCCCAAAAACATGCCCAAGAACGCATAGCCCCGATGGACTCCGGGGTCGCGCATAAACACCAAATAAAGCGCCAGCGTCAATAGCGACGAAAAAGCCATAAACACGGCGTTGTAAAACATTTTGCCCGCCACGAACGCCTCCGGCGAACAGTATTGGTATACAAGCCGCAAGCGCTCGGGCGTTTCGTCGGAAAACGATTTGGCGACCGTCGTCATCGCTACGAAAAGCAGTATCACCCCGAAAAAGGCGCTCCATGCCTCGGGCGACAACGGCTCCCGAAACGCCAAGCCCGACACCAACACCGTCAGCGCCGAATACAACAACACGCTCCAAGCCCCCGAACGGTTGCGCATTTCCAGCGTCCATTCCCGTTTCAAAACGCCCCTAAATTCCACGATAAATCTTTTCACGGCAAAGCGAATTTCGATTCCCGCCCGACGACAAACGTCAAGCCCCCGACGCACTTTCGCGTGTCGGAACAAAATAATATTTTCGAAGTAGCGTTATACCGATAATGATTGTTTCTCGACATCCCAAACTTACGCCTTCGCGTTAAGGACAATGGGTGGTTGTTTTAACGATTTTTCGCCGTTGGCAAACCGCCGACTTTTTCATTCGGTAAAGGCTTGAACGTCAAAGTCAAAAAAGACGGCAACGAAAAAACGCCCGCTTTTCACAAAACTTTTGACGAAGAAAAATTACCGAATTGGAGGCAAAAATAATTAATATTGAAAACAAAACCGGGGTGAATTTTCCCGGCGAAAACAACGAACCGCCCGCGTAAAAAGTTGTTTTCGTTTCGCCGAAGCGCTAGCGAAAGCGTTGTTGGCTCGAAAAAAATTCAACGTAACGCGCCTTCCACGCCTCGACCGAATAGCGCTGCAAAACCGTTTGTCTTCCCGCCTTGCCCAATTGCAAGCGAAGTTCTTCGGATTCGACGAGGGCCGAAATTTTTTCGACCCATTCGCGCTCATTGCCGGCCAAAAAGCCGTTTTCGCCGTCGGAAACGATTTGAGGGTTCACGCCGATGTTTTGCATGACCGTCGGTTTTTCAAAGGCCATGTAGGTCAGGCCTTTGAGTCCGCATTTGCCGCGCGTCCATGGGTTGTCGGGCAGGGGCATGACCCCGACGTCGAAGGAATTGATGGTTTCGAGTTCGCGTTCGCGCGTCCACGCCAAAGCTTGCAGATTTAACCGTTCGTTGCGGTAATTGCCGTCGCCGATGAGCCGAAAAACAATTTTGTCGCCGTATTTTTCTTTGAGGGCCGTCCAAACGGCTTGGGCTTGGTCGAAGTGGGGGACGGTGGTGGGGCTTCCGCTCCAACCGATGACGACGGCGTCGTTGGGGGTGCGGGGGCGGGGCCGGTATTCGTCGGTATCGACGGTCGTGGGTACGACCGCGACGTTGGCGTTGAATTTTAGCGCGTGGTCGCGCAGATAGTCGTTGCCCGCCAAAACCAAGTCGCTCATGGCAATGATTTCGTTGGTTTTTTCGGGTCGTTTGAGAAAAGCCAAACGCTTGTTGGCCTCCGAAACGTCGGGGAGCCATATCGCGTCGTCGAAGTCGTAGATAAATTTGGCCCCCGATTGTTTAATGATTTTTTCGAATATCGTCGTGCCGGTCATAAACGCTTCGCGATAGACGAAAACGACGTCAAAACGTTTGGCCGAACGCGCATGGCCCATGCGGCGAAAAAACGTTCGCAGAAAAAGGGCGGCTTTGGCGGCGTAGTTGCCATAGGAATAGAAAATGCGGTCGTCGCGTTCGTCGAGCAGGTTGGCCACGACGCATTCCACGCCCGCCTTTTGGAGATGAGGCAAATACTGCTCGAAACGAAAACGTTGCCCCGGATTGCGACCCAAACGGTGCGGAACCACGAACAACGCCCTCATAGCCTCAACTTCGACGCATTGACGGAAACGTTCAATATCGTCGGGCGGCCGGTCGATTTTCTAACGACGAAAAGCATCGTTTCCTGGGTGCGGTCGTTTTCGTAGACGCATTCGTAGTTCAATGCGCCGTATTTTCCGTCGATAACCGACTCCTGGGCTTCAAGGTCGGTATACGAAACAAGTTTGTAGGATTTCAACGGCCCCAAAACCGCCAGCATTTGTTGAATTTCCGTTTTGTATTCGGGTCGGTTTTTGACGAACGCCGAATCCAAGGCGGCACATTCCACACCCGATTTCAACATTTGGTAGTAGCATTCCCCCGCCGACGCGCCCAAAATCTCGGACGAGCCGCAGGACGCAAACCCCATCGCCGACGCGGCGACGAACCCTAGCCAAAAGAGCGTTGTAAAATTTGATTTCATGGCGATGACACGGGCGCCCGCATCGAAAAGACGCAAACGCCTCAACGACCGATTCAAGTCGTAGACGCAAAGTTAAGCGTTTTTTTGACGACGAAAACCTCGGGCGCGTCGTCGAAAAACAATCCTTGCCCAAGCCGTCTTTATTGGTTTAACCCCACCCCGATTCGTTGTCGGTGCGCCGGCGCAATCGGGACGTTTCGCGGCGGTAGATTTCTATCGTCGTTGCCAAAATACGCGCTTTGCCGGTATAAATGAACCAAAAACCGAGTTTTGGGTTTGTCAAAGAGCAGGCCCGAAATTGGGTTCAAGGCCTGAGCCCCAAGCCAAGAGGTTTGAAGATGTTTAAAGCGTTCGCGCGGACGATGACGGCCCGAAAATTGTGGAACGCGGCCTTAAACGAGGCCGCCTACCGACGCTCAAACGCCCTCGGCAAGCCCGTCATGTGGGGCATGCCCGTGAGTTTGGGCGTCGAACCGACGACGGCCTGCAACCTTCGCTGCCCGATGTGCGTCAGCGGCACGCGTTCGTTCACCCGGCCCGTGGGGCGCATGCGCCCGGAGCTGTTTGAAAAAATTTTGGACGAGGCCGCCCCCGAGCTGGCGTACCTTGTTTTTTACTTTCAGGGCGAACCGTTCATCAACCCCGACTTCACGGACATGGTGCGCTACGCCGCCGAGCGCAACGTTTTCGTCGCCACCTCCACCAACGCCCATTTTCTCGACGAAGAAACGGCCGAAAAAACCGTGCGCTCGGGACTAGGCAAAATCGTCGTTTCTTTGGACGGTTTAAACCAAGAATCCTACGAAAAATACCGCGTCGGCGGAAATTTTCAAACCGCCGTAAACGGCATACGCCGACTCGTCCAAACCAAAAAAAAATTGAAATCCGAAACCCCGTTCGTCGAACTGCAATTTATCGTTTTTTCCCACAACGAAAACGAAATTCAAAGGGTAAAAGCCTTCGGAAACGGCTTGGGCGCGGACAAAACCGTTCTCAAAACCGCGCAAATCTACGACTTTGAAACCCAAGCCCATTTTGTTCCTCAAAACGAGCGCTACAGCAGATACCAAAACGGAAAAATCAAAAGCAAACTGGAAAACCGGTGCCGGCGATTATGGCGCGGCGCGGAAATCACTTGGGACGGCAAAGTCCTTCCTTGTTGTTTCGACAAAAACGCCGAACACGTCGCAGGGGTTGTTCCGCAATCGTCGTTACGCGAAATTTGGTTGCATTCTCCCGAATACCGACAATTTCGTCAGCGTTTGTTAAACGGACGAAAAAACATCGAAATGTGTAAAAATTGTACCGAAGGCCTGAAAACGACGGCATGAAACCAATAACGATGAAAAAAGGCCCAAAACACGCGTTTGCACGACGAACGCCGCATCGCGCCCGGCCTACGTAAATTTAAAAATTATAAAAAAAAGAAACTAAAAATACATTTTCGTAAATATTTTGGTCGGCGGCGACCGAATTATTTACGAAACCATAAAATTAGATTGATATTTACCTAAAAAACATCGTTTTTTTCATCGATTTATGCCAAGTTTATCCAAGCGTCGTTCCCAAGAACGTTCGGCCTCCCCAATCCGAAAAAAACAAACCCGCCTTGTCAAGCGCTTTAACGATGCAGCGCGTTCCGAGGTCCGCCATGGGTAAGACGTACCCACCCTTCGCCCGGTCCCTCGACGCCCCCGTCGATTTCGTTGTCGTTCACATTATTTTATTTATATCCATTTAACCCCGTGAATTCCGCAAAATTTTGACGAACTTTTGTATTTTTGCGTCAAAGAGAAACGAGCATGAAACCAAAGATAGGAGTGGTGCTGTCGGGCTGCGGGGTATACGACGGCGCCGAGATACACGAATCGGTGTTTGCGCTTTTGGCCTTGTCGCGGGCGGGGGCGGAACCGGTGTGTTTTGCGCCCGATATTAAACAGCGCCACGTCGTTAACCACCTCACGGGCGAAGAAATGCCCGAAGAACGCAACGTTTTAATCGAAGCGGCCCGCATTGCCCGGGGCAAAATTCGTCCGCTTTCCGAGGCCAAAGCCGAAGAATTGGATGGATTGTTTATTCCGGGGGGGTTCGGCGCGGCGAAAAATCTCACGTCCTGGGCCTTCGACGGTCCGGCGGGAACGATAGAAGCCGAGGTCTTGCGCGTGATTCGCGAGTTTGTCGCGGCGGGCAAGCCCGTCGGCGCCATTTGCATGGGACCGGCGGTCGTTGCCAAAGCCCTGCAAGGCGCCCCAAACGCCCCCACCGTTACCGTCGGTTCCACCGATGGGCCTTCACCCTACGACATCGCCGCCGTCAATGACGGACTTCGAGCCGCCGGCGCCGTTGCGGCCAATCAAACGGGCGTCGTCGTCGACGAAAAAAACAAAATCGTTTCCGCGCCCTGCTATATGATGGAGGTAGAGCTCCCCCAACTCTACGACGAAATCGAACAGACCGTCGGCCGCTTGATGCAAATGCTCGCGTGAAAATCCGTATTGGTTGGGGATACGACGTCCACCGTTTCGCCGAAGGCCGGGAATTGTGGCTCGGAGGCGTAAAAATCGAATACAACCGGGGCTTGGACGGCCATTCCGACGCCGACGTGCTTTTGCACGCTCTCTGCGACGCGCTTTTGGGCGCCGCCGGCCAACGAGACATCGGCTTTCACTTTCCCAACAACGACCCCCAATGGAAAAACGCCGATTCCAAACGCCTTCTCGCACGGGTAATGGACGTCGTTCGTCGGGACGGATACGCCGTGCAAAACGTCGATTTGACCGTCGTCGCCGAGGCGCCCAAAATCGGTCCGTACGTCCCGCAAATGCGGCAAACGATTGCCGATTTGCTAAACACCGTTCCTGAAAACATTGGATTGAAGGCCACGACCAACGAGGGCATGGGTTTCGTCGGTCGCGGCGAAGGTATCGCGGCCATGGCGACGGCGCTGCTCTTGGCCCTATAACCCCCGGTTGACACGAAAACGACTATCCCGAACGACTAACGTCGAATTGGCTTAAACGACGCTAAAAAAACGCGGGTACGCACAAAAAGTTCTTGGCGCCCTTTCGGTTCGAGATTCATCCATCCAATTTTTAATAATTTATTTTTTAATAAACGCCACTTAATTATTTACCGTAAAAGATGTTCAAGCATGTTACTCGGACGTTCGGCCGCACGCTTGCCGTTGGATTTGTGGCCTTGACGTCCGTTTGCGCGCAAACCCAAATCGACTCGCTCGAAAAAATCGTTGCCCGTGCGGACGAGGACAGCGTCAAAGCAAGGAGTTTGTGCCGATTGAGCCGGGAATTATGGCGAAAAGGACGGGTGGAAGAGGCGTTGAAAAAATCCGTGGAAGGATTGGCGTTGGCGCAAAAGTGCAAAGACGACAAAGGCGCGGCCGAGTGTTTCAACAGTTTGGGACTTGCTTATTGGAACCAAGGCGAGTACGACAAGGCCGTCGAGCATTACCGCGAGGCCCTAAACATTCGTCAAAGAGTAGGGGACAAACGCGGCGTGGCCTCGTGTTTCATTAACTTGGGCAACGTTTATTGGAATCAAGGCGAATACGACAAGGCGGCGGAAAATTACCTTCAAGCCTTAAAAATAAGCGAAGCCATAAACGACAAAAACGGCATCGCCTCGTGTTTCAACAACTTGGGCCTGCTTTACTGGGACCAAGGCGAATACGCCAAAGCCACGGAATATTATCAAAACGCTTTAAAGAGTTTTGAAGTTCTTGGCGACAAAAACGCCATCGCCAACTGCCTCAACAATCTGGGCAACGTCTACGCCGACCAAGGCGACTACGGCAGAGCCGTCGAATATTACCTTGCGGCCCTAAAACGCTTCGAAGAAATCGGCGACAAAAACGGCATCGCCCATTGTTTCATCAACTTGGGCGGAGTTTTCGGCAACCAAAAAGAAGCGGACAAAGCCATCGAACATTACCGCAACGCCTTGAAAAATTTTGAAGAAATCGGCGACAAAAGCGCAATCGCCACATGCTTTAACAACTTAGGCGGCATTTACATGCACCAAGGAAAAGACGCCAAAGCCATCGAACATTTCACCAACGCCTTAAAAAACTTCGAAGCCATCGGCGACAAAAGCGGAATCGCCATGTCTCTCAACAATTTGGGCGGCGCCTACAAGCATCAAGAAGAATACGACAAGGCCGTCGAACATATCCTCAACGCCTTAAAAATTCGAGAACAAATCGGCGATAAAAACGGCGTGGCCGCGTGTTGGGGCAACTTGTCCGACGTATATCTCAAAATGGGACGACCGATCCAAGCCCGCGAACTGGCACGAAAAGGATTGAAGCTGGCCACCCAAATCCGAAACATGGAAACGATGAAATCCAACGCCTTGTATATGGCCAACGCCGACTCCGCCGCCGGCGATTTTTTTTCCGCACTCAAACACTACAAACTTTTTCACGCCTATTCCGATTCGTTGCGCAACGACGAACAAACCAAAAAAATCGCCACGCTCGAAGCCCGCAGACAATACGAACTTGAAGCCGCCGAACGCAAACGCCAAGAAGAAATCGCCGCCGCCCAAGAAGCCGAACGTCAAGAGCGCGTCTACATGTTTCAATCTTTGGGCATCTTCGGATTTTTGACCTTGATGATAGTTTCGCTGTTTTTTTTGGGCAAACTCAACATGCCCCGTTGGGTGCTTAAAGGTTTGTTGTACGTTTCGTTGATGATGACCTTCGAGTTCGCAATCCTGCTTTTCGAACCCTTAAACGACAAATACTCGCAGGGCTTGCCGATATACAAGATGGGTTTCAATACGTTGTTGGGATTGTTCGTCGGGCCGTTGCATACTTTGGCCGAAAGAAAATTAACGGCCCGGTTGGTTAAATCCGCTCTTGAAGACGCCGGTTACCAAAAAACGCCTTTCAACCCCGGCGGATGAACACAACGAGCGCCAATACGCCAAACTAATCATGGTTTTGCGTTGTCTTGTCCCGTTTTCGGGCGTTTTTCCACATTCTATATGCGAATGTTTTCCGCGTCGTTGCGGGCCGGATGGCGCCAACGTCGGGGAGGGTGGCCGTTGGTCGTGGGACATTTCGTAACTTTACGTCGCGATGAACATCGAACAAAAGTTGAAGTCGGCCATAAGGATAGTGAAGGACTTTCCCAAGCCGGGCATATCGTTTAAGGACGTAACGCCGATTTTTTTGTCGCCGACGTTGATGCGCGAAAGCGTTTCGGCGTGGGTACGGGAATTCAAGGACGCGGGGGTAACCAAGGTGGTGGGGGTGGAAAGCCGGGGCTTTCTGCTAGGGCCCGCGTTGGCCATGGAACTCGACGCGGGTTTTGTACTTTTACGCAAAAAAGGCAAGCTTCCCGGACCAAACCTAAACGCCAGTTACGACCTCGAATACGGCTCGGCGGAACTGGAAATCCCCGTGGGAGCCCTAGGCGACGGAGACACGGTACTTTTGCACGACGACCTGCTGGCCACGGGCGGCACGGCGGCGGCGGCGGCGGGCTTGTGCGTGCGCTCCGGCGCCCGGCTGGCCGGCTTCGCTTTTTTGGTCCATTTGACCGAACTCGGCGGCGCCGAAAAACTCCTTCCCTTTTCCACAAAAATTCACGCCTTGGCTCAATATCCGCTGTGAAAATCGTTGAATGTCCCCGGGACGCCATGCAGGGCCTTGAACGCTTCGTCCCCACGGAACTCAAAATCGAATATCTCAACGCCCTGCTCGAAGTCGGATTCGACGCCCTTGACTTCGGCAGTTTCGTTTCCGAAAAAGCCGTGCCGCAAATGCGCGACACCGCCGAAGTTTTACGAAACCTTGCCCCCTCCCCCACCCCGTTGCTGTGCATCGTCGTCAATGAAAAAGGTCTGGAAACGGCGTTGTCCTACGAACGCATAACTTACATCGGTTATCCGTTTTCAATTTCGGAAACGTTCCAATACCGCAACAGCAAAAAAACAATCGACGAATCGTGGCCGTTGGTCGAACGAACGGTCAAGTCGGCGCGCGAGGCGGGCAAAAAGTCGGTCGTTTACGTTTCGATGGGTTTCGGCAACCCTTACGGCGACCCGTGGAGCGTCGAAACAACCCTGTCGGCGGCAAAAAAAATGGCGGACATGGGCGTGGACGTCGTATCGTTGGCCGATACGGCCGCCGCCGCGCGTGCCGACGACGTTCGCGAAATCTTTCGCCGCACAACGGCATGGGGTATCGACGTCGGGGCGCATTTTCACCTTTCGCCCGACAACGCCGCGACCATGTTGGAGGCCGCATGGGAGGGCGGTTGCCGGCGTTTCGATTCGGCGCTCCTGGGATTCGGAGGCTGTCCGTTCGCGCAAGACCGGCTCGTCGGCAATCTCGCCACCGAAACGCTGTTAAGTTTTCTCGATTCAAAGAACGCCGCGCCCGCACTCGACAAGGGGGCGTTGGGCCGGGCGTTGGCCGTCGCCCAAAAAGTGTTTTATTGATTCGTCCATGCAATCCTCGGCGACGCTTGTTTTTTTATTCCTTTGCCCCGAAAAGCGTCGGCGAACAGGGCTTGTAAGAACGGCGGTGAAAAGGACTGAGACCGTGTCGGCACAGAGCCTCGAGGTGGGCGGCGGTAGGGTAACCTTTGTTTTCCCGCCAACCGTATTGGGGGTAAAGCTCGTCGAGCTTGGTCATAATTTCGTCGCGAAAAGTTTTGGCCAATACCGAAGCGGCGGCAATGTGCAAACACTTGTCGTCGCCTTTGACAACGCCGACCACGGGCTTGTCGAAAGCGAAAACAAATTTGCCGTCGGCGGCGACGGCGGCCACGGCAACGTTCAACCCCTCGACGGCTTCGCGCATCGCGGCCAACGACGCTCTTAAAATATTGACGCGGTCGATTTCGGGAGCGCCGACCATGCCGAGGCACCAACCTTCGCATCGTTCGATAATTTTGTCGCGCAACGATAAGCGTTGGGCGGCAGAAAGTTTTTTGGAATCTCGCAGGCCGTCAAGGCGAACGGCCGGCGGCAGGACAACGGCGGCGGCTACGACCGGCCCCGCCAACGCCCCGCGTCCCGCCTCGTCCGTTCCCGCCTCGGGAAAGCGCCCCGTAACGTTTTCGATTAAAACATTGCCCGGCAAAAGCGTCCTTTTTGTAGGCGTTGGCATATCGTTCGCATGGCTCGCGGCAAAGCCAAATTCTCCACTTCGGCAAAATCGACGGTTTTGAGTTCCCCCTCTTCCACGGGCAAAGTGTCGCAGGCGTATACCCGAATACGCATGACCACGTGGGTCAGTGTGTGTTTGATTTCAAAAAGCGGAGCGCGGGCGGGCGACGGGTCTTGCGATTCAAGCATGGGCAATTCCCACAATCCGCCCCATAGGCCTTGCGCGGGCCGCTTTCTGACCCAAAAACCATCGCCGTTGCGGACATAAAAACAATCGTAATACCGGGTTGGGGGCGAAGTCTTTTTGTTTTTGACGGGAAAGTTTTCGGGTTTGCCGACGGCAAAGGCGGCACAAGCGTCGTTGAGCGGACATCGGTCGCATTTCGGTTTTCTCGGCGTACAGACGGTGGCGCCCAAGTCCATGACGGCGTTGTTGAAATCGCCGGCGGCGTCGGGGGGTACCCACGCGTCGCCCAAGTTCTGAAAATGTTTTTGTCCGCGTTCAACGGGCGTAGGGTCGGCGTAATAGCGCGACAAAACGCGAAAACCGTTGCCGTCCAGAGCCAAAACGGGCGTTCGGAAAGCGAAAGCGGCAATGGCCCGCGCGGTGTACGGCCCTATGCCCTTCAATTTTTCAAGTTCGCGCACGTCGGTGGGGAATCGTCCGGCGTGTTCGGCGACGATGGTTTTGGCACAGGCGTGCAGGTTGCGCCCCCGTCCGTAGTAGCCCATGCCCTCCCAAAGTTTCAAAACTTGCGCCTCGTTGGCCGCCGCCAAAGCCTCGACCGTTCCCAGTTCCTGTAAAAATTTTAAATAATAAGGCAAGGCTTGGACCGTCCGCGTCTGCTGCAGCATTACCTCCGCCAGCCACACGCGATAGGGGTCGTCGTGGCCGCGCCACGGAAACCGCCGTCCGTAACGACGGTACCAAGCCACCAATTTTTCTCCCTCGGTCATTGACGCAAAATTCTCTCAAACGACGGAAAACTTTTCGTCAATAACCGACAATTTTTCCGCAACGTCGCGTGCATCGTCGCCGATGACGGTGATGTGTCCGAGTTTGCGGTTGGGGGTGGCGATTTTTTTGCCGTACAAGTGAACTTTTATCCCCGGAACGGCCATGATTTCCCGTAATCCGCGATATTCGGGCGTTCCGTTTTTGACCCCCAATATATTAATCATCGCCGAGGGAAAGCGAATGTTCGAAGGAACGAGCGGCAAATCGAGGATCGCCCGAAGATGTTGTTCAAATTGCGAAACGTAAGCGGCCTCGATAGTGTGATGGCCCGTGTTGTGGGGACGCGGCGAAATTTCATTGACCCACAGCTTTTCGTTCTTGTCCAAAAAAAACTCGACGGCCAAAACGCCGACGTGATTCAACGCCTCGGCAATACGCAAGCTCAAATTTTGGGCCTGGCGTAGAACGGAGGACGAAAGCTCGGGCGGACAAACCAATTTTTCGACCAAATGGGCGCCGGGACGAAAAAAAGTTTCGACGGGGTCGAAAGCACGACTTTGGCCGTCGGCGCCTCGCGCCACAATCACCGACAACTCTTTGGCAAGGTCGATGCGCTCTTCGACAATCGAAGGCCCCAAAAACGGCCCCGAAAGTTCGAAACTCACGCCTTTGCCGTCGTAACCGCCACGCCGAAGCTTGAGTACACCGGCTCCAAAAGTTTGGGCGGCAAGGCGAAGTTCCTCGTCGTTGTTTACAAAAACAAAAGGCGCGGTCGGGAAACGACGAGCCTCCAAAAATTGCTTTTGCCGGGCCTTGTCCTGAACGACGGCCATCACCTCGGGGGACGGACGAACGTTCACGCCTTGGTCGGCCAATTTTTCCAACGCCGAAACGCAAACGTTTTCCATTTCGACGGTCAGTACGTCCAAGTCTCGGCCAAATGCGAGGACGTCGTTTTCGTCGGCGGGCGAACCCTGAACAAAACCTTTAAAGTAGGCACAGGGTCCGTCGGGCGCGGCGTCGAGCACCCGGCATTCGAGTCCCCAATCGAGTCCGGCCTGCACAAGCATGCGCCCCAACTGCCCGCCGCCCAATATCCCGACCTTCGGCCACATGCCCGCAAAAATTAAAATTCGGCGTTGCCCGGGGTTCGGGGAAAAGGAATAACGTCGCGAATGTTGCCCATACCCGTCAAAAAAGTGAGCAGGCGCTCGAAGCCCAAACCAAAACCGCTGTGTGGCGCCGAACCAAAACGTCGCGTATCCAAGTACCACCAATAATTTTCTTCGGGCAGGCCCATTTGCCGAATGCGTTCAAGGAGTTTGTCGTAACGCTCCTCGCGTTGCGAACCGCCGATGATTTCCCCAACCTTCGGAAAAAGTACGTCCATGGCCGCAACGGTTTTGCCGTCGTCGTTTTGGCGCATATAAAACGCCTTGATGTCCTTGGGATAGTTGTAAACGATGACGGGCTTTTGAAAATGTTTTTCGACCAAATAACGTTCGTGTTCGGACTGCAAGTCCGCCCCCCATTCGACGGAAAACTCAAAGCTTTGCCCCGAATGTAAAAGAATTTCGACGGCCCGGGTGTAATCGCAACGTTCGAACGGCGATTCGACGACGGATTTCAAACGTGGAATCAGTTCTTCGTCGTAGGTGGCGCAAAGGAAGTCCAAGTCGTCGTAATGTTCTTCGAGGGCGAGGCGGATGAGAAAGCGCAACATTTCCTCGGCAAGGGCCATGTTGTCGTGGAGGTCGTAAAAAGCCATTTCGGGTTCTATCATCCAAAATTCGGCCAGATGCCGGGTGGTGTTGGAATTTTCGGCGCGAAAGGTCGGGCCGAAGGTATAGACGTCCGAAAGGGCGAGCGCCGCCAATTCCGCGTTGAGTTGGCCTGAAACGGTCAAATGGGCGGGACGGCCGAAAAAATCCGCCGAAAAGTCCACTTGACCGTCCTTGTTTTTGGGGGGCGCGGCCAAATCGAGGGTGGTGACGGTAAACATTTCGCCGGCGCCTTCGCAATCGGAAGCGGTGATGATGGGCGTATGTACGTAAAAAAAACCTTTTTCGTGGAAAAAACGGTGAATACCGTAAGCCATGGCGTGGCGCAAACGCAAAATACACCCAAAGGTCGTCGAACGCGGACGCAAGTGAGCGATTTCCCGCATAAATTCGAGCGAATGCGCCTTTTTTTGCAAAGGATAGGTTTCGGGGTCGGAAGGGCCGAAAATCGTAACGGTCTCGGCGTGCAATTCGATGGGTTGCCCCTGCCCGACGCTTTCGACCAAATTACCCGTGATGGAAACGCACGCGCCCGTCGTCAATTGTTTGAGCGTCTCTTCGTCGAAACGGGAATTGTCGAGGACGATTTGCAAGTTTTTTATCGTCGAGCCGTCGTTGACTTCGGCAAAAGAGAACTTTTTTCCGCCGCGCCGGGTTTTGAGCCAGCCCATGACGTTCACGCTTTGGCCCACGGGCGGGGCCGCGTACAACGATTTGATTTTTGACCGTTTCATTACAAACGCAAAGTAACGCAAAAAACCGTTTGCAACCACGGCGGCGTTTTTCCGACGCCCGCCGCAATACAACGACCGAGCGGCCGCTCCTCGAAAACGGGACCTTTTTGGGGGCCGCTTTTTGTCCAATAGCGAACGAACGCCTCCCGGTCGCTTCGGGCGGGAAAATTTGTTTATTTTTGCGACTTAAAAGCAGACGAAATGAAATGGACGATTTTTCTTTGGCTGTGGACGACGGCGTACGCACAACCTTTCGAGGGCGTGATTGAGTCGGTGATGGAAAGCCCCGTTACGGGCGAACGCGTCAAACTCAATTGGACGATAAAAGACCGTCTTTTTCGGCTCGATTACTTTGCCGAAGTCCAAAAAAGCAGCGTCAATTTCAGCATTGTTCGCCAACAGGACCGTATATTTATGTTGATGAACGGTGCGGGCGGGAGCAAGGAGGCGATGGAGTTGGAGCCTCCGGGAACGTTGTCGGACTCGTTGCGGCCCGAATACGCGGTGGAACTCTTGGGCGACGCAAAAACCGTGGCCGGAATCGAATGCATGAAGGTGCGCATCACCGGACCAAGCGGTGTTTCGGACGTTTGGCTGGCGCCGAGCCTCAACTTGGGTTTTGACATGCTTCCGGCGTACGTCCAACCGTCTCCCGAACTTAAACAAATGTTCAACGCCGGCATGTCGGGTTTTCCGCTCGAAGTTTCGGCGGTAAACGCCGCCGGAAAACCGCTCTACACCCTTAAAACCCACTACGTCAAACCACGGCCCGTATCGGCCGACGCGTTCGTCGTTCCCGCCGAATACAACGTCATCAAACCTCCGATTGAATTAAAGCGGTAATGGGCCGTTGGTGGTGGCCGTTGGCGATGATCGGCGTGCTGTCGGCACAAAGTCCCAAGAGCGCAAAAATCACGACGTCCGCGCCCGACGGCATGCCCGTCGCGGTTTTTTCCGCAACCCACGCCTCGGGCGTGGATTCGACTTGGGATTTGCCGGATAGTTCGGAAGCGGCGGCCCCCCCGGCGACACGCGTTCCTCCCGCCGTTAAGCTTGTACGCGACAAAATCAACGCTTTTCGTTGGGCCGCCAAACCCGAAAACACCCATTTGGTCGTCGACCGAACGGTCTTTCACGCCGGCGACTCGCTTTATTACGCCGTTTTTGCTCACGAACACACCCGCTACGGCCCGCCTTACAGCGAGCGTCTTTACGTTGCGCTGGTCAATGCACGCAACGACACCGTTTTTTCCCACCCCTTGGTCGTGCACGAAGGCATAGCCCGGGGCGCGGCCGAACTCCCCCATAAAATCCCGCCGGGCATTTACCGTCTGGCCGCCTTCACCCAATGGATGCGCCTAAACAACCGCACGTATTCGGTAAGGCCCGTGGTCGTCATGCCCGCCAGAAGACCGCCGTTGCGTGTTTTCGTCAAATGGGAAAAAGAACGCTTTTTCATCGGCGAAAACGTCGAAGCACGTATCTACGTCAAATTCTTGGACGAAACGGGCGAGGAGGAGCGTGCATGGGGACGCAAAAATTTGACCGTCGTTTGGCGCGAAGGCCGGCAGACGTTACACGAAGAAAAAATTTCGACCGACGACTTCGGTTTGGCACGCGCCAAATTCGCTCCTCGGGAAGCGCCCCTGGGTTTGTCGATGGTCGTTCGGGTGGAATACGACGGCACAAGCGACGAGGTGCGTTATCCCGTGCCGTACTGCGATTCACGTGCGGTACAGCTACGCTTTTTTCCCGAAGGGGGGCGAATGTTTGCGGGATTGAAAAACCGGGTGGCCTTCAAGGCAACGTACGCCGACGGTTCGCCGGCCCAAGTTTCGGGAGATATCGTGCTTGCCGACGGACGAACGCTCACCCGCTTCGAGACCGTCCATGCGGGTATGGGGGAATTTTTCGTCGAGGTCAAAGAGGCCGTAAACCTGAATGCCGTGCTTAAAACCCCGCAACCCGCCGCCGCCGTCAAATCCGTCTATCCCCTTCCGGCCTTTAGCTCGTCGGGCTGTTACATTCACCTCAACGAAAAGACGTTCCAATTGGCTTCGATGCGTCCGGAAAAGGTCGTTTTTTGCGTCGTTATTCGCGATTCGGTGTATTGGGCCCAACAAATCTTTCTTCAATCGACGCCGCGGGAGGTAAGCTGGAAAGACGCGAACGCGCCTGCCGGCGTAGCACGAGCACAAATTTTTTCGCTCAAAGGCAAACTTTTGGCCGAACGGCTGTTTTTTCACCGTCCGACATCCGAAACCAAAATCCAAATCGAAACCGACCGCGTCCAATACTTTCCGGGCGACAAGGTCAACGCCGTCGTTTGGGTCAAGGACGAAAAAGGCAGGGCGGCGCAGGCGCGGGGAGTATTGACGGCGGCGGCGCAGCGTAGCGTCCACGTCCCGGCTTTCCCGCTTCCGCTCGAAAGAACGGGCGGCGCCTTTGCCGGCGACCTGATACAAAATCCGTCGCTCAAAGCCCGTTGCCTCATCGAAATCGAATCCCCCGTTGCCATCCCCGGACTCGACGCCGTTATCGCCAAAAACAAGGCCGTCGACCTGCTTATGCTCGTCCATCGCTTTCGCACCGTAGCGTGGGCGGAAAAAGACGAACCCGGGCCCTCGAAACACAAACCCGAAAAAAACATCATTTCCGCCGTCGTTATGGACGCCGCTTCCCGTGCCCCCGTCGCCAACATTATTCGCGTTTACGACGCACAAGGAACGTTCTACGTGCCCACGGGTCCCGACGGACGTTTTACCGTCGCGGGTTTGGATATCGAAGCCCACGGCGGCATGGTCGAACTCCGCTTTCGTTACGCCGGAACGGAAAAAGATTGTCATCGCAAATTTTATTACGACTATTGCGACGACGACACGGTCTGGATCGACGACATGACCGCTTACCTGCGGGAAACAAACTTCGAGGCGACGAGCGCCGATTTTTTTGCCCAAGACGTAGTGGCGGAATCGGAAAAAGACAAATTTCCTTATCCGCCGGCGCCCCGGCCCGCGCCCAAAGAGGTGTTTGTCGAAAGTGTTTTCGGCAAAGGAATTTGGGACGCCGAAGGAACATACGTACCGCCCGCACCGCAAAGCTCCGCTCCGACGGTCTTGTTGCACAAAAAAGCTTTCGCATTGGTGGATTCGGCCGATTTCGACCCCTTTGAACACGAAGAACTGCTCGAAGACCAAGATCCCGAGGCCATCATATTCAAAGTCTTTCCCGACAGCGACAAAGTCGTTTGGAAAACCATGCCCGCCGTTGCCGCGCCAAAAACCGGACGTTTTTTGGCCTACTGGAACGCCGATGTAAAAATCGAGGAGTCGCAAACCTTCGAATGGAAGCAAGCTTCGCAAACGGGTTTGTATGAAATTCTGTTCCGGGGCATGGACGGCAACGGCCGGCCCGTCGAGGGTCGGGCAACCTATCGTTGCATGGAGCCGTTTCATGCCGAAGCGGTTTTACCCGCCGCCTGCGCCGCCAACGACATCGTCAAAATTCCGATTGTCGTCCACAACCGCACCTCCGAAAATCAAGTTTGTTCGGTGCGCGTGCACCTGCCCACCAAACTTATTCCCAACACCCCGCCCGTTTTCACTCTTGACGTTCCGGCTCAAAAACGGGTCGTCAAATACGTGGACGTGCTCACGCATCAATCGGTGGGGCGCGATTCGATACGCATCGAGGTGGAAAGCGGCAGGTATCGGCGCGTGTTGTCCGCACCGGTCAGACTTCGGCACAAAATGCCCGTTTTAGACGTCGCCTTTACGGGAATGCAGCAAGAAACGGTGGCAAGGTTGGAAACGTCCGCGCCCGTAAAATTCGCCCTCAAAGCCTACCCCACGCCCGCCGCCGAACTGTGGGACGCCTCCAACGGACTCGAAGAATGTGGCGAGCCGACGATTGAGTCGGCGGCGGCACGCATCGGCATTGAATTTATGCTTTTGGACTATCTTCGCCGCCACGAACACACCGACAACCCCCAAACCGAACCCTTGCGCAAACGTGCCGAGTCCGTTATTCAACGGGCCGCGTTGCTTTTGGCCGACCTTCTCAACGCCGACGGTACGATAGACCCGCCAAGCGAAGCCGTACGCGGCGGAAGTTTGGCCCTCTGGACGCTCAAAACCTTGGAAAACGCGGGCTATGAAGTCCACGGAATTCCCAAACCGGCCGTTGTCGCCGAACGTTTGTCCGAAGCTTTCCTGCTCAACAAGCCCCGGTCGTTGGACGTATGGCTGTTGACGGAGGCCGGCTACCGGCGGGGACTGGAAACCTTGTGGGCCTCGGGCGAACGCAACGGCGCCTACGTTTTGGCGGCTCTGCGTTTGGGCAAGCGCTTCGAAGCCCAAAGCGCCCTCATCGCTCTGGCGCACAGACAAGCGCCCGACGGCGGCATCGACAACTCCGTCGACGCCACGGCCTTGTTTTTAACCGCACTCTTGCGTTTCGGCCTCGACGACCCCGAAAGCGCCGACCGCGCCAACCGCGCCATGGATTTTATCCTTCGCCGTCGTCGTGCCGACGGCTCTTTCGGCGGACCGATTTCCACGCTTTTGGCCCTTGGCGCCAGATATGAATTCGTCCGCCATATAGACTATGAAAAAGATTTTGGCATGCTTACCGTCCACTTCAACGCCGACAAAGCCGTTTCCCTCGAATTTCATACCGCGCAATACGAACCCGCGACGTTAAAGGATTTGGAAAAATACGCCAAGCCCGACAAGAACGTCGTCAAAGTCGTTTTCCAACAAACGCCGGTATACATTCCTTTTGTTTTTTGGATGGAAACGAACGGGGAAACGGTGGTGAACGGGGAAAAGCTCAAGGCTTACGATGCAACGATTCAGGCGGAATGGAGCCGGCCGTCGGCGGCGGCGGGGAAGGAGGCGGCCGTGAAAGTGAATTTTTCGGCGCCGGAACCGGTGACGCTGCGCGCCGCACTACCCGCGGGACTCGTTCCCAACGAAGTAAAATTCGACGCGCTCGTCGCCGAAAACAAAATCAAAGCCCGGGAATTCCGCGAGGGGGAACTGTGGGTCTGGCCCGTAAAAAACACCGACGCGTTCGATTTGCCGCTCAAAGCCGTCCTGCCCGGAGAATACGGAGAAACCGTTGTACTTTTAAGTCCCGTCCACGACCCCGGCCGCGCCGTCGGCGCCGTGCTTCCCCCCTTCGACGTATTGAAATGACGGTTTTGCGCCTTGCCCCAAAAATTGGGGAGCGCCCCCCGCAAAAAATCAATACAAATTCCCCCCCATTACCCTTAAGATTAAAGAATAATTTTTGGGACGTTGAGAAACAAGCCTGAAGATTGTCATTTTCGGTTTAACCCTAACGAAATAATTGCTAATTTTGGCGCGATTATTGACTTAAAGATTCACAAAGTCTAATCGCTGCAATGAAGACATATTTTTGGGTGTTAATGGCAATTTTTACGTTCGGCGGAAAAACGCAGGCGCAAGACCAACCGCCGTACAAATACGACGAGGCGAAACTCACCACCACGCCTTCGGGTTTGAAGTACGTCATCGTCGAAGAGGGTAAAGGGCCGCGTCCCGTCGGCAACGACCGGGTTTCGGTGCATTACCACGGTTTATTGACCGACGGCAAAAAGTTCGACAGCTCTTTCGACCGGGGCCAGCCGTTCGATTTTGCGCTTGGCACGGGTCAGGTCATCAAAGGATGGGACGAGGGCATCGCCTATTTGCCCGAAGGTTCGAAGGCCGTTTTGGTCATTCCCCCGCAACTTGGCTACGGCAGTCAAAACATGGGTTCGATACCGCCCAATTCGACGCTTATTTTTCACGTTCATCTCGTCAAAGTGGTGCCGGCCCCCAAACCTATTGCGTTTTCGCCGCCGAAAATCGACGAATCCAAACTCATCACCACGCCCAGCGGATTGAAATATCAAATATTCGAGATGGGCAAAGGTCCGAAAGTCAATCCGGGGGAAAACGTCAAAGTGCATTATCACGGCATGCTCGACGACGGCAAGGTTTTCGACAGCTCGTATCGTCGAGGCGAACCGATTCAGTTTCCGCTCGGAGTCGGCCGGGTCATCAAAGGTTGGGACGAAGGCATCGCACTCATGCCCAAGGGTTCCAAAGGCGTGTTAATCGTCCCCGCCGAATTGGGCTACGGTTCGCGCGACATGGGAACCATTCCCCCCAACTCTACTCTTACCTTTTTCGTCGAGGTCGTAGAATAAACCCGGCAAACGCCGATTGGCCGTTGTCTCGGCGTCCGTTTGGCCCGGGTACATGACAACGGCCCGACTTTTGGACGCCCCCATGGTTTATGATTTCCCAAGAAATACGTATCCGCAAGGCGGAGTTTGTTAAAAGCGCCGTCGGGTCGGCGGGCCTGCCGCCCGCCGACAGGCCCGAATACGCCTTCGTCGGCCGCTCGAACGTCGGTAAGTCCTCGCTTATCAATTACCTCTGCGGACGCAAAGATTTGGCCAAAACCAGCGCAACCCCCGGAAAAACACAAACCCTCAACTACTTTTCCATCGACGACGAATGGTATTTGGTCGACCTGCCCGGCTACGGTTACGCCAAAACCTCCAAAGACCAACGCCAATCCTTCCAAAAAATGATTACCGGCTATTTAACAAGCCGGTTTTCGTTGGTGCATACGTTTTTATTGATTGACGTTCGCCACGAAGCTTTAAAAATCGACTTGGAATTCATCCATTTTCTGGGGCAAGCGCAACTGAGTTTTTCGATAGTGTTTACGAAAGCGGACAAATTGGGTCCCAATGCGGGCCTCAACCGCATGGAAGCCTATCGGGTCAAACTTTTGGAAACGTGGGAGGAGCCGCCGCCGATGTATCTTACGTCCGCCGAAAGCAAGCGCGGCGGCGAAAAAATTCTTGCCGCCATCCGCGAATACAACCGCGTCGCCCAACCCGAAATCCGCCGCGTTTTCAACCTTCAACGGCAAGCCGAGCTCGAAAAAGAATCCCCGAAATGGAAAAATATGGGCGACTGACAAAGAAATATCCTTATCGATATTGCCCACGATTTTTTAAATTTGTAATTTAAGAAGAAGCCCGGTTCAATGAACGTCGAAAAATAGACTATAAAATATATTGCCGGGAATTTTTCGCATAGCCGTAATAATCCATAAAACGATGGGTACAAAAAAATGGACCGCCTTGCTTTTGGGTACATGGATTTCGCTCATGGCCCCGTCGTGCAAGCCCAAACCCAACGACGAACCCCAACCCAAACGCCTAACCCGAACCGAAATGTTGGCCGGCTTTCCCGAAAAACGGCATTCGCTGGTCGAGTTGCATTACGGGGAAAGAGTCGTTCCCGCGTCGCAAGCGCAGGCAATGAATTTTTTAATCTTTCGCAACGACGGCACGGGCAAAAACGGCTCCGCACCTTTGGAATGGGCGTGGCTCGACTCCGCCGAAACCCGGCTTAAAATCCATCTTATGACCCTCGACGGCGTTCGCAAAGACACCGCCGACGTCGAAAAACTCACCGAAACCGAACTTTGGCTTCGCTACCAATACCTCAATCCGCCTTCGGGCGCCCGTATTCCTCACCCCTATCTTTACGTTTATAGGGCTTATTAAATTTTTTTCCTTATTTTCGCCGTTGAGTTCAATGGAGCCATACTTGTGTATTTTTTATTATTAATTTGACCGGCGCGGCAAGCTACGTTTGGCAACCCGGCAATATTTCGGGGCCGACGCTCCGACGGTATCCCCCTCAAACCACGACCTATACCGTAACAACCGTCAAAGACGGTGGCGGCGATACGGCGCAAACAACGGTTTTTGTCGGAGCCTGCGACGCTTGTTGCCCCGTAGCCAACGATTAACATTTAACCTCGATAAAAAAGAAACGAACCCGGCTTGGGCCGGGTTCGTTTTTGTGTAAAATTGATTTAGGCTTGGGCGAAGGCTTGGGGCGAACCGCCCGGGGCGAATCTGGGAGCCGTTTCCCCGTTTGCGGCGGGAATGTGGGCTTTGAAGTTGAGCGGATTGTCCACGGGTTCTTTTTCCAAGGCCAAGCTTAATACGTCGTCCATGCGTTCGACGTAGTGAATGACGAGGTTGTTGCGATAGATTTCGGCAATTTCCTCGACGTCTTTTTGGTTGGCCTTACAGAAGATAAGTTCGTGAATGCCGGCACGGGTGGCGGCCAAAAGTTTTTCTTTAATGCCGCCGACGGGCAAAACTTTTCCGCGAAGGGTGATTTCCCCCGTCATGGCGAGACCGCTTTTGGCGCGTCGTTGGGAAAAAGCGCTTGCCATGGCGGTGAGCATGGTGATGCCGGCGCTGGGGCCGTCTTTGGGAATGGCTCCGGCCGGTACGTGGACGTGCACGTCCCAATACTTGAAAATTTCGGGTTCGATGTCGAAGCGTTCGGCGTTGGCTTTGAGGTAAATGTGTGCGGCTTGAGCGGATTCCTTCATGACCTCTCCCAACTGCCCGGTAAGCGACAACTTACCCGTTCCGGGGGTAAGCGCCGTTTCGATAAAGAGAATTTCACCGCCGTAAGGAGTCCACGCCATGCCGATGGCCACGCCGGGGCGGTCGGTCAATTGCGACGTTTCGGATTCGTAACGCGGCACGCCCAAATAGCGCAAGAGCACGTCGGAGGTAACGACAACGGTTTTGACGTTCTTTTCGACCACTTCTTTGGCCACGCCCCTGCATATTGCCGCCAATTTTTGACTCAGCGCCCGAACGCCCGATTCGCGTGTATAACCTTCGATAACCGCGCGGATTTCGGGTTCGGCGATTTTGAGGTGGCTTTCTTTGAGGCCGTGTTCGCGTTTGAGCTTCGGAATGAGATGTCGGACGGCGATTTGCACTTTTTCCTCCATCGTATAACCGCTGATTTCGACGATTTCCATACGGTCGCGAAGGGCGGGATGGAGGGTGTCGAGGGTGTTGGCCGTGGCAATGAACATCACCGTCGAAAGGTCGTAGTCGAGTTCGAGATAGTGGTCGTTGAAGGCGTGGTTTTGTTCGGGGTCGAGAACTTCGAGGAGGGCGGAGGCGGGGTCGCCGCGAAAATCGTTGCCGACCTTGTCGATTTCGTCAAGTACAAACACGGGATTGCCGCTTTGCGCCTTTTTGAGGCCTTGCAAAATACGGCCGGGCATCGAACCGATGTAGGTGCGCCGGTGGCCGCGGATTTCCGATTCGTCGCGTACGCCGCCCAGCGACATTCTAACGAATTTGCGGCCCAAGGCATTGGCAATCGATTTACCCAACGACGTTTTGCCCACGCCCGGCGGCCCCACAAAACACAGTATGGGCGCTTTCAAGTCCTTGCGCAACTTTAACACCGCCAGATATTCAATGATGCGTTCTTTGACTTTGTCCAAACCGAAGTGTTCGGCTTCGAGAATGTCGCGGGCGGCTTTGAGATTGAATTTGTCGCGCGTATAGTTGCCCCACGGAAGTTCCAACAACCAATCGATGTAGTTTTGCGTAACGCCCTGTTCGGGCGAGTTGGGCGGATAGCGGTAAAGCTTGTTGATTTCTTTTTCGAAGGCCTCGGCCGCTTGTTGGGGCCATTTTTTGCCCGCCGCCTTTTTGCGCAGTTCGTCGATTTCCGATTCAAAACTTTGGTCGCCAAGTTCGTCTTGAATCGTTTTGATTTGTTGGCGCAGGATGTAGTCGCGTTGTTGCTTGTCGAGTTCGAAACGCACGCGCGATTGAATATCTTCCGTCAGCTCGAGTACCTGCAGTTCGTGGGCCAAAAGTTCGAGTACTTTTTTGGCTTTGACTTCCAGCCGGCTTTCTTCGAGCATTTGCTGTTTGGCCGCCGCCTCCATGTTAAGGTTGGAGATGATGAAGTTGGCCAAAAACGAAAGCGTCGGAATATTTTGGAGGGTGATGGCGGCGTCGGAGGGGATGTTGGGGTTGAGTTCGATGATTTTGGTGGCTTCGTTGCGCATCGAAAGCATGAGCGCGCGCGTTTCGTCGGGCGAAGGCGAAATTTCGGGGAAAGCCTCGGTTTTGGCGATAAAAAACGGGTCGGTCTGCGTGTATTCGCCGATGCTCACGCGTGAACGTCCTTGAATGATGACCGTTACGCTGCCGTCGGGCATGCGTATCATTTTCAGTATCGCGGCCAGAGTGCCGACGGTGTAAAGGTCGCCCGGCAACGGGTCTTCGAGTTCGGAACTTTTTTGCGTAACGACGCAAAGCAAACGTTCTTTTTGGTTGAAAGCGTGTTTGACCCCGCGAATGGATTTGTCCCGCGCGACGGTAATCGGAATAACGACGCCCGGAAAGAGTACCGTGTTGCGCAAGGGCAATACCGGCAACTGTTCGGGAACGCCCGCGTCGCGTGTTTTGTCGTCTTCGACGATTACATCCTCGCCGTCGGTCATAGCGCCGGTCAAGGCCATTAATCTGTCCATTTTGTTAATGATTTGCGACGAAATGACATATTTTCGTCGGCAGATAAATATACTTTCAATAACCGTGCCTAAAAATTACGTACGCAATGTATTTAGGAACTTCGCGGCGGCGTACAATAGACAACGACGAAAATCAATACCGATTACCCCGCCTTTACCCTTGACGCCAAAGAATAATGTTTGGGACCTTGAGCGCGGGCTTCCATCTTGTCGTTGCCGGTTCAACGCCGCCAACCCCAAACTCACCTTTCCCTCGTCGATTTATTTTCGTAGCTTTGCTTTTTGGATTTTTGAAAGTCATGCGCATCGACATTTTTCGTACGGTATCGGCGTTTTTGCTTGTCGCTTCGGGTTGCGGCGGGAATAAATCGGTGTTGAGGGTCAAATCGGTGGGTTTCGGCGACGAAGTCAGACCTTTGCAAAACCTAACCTTCAAGTTCAACCGTCCGGTCGGCAAAGTTGCCGGCGGATGGCAAACGACGACCAAGTACGTACGTTTCGAGCCGCAGGTACCGGGGGCGTTCCGTTGGTTGTCGGAGGACGAACTGGCGTTTTCGCCGGCGCAAGGCTTTTTGCCCGCCACGGCCTATTCCGCCGTCCTCGACCCCGAAGCCCTCAAAACCCTTGCGGGAAACGTCGAAATCGAAGCCAAAACCTTACGGTTCCGCACGCCCGAACTCAAAATCGTCAATTGCGACTTTTACTGGGCCAAAGGCGGACGCACGGGCAAGCCCGCCGTCGCCGCCGCCGCCGTCAAGTTCAACTATGCCGTTTCCCCCAAAGACCTGCAAAAATTCCTGACCGCCACGCACGAATCCAAAAGTACGGACGTCAAAGTTTACGGGCAAGCGACGGCGGAAACGATGGACGTCCAATTTTCCGCCGTACCGTTCAAAAGCGCGGACCTAACGCTGAACGTTGGTGCGGGCATGCCCGTTCCGGGGGCGCCCCAACCTTCGGCCCAAGTCCTCGCTTTCGCCGGCGCCCTCAACGACCCCGAAGAACTCGTCCATTTCCGCTCCGACTCCGAACACGACGGCGCCGAAGGCGTCATCCGACTTTACTTTTCCCAAGCCCTCCTTGCCACAAACGCCGTTTACGTACAGCAAAAACCCCAATACTATTGGGACGACCCCACCCCCTTCACCAATTTCAAAATTTCCTACGAACGTAATTATCTCGAATTGCGCGGCCCTTTTGACGCGGGCGAACGTTATGAAATCACCGTCGCCGCCGGACTCACGGGCGTAGCCGGCGGAAAAATCAACGAAAAAATCAATGTCGTCGTCGGCTTTTCGGGCGTGGGAAAATTGGTTCGGTTCGCCCAAGCCAAAAGCATTTATCTTTCCGCCAAAGGCGAAAAAAACATCGGCATAGAAATCGCGGGCATGGACAGCTTTCGACTAAAAATCGTCAAAATTTATCAAAACAACCTCATTCCCTACCTCAACCTTTCCGGTCCTTACGACCCCGACGCCGATTATCCCCGCTTTGAAACTTACCACACCGACTTTCTCGGCGACGAAATTGTCAATAAAGTCGTCGAAACCAAATTTTTACCTCAAAAAAACAATAAATATTTTCTGAACTTGGACATTTCCGACCCTAAATCGGACTACAAAGGGGCGTACATCGTGGCCGTGGCCGACGACAACGAGTACTGGAACCAAGCCGCACGTATGATTGTCGTTACCGACGTCGGCCTCGTCGCCAGACAAAGCGAAAACGAAACAATCGTTTTCACCCAGAGCTTGGCGACGGCCGAAGCCCTTGCCGGCGTGAACGTCAAACTTCTTTCCAAAAACAACCAGACCCTCGCCGAAGGCAAAACAAGTTCCGACGGCACGGTCAAACTCGAAATCAAAGACCGAAGTTTCGAGCCGGCGATGATTGCGGCGGAAAAAGACGGCGACTTCAACTTTTTGTATTTTCGGTATACGTCGGTGGAAACCTCGCGTTTCGATTTGGCGGGCAAACCCACCCGCGGTCGACCTTACGACGTATACCTCTACGGCGAACGCAACCTTTACCGCCCCGGCGAAACGGCGCACGTGCAAGCCGTCGTACGCGACTTTGAACGCAACACCCCCGGCGGACTGCCCCTAACCCTCAAAATCATCAACCCGCAAGGACAAATCGTCGCGCAAAGTTTGGGCAACGCCGACGAGCTCGGCGGCTTTTACTACGCCTTCAACATCCCCCCCGACGCTCCTACGGGCGTTTATTCCGTACAACTTTTCACCGGCGACGACGCGCTCGTCGGAACGTACGCGTTCAACGTCGAAGAATTTTTGCCCGACAGGCTCAAAATCGTACTTTCCAGCAACAAATCCACGTATTTTTGGGGAGAAAACGTCAAAACGTCGATGGACGTGCAACACCTCTACGGCGCGGCGGCGGCCGGCGCCGCCTACGAAATCGAGGCCGCATACATTCCCGTCGATTTTTCCCCCAAAGGCTATCGGGACTACGAATTTTCCCTTACGCCGACGCTCAAACCCGCGCCGTCGGTCAAGGCGGGAACCACCGACGACGCCGGCGCCGCCTCCCAACTTTTCACCCTCCCCGACGAACTCCGCGACGCAGGCAAATATAAAATCCGTCTTTACGCCACGGCCTTCGACGAAAACGCAAGGCCCGTCTATCGCAACCACGAAGCCAACCTCTTCACCCAAAACGTCTTTTACGGCATTAAAAAATTCGACAACCACCTCAAATTGGGCAATCCCGTACAAATACCGCTCCTCGCCTTGACCCACGACGAAAAACCGACCGGCGCCCAAGCCCGCGTTAAAGTGTATCGTCGCGAATACGAATCGGTGTTCGAACAAGTGCGTTACGAATGGCGCTTCGTTTCCAAACGCCGGGACGTGCCGGCAACCGACCAAACCATCAGCATCGCACAGGGCGGAAGCACGTTTACTTTTACCCCCCAAATCCCCGGCGAATACGAAGTACGGGTCTACAAACCGGGGGCGGCAAGTTATGTTTCCCGTGTTTTTTACGCTTTTGGTTGGGGCGAAACGTCGGGCGGTTTTCCCGTCAATCCCGACGGCACAATCGACGTCGTCCCCGACAAAGACGCGTATCAAACGGGCCAAAAGGCTAAAACCCTGTTCAAAACGCCGTTCGACGGCACGCTGCTCGTTACCGTCGAACGCGACAAGGTTTTTGAGTACAAACGCATAAAAACGCGAAATCAAACGGCGGAAATGGAATTTTTTCTCAAAGATATCCACGTTCCCAACGTTTACGTCACCGCCACGCTTTTTCGGCCCATGAGCGACGACGGCATACCGCTTACCGTCGCCCACGGTTATCAAAATTTGAAGGTTGAAAATCCGGCGAAAAAATTGCCGATGACCGTCACGGCCCCTGCGACGTCGGGGTCGAATACAACGCTCAATATTGCCGTCAAAACGGCGCCGGGCGCGGCTCTGACCGTCGCCGTCGTGGACGAAGGCATATTGCAAATCAAAAACACGCCGAGTCCCGACCCTTACGCCTATTTTTACGCCCCCCGCGCCCTAGAATCGGAAAGCTACGACCTTTACGCCAAACTTTTCCCCGAAATCGCGATGATGCGCAACAAAACATCGGGTTCGGACGCCGAAGGCGGTATGGGCCGGCGCAACAACCCCTTCACCGCCCGCCGACCCAAGTTGACAACGTTCTTTTCGGGACCCGTCCGTGCCGACGGCGCCGGCAATTACGTCTTTAGCGTCAAACTGCCCTCGTTTTCGGGCACGTTGCGAGTCATGGCGGCGGCGTGGAAAGGCGACGCCTTCGCGGGCGGTGAGGCGTTCGTCAAGGTGGCCGACCCCGTCGTCGTCTCCAACGGCGCTCCCCGTTTCCTTGCCCCCGGAGACACCGCCCTCGTCCCCGTCACCCTCGCCAACACCACCAATCAAGCCGTCAATACCACCGTATCTTTGAGCGCCAAGGGCGGTTGCAAGGTCGTCGGCACGGCGGAGGCATCGGTCAATTTGGGGGCGAACCGCGAGCAGACCGTCAAGTTTCGTGTGGCGGCCACGGGGTTGGGCGAGGCAAGGTTGACGGCGACGGCCGGAAAATTCGGCGACGAAGCCCTATTGACCGTTCGGCCGGCCGCGCCTTTGTCGCGCGTCGTTGAATCGGGCAGGGTGGAAAAGGGAGAAAAAACCTTGGATTTTTCCCACGACTTTTTGCCCCAAAGCGTCCAAACCCGCTTGATTGTCAGTCGGTTCCCCGTCGTGGAATTTGGAAAGGATTTTTCGGACTTGTTGGAATACCCCCACGGTTGCGCCGAACAGACGGTGATGACCGCTTTTCCCCAACTGTATTTGTCGGAATTGGCCAAGACCTTGCAACGCGCCAAAGGTACGCGGCTCGTCGGAAAATCGGCCGCTCCCGCCGACAACGTCAAGGCCGCCATCGCCAAACTGCAAGCGATGCAAAAACCCGACGGCGGCATCGCCTACTGGCCGGGCGGCGTCGAAGTCAACGATTGGGCGACGGTGTGCGCCGCCCATTTTCTCATTGAGGCCGAAAAAGCAGGGTACGCCGTCAATGCGGGCGCCGTTGCCGGACTCAAATCCTACCTCGAACGCATCGCCGTCAATCCCCAAAAGAATCCAAACAAACTTTACCGGCGCGAATGCGTCTATGCGCTGTTCGTTTTGGCCTTGGCGGGCGAAAAACCGATTGCGACCCTGAACTATTACCGCGAACGATGGGACGAACTCACGCACGAAAGCCGAGAACTTTTGCGCGGCGCCTACCGTTTGGCCGGAGCAAACGCTCCCGAACGCGACCGTACCGAAATTCGATGGGACTATGAATCCGAAGACGGGGGCAGTTTTTCGTCGCCGATACGCGACCTTGCACTCATGGTTTACGTCGCGCAGGAAATCGGCGAAACCAACGAGGCCTTCGATTGGGCGCGGCGTTTGTCCGAACTCATCAAGCAAAAACAACGGCTCAACACCCAAGAGGCGGGATTCGCAATCATGGCTTTGGGCAAATTAACCCGGGCCGTGGACTTTTCCGCCGACGCAAAAGTAATTGTCGAGGGCAAAACCCACCCCCTCAAATCGGGCCAAGACCTGACGTTTACCGACAACCTTGCGGGCAAAAAAGTCGTTGTTCAAACCACGGGACCGGTATATTATTTAAAAGAAATCGAAGGCGTACCGACCGGCAAAGCCAAAGTCGAAAACACAAACTTAACCGTGCGAAAAAGTTATTTTTCCCGCACGGGCGCCCCGCTCGACGGCACGAACTTTCAACAGAACGATTTGGTCGTCGTCAAACTTTCGGTTTCGGTTCCAAGCGGGGAAACGGTCAAAAACGTGGCGATAACCGACCTTTTGCCCGCGTGTTTCGAGGCCGAAAACCCGCGCCTGACCCAAGCCCGCGAACTCCATTGGATAAGCGACCGTTCGTATCCCGATTATTTCGACCTTCGCGAAGACCGCATCCATTTTTACGCGACGGTTTCCGGAACGGAAAAACATTTTTATTATGCGGCGCGGGTTACGGGAGCCGGCCGATTCGAACTCGGCCCCGTCGCCGCCGAAGCCATGTACCTCACCGACTATCGCGCCGTTTCCGATTCCCGAAAAATTACCGTCGCGGCGAACGAGAAAAGGGGGATGTAATCGAAACCAAGGCCTTCGACGGCCGTCGATGCCGGTTCGTCCCCAACCGGACCCGTAAACATAAAGCCGTCGAGACCAAGGTTCGCGTTCTTTTGTTTGCAAAGCATTTTTTGTTTTTCGGATCGAAAAACATTTTTTCAATAAGCGAACCGAACGTGGAATGTAATTGGCGCCAACGGCGTTATAGAATGCGTGATGCTAAAAACAACGTTGATTTTCATACTTTTTGCCGCGTTTTGGAGCGGTGCGTCGGCGCAAACCGGCATTTTGCAAGGCAAAGTTTCCGACGCCGAGACGCAGGAGGAGCTCGTTGGCGCGGTAATTTCCATTGAAGGCACGCAATTGGGCGCCACCTCCGACGTCAACGGCGATTATATCATTCGGGATATTCCACAAGGCACCTATACCGTTCGTTGTGCGTACATCGGCTACAAAACCGTCGTCAAATATCAAGTATTGGTGGAAAAAGGGGTGTTGCGCCTGAATTTTGCCATGAGTTTCGCCGATACGACGCTCGAAACGGTACAGATTACGGCCTCGGCGTTCCAAAAAACGTCGCAGAATTTGGTTTCGGTGCGAACGGTGGGAGCGGAACAAATCCGTTCCAATCCGGGGGGTAATTTCGATATTTCGCGCGTAGTGCAAACCTTGCCCGGCGTATCGGGTTCGGTCGGTTTTCGCAACGACATTATTGTGCGCGGCGGCGGCCCCAACGAAAACGTCTTCTACTTGGACGGAGTCGAAATTCCGAACCTCAACCACTTCGCCACCCAAGGCTCGGGCGGCGGCCCCAACGGCATCATCAATTCGGTTTTTATCGAAAACGTCAAGTTTCAAAGTTCGGCCTTCGGCGCCCGCTACGACAACACCCTCAGCTCCGTACTCGACTTCGAAATGATTTCGGGCAACACCGAACGTTTTCAAACCACGATTCAGGTCGGCGCCTCCGACGCCGGTTTGACCTTCGACACCCCTATTGGAAAAAAGGTTACCGCCCTCGTCTCGGCACGCGTTTCTTACCTGCAATTCCTTTTCAAACTCATTGACTTGCCGTTTTTGCCCACCTACTACGACGCACAGTCCAAAGTCGAGTGGAAAATCAATCCCAAAACCACCGCAAGTTGGATTTTTATCGGCGCCATCGACCGTTTCGACATCAACCGCCCCGAAGCCCCCGACCCCGCCAAATTCAACGGCGAAGACGACCCCAAATTCATCAAGGAGCAGTCGTCGTTCTTTGACAAAATGCAACTCTTTGAATCCATTCCGATATTCAATCAAAACTCGTATTCTACGGGCTTGACGCTCAAAAGGCTCACGCCGCGCGGCTTTTACAACGTCGTTTTGAGCCGCAACATGCTGCGCAACATGATATTCTTGGATACCGTTCGAGGCAACAAAGAAACGCGCATTCAGGATTTCAATTCCCTCGAATCGGAAAACAAACTGCGCGTAAACTTTGTAAACAAACTCGGAGACTGGGAGGTGAACTACGGCGGAACGTTCCAACACGGGCGCTTCACCAACAACAGTTTTTTATTTGTGCCGGCGTTTACGCTGACGGATTCGGGATGGACGACGTCCACGCGCCGGCTCGAAGTCAACGAGGAAATCAACCTTTTTAAGTACGGCGCCTACGGAAGCGTGTCCCGTTCTTATTTTAAAAGCCGATTAAAAACGACGTTCGGTTTGCGCGTCGATATGAACTCTTTTACCACCGACGGCAACAATCCTTTGCAAACGCTTTCGCCGCGCGGGGCCGCAAGCTTTGCCCTCAACGAAAAATGGGCGCTCAACGCCTCGACGGGTTATTACGCCAAACTTCCGCCCTATACCGTATTGGGTTTTGGAAGCGGCGTCAATCGCAACGCCAAATACATCAAGTCCTTGCACTATGTTTTCGGCGGCGAATACACCCCCAAAGCCGATTGGACGATAACCGCCGAAGCGTTCTTGAAATATTACTACGATTATCCCGTCAGTTTGTTGGACGGGGTGTCTTTGGCCAACAAAGGAGGCGGCTTCGGCGTACTGGGCAACGAACCCGTCGTTTCCAACGGACGCGGACGCACGTGGGGCGTCGAACTTTTTACCCAAAAACTATTGACCCAGCGCGTCTACGGCGTGGCGAGTTATACGCTTTTTTTCACCAACTTCGACAACGGCCCCGGCACCAAACTTTACCGCTCCGCATGGGACAACCGTCATTTGGTCAGCATCGCCGGCGGGTATCTCATAGGCAAAAACAAAACATGGGAGGTGGCGGCCAAATTCCGTCTTTTGGGCGGCGCCCCCTATACCCCCTTCGACACCAGCCTCGCCGCCCGACAATTCTTTCTCGTCACGGGTACGGGCGTTCCCGACCGCAACCGTTTCAACGAAGCCCAAACCGCCACCTTCCATCAGCTCGATGTGCGTATCGACAAAAAGTTCTTTTTCAAAAAATGGAGCCTCAATCTTTTCATCGACATCCAAAATATTTACGCCTCGCGAAACCCCGGCATTCCCGACTTCGACCTTGAACGCGACCGCAACGGAAACATCGTCGGCGCCCCCAACGCCGAAAACACCCGTGTCAGGAACGTCGCCCTCGACTCCTCGAACATCATCCCCTCCTTCGGATTGCGTGCAAAGTTTTAGCGCTTTTGCGTAACTTTGCGCGGCAAGAAACTCCGCCGTTGAAACCCTTACATAAATATCTGCTGATTGCCGGCGCAATATTGGCCGTCGACCAAGCGTCCAAAGTCGCGATAAAGCTGACCATGCATCCCGACCAAACCATAAAAATTATCGGGGACGTGTTCAAGTTGCATTTTATCGAAAATCCGGGCGCGGCCTTCGGCATGACCATTTCCCGGCTCATGGGCGGCGTAAACGAAGACGTTGGCAAACTTGTTTTGACGATATTCTCCGTTTTGGCCGTTGCCGGCATCCTGTTCTATTTGACGCGCATCGCAGACCATAAAACGGGATTGCCCTTGTGGGTGGCGGTCATTTTGGGCGGCGCCGCCGGCAACATCGTCGACCGCGTTTTTTACGGCGTTTGGTTTGATTCCATCAACGACTACGACGGCGGCCTGTTTTTTGGACGCGTCGTCGATATGTTTTACATCGATATCTGGAACGGACATTTGCCCGAAAACTGGCCCCTGGTCGGCGGACAGTATTGGTTCATTTGGCCGATATTCAACGTAGCCGACGTCGCGATTTCCGTTGGCATCGTCGTTATTTTTATTTTCCAAAAACGCTTTTTTCCTCCGCGCCCCAAACCCGCGCCCGTTCATGTATCAGGAACTTCAAACAATATTTAGAAACCTTTTCGACGACCCAAACCTCGTCATCGGCCCCGAAACGACGGCGGCGGACGTCGACGGCTGGGATTCGCTTTCGCACGCGGAACTCATTCGCCGGGTCGAAAAACATTTCGGAGTCAAATTTTCGTTTAAACAAGTATCCAAATTCGCCAACGTCGGGGACATGGCACGCTGTATTGAAGAGATGAAGTCATGAATTTGGCCGAAATACGCAAGGATTATCAAAGTCGGATTTTGGACGAAACGACGGTTTTGTCCGACCCCGTTGCCCAATTTTTACAATGGATGGACGAGGCGGTAAAATCCGAAGTCGAAGAGCCGACGGCCATGCATTTGGCCACCGTTGGCGCCGACGGCCGTCCCTCGGGACGCATGGTGCTTTTAAAGGGTGTAGAAAACGGCGGATTTGTATTTTTTACCAACTACGATTCTCAAAAAGGCCGGGAATTGGCACAAAATCCGTATGCCGCGCTGACGTTTTTTTGGCCCGAATTGGAGCGTCAAGTACGCATCGAGGGACGGGTGCGTCGTTTGTCGCGCGAAGAATCCGTGAGATACTTCGAAAGCCGTCCCGTAGAAAGCCGATGGGGCGCCTACGCCTCGCCCCAAAGCCGCGTCGTTTCCGGGCGTGCGTGGCTCGACGACGCTTACCGTCAAGCCACCGAACGCCACCCCAACGGCCCGCCTTGTCCTGAAAATTGGGGCGGGTTCGTACTCTTGGCCGAAAGTTTCGAGTTTTGGCAGGGTCGACAAGGCCGCATGCACGACCGCCTAAAATTTCTAGACGGCAAAATCGTGCGTTTGGCGCCTTAGGTTTTATAAAACACGCGCGTCCTCATTTTGTTGCGGCTTCGGCCTCAAAATCGCCGACAAACCTTTCGACTTCGGGCGTAAAAATTTGGGGGTAGTGTTTGCGAAAAGTTTTGACCATCAAATCGTAGGGGAGGTCGGCGTGAAGGCCCAAATCCTCGATATATTCCATATAGGCGTTGCCTTTGCGGTCGAATTGATGAAAGAGCGCGTCGCTTTCGCCGTCAAAGTCCAGCGCATCGACGTTGAATTTGTCGCATAAGGATTTGTTGAAAGCGGTCGTCGCTTTGAGCCAACGGCCGTCGATAAAAACGTCGGTGTAGCCGTGGAAGGCGAAAACGTCCGTTCGCAAAAACTCGATGAACCGTGGCGTGGAAAGGTGATTGCGCACGTTGGCGAAGCCCAAACGGGCGGGAATCCCCCAATATCTTAAACAGGCGGTAAAAAGTATGGCCTTAACGATACAATGCCCTTCGGCGAAACCCGCGATGTTGCTTGCGACAAACGCTTCGGGGTCGAGGCTGAGTCGATAGGGGTTGTAACGAATATCCTCACGCACTCGATAGAACAGCGCGACGGCGATGTTTTTAGGGGTTCGGGCCTCGGGGACAAGCGCCGATTCGACGGCCGTCCGTGCGTATTGCGCCACGGCGGCGTGGTCGAAATTGACAAAACGCGTCGGCCTTAGGTACTCTTCCATCTACCGATTGTCGATTTTTTCGCAACCCGCACAGTCGGCTTCTTGAAACGTAAACTCGGCCGGATTGACCCCCGTGTTCGTGGCCAACTCCGTAACGTCAAAAGTAATTATCGAACCCGAACGGTTCCATACCTTCATTTTTCGCGGAATGGTTGTTTTTTGCTCAACCCAAAGTTCGACTTTGAAGTATTCGTGCGAATCCTGCAAAGGAAACATGGTTACTTTGTCCGCCGCGACGTTGTGAATATTTTCCACGCCGTCGTAGCGGGATTTCATGTTTTTTTGGGTAAAATTAAACATCGAGGCGGGGCTGAAGCCGTCTTTGGGGTCGTATTGGGAGATGGTAACCTCTTTGTCGTCGCGCAGGACCGTCCACATCGTTTTTCCGTCGCAGATGAGCAGTTGTTCCTTCAAATCGACGCGAAACTTGTCTTTTTTCATTTTGAGTTTGCCGGAAATGGTCGAGGGTTTGACGTTGCCCTCGCGCATTTCAAACACTTTGTTAAAGCCTGCGCTCAGGTCGGAAAGGGAATTGACCTTGTTTTTGGCGGCGGCCAAAATTTTTTCGGCTTTGGGGTCGTTTTGAGCGTTGGACGAGGCGGCAAAAACCGTTGCCCAAACCATAAAAAAAAGAATGGGTTTATGCATTTCGTGGTTGAAGGTTTTGTTGTGCAAAGATACAAAAGTCGTTCCGGATTTGAAAACCTGCCGCGCCGAGTCGCAACGACGGCCTTCGACGGGCGGCCGCTTTGGTAGTGTTACAATAATTACGGGCATAAACGGCAAAACCGCCGGAAGCGATGAGCGCGTCGAGGGAGTTGGCAAAGGAATCGCTTTTCCCAACCAAACACGAGACTCGGGGGCGCAATGTACCGTTGAAACACTCGACGGGGTGGGTACCCTTCGGGATTGAGGGCGATGCCCCTCTTCGGGAACGACGCTTTTGTAACGAAGCTTGGTTTCGACGACTTTATCGGTCGCGGACGAACCACACCACCTTCGACAATTTTTACACAAAAAACATGGTTTCCGTGTATTTTTTTACGACGTTGCGGCTTCTCCGGGCCGGGCATCTTGCGGTGTTCATCGTGCAAATATCGTGCTTTGGGGTCTGTGGATATTTTTTTTCATCATTATCCGGGGTAGGCTACTAACCGAATACACCGCCCAAATGTAGATTAAACCGGCAAAAAAAAGGAACGGTTTTTGCGATATTTTTTTTGTAATTACGTCTCCATGTGTTTATTTTGCAATTCATTAAACCGAATAACGATGCGCCTTTTGGCAACTAAAATAATGATGACGGCCCTGTTGGCAACAACGGCCGCAACGGCGTTAAAAGCCCAGTTCATCAACCCGACGTGGATACTTCGGGCCGGGGTCTTGCCGTCCGTTCCCATCGGCGATTTTGCCACTAAGGAATCGGCCAAATTGGGCGTGGGCGCCCACGCCTCGTGGCACTATTTTATTTTTAGGGATTTGGCCGTCGGCGGGGCCACCGGCTTGCATTGGGTAAACAGCCGCAACTCCAGCCTGCCCAACTTCGACTCCCTCTCCCGCTCGAATTTTTACATCGTCCCCGTACTGGCGTCGGTGCAATATCACCACATCGAAAAACACGACGACATCCTCACCCCCGACCTCTTCGCCGGCATGGATTTAGGGCCCTACCTCTTTTTCCAAAACACCACCATCACCGAAAGAGTCGTCAATCCGACGACGCTCGAATCGGTCGAAGTATCGGAAAAACGCAACGACCTCTCGATTAACTTCGGCATTGCACCCCACGTCGGGGTCAGCACCATGTTTACCACCAACATCGGAATATATTTGGAGGCCAAAGCCCACTTAACCTTCGGAAGCCAAACACGCTTCTTGTTGGCGCCGAGCGCGGGTTTGGTCGTACGTTATTAACGAATTGTACAATTTTTTTAAGCGTGTTGGCAAGGGTTCGGTTTTAGCGTCCACGTCGTGAAAAGGTTGATACTCGTTCGGCACGCCAAAGCCGTCAAGGGTTATCCCGACTACGAACGCCCGCTTTCCGACGTGGGCACAACCGATGCCCGCGAAACCGCCGAAGCCCTTAAACCCTTTGTGCCCGACAACAAACACATCGTGGCCAGCCCCTCCCGCAGAACCCGCCAAACCGCCGCAATCCTTTTTCCCGACGCCGACGTACTTTGGCACGAAGGGCTTTATTTGGCGCCGCCCGAATACATCAAAAACTTGATACAAACCCGGTTTAACGACCGTTCCACCGTCGCCGTCGTCGGACACAACGACGGACTCACCGATATCGCGGTTCGACTTTGCGAACATCGATTTACCGACCATTTGCCCACTTCCGGCTTTTGCGTTCTGGATTTCGCCACCTTCAAGGAAAACGCAGGCAAACTTGTCCATTTTCACGTCCCCAAAAGAATTTTGCGGGATGATTGACGTTCAAGTCTCTTGCGATGCAACCTTTGCCGGCCTTTTGCGTAAAATCGTTTTCGACAGCCGCAATCTATGACCGCATTGACCATTAAAAAAATTATCGTTCACCGTTATCCCCAAACCCGCCCCGACGGCGGCGATTGGGACAGCCGGTTGCTGGGCAACCCTAATCCCGATATTTACGTCGCCGTTTACGAAAACAAGGTAAAAATCTTCGACAACCCCGACCGACGTTTCGACAACGCCACGCCCCAACAACTTCCCTTTGCATGGGACGTCGACGTTCGCATTCGCTCGAGCGCCGAAATCACCGTTCAACTCATGGACTACGACGTTTTCAACGCCGACGAACTGATGGCGGGATGTATTTTCACGCCGGAGAAACATTTTCCCCATCGACCCGAAGTACTGACGCTGAAAAACATCGGCTCCTCACCCGTCGAAATCGAGCTGAGGGTCGAATGGGAAAACTAACGCCTTCGTTGCGTCAAACAAATCGTCATTGGCGTATTTCGAACCGGGCGCGGTAACGCCGCAGTTCCGTTTCGGCAATTATCCAATACATTCCGGACGGCAACGACAAGCGGGGAATAAGCAAGTGTCCCGTATCGGCGTACATCCATGCGTCCAAAAGCACGGACGTCAAGGCCATGTGCGCGTCGTAGAGCTTGACCCGCACCCTTTGCGAAAAACCCGTATACAAGCGCACGGACAAATCGCCGGCGTTGGCCGCCGTTCGGGGGAGGACTTCCAATGCAAAATCCAGCTCGTTGGCGCCGGTTTCGATTTCCAAGACCCTTGACGTCGCGTTGCCCGCCGTCAAACGGTAATAAACCGTTTTGCCTTCCTCAACGTCGGGGTCAAAAAAACGTCCGTCTCCAAGCGCATCTTCGAGGGTTGCCACCGTCTCAAAAATCTTTTGATCGTAAGAACGTTCGACGCGCAGGGGTAGATTTTCGCCCTGCGTCATCCATCTGAGCATCACCGCGCCGTTGATATACCGGCCCACAAAATCAACGAAAGTTACCCGAGGCCTGTCGGGATTGGCGGCGATGGGCTTCCAACCATCGGACGAACGCTCGTAACCCACGGCCGGGTCGTCGCCCAAAGGAAAATAGCCCCAAATCGGCAACTGTTCCGGAGGGAGTTTGAAAGTTATCGACTTGTAATTGCTCAGAATACAAACCCCGGAATCGGGAAGAAACGGCACGTTGGGAATTGGGGCGTGATAAAAACCGTCGACCATTTGTCCGCCCCGATTAAACAAGGCCACGTAATTGCCTTCGACCGCACGACTGTAACGCCGAATCAAAAAATCTTTACTTCGACTCAAGACCAAATCGCCCGAATTTTTGGCGGCAACGTAACTTTTTGCCGGAATTATTTTTGTGTCGTTGGGAATGCGAACCGAATAATCGCGCGTTACCAGCAAATAACCCGATATATCAACGGGTTCGCCGGCGACAAGCTCGACTTTGTGGAGGTTGTCGGCAAGATAATTGCCGGGAATGAAGCGAAAAATCTTAACCGACTGAGCGTAAACGACAAGCGTGACAAACGAGCAAAGCGCAAGCATGGCTATCGCGGAAATCCCGTACCGCCGCCCCCGGCTCCTCCTCCGGTTCCGCCGGGCCGGCCGGCGCCGCCCGAAGGCGTCTCCTCGGCCATTACTTGGTTGTATTGCGAAGTGTTGGAGGCGTCGATACGGGACATGACCTGAACGAAACGCGCTTTGTCCGCTTGCGGCGCCCGTCGAAAGATGTTTATCATTTCATCGGTTTTGGTGTCCAAAAAAACGCGGGTAAAGTATAGATTTTGATTTTGGTTGAAAAGTTTTTCGAGTTCCAAGACGCAATCGAGCATGACGCTTCGCCCCGCATTGACGTCCTCGGCCATTTTGTCCAAACCCTCGCGATGATATCGATACAAAAGCGTATGAATATTCTTGTAATTGTTGTTGAGTACGTTTTCGATGAGCCAAAAGCGGTTGCGATTGCCGGTCATGGGCGCCCAACCGGGTTCGCCATTGGCGTTGGAAAGATTGACGATGTTTCTCGCCCGCTCAAAAAACTCAACGCCGCCTTCGAGAGAATAGCTGTCGTAATCGAAACCAAGAATGATAAAAGCATAAAAATTCAAGAGCGAGGTCAAGTTGTTTACGTAGCTGTTTTCGGAAAACTGCAAAGTTTGAAACGGCACGTAATTGATTTTAAAGTCGCGGTCGTTGAAATTGAGCGTGAGCGTTTCGTACGAACTGTTGTAAGCGTAGCGACGCGCCTGTACCTGCGCCGTTCCCTCGAAGCGGTCTGCGGCGGGCATGGCCGTAATCACAATATTTATCGCGCACGGAATTTTTTCCAACGCCTCGAATTGATGTTGCGACCAACGATTGTTGTTCATGTAGTCGGTAATTTCTTTTTGCATATTGTTGAAAACGGTAATGTCCACGCCCTGAATGTTCGGACGTTGGATATTAACCCGGCAATTGAGTTCCTGCCCAAAGGCGGGCCATACGCTCAATGCCATTTGCAATAAAAAAATCGCCGGTCTCATTCTACGGTCAATTCGAAGGTATACATGTTTGTGGGACGAAGTTGGCCGAAAAACCACGGCAAGTCGGGGCCGTCGACGTCGTTGGAATAATTGGCGACGAGGTATTTGTTTCCTTCGATGTGGGCGATGCCCGCGAAGGCCGTATCTCCTCTCGAAGGCAGATCGCAGAGGAAAACAACGTCTTTTTTCTTTTTGTCGATTTTATAGATGGAGGTTCTTTTGCTTCCGAACCAGTAATGCACCATGCTGTAAAGGTTTCGCATTTTGGGGGGCAAAAACCGCGCCCGCTTCATGAACACGCCGTCGTGAAGGATATGGCGGCGGGCGATGAGCAGGGTGTGTTCGCCGTGGTTGAAAAGCAGGGCGCTGTCGTACTTGCGGGGCAAAGGTTTGGAATTCCAACAGGAAAGTTCGGTGTTTTCCGTCCAAACCAAAGCCCCCCCCCTGCCTTCGAGTCGTACCGTACCCCACAAATTTCCGTTGCAGTCAAAAATGACTTCACCCTCTTCCGCCCATCGCTCCTCAAATTCAGGCTCGTCGGAGACGGGACGCCAATTTGTGCCGTCTTCGGTAAGAAAAAGCCGGATATGGCATTTTTTTCCGCCGTCTTTTACGCGGTAAACGTCCGTTCCCTTGTAAGCACAGAGATAAGCTTTTCCGAAGTTTTTTCTAAATCTCCACGGCACGTAACCTTCGAAGGTCTCGGGCTGAACGGGTTGAGGTTCGCTCCAAAATTCGTCGAGGGTCGTGGCGTAAATCTTTCCGGGTTCAAACTTGAACATGCTTTTGCCGGCCTCGAAGAAATAAAGCCGAAGTTTGCCGTTCATTTCCAAAAAGCGCGGCTCGCGCATATCCTTTCCCGTCCGAAAGCCAAATTCGCACCGCCAATTTTTGCCGTCGTCCGACGATAGGATGTTGATGCGGCATTGGTCGGAGGCGAAATGAAACGGCGCCGTTCGGTAAGCCATATAGTAGCGTCCGTTGTGGCGAATCAGATCCACGTTGTTGTGGGCTTTCAAAGTCTTGCCGCATACAACGTCTCCGGGCAATACTTGTCGAAAGTTCGCAATTTTCAAAGAAAGGTCTTGACCGCGATAAATGTATTCCTCGTTACGCGGCGCCTCGGATTTCAACGTATATTGAGCCGAAATCGTCAGGGATGCAAAAAAAAACGTGGCGAAAAAAAACATCGTCAATCCATACTCAAAACTTTAAACTCCACTCTTCGATTCAAGGCGCGTCCTTTTTCGGTGTCGTTGGAGGCGACGGGCATGGATTTGCCGTAGCCTTTGGCCATGATTCGATTGTCGTCCACGCCTTTGGAAATCAAATAAGCGCGAACGGACTCGGCGCGGTCTTCGGAAAGTTTGAGGTTCGAGGCCTCGGAACCGACGTTGTCGGTATGGCCGGCGATTTCTATGACCAATTTGCTGGCGTCCTCCATGAGCGAGACCAATTGGTCGAGCTGTTCAAAGGATTCGGGTTTCAACGTGGCTTTGGCCGTTTCAAAAAAGATGTTGTTCAAACGAACGGTCGTTCCGATTTCAATGGGAATGAGCCGGAAATTTTGTTCGATTTCCTGAAACATCGTCAGGGTATCGAGGGGAAGGATTTTTTCGTAAACGGAGATAAAGCCGTCCTTTTTGATGGTAACTTTGTAGTTGTTGGGAGACGGAAGGGCAAGTTTGTAGTCGCCGTCGGCGCCGGATTTGGCCACGCCCGGTTCGCCGTCTTTCATGCGCGTCCACATCATTTTGGCGCCGTCGATGCCGGCTTCGGTTTTGTCGTTGAGTACTTTTCCGTAGACCAAGAGCGGGGGACGAGGTTTGAGAACGAGGTCTTTGCTTGCGTCCTGTCCGGCGGAAACGTCAAGCTTGGTCGTCAAGGGATAATAGCCTTTGGCATCGACGTTGAATTCGTAAGTGGCGCTTTCCGCCGGAACGGTAAGGGAAAACGCCCCCGACGCCGAAGAACGTGCTTTTTGAGGTTCGGAACCCGACTTTGCGTAAGTAAACTCGATATCCGAAATCGGTTCTTGGGTTTCAAAATTGACGACGTTGCCGGAGATTTTTTGGTTGTCCAGCCGGAGTTTGAAGTCGCGTTTGATTTCCGTTCCGCGCTCTTCGTCGGAGATGTTTACGATTTCGTTCAATGGCTTGTAGCCTTGTCCTTTAACGCCGACGGAAAGGGTTTTGAGGTCTCCGGGGATGGTGATTTTGTAATTTCCGCCCGCGTCGGTGGTCAAGGTTTGTTCGCGACCGTCGCGCAATTGATAAGAAAGTTCGGCGTCCATGACGGGTTTTTCGGTCGCGGCGGAAAGCACGCGTCCGCGCATAACCGTCGGTTGCAGTTCGAGTTTTAGGTCTGCGGTTTCAAACTTGCATTCGGTAATTCCGGTGATGTCGTATTCGCGTTTGTCGGATTGATAAAACTTGGCTTTGGCCTCGACGGTATATTTCGCACCCGAGGGCAAAACCAAGATATATTCGCCGGTAACGGGGTCGGGGTGGCCCGTTCCCAATCGTTTTCCTGCGGAGCTGTATTCGATATCGACGTCGTCGATGGGGTTGCCGGCGCCGTCCTTAACCGTTCCCGAAAGCAACATTACGGGCTTGGGTTTGGCGTCGGGAGGAATGGGCAGGCGAAAGATGTCCATTCCCCCCATGCTTCCTTTTTTCGACACCATGTACGCATAATCGCCGCAGGCGGGAATGACGTAGTAAGCGTCGTAGTCGGGAGTGTTGATTTGCGGGCCCAAATTGATGGGCGTACTCCAATTGGTCCAGCTGTTGTCCAAACGACGGGTAACCCAAACGTCTTGGTCGCCCAATCCGCCTTTGGTTCCGTTGGAACTGTAATAGAGCGTTACGCCGTCGGAAGCCAAAAACGGCGAAACCTCGTCGCCAAAAGTGTTGATGGTTTTGCCTAGGTTTTGGGGTTCGCTCCACGTTCCGTCGTCTTGCAAAAACGAAACAAACAAGTCCAAAAAGCCCACGCTTTTGGTGTTTTGAATGGACATTAACAGGGTTTGGCCGTCGTTGGCGAGAAAGTAGTTGGAAAATTTGTCTTTGTGGGTATTGACGAAGTTGCGAATTTCCATCGCTTCGGGCGCCGACCATCCGGTTTTGGTTTTTTTGATGATGTTTCCGCGCTTGAAAAGGGCACGGGTACCGTCGGGCGAAATGGAGGTGATGAATTCGGCGCCTTCGGTATTGAGTTCTTTGAGGTTTTGGGCTTGGGACCACGAACCGTCGGCTTGAAGTTTGGAAAACCAAATGTCTTGGTTTCTGCGGCCTTCTTTAACGCCGCCGACGTTGTCGGGATGGTTTTCGCGAACGAAATACAGGGTTTTTCCGTCGGGCGTGATGAGCGGGCCCAGTTCGTCGTAAGGCGAATTGACGGCGCCACCCAAATTTTCCAACACCGTCGTTTGACCCCGCAAATCAAGCGAAAGCGTCGCGAAAAATATCCATGCAAGTCCAATAATCTTGGTCATAATTACAAAATTTGGATTAATAAAAACGAATTCATTAAAATATCGCCTTTTAACGGGTGATTTTTGAGCGTTACCGACAAAATTATCGTTTTTTTCAACACGCTTGTGCATATTGGCTACGAAATTAACATTTTTAGCCGAACCTCCTCCCCACCCTCCCCCCAATAATTATTCACAAGACCGAAAATCAGAGTTGTGGAAAACGCGCTTGCCCCCAAAAACGGGTACGTTCGCGGACGAATCAATGTTAGTTTGTCTGTTCGCAAAGTAAACGATGCGTCGGACGGGGCCGTTGGTCACGTTGCGAACTTATATAGCGCCAATTTCAACCGGACCGACAATGACAAACAATCGGTCCGGCCAACAAAACAGACGCTTTTCCCGGACTGCGAAGGATAATTTTTTTAAAGTACCCAAAAAGCCGTTGCACGCGCTACCCTCTCCTTGGCCGCGACACACGCGCGACGGTTTGCCTACCCATTGGTTGGGTATGGTAAACCGCGACGCAACACGGAGGCGCCCCCCAAGCTAATTTTTTGCCAGCAAAGGCTCCAATTTTTCCAAAAATTCTTTGTCCGTAACGTTGAACGACGGCGAGAATACCGCAACGGGTTTTCCCTCCCTGTTTACAAGATATTTTTGAAAGTTCCACTTGACTTTTTCGTTCGTCGATTCGGTCAAAAACTTGTAGAGAGGATGGATGTCGTCGCCTTTGACGGAAATTTTGGCAAAAACGGGAAATTGAACCCCGTAGTTGGTCGAACAAAAAGCTTTGATTTCGGCGTTGGAACCGGGTTCTTGATTCATGAAATTGTTGGCGGGAAAAGCCAAAATTTCGAGGCCGTCGCCTTTGCGCTTTTCGTACAAGGCTTGCAAATCGGCGTATTGCGGAGTGTAACCGCATTTGCTCGCCACGTTCACAAAAAGCAGAACTTTGCCGCGATAATCGGACAACTTCACTTTTTGGCCGTCGATGTTTTCGACCTCGTAGTCGTAAACGGAACCTTTGATTTCACCCGTAGGCGTACTGACGACTTTTCCGCACGCCGTCAAAAGCGTTGCACTCAACAACGCATAAAAAATATTTTTCATTGCTTGGCGTTATTTGGAATCATTACAAAATTGGGCGCAATAGCGTTCAATTAAAACCGACCAATAACAACAGATACGCGCAACCAACCCTCTGCGCCGCATGCCGTTTTTTGTTATTTTCGCCCCGGAAAATAAGCGCGGCATGAAAAAATCTTTTATTAAAAGCACGTGGAAAAATTTCATTAATTCGGGAACGACGGAACAAACCCCGCCCGAACTCGCCATCCGCATCCGCGCCGCCAACGTCCTCAACCTGCTCATGTTCTTAATGACGCTTGGCTACGTCAATCCCGAGGCGGGATGGGCGACGCTCAGCACCGTTGCCTTGCTGTTTCTGTACATCGGAGCCTTCCTTTTGACCCGAACGGGCCGCCATCAATGGGGACGGACATTGACGCTGGTGAGCGGAGGAAGCTTGGGATTTGCCCCGATGCTCATTTACGTCGAACCTACCCCCAACGAACTTGTCGGCTATTTTAAAATAAGCTTGGCGACTTGGCTTGCCTTCTCCGCCACGCTTTTCACCGCCCGCGAAACGCGCTGGCGCGTATTGACCACCGCACCCATACTTGTTTTGCTTTTTGGCTTCGAGCCCTTGGACGACGCCATGCAATGGGTGGACTACCCCGAGGTCTTTGCCGAATTGGAAAAAATCGTCGAGCCTACAAAACTGTTGATTTTGATAAACGCCTTTATTATCATGTTCTTATACATTCCCTACATCCAAAAAGCCGACGAAAAAAGAATTTGGCAACTTTACGACGAAGAGCAGCAAAAAAGTCGGCAAATGGCGGAGGCGGAGACTCAACTCAGAAAAGCCCTTGCGGAAGCGGAAGAAGCCAAACGGGCGGCGGAAGCGGCGTCGATAGAGGTCGAAGCGAGCCGTGCCGAACTCGAAAAACGCAACCAAGCCCTCAACGACGCCAAAAAAGAACTCGAATACTCGCTTTCGCTCAGCCGCCGCGACCGCGAAGACCTCAAACGGCGCGAAAACATCGAATCGGGCGTGGCCAAGTTGAATTCTTTGCTTCACCTCAAAGAAGGAACAGAAATCCGCGAATGGGGCGAACATCTTCTGCAAACGTTGGTGCCAAGCGTCGGCGGAGAAACGGGCGGTTTGTACCTGACCGAAGAGGCCGGCGACAAAAAAATGCTCGTTTTCGGAGCGGGCTACGCCGTCGCCGACCTATCAAAAATCGGCATGGCCGTGCCTTTCGGACAAGGTATGACCGGCGAAGCCGCCCTTTCCGGACGCAAGTTTTTGATATCGAACTCCGAAAACCTGCACCTGCGCCTTCGCACCGGCGTATCGTCCTTACCCGTGCATTCGCTCTTGGTATTACCCCTCGTTTACAACGAAAAGGTCGAAGGCGTGTTGGAAATTGCGTCGTTGCGAGCGTTTTCGGAAGCCCATTTGGAAATTTTGGACCGTTTCGCCCCGAATTTGGCCGTCGCCCTGCTCAACATCCGCAACCGCAAAAACATTCGTCGCCTTCTTGAAGAAGCCCAGTCCCGTGCCGAACAGCTCGCCGCCCAAGAAGAAGAGTTGCGTCAAAACCTCGAAGAACTCGCCGCCACACAAGAGGAAATGCAACGCATTCAGGATTCGTTGAGGTTGCAAAGCGCACGCATCACCACCGTTATCGACAACACCCCCGAACTCATCTATGCCATCGACCACGATTACCGTCTGACGATGTTCAACCGAACGTTTGCCAACGTGATTTTGGACGGTTACGGACGCATGCCCGAGGTTGGAGAAAGCGTCTTCGAATTTATTTACGAAGAAAACCGGCCGACGCGCAAGGCCGAATACGACCGGGCCTTTAACGGAGAAAGTTTCGTGCGAGAAAGCATGATTCTCGAAGAAAACGGCGCGGAATACTATGAAAACGCCTTTACCCCCATTCGCGACGAAAACGGCGGCGTCGTCGGGGTCAGCGTCTTTCGGCGCGACGTTACCCAACGCGTGCGTGCCGAACAGGAAATGGAAAACAGTCGCATCCAACTTCAAAACCTCAATCGCGAACTCGAAGAGCGCGTCGAAAGCCGAACCCGCGCCCTGCGACAAACCCTCGACAACCTTCACGAATCGGAAAAACGGCTTTCGACCATCATCGAACAGTTTCCTTTGGGCTTTGCGCTTTTTTCACCCAACGGCGACCTGCTTCTGACCAATCCCGCCTATTTCGCGATAACGGGCCGCCGGCTTATCGAAGGTTACAACATTTTCCAAGACCCCGACGAAAACCGCCGCGACGTTTACCTGCGCGAAGCGTTTTCGGGCAATGCCGTCGAAATGCCCGTCATCCCCTACCGGCGCGGACGCGACGTCGTTATGCTCAAAACCTTTGCTTTTCCCATCACCGATGAAAACAACGAACTCAAACAGGTCGTGTTCTTATACGACGACGTGAGCGAAGAGTGGACGGCGGCGAACGACGTCAAAAATTCGGAGTCGCGCTTTCGCCACGTGGTCGAGCATTTTCCTTTGGCCATGCGCTTTTACAAGCCCAACGGCGAACCGCTTTCCGACAACCCGGCCTACACCCGCTTTTGGGAAAACCGTCGACCCGAATATTTTGGGGTAAACTTGCAGGACGACCCCGTTTGGGCCGCCAACGGGCTGAGTCTCGAACCGCTTTTCGACGGAAAAGCGTGTGAATTTCCCCCCATCCCCTACCCTTTGGCCGAAGAAACCATCTGGGTCAAAAGCTATCTTTTTCCCCTCTTTGCCCAAGACGGACGCATACGGGAAATTATTTTGGTGCAACAAGACGTTACCGACGTCAAACGGGCCGAAGAGGCTTACGCACAAGCCAACGCCGCCCTACGGGCGACGCTCGCCGAAATGGAAGGAATGCGCGGGCGCCTGATGCGCTCGGACAAAATGGTCATGCTCGGACAAATGACCGCCGGCGTCGTTCACGAAATCAATTCGCCGTTGAGCGCGGTTTCGGCCTCGGTGGAAGTGGCGGCCGAGCGTTACGTCGAAAACATGCGCCGCATCCCCGAAATATGGAACGACATCGACGAACATCGCGACGTTTTTGTCTCCCTTATGGAGCGCGCCCTCAACGCGCCGCCCTATGTTACCGGCCGCGAAGAACGAACGATGCGAAAAAACATTGCCGCCGCCTTCGAACAGGCGGCAATCACGCCCAACGACGAAATCGTTCGCAAATTTCAAGAAATCGGATTGTCGCCTTCCGACCTTCCCGACCTTAGCCCCTTCGTTTCCGCGCCCGAGGCTTTGCGACGTTTGGATTGGCTGGCCGCAGTCGCCGCCGTCAAACGCAATTTGGACAACGCCCGCACCGCCGCCGAAAAAGCCCGCACTCTCGCCGTTTCCATTAAACGCTACACCCACGCAACCGACGTGCCCGTCGCCGAAACCTTCGACCTCGCCGAAAACCTCAAAGACGTCGTCAATATTTACGCCTTCAAACTCAAAAGCTTGGACTTGGAAGTCGAACTCAATTCTGCAATCGTCGAGTCGGGGTATGCGGGCGAACTCAGCCAAGTCTGGACCAACTTGATAGCCAACGCCCTACAAGCCATGGAAAACATAGAAAACCCCCGACTAACGCTCACGCTCAAATCCGACGGCCAAACGGCGGAAGTTACCGTCGCCGACAACGGCCCCGGCGTTCCCCCGGAAATTCAAACCCAAATTTTCGACCCCTTCTTCACCACCAAAAAACAAGGCGAAGGCACGGGTTTGGGACTGTCGCTGTGCAAACGCATCATCGAGCGCCACGGCGGAACGCTGAGCCTTTATTCCATCCCCGGAGAAACGCGTTTTGTCGCACGTTTGCCCCTCAACTATCGCGCACGCCCCGAAACCGCTTGGCAACAAGAATAACCCTTGCCCCAACAATACGAAAAAAATTAAGAACGGTTTTCCGACAATCCAAGACGGACCGTAAACGACAACCCGAAAATAAAACGCGTTGCATTTTTACGTTCGGCGCTCGTGGACGCAGCCTCTTTCACGGCCCAAACATGCCCCCAAAAACAGACGGGCCGGATTTCCAAAGAACGCCCCGGCCCGCCAAAAAACAGTCTTCGAATGTTAGAAGCAGTAGCCGTTGGCTTCGATGAGGGCGGCGGCGATGCGCCGACGGGCGGCCACCGTGTTGTACGGCTCGACTTTCGTGAAACGTTTAAGCCCCATAAGCAGGATGCGTTGTTCGTCGCCTTCGCTCATGGCATAGACCACGTTTTTACCCGCAAGGTGAATACGTTCGCAACAGTCGTTAAGGTAGGTGCGCAACATATCGAGTGGGAGGGCGCAGGCTTCGGCGCCGCGAATGCTTATCAAACGTTCGACGCGCAAAGCCATGGACTCGACGGCGTAAACGTAAATAATCATATCGGCAAGGTTGAGGAGTATTTCTTGTTCGTCGGCCAACTTTTGCATGTAACGCATGGCGGCCTTGCCCGCCGTCATAAGCACGGCTTTTTTGAGGTTGGCGATGACGCGCTTTTCCGCCGAAAGAGGACCGCCGTTTTCGTCGCCGTTGAAGCTTTGAATGCTCGTCAACTCTTTTTGTACGGCCATCGCCGGGCCCATGAGGTCGAGTTCGCCTTTCATCGCTTTTTTAAGGATGTAGTCGACGGTGAGCATGCGGTTGATTTCGTTGGTGCCTTCGAAGATGCGGTTGATGCGGGCGTCGCGATAGGCGCGGTCCATGGGGTAGTCGGCCGAAAAACCGTAGCCGCCCAAGATTTGCACGCCCTCGTCGACGACGTAGTCCAGCACCTCCGAACCAAACACTTTGAGAATCGCGCATTCGGCGGCAAATTCTTGCGCCGCCGCCAATAACGACTCGTTGAACGACCGGCCTTGCGCAAGGTATTTGTGTTCGGTTTCTTGGATGTCGTTGGAGGCACGGTATACGGCGGACTCCAACGCCCAGATACGAATGGCTTGTTCGGCGAGTTTGTGTTGAATGGCGCCGAAAGAAGATATCGGGCGTTGAAACTGATGACGTTCGTTGGCGTATTTGGTCGAGCCGTCGCAACACGCTTTGCATCCGCCCAACGCCGCCGCCGCCAGTTTGATGCGTCCGATGTTCAAAATGTTGAAGGCGATAAGGTGACCTTTGCCGATTTCGCCCAAGACGTTTTCGACGGGAACCTTGACGTCGGCAAAAAACACTTGGCGCGTGGACGAGCCTTTGATGCCCATTTTTTTCTCTTCCATGCCGAGGCTCAAGCCCGGGCTGTCGCGCTCGACGATGAATCCCGTGAACGCCGTACCGTCGATTTTCGCAAAAACGATAAAAACGTTGGCGAAACCGGCGTTGGTAATCCACATTTTTTGGCCGTTGAGGATGTAATATTTGCCGTCTTCGCTCAACACGGCCTTGGTTTTGGCGCCGAGGGCGTCGGAACCCGAACCGGGTTCGGTCAGGCAGTAGGCCGCCTTCCATTCGCCCGTCGCCAATTTGGGAAGGTATTTGGCTTTTTGCGCGTCGTTGCCAAAGTAGAGAATGGGCAAGGTTCCAATGCCCGTATGTGCGGCCAAGGCCACGGCAAACGAATGCCCCGTTCCCAAAGCCTCCGTCGCGTACATGCCCGTGTTGAAGTCAAGGCCGTAGCCGTTGTATTCTTCGGGAAGGGATATACCCAACAGACCTTGCGCTCCGGCTTCGTTCATGAGCTTCTCGAGCAAGCCTTCTTCCATCGCGTCGATGCGTTCGATGTTCGGATGGATGTGCGTGGCGATGAAGTCCATGCACATTTTGTTGATGCTTTTCTGCTCCTCCGTCCAAAGTTCGGGGATGAACACGTCTTCGGCCCGGGTTTCTTTTACCAAAAATTCGCCGCCGCGTGCCAATTTTTTTTCCGCTACTGCTTCCATTGATTACGTTTGCTGTTTCGTAAAGTAAAATTACGAATATTTCAACAATTCAACCCGTTTTTCAAAAAATTAGTTCGCCCGTCCCGTAAATGCGCAAAACCGTCGCTTAGCGCGACGGTTTTGCGTGCATCGAAAGAATCAACGCAAGACGGCCTTAATTGAAATCCAGAACGTACGTCACACCGATTTGAAAACCCGCCGAAAGCGGCAAGGACGGCGCCCGGTCGTCGCGACGAGACTTCAACAGTTCGCGGGCATAATCCCAATGGTCGAATTCGCCGCGCTTGGTAAACGTACCGGTCAGCGGATTGTAATCGCCGTATTCTTTGACGATGTATTTATCTTTGGCTTCGATGTCGGTAAAGTGAAAATCCAAACGCGCCACGCCGTCGATGAAGAGGTTGTCCACCACTTTGACCTTGAAGCCCAAACCCAACACCGCGCCAATCGTCACGCCTTTATACAATTCCCGAAGTTTGTATTTGCCTTCGCTGCCTTCAGCGGGCTCTAGAAAAGCGACGTCCCGCACCCAAAAAGGATCGTTCTGATTTTCCTTGTAAACATAGTCGCTGGAAGAGGATTCAAAGTCGAAGGTTTTGTAATTGTAAATGGTTTTGCTTCCCGAACTGGTTATCTCTAAATTCCAATTGGCGCCGGTCAAAAAAGAAAATTGCGGGCCGACGTATCCTTGAAAGGCGACGGATTTGGCGGGGTCAGTGTTGAAACGAAGAAGCAAAGGCAGTTTCAAATACGTGAGGTTGATATCTAAACGCAAGTCGTAATCGGGGTCTTTTTTTTGCGGGACGTAACGAATTCCTTCGCCGGCAAGGGTGAGTTCGGTTCCGACGCCGAGGTTGTCGGAAAAATGATAGCCCAGCAAGAGGCCGCCCGAGTTCCGAAAACGCGCACGCGGGTCGCGCTCAGGGTCGTCGAAATCGTCGGAATTGATGTAATACGACACTTGCGGAGCGTAACGTACGCCCAAATGCAAACCTTTCTGCGCATAGATTAGCGAAGAAATTGCCGGCCAAAGCATGACGGCCCAAAGAAAATGCTTCATATTTAATTTTGTTTGAATAGCAATTTAGCCTAACGCAAAATTGGGAATAAAATTTGATTCAACCAAAAAAAAAAAATTTAATACGCCCATTTAAGCCACATTCCTCCCCACGTAAATCCGCCGCCGAAAGAGACGAGCAGCAGGTTGTCTCCTTTTTTGAGGGATTTTTCGTAGTCGTAGAGGCAAAGGGGGAGGGTGGCGGAGGTGGTGTTGCCGTAACGTTCGATGTTGAGGGCAATTTTTTCTTTGGGCAGGCCCATACGCTTGGCGGTGGCGTCGATGATGCGGAGGTTGGCTTGGTGGGGGACGAAGAGGTCGAGGTCGGCGGCGGAAAGGGCGTTGCGTTCCAAGACGGCGAGAGCGGCCTGCTCCATGCCCGCCACCGCGTGCTTGAAGACCGTTTTTCCTTCCTGATAAACGTAATGGAGCTTGTTTTCGACGGTGTCGTGGGAGGCGGGCATGCGACTTCCGCCGGCTTTCATGTGCAGATATTCGGCGCCCGCCCCATCGGAATACAATACGAAATCCATGACCCCCAAGGGTTCTTCGCTAGGTTCGAGAACGACCGCACCGGCGCCGTCGCCGAAAATGATGCACGTGTTGCGGTCTTGGTAGTCGATGATGGACGACATTTTATCCGTTCCGACGACGGCGACCTTACGATACCTTCCCGTTTCGACGAACTGTGCGCCAACGGCCAGCGCGTACAAAAAACTGCAACAGGCGGCCTGCAAATCGAATCCCCAAGCGTTTTTGGCGCCAAGGGCGTGGGTGATGAGGTTGGCCGTGGCGGGAAAGGGCATGTCGGGCGTGACGGTGCCGCAAACGACGAGGTCGAGTTCGTCGGGCGCGACGCCCGCCTTTTCCAACGCTTGTTGTAAGGCGCGTTCGCCCATATAGCCCGCGCCCGCACCCGGAACCCGCAAAATTCTTCGTTCTTTGATGCCCGTGCGTTCGCTTATCCACGCGTCCGTCGTTTCGACCATCGTTTCCAAATCGGCGTTGGTCAGTTTGGTTTCGGGCAGCCACGCACCCACTCCCGTGATTTTTGCGTATGTCTTTTTTTCCATGATTGTTTCGATTCCGTGCGCGTAAAAAAAACGCCGTTGAATGAGTAAAGTTACACAGATTTTAATTGCGAAAATCGTTGGTGAAGACGCCCCGCGGCCAAGCAACGCATAATTTTTGCCGTCGGCGGCGTACCAACTTCCCCGCCGGGTATCATTTTTTTTGCGTTTGTGCGAGTTTGGCGATGGCGGCGTTGAGACCGGTGCGGGCTTGAACGTGGTCGGGCTTGATTTTGAGCGTTCGCTCCCATGCCGACTTGGCGAGTTCGTATTGTCCGTCGGTATAGGCCGCGCCGCCGAGATTGTAAAGATATTCGACGTTTGCGGGCTCGTAAAGAACGGCTTTTTCAAAAGACTTGACGGCTTCGGACAATTTTCCGGCCTTGGCTTGGGTGTTGGCCAAAACGTACCAAAAACCGGCGTTGGTCGAATCGTACTCGACGGCCTTGCGAAAAAGTACGGCCGCCGTGTCGTAGCGTTGTTGTCTGGAAAAAGCGACGGCGGCGTTGTAATAGGGAGCGGCCAAAATTTTCCAGTTGGATTTGAACGTCGAATGATTGGGGTTGATTTCGCCGGCTTTACGCCACGCGACCTCGGCGCTGTCGAATTGTTCCAAAAGATAATACGCCGTACCCCTGTCAAGCCAAGCGTCGTTGTACTTGGGATGAAGGTCGAGGGCTTTTTTCTGGTATTCGAGGGCGCGACGAAACTTTTGATGGGCGGCGACGGTGTCTTTTCGAGCCTCGTCGTCGCGCCCCATGCTAATCAAAGCCTCGGCGGCGCCCTTGTTGGTTTTGGCGCTCATGGGCGCGTGTTTTACGTCCGTGAGAAAAAGCGAACGGTTGTTTTTCCAATCGGGGTTGCGGGAAAAAGTTTTGGCGCCGTAGGCCGCCGTTACGACGAAAATCAACCCGTACGGCCACGCCCGGACAATGGGCCAGCGCTTTTCGTGCATGACGGCGCCCGAGCGGTCGTTCAAAAGCGCAAGCCCCGCCCACAACGCCGCCAAACCCAACGTCGCCTGATACAACAAACGGTCGCCCATGAACGCGCCGATATTGATGGGAATATTCGAAACGAGCGCCAACGACAAAAAGAAAAACATCCCGCACCAAGCCCAATAATTTCTTTTGGGCAAAAAATAAATTATCGCCGCCGCGCACGCCAACAACAACGCCAACGACGCCCACATCCACGGCGAATCCAAGCCGTGATACGTAATTTGTTGCCAAGCATAGTCGTAGGAAAGCGGATGGGGCCAAAAAGCCAAAACAACGTATCGCGCCAAAACGTAAATTATCGTGCCGTATTTCTCAAAACCGACGGCGTAAACGAAAGGATTGTTCAATACGTCGTTGTCGCCGCCGCCCAGTTTGACGCCCGTGGCGCCGAAACGCACCGCAAAATACACGACCACCACCGCCCACAACCATAAAGAAAATTTGGCCAAAGCCTTAACCTCGTCCGAAACCGAACCCGCAAACTTGCGCGCCGGGAAAACAAACAGCGTCGCCGGCAACAAAACCGGCAAAATCAAACCGTTTTCTTTCGACAACAACGCCAAAAAGAAACTTGTCGACATACCCGCAAGCTTCGCCGCCCCGGGCCTCGCCCAATATCGATATGCGAAAACGAAGGTGAGCATAAAGAACAAAAAAGACAAAATTTCGTCGCGCCCCTTGATGTTGGCCACGGCCTCGGTATGCACGGGATGGGCAACGAAAACCAACGTCGCCAAAAACGCCAAATCCTTACGCTTCGGCCATAAACATCGGTGCAAAAACCACAACAACAACACGCACGACAACGCGTACAACAAGACGTTGACCGCGTGGCCGACGCGCGGATTTTCCCCGAAAAACTCGTATTCGACGGCAAACGTTACCAACGACAACGGACGATAGCGCCCGCCGGGCAAAAGATCGGTTTGTTTTTTGCCCAACGACCCCTCGTAACTGTCGGTGGAAAGCAGTTTGGGAATGCCTTTTACGCCCTGTTTGGTATAATTGTTGATTAGAATAACCAGACCGTCGTCGAGGGCGTATTCGTGATTGAGGGTGTTGGAATAAAGAACGACGGAAAGCAAAGCGACAATAAGCGCCTGCCAACGGAAGTCGGCGAAAAACCGCCCCCAAGCATTGAGGCGTTGCGTATCGACGGGCACGGACGGCGGCGCCGAAACCACGGGAGCCGGACGCGCCGGCGGCAACGGTTTTTTATTTTTCATTGTCGAAGCAAATTTCGTAATTTTGAACCAACAAATTCAAACGAGGATGAAAAAGCCGGCGTTCGCGTGGGCAATGATCTTATTGGCGGCAATAGGATGCCAAAAAAACGAGGAAACTCCGAAAAATCCGTTCGAGACCTTCAACAACGGCGGCGGCAACGTCGAAACCACGCCACCCGATTCGGCCTCGCTTGTTGGTTTGCACGCCTATATCTTTTCGCGTTCGTGCGCCCAACCCGCCTGCCACGACGGCTCCTTTGAACCCGACTTCCGTACCGTTCAAAGCACGTATTCCACGCTCGTTTACCAACCCGTGGTCAAAAACAACGCCGAACAAACGTTTAAATACCGGGTCGTGCCGGGGGACGTGGAAAATTCTTGGCTTCACGAACGCGTCGTTACCGACGACGCCGTCCTCGGACGCATGCCGCTTTATGACCAACCCCTCACCCCGTCCCAACTTCGCGCCCTGCGAAAATGGATAAGCGACGGCGCGCCCGACATCTTCGGCAACCCCACCCGCTCCCCCAACCGCCTCCCCGAACTCAAAGGTTACGCCGGATTTTTATGGTGGGAAGGAATCTACGAGTGGCGTTGCGACACCGCTCGCGACAACCAAACAGGCAACTTTTACATCCGAAAAGGCCTGCCGACCGAGCTCTGGTTCGACGTCGTCGACGACAGCACCGCAATCGAAAACATGGGCGTAAACGAACTATGGCTTTCTTACGACCGTTACGATTTTAGCGCGGCGCGTAAGTTTACGGCCGAGTACATCCCTACGCCGCGCGTCGTCAAAGATTTTTACGGCCCGGGCAACGACGGCGTTTTTCATTGGCGCGTAAGGTTCGACGACGGCGTGCCGCTCGAAGGCGGGCGCCTCGTTTACATGCGCTACCGTTTTTCCGACGGCCACAACCCAACCACCGAAGCCCCCGGCGCCGCCGCGCCCAACGGCGTCATGTTTTATTATTCTTTTTGGTTGGGCCACTAGCCCCGGTTCGGGCGGCGCCGGACGGACGGCAACGAAAAGCCGTCGTTCAAAAAGAAATATTTTGAACGCCAATTTATCGTACCCAAGCTTGTCTTTGAGGCGGTTTGAAAAAAAATTCGTAATTTTATCCAACAAAACCCAACGTGAAAATGCGCGCTTTGCTTGTTGTTGCCGCGATGGCGGGATGCGGCGGCGTAACGGCCAAAACCCCGACGGCCTATCTGGACGCCGTGCGCTACTGGTCCGACCCGCCCAACGTCGAAGTCCATTTGGCCGTCGACGCCGGCTCGTTGTCCTACGTCAAAACGACGGCGGGCTTTAACGCAACGGCAAAAGTCGCCTTGACGTTTTATCAAAACGGCAAAGTCGTTTCCGAAGACCGGTTTTCCCTACAAACGCCGGCGGTTAAGGACACCCAAACATCGGCCCTGCGCTTTCACGTCGCCCATTCGGAGCGTTACTTCCCGCCGACGGGCGACCTGCGCTTGGAAGTAAGAATCAACGACGAAAACGCCCCGAATTCGGAGGCGGCGGTCTTGGCGCGCGAATTTTCCTTGCCGCCCCAATCGGTATTCAGCGACGTGCTGTGGATAGAAAAACCCGAGCCGTCGACGGCAAAGTCCGTTCGGGTAAAAAACGGTTATCTTTTCACACCGCGTGCGACAACCGATTATTTTCACGAAAAAGACACCCTGCGCTTTTACGTCGAGGTCTACGGCGTGGACGGCCTTTCGACCGACCCCGTCTATTTCACGGCCGAAGTGCTGACCAACGGAAGGCCGGCGGCCAAAGCGCGCTTCAAACCGACGGCGCCCGCGCCCTTCGCTTTCTTGGCCGCCGCTTTCGACATCCGCAAACTTCCCTCCCAAACCCACCAACTCGTCGTGCGACTGCACAAAAACGACGGCAGCGTCTTGGCCGAAACCCGTCGAAAGTTTTTCGTTTACAACCCCGGCGTCGAAACCGCTCCGCCGAACCCCGACGCCGACTACGCCTACCTCGCCCTTTACGGCTACAACGAAAAAGAACTCGACTATTTCATTCCCACGCTCGGATACATTTCTAGCGAATCGGAAAAAAACTTTGCCCGTTCACTTAAAACTTTTGAAGAAAAAAAGAATTATTTTTATTATTTTTGGGACAAACGCAACGGCGATGAAAACGTAAAAGGCTGGCGCGACTATCTTAAACTCATTCAATTCGCCAACCGCAAATACACCGCCATGGGCAAGGACGGCTGGAAAACCGACCGCGGACGCGTACTTTTAACGTACGGACCCCCATCCGACGTGCAAGATTTTTCGGGCCAAGACAACTCCGTGCCCTACGAAGTGTGGACGTACAACAAACTCAAAAACCAATCGGGCGTAAACTTTGTGTTCGCCTCGCCGTCGCTCAACCCCGACCAAATGGAGCTGGTGCATTCAACGCTCGTGGGCGAGGTGTACAATCCGAATTGGCGGCAGTTGGTAGGTACCGAATACGGCAGAAGCCGGATTCGCAACTTCCACTTGGATTCTCAGGGAAGACCCGCCTTCGACCAACAAAAAGACTTCATGCCCGGCTCGTTGGGGGCGCCGCGCGGCAATTCGGCGTTTGAAGACATGCCCCGTTAAATTTCGACGACCAAACCGTCGTAGGCAAAGCGTACATATTCAGGCAATTCGGGCGAAACGTCGGCGTGCTTGCCCATCAAGTGGCTGACGTGCGTGAAATACGCCCTCTTCGGTTTGAGGATTTCGACAACCGCCAAGGCCTCCGACAAATTAAAATGCGAAACGTGTTTTTCTTTTCGCAAGGCGTTCAAGACCAGCACGTCCAAGCCTTGCAGACGTTCGAGGGACGAAGAGGGAATGAGACTGGCGTCGGTAAGGTAGGCGAAATTGTCAATGCGAAAACCCAACACCGGCATCGTACAATGCAATACGGGGATGGGAACGACGTTCACGTCGCAGGCGCAAAAAGGTTGGTCGTCGATAAAGTGGCGTTCGATTTTGGGAATGCCGGGGTAATTGCTTCCGTTGAAGATGTAGTCAAATTCTCGTTCGAGGGACGTCCACGTTTCGCGGGTGGCGAAAACGGGCATGGGGCCGTTGGTTTGGTAATTGAAGGCGCGAACGTCGTCCATACCGGCGGTATGGTCTTTGTGGGCGTGGGTGAAAAGCACAAAATCCAATTTTTGCACGCGGTGGTTGAGCATTTGCGTACGAAAATCGGGTCCCGTGTCGATGACGAAGTTTCTTTTTCCGGTTTGCACGAACACCGACGAACGCATGCGTTTGTCTCGCGGGTCGTCGGAAAGACAGACGGGGCATTGACATGCAATCACCGGCACTCCTTGCGAAGTGCCGGTGCCGAGAAAAGTAATTTTCATTATGCAAGAGGCATGACGGCTTGGGGCGCGGGCCGCATCAAGGCTTCACGCAGCCAACGGCCGCGTTCTTCGGCAAAACGCCGTACGGCCAGACGTTCTTTGTTGCACGGCCCGTCGCCGTTGATAACCCGCATAAATTCGTCCCAGTCGGGTTCGGTGTATTCCCATTGTCCCGTTTGGGGATTTTTGCGGAGGTTGGGGTCGGGGATGGTCAGGCCCAGTTCCCAAATTTTCGGAACGTACATATCCAAAAATTGTTGGCGCATGGCGTCGTTGGAGGCCATTTTGACCTGCCACTTCATCAATTTTTCGGTATGGACGGAGACCTTGTCGGGCGGACCGTGGAAGTGCATGATGGGCGTCCACCAACGGTTGAGGGCCTCTTGAAGCATTTGGCGTTGTTTGGGCGTGCCGGTGGCCAGATGGACGCAAGTGTCGTAGCCGTAACGCAAGTGGAACGATTCCTCGGCGCAAATGCGGTCGAGCGCCCTACAATAGGGCCCGTAGGAACCTTTGGCGTTGGCCACCTGATTGATTATCGCGCCCGCGTCAATGAGCCACGCGATGACGGCGCTGTCGGCCCACGTTACCGCCGGATAATTGAAAACGTTGGAGTATTTGGATTTGCCCGAAAGCAGGTCGTTAATCATGGCCGCACGGGGTTTGCCGAGGGTTTCGGCGGCGGCGTAAAGGAGTTGGGCGTGGCCGACCTCGTCCTGTACCTTGGCCATGAGCGCAAGCTTGCGCTTAAAACCCGGCGCACGGGTAATCCACGTGCCTTCGGGCAATGCACCGATAATTTCCGAATGCGCATGCTGTTCAATCATGCGTATCAACTGACGGCGGTATTCAAAGGGCATCCAATCCCGAGCCTCAATTTTTTCGCCGCGTTCGATGCGAGCCTCAAACTCCGCCAATTTTACGGGGTCTTCCTCGCGTGTGGAGGCCGGCCCCTCCACGATACTCATGTTTCCGTACATAGCCTTGTCGATTCTATTTTGATAACGAAATTACAACAAAAAACATTACCGAAAAAATGCAAAACCACATTTTTTTGGAAAACGCAAGCTCAAACCGCCCTCGATTGTCGATGCCGGCTTCCGGTCAACGAAAAGCCGTCGGCGTCAAAACGAATAAATGCACGCAACGGCGACGGAACGCCGTGCGCCCGTCTCATCTCACGGGACGATAGACGGGAAGTTCAAAGCGTTCGACGGCGGTTCGGAGAATTTCGGTTTTGTCGAAAGTGCGGGGTTTGAGCCGTTCGCGGGCAAACAAATCCATTTGGTCGGTACGCCCCGCCGCCGCACCGTACGGCACGACCGTTTCGATTTTCGGCCCGTCGCTACGGTATTGAACAAAAAGAATAAACGTGTCGCCTTCGGTATTGACGACCCGTGCGCGGTTCCAACGCCCCGTCAAGGTACGCAAAACCTCCAAAGCGCCCGAAACGGGACGGATTTCATCGCCGCGTTCGATAAAAGAGGCGCAACGCAAAGGAACGTAAATCGTGCCGTAACGTTTGCGAAGTTGATTTTGCGCGTAACGCAAGGCCCGCGCCGCCACCCCCGGCCCGTATTCGATTCCCGTCTCAAAATCGGCATAGTCGCTTTTGGTTTTGGCCATAACGTATCCCAACGCCAAACGTATCAATGCCGCGTGCCGACTGTCCAAATCGAAAGACAAAAAACGGTTTTGAACCGCGACGATGGCGGGTGCGATGGCGGGCCGTTTTTCAGGGTTCAACGCCCGCATAGGCGCCAAGGTTTTGCGTACGCCGCATTCGCTACGCACGGGATAAGCGGCGTCGTATTTTATCGCCTTTAAGTCGTTGTATGAAAATTTTTCTTGCGCCGTAATCCGTTCCTCGAAACGAATCCTGCGATTATTGTTGACGTTCCATGCCAAGGCGTGAACGTCGGGAACGGGAACGGAATCACGTAAAACGGCGGCGGAAAACGGAGACGAATTCGTACTCACAACGTACCCCGACGGCGGATTGAGGCATTGGGGCAAATCGGAAAACGGGACCTTGCCGTGCGTCAAGACGTCGGGATTGTCGCCGGGCAAAGTCTTTTTCCAGTCAAAATCCGACGTGCGACGGGGAAGTTGGGCGTTGAAAACGTAGAAAACGGTGTCGTTTTTGTCGGCGTAAACGACGTTGAACATGGGCAAAGCCCGGCGCTCGAGGGCTTGTCGAAAGCGGTAAAAGTTTTCGGCTTTGACCATGCGATACCACTGTTCGGCGGCGGCGACACAGGGACGCAAATCCAACCTGACCGCATAAGCCCTTCCCCTACCCCGAAACACGGGCCCGTGAACCGTCCGACGCACCGTTAAAGGAAGCGTCAAAAACGTTTTTCCCCGACGCAAGTCCCGACCCGTTTCCTCAAAAATTTGTCGATATGCGTTTTTTCCACCAAAAAGCCGAACTTTAAGTTTAATTTTTCGACGTTCGAACGCATGCCAATGGCCCGCAAAAAAATAACGGTTTGCCCGGGTTTTGAGCCGATAAACGTCGATAAAGTCGGGCCAATTAAAGGTCAAGGCCCAAGCGTGGCTTGGCGTGGCGCCCAAACCGGGCGTAGGCATTCCGGGCAAATGTCCCCCGATGCTATGCCAGCCTTCGGCCGTCGAAACGTGCGCCTCGTACCACGTGAACGGCCCAACCAAAGGAACGTGGGGATTGACCGCCAAAAACGGGGCGTTTTCGGTCGTGCGAACCGCGTTCACCGCGTAAGCGTTGGAACCGAACGAGACGTTCGGTCGGTAGCCGTCGACCTTACCCTTGCGTATCGCTTTCAACACCCCCGGCAAATCCATAAAAAACGACAAAACCGTAACATATCCAACCAACAAATCCTCGGAATTGATGGGAAAAAGTCCGGGCAAAACCCAACGTTCGGGGCAACGCGCGGCATAGTCGTTGATTCCGGCGGCATAAGCGTCGAGTATGCGCAAATATTGTTCGGAAACGTCGCCGGCATCAAGAGCCGTACGCACAACGCCGCGAACGTCGTTGAGTTCGAGGTAATAATCGACGAGGGCGCCGTACAAGCCCGCGAGCTCGCCGGCGCGACGCCGAATCAATACGGCAAGCGTCTGTATTTTTTCAAATTCGTCTTGGGCGTGGCAGTAAGCAACGGCGTAAGCGGCGTCGGCGTCGGTGGCGGCAAAAATATGCGGCACGTAAAAACTGTCTCGCGCCACCCACGTTTGCGCCTTGACCGAAAACGCCGACGTCGAAATGCCCCATGCCCACCCAAACGCCAAAACAACGATTGTGCCTGCCCACGCGGTAGGGGACGTTAGCCCATGAACGGATAGCGCCAATCTTGAGCGGGAACAAAGGTTTCCTTAATCGTTCGCGGCGAAACCCAACGCAAAAGGTTGAGCATCGAACCGGCCTTGTCGTTGGTACCGGAAGCACGCCCGCCGCCGAAAGGTTGTTGATTGACGACGGCGCCCGTCGGCTTGTCGTTGATGTAAAAATTGCCGGCGGCGTGGCGCAAGACGTCGGTTGCCTCGATGATGGCGGCGCGGTCGCGGGCGAAAACCGCCCCCGTCAAAGCGTAAGGGCTCGTCGCGTCGCATAGTTCCAAGGTTTGGCGCCATTGGTCGTCGGGATAAACGTAGACCGTCAAAACGGGCCCGAACACCTCTTCGCGCATCGTCAGCGACTGCGGGTCGGCGGTCAAAAAAACGGTCGGTTCGATAAAAAATCCTTCGGATTTGTCGTAATTGCCACCGCAAAGAAGCGTGGCCGTATTTTCTTTTTTTACGGCTTCGATGTAACCGACGATTTTGTCGAAAGCCCGTTCGTCGATAACGGCCGTAAAAAAGTTGGAAAACTCTTCGGCGGGTCCGGGTTTGACTTCCTTGCAAAAACCAAGCAGTTTGTCGATTATGTCGTCGGCCAACGATTGAGGAAGATAAGCGCGTGAAGCGGCGCTGCACTTTTGGCCTTGAAACTCAAAAGCGCCGCGCATCAAGGCAACGGCAACGGCTTGAACATCGGCGCTTGGATGAACGAAAACAAAATCCTTGCCGCCCGTTTCACCGACAATCCGCGGATAACTTTTGTATTTTTGAATGTTTTCGCCGATGGTGCGCCACAAATGTCGAAACACCGCCGTCGAACCGGTAAAGTGAAGGCCGGCAAAATCGGGGGAATCGAAAACGACGCTTCCGACGGTGGGTCCGTCGGCGTAAACGAGGTTGACAACGCCGTCGGGCAGACCGGCCTCGCGAAAAATTTCCATAATTTTCCACGCGGAATAGATTTGGGAATCGGCGGGTTTCCAAACAACGGTGTTGCCCATGAGCGCGGGTGCGGAAGGCAAGTTGCCGGCGATGGACGTGAAATTAAAAGGCGTAAGCGCGAAAACAAAGCCTTCGAGCGGGCGATGGTCGAGCCGGTTCCAAACGCCGGCGGCCGAGGCGGGCTGTTGCTCGTAAATTTGTTGGGCGTAGGCGACGTTGAAACGAAAGAAATCAACGAGTTCGCAGACGGCGTCGATTTCGGATTGAAAGGGGGTCTTGCTTTGCGCCAAAAGGGTGGCGGCGTTGAACTCGAAGCGCCGCGGGCCGGCGATGATTTCGGCGGCTTTGAGGAAAACGGCGGCGCGTTCGTACCACGGCGTGTTTTCCCAAGCTTTTTTAGCCTTCAAGGCGGCCTCAACCGCCGCGACGACGTGCTTTTCATGGCCGAAAGCGTGCCGACCCAACGTGTGTTTAAGGTCGTGGGGCGGACGCATCACACGCCGCTCCTCGGTGTACACTTCCTCGCCGCCGATAAACATCGGTATTTCAACGGCTTGGGAACGCAATTTCTTCACCGCCGCTTTCAACGCCTTGCGCCCCTCGGACTTGGGCGCATAATCGAAAACGGGTTCGTTTTTCGGTAAGGGAACGGAAAATCGTGCGTCGGCGTTCATCGTTTTTTAATTTTTCAATCGTTGTCCTGTTCGCTCCAAACGCTACCATGCGCATTTGGCCCCGCAAATTAAACGTTTTTTACGGAAAAAAAGAACGTCATGGCCTCACGGGCTCCGGATATTTGACGCGCCCGTGATAAATGCTGACCAAAATGCGATTAACCTCCTTTTTAATGACGTTGATGTTTCGGAACGTTAAAGGCGAATGCGAGAGTTGGTGGTCTTGAATTTTTTGGGAAATGATGCTCTCGACAAGTTTTTCCAAATTTTCGGGCGTGGGATTGTCCAGAGACCTTGATGCGGCCTCAATCGAATCGGCAATCATTAATATCGCCTCTTCTTTGGTACGCGGCGGCTGGCCCGGATAACGGAACCTGACCTCGGACTCCACCGCCGACTCGGGATAAAGTTCGATGTGTTTGCGATAAAAATACTCGACGCGCGAACTGCCGTGATGCGTGGCGATAAAGTCTTTGATTTCTTTGGGCAAACGATGCTCTTCGGCCATGGCAAGTCCGTCGGTAACGTGCGCAATAATGATTTTTGCGCTTTCCGAGGGCGTGGCATGCCGATGGGGACTGTTGGCCCTATCGACGTTTTCGGCGAAGTAGTCGGGATTGTTGATTTTGCCGATGTCGTGAAACAAGGCGCCGACGCGCACTTTCAATCCGTTGGCGTCGGTTTTTTCGGCCAAAGCCTCCGCGATGTTGGCCACTTGCAACGAATGCTGATAGGTTCCGGGGGCGTTTTCCGCCAACTTCCTAAGCAAAGGATGGTCGGTGTTGAGCAGTTCGACGTAGGTTAAGTCCGAAGTGATGTTGAACAATCTTTCCAAGGCCCAAGTAAACAAAAAAGACAACAACGTCAAAAAAGAACCGACCATCAACAATAAAATGTTTCCCGTATTAACTTGCGAAAAATTGCCTTTAAGATAAAACCCGTAAGCAAAGTACGCGGAAACGTAAATGGCAAGCAAAAGCAGTACGCTGGAAAAAAATTGGGAACGCTTACGAACGCGATTGAGTCGAAAAACGATAAACGACCCGGCGCACGTTTGTACAAAAAGATACTCAAAACTGTTGGGCAAGGCAATGGCGACAATCAAGGCCAAAAGAATATTGCTAATGAAGCCGACGCGGTCGTCGAAAAAAATAGCCAACATGATACACGCCATGCCAAAAGGAGCCATATATACCGCCTGTACTTTGTACTCGGTGGAATAATCGGCCCCCAAACGATGCACCAAAAGCGTGATGGCCGTAACGGTAAAGTATATCGTAAACAACATCAAAAACCGGCGGCCGTCTTCATAAATACGTATTCTATTGGCCTTTAAAAACCGCAAAAGGATGCTCATCAATATCAGTAAAACCACAAACTGTCCCAACGAACGCAAAGAAAAATAAGCGTGGGGCTCGCTTCCCGTTTTAGAAATTTCAAAGTACAACGATTCGATTTTTCTGGCTTTTTCGGGAGTTACCTTTTCCCCGTAAGCGATAATCGTTTCGCCTTTGTTTACCTTGTCGTAATGCAAAGACACCGAGGCAAGGGCGGCCTCCTCTTCTTCCCTCGTCAGCTCTTCATGAAAATAAAAGTTCGGACGACAATAAAACAACAAAGCGTTTTGTAAAAGCAAAGCCATCGGACGGGGATAGCGCTCCAAGTATCGCGAAATTCTTTGACGGGCAATATCGTCGTCAATCAACAATCCTTTTTCCCGCACCACCTCTTTTGAAGGGGTCATTCTCAGGGAAACAAATTCGCGATTGATTTCACGAATCGGACGATTGACGTAACCGTATCGGTACAAACTGTCGTAAAAAGAAAGGGTTTGAGCTTTGACGGCGGGAAAATTCGGCTCGGTTTCAAAGGCGGAAAAATAAGCGGACAAATCCTGATTGGGGTCAAGTTTGTTCAACGACTGATGCATGCGCGTTTTAATTTTTTCGTAGCGTTCGCGCGGCATCAACCGCTCTTGAGCGTTGAGATTTTTCCAAATAATGTACTCCTCCCCTACCCTTGCCAACCAAACCTCCAAACGCGCCCTAGCGCCCTTGAGAGGATCGTCGAACAGAAACACCAACGGCGTTTGCGCCAAACGCTCTTCGCGTTCTTTTTTCAAATCGGCGTCGGACTTGACAATCGGAAAATCAACGGGCGCCACCAAATCGTCCTCCAACCACAACTTGCCTATTTCATAATCGTGCTTTTCCGCCTCGCTTTTCGGCAACAACAACCACACCAACACAATAAAAACGCTTACGACGAAAAAGCGAAACCCGGCGCCTTTTTCTTGAGGTAAAAACCATCTGAAAATACGATGGGCCGGTGGCAATTTATTTTTTTCGGCTTCCATATCTTACTCAAACAGATAACCCGCGGACTTGGGATACTTTACCTTTTTTCGTTCGTCGCCCGGTTTGTAAGGCACACAAAAAAGAAAAAACTCCATCATTTCTTGGTCCGCATTAAAAGAATATATTGCGTCTCTGGGAGGAAAATAAGGGTTTTCCGGATTGTTTTCGGTGTTGTCGAAGGTAAAAAACATGTGTACCGTTGTGCCTTTGGGAAAATAAATAAATCTTTGCGTTAAATACATCAACTGCCACTCGGCCCGCCAATCGTTGATTCTCACCAACGGTAGGGTATCGCCCGACGGAGTCACCGCATACGTAACAATCTTTCTGGCCAAATGGTGGGCGTGCGGGCACACCGCAAAACAAGACCAATCCTTATCCAAGGTCTTTTTTGCGTGCAATGTAACCACTTTTCCGGCGGGAATTTTGAACATCGTCATGGCGCTTTCTTGCATCGAATCCGATTTTGTCAAATGAAAATATGCGTAATTGTCATATTCGGTGTAAACCAAATCGGAATGTCCGTGCATAGTGAGTTCGGTTACATAACGCTTCGGCTTGCCTTGGGTAAATTTCAAAGACACTTCGCTTTTGAAAGTGTAATCTTTGTCCGTCGGCGCGTAGTGTTCCATCAACATAAATTGCGAACCTTTCGGTATTCGCATCCCAAATCTGGTTGGCAAAATGTATCTGTTTCCCGGCAACCAGCCGCTTAAATAATAATAATTTCTCATAAAATCATAGCGTCCCTCATAGTTTTCGTTGCCGTCGTTCAACACAAAACCCGGGCGCGTGAACTCAAATGTTTGAGACGCCGTCGAATCCACAAACAGCTCCGTGTGATGGGTTTGCGCAAAACCGGGACGATACGCAAACACCGAAACGTTCATATCTTTTTCCGCTTTTTGCGGCACGTGAAAAAGCAGATACCGGTCTTTGTCGTGCGCGTACAAGGTAAAAGAATCCTGCATGAAAATGGTATAATCCGGCTTCCACGGCTTAGGAAGGGGAATGGGCTTTTCACGTCCTTTGCCCCGGGGTTTGCCGTTTTCTATCCATTGTTTGATGATTTGTTTTTCTTTTTCGGTAACGACGTTCTCGTTAAGAAAGCGACGGTACGAGGTGTCGGCGGGCCACGGAGGCATCAATCCCGACTCTATCGCCGCCAACGCCGTCGTCGCCTTACGGGAAAAATCCTCGTATTTTATCAAGGGAAAAGGCGCCATTCCCCCCTCGTGATGACAAACGCCGCAACGCTTGACCACTATCGGCCGTACGTCTTTTATATACGTTTGAGCCGACAACGCTCCCCAAAAAACGAACGTCCACGAAATATAAACGGTTATCGCTCGATATAACATCCTATCGGTTCGACTCTTGCGGTAACGGGTTTTTTGCCTTCGGCCAACGCCTTTATCGCATCCTCAACGTAACGATGCGTTATTTTCGCCCGCCTTCGGCCCAATTTGTAAAAATAGTCGTCTATCGCCCCCGAATAAACCACCTCGCCTTTATCGTTGAAAACAAAGGCCTCGGGCATGACCTTTGCCCCCAAAAGCTTGGTTACCCCGTTGTCCAAAACCAATTGGCACCGCAAGCCTTCAACGTACTCGCGTGCCGACGCCTTTACCCTTTCGTTGGGATGCACCAATATCAAATAAAACTCTACGTCGGAATAAAGGTTCGATATTCGCTTGATTTCTTCACGGGCGTCTTTGCACACAGGGCATTCGGGGTCGAAAGTTGTGGCTACCGTTGTTTTGGCCGTCGCCGACGGTGCGACCTCGTAAATTCTTGGAGCTTGACGCAGGACTTCCGGAACGTTTTGAGCCGTCGCCGCGCCAATCGTCGCATGAAGCCAAAATATGGCAAATCCCGACGACAAAAGCCGTCGGGATTTAATTTGCCAATAGCCCATAGGCCTACTTAATCTTAACCACCCTGAACATCTCGCGTTTTCCGTCCACCGTTACGGCAATATTGTAAGTGGCGGCGGCGAACGTACTCAGGTCGAAGAGCAGAGTTTCGGTTCCCGTATGGATGTCGTAGTGGTTGCGCATCAAGCTTTTGCCCAAAGCGTCGTATACCTCCACAATCATCTTGCGGGCGCCCGTCGTGGTGTAGGTCAAATTAACCGTTCCTTCCGTCGGGTTGGGGTAAACGGTAATCGAGTAATCGCCAAACTCGGAAAGTATCGCCTGAGCAATATTCGACCAGTTGTAGCGTCCTTCAAAGTCCACTTGTTTGAGGCGGTAGTAGTACAGTGTCGAACGCTTGACGTCGTAATCCAAATAGTCGTATTTGGACGGCGTATTTGAACTTCCCACCCCGTCTTTCCATCCGACTTCGGCAAGCTGCTCGGGTTCAAGTCCGCGATAGATATAAAAACCGCGGTTGTTCAACTCCGATTGGGTAATCCAATCCAAGCGAATATGGTCGGTTACGGGCGTGGCGGTCAAGGGTAGTTCTTGCGCCACGGGGAAAGGCGTGTTTTCGATGGCGATGGCGGCGTCGGAGAAGGAGTCGAACTGGTTGCGGGTGGCTCCCAACCAAAATCCGGGGGGCGAGGCGCCGCCCGGGTCGCAGTATGCCGGGTCGACATCCGTTACCGCAGGCCACCAAATATTGGCCGGGTGGAATTGGCTCCAATCCGCATAAAGCATCCACGGCGGCGTGTTGTTGGCGCGCTTGACGATCGTCCAGCTTTGCGAAGTGCCGAGGTTCGTATACAAGCCCGCTTGAGCGTAAACGGTCAAGTTGTAGCGGCCCGGATTGTTTCCGCGTACCGTTCCTTGGGGCGTCATGCGCCAGTAGCCGCAGTCCAAGAGCGCGTCGTAGCCGTAGTTGCCGCACTCGGGGTACGTCGTCGAATACGAACCCAAGCCCGCGGACCACGCCCCCGTCGTATACGACGGGCGGGCAAACGAGACTATCAAACTGTCGTAGGTAAAGACACTCGCATACGCATAATTCAAACTCGCAGGAGCCGCGAAAAAGCTTCCCCCTTCCCTCACGCCCAGCGGAAAGGTATAAAGGCCGTTTTGGCCCATGCTCCACGAAAGTTCCGCCGGCCTTCCGGGAGCGTCATAGAAAAAATAGTTCTGCTCGTAATTCGTCGCTATCAAGCCCGTAGGAGCGTCGTTTTTTATGACAATGCGCTGTGTCGCCGTGTTTGATACCGTTACCTTTCCCTTTTTCAAGTTCATCTGGCCGTCCGACGTTATTATCAAGTGGCAGTCGAAGGTGGTGTAGTAGTTGTTGCCCCCCCACATTTCCACAATGAAGTTGTCGAAATAGTTGATGCTTGCGTTGGTGGTGAAATAGGGATTGATTTCGTCGTAGCTGCCGGAACCGTTGCATCGGTAGCCGTACATTTTGATGTTCACGTCGTCCGACGGTACGCTCCTTTCGAGCGTACCGTACAGACGGGCGTCGCCGTAGACGGCGAGCCATGAGTTGGTGTTGTAGCGGATTTTCGCGTTGGCGTGGAGGGTGATATCGGCGCACCGCATGGTGTCCGGGCTCGCCGGAAGGCGGACGCGGTTGTTTACGTTGTCGCCGATATACACCCGGTGCATTTGACGCGGATAATCGCAAGCGGTTTTCCACGTACCCGAAACGCCGTCAAAGATTTCCCAGTTGTTGGCGTTGTTCCAATAACCGTCCGTGCCGGGTTTCCAACGCATAATTTGACAGAAGGAGTTGTCCACAATCACGCGTACGATATTCGAGTACACGACGCAGCTTCCGACGATGGCCGCACGACGGTACCACGTCGTCGTCGTTACCGAACCCGCGCCGCCCGGGTCGTAGGAGGCCGAAGTCGCGCCCGTAATATTGGTCCAAGGGCCGTCGGCAACGCCGTTGTTGTCGGCGTCGAGAACGCTTTGCCATTGGTAAGTGATGGAACCGGCGTTGCAAGTGGCCGGGTCGAAGCCCGTTACGGGCATCCACGGATCGGGGTCGAACGACGGCGCCGCCGAAGCGCACGTGTTTTGCGCGTAATCTTCGAGACCGTTGCGGCCCACCACGCCCGGCGTCAAGTTCACCACGTCGATACAAACGGTGTTCGAATAGACGGGGCCGCCACAGACCGAATGGGTCGCACGACGACGGAAACAGGTTTTTTGCGCTTGAGGGCCCGGAGTGTAAGGTCCGGCGGTGGTTGCCCCCGTACCCGTCGCGTTCGACCACGTCGTACCGCCGTCCAACGAAAACTCCCATTGATACGCCCACGTTCCCGCACCGCCGCCCGAAGGCAAAACGCTACTCGTCAAGTTGGCGGGGTTGTCCGTAGGCGTACAAACCGTTTGGCTCGAAGCCACCGTGCCACCGTTCAAAGCCGGGTTCACCGTGATTTGGATAACGTTCGAGGGCGCGTCGGCGCCGGGGCAACCCGGGCATTGAACGTCGTCGTTGGCAATGCGCCGGAACCACGTCGTCGTCGTCAACGGCTCGGCTTGGAACGTCAGCCCCAAGGGCGTACCCGTCAACGTACCGCGTGCCGCTTGCCACGGACCCGTCGCACTTACCGTCGACATCTCCCAACGATACGAATAGTCCGCCGCCGACGTGCCGCTGCCGCCCGAAGGCGCCGTAACGTTCGTGAACGCCGCCGGCGTCGCGCCGTGGCATATCGTTTGGGCCGCGCCTATCGTACCGCCGACGATCTGGTTGTATACCGCGATTTGAACATAGTTCGAATAAACCGTCGTACCACAGTTCGTCTCCGCGCGACGCAAATAATACGTCGTCAGCGGCGCGGCCAAGTTCGGCGTATGGCTCGTGGCATAGCTTTGGGAATAATCGAAAAACTCCGCTACAGCCCCGCTAACGTCGGTAAACGTTGTTGCGGGGTCGTAGGTGTTGGGGTCGTCGTCGACGTCGTCGGCGTATTGCCATTGATAATTAAACGCACCCACGCCGCCGGACGGGAACTGTATGTTTACCAAATTTTCGGGTGTGGCGCCGTAACATATCCTTTGGTCGTTGCCAACGGTACCCGGACGAAGAATATCGCCGACGGTTATCATGACGGTACCCGAACAAACGGGGTCGCAAGAAAAGGTGCCGGCCACGTCGTCGACGCAACGGCGGTACATCGTCGTTTGCGTCAAAACGGGCGGGTCAAAGCCGGTGTTGGGGCCGTGACCGCCGTTGTTGGGCGTGCCCGTGGCGGCAACCCACGTCGCGCCGCCGTCCGTCGATTGTTGCCACGTGTACGTGTAAGGGGGGATACCGCCCGACGCCCCCAACGTACTCGTCAAATTTGACGGGTCGGTGTTGTAGCAAATGTTTTGTGCCGCCGCAATCGTTCCGGGATCGATGGAAGGGGTTATCGTTATCGTGCTGAACACGGGGATGGACCAGCCGCAACAGAGCGTACGCACCATCAAACGTACCGTGTACGTTCCCGCGGGAGCCAAGGGCGTGGTCGTCGGATTTTGCACGTTGGAGCTGAATATCGCCGCCGACGGGTTCGTACCCGGATAAATCAACCACGCCCATTCCAACACATTCTCTCCGTCCAAAACCGCCTGCGTGCTAAAATTTAGCGTTTTGCCTTCGCAGACCGAGGGGTTGTTCACGCTGATGGTCGGCAAAGTCCGGGTACGATTGATGCGAATGTAGTTGGGATAGGCCGTTGCGGCCGTATTCAGGTTGTAAAAGCCGGTGGCGTTGGCCCAAACCATGGCCGTCGCGGGGCCCGACGCCCACGAGGACGTCGTGGCATTCAGGTCGGCAACGTAAGCCAAGTTCGGGACAGCGGGCGCGGCCGGCGGAACATTGATGCCCGCCCACGTGCTTGCGCTTCTGACGACTTGTATTTGCGAATTTGTACATCCAATGGTGTTGTTGTAATGCGCGGTGATGGTGGGCGTGGTAGGTACGGCGGTCGAAGGACTGGAAACGTTGCCGTCTACAACCATCTGAGCGGAGATACCGTTGGCGCCGTCGCGTCCGCGGCCGCCGGCGCCGCCCGCGCCGCCCCATCCGCCCGTGCCACCGCAACCATTGTCGCATCCCCCTCGGCAGTTGCCACCGGCAGGTGCGCCGCCGCCGCAACCGCCTTGTCCGTTGGCGCCGTTTCCACCCGTGCCTACGGTTCCGAGGTTAATCGTTACTTGGTTGAGGGTGCCGGTGGAAGCGTTTCTCCAAATGCCGAACACGCTACCGCCGGCGCGTCCGCCGCCGCCGCCAAGACCGCCGCCGCCGCCCCATCCGCCGGCACCGCCATTGGTATTACCGCTACCGCAACCGCAAGTACAGCAGGAACCACGGTCGCCGCCGCCGCCGCCGGAGCCGCCGCCGCCGCCGCCGCCGTTACTGCCCGGCTGGGCCGGGCCCACGGGCGTATAGAACTGAGCGTTGGCCGGCGCGTTGTTGGTAGGTCGGTTGTTTACCGCCCAACTTGCGCCGACGCCACCGGGGCCGCCGCCATTCCCCCAAGGTGCGTTGCATCCGTTGGCGTCACAATTATACCAGTTGCAACCCGAGCCGCAGCATCCGCCGACGCCGGCGCCCGGCGCGCCGCCGGCGCCGCCCGGCCCCGCGCCGTTGTTGGCGCCCGTAACGCCCCAGCCTGCCGTAGCGGAACCATTGCCACAGCCGCCGCACTCTTGCATACTTCCGGCGCCTCCGGCACTGGGAGCACCGCCGCCACCCGCACCGCCGCATCCACCGGGGGTTACGCCGTCGGTACCGTTTGAGGCATTGCCTATGTTCAAAATCACGCGGCGAAGCGTCCAGCCGTCCGAACCGTTAATCATTCGGAAGCCCATGTTGTTGCGGCCGTTGCCGCTGGGCGTGGTGCCAAATATTGCGCTCGTGGTGATGGTCAGGTCTTGTATCGTCCAGTTGTCGCAGTTGTCCACCCGAAAAGCCAATCGGTTTTCGACGTCGGCGTTGATGGATTCCATGCCGTTAAAGATAACGTTGGAGGTTCCGCCGTTGGTTTTGGTCCATAGGCCTGCGGCTTCCGTCCACCCGCCTTCGATAAGCACGCCGTTGTGGGTGGTGGTCATAACAATCACGTTGGGTTCGACGATCGTACCGTGGCGTATACGAATATGTCTTCGGCTGGTGGTGATTAATTGGAATGCGCGGGTGAGGGTAGCGACGGGGTCGGAGGGGCCGCCCGTGGCCAAGTCGTTACCCGTTTGCGAGACGTAGATGGCGTCGCAGTTGGGCGCGGCCACGGTAATGTTGCAGGAAGAGGTCGCATCCGCCGCCGCGCACAAGTCCACCACCGTTACGGTAACGACATAGGAGCCGACGTTTGAGGGAAAGGTGATGTTCGTCGAGTTGGAGTTGGGATTGGAAATGGTGGCGGTGCCGGGGCCGGTAACCGTCCAAATATAGTTGGCGGCGCCGGGGACGGGGGGGATGGAAAAGTTTCGGGTTTCGCCGCCGGTTAAGCTGCCGCCGCATTGAATCGTGGCGGTAATCGGTGGCGCATAGGGGAAAAAGGTAATGGGCACGCAATTGCTGTACGTTTCTTGATAGCGCGAACCCGTGGGGCTCGAGCTACTCACGACGCTGCCTTGTCCGTTACGGTTAAAGGCCCTGACGCGATAAAGACGGGTGCCGGCCACTTGGGGAAGGGTCAAGCAGTTGCAGGTTTCGCCGGGCATATCCGTCCATGCGGCGGGGTTGGCGACGCCGCAGTTGTCGGCCGTTTGCACCTGCCATTGGTAGTAGGTGGCGTTGTCGGCTTGGACGCACATATGCGAGGCGGGTTCGCCGATGCAATGCGCCGGGGGTGCGGAAGGCTGGCTAAGGATAACGGGCGGGCCAATCGTCCAACGATAACGCACCCACACCGTCCAGTTCGTGCCACGATTGGAGTTGTCCGCGGCACAGTTACAATAAGCCGAGGCCCGCACGGGAATATCGATGTAATTCCATGTATTGGGAGGACTGCTTCGCCAATTGATTTGAATGGGCGCGGCGACGGGCGTGAGGTAGCGGGCGTCGTCGCCGGACACCCAAAGACATTCGTCCGGACCACTATCCTTTTCAAAGATGTCGAAACGCATATTGAAAAAGGTCTTGCCGAACTCGGCGGTGGTAATGTTTCTATCGAGCATGACGGCGAGGCCGTCGCCGACGACGTTCCATTGGGGCTGTTGCTGGTCGAGAATGGTCAAGGGGCCGGGGGTTTGGTTGACGCACGTCCAGAACGAAGGTTCAGGGTCGCCTTGAATCCATGCACGGTGGAGCAGGCGGATGTCTTCGGCGTTGCCCAAACCGCCGACGCACCACACGCCCCAGTCAAAGTCGACGTCGCCCCACACGCCTTTGAATTCGACGCGCAGATTGATGGGGCCGTCCATGTAGTCGGGTTCGCCAAAAGGGGTTTTGGCCACACAGGTGCCGGCCACGGCGGAGGGAAGGGGCGGAAGCGGCGTTACCCAATCCCATTGGTAAGCGAAAATGATGTAGTAGCCGCTAAATTCGCCGGAGGCATATTCGCCCGAAGATTGCACGTAATGCACCTGTCCGGGCGGGGAGCCGCGAAAACCGTTGATGGCGTTGTTCCACGAACCGAAAACGCGGGCGTCGTCGCTTTCAAGCCCTAAAAAACCGCAAGAGCTTTGGTAGGTCCAGTCGTCGCCGCAGTCGTTTTCAAACGCCTCGCCGATAATCCATTGAAAGGTATTGGGCGCGACGGTGCCGGCGTACGTACGGTCAAAAACCTTGATGCCCGGCACTTCGACGTTCATGGGGTGAAAAGTAGCGGCGCCGGGCACTTGGCGAAACGTTTTTCCGCCAATCAAGGGGTCGTAGTTGTACCAAAGGTTCATCTCGGTATTCGAAGTACGATAGTTCAAGCCTGCGGGCGACTCGTTCCACCCGCCGCCGGGGTTCGGCACGCGAACCCGGACGTTGCGAAAAACGTAATCCGGACCGGAAAGACATAACGCATCGTCGACGTTGGACCAAACTTTATGCGCCCAAATTTGAAGGCGGATTTGGCCGTCGTTGTAAAACTGCGCGTGTAGGTCGAAAGGACGCATTGCGTACAACCCCACGCAGAGCGTGGCCGTCAAAAGGCCGCGCCAAGGGTAAACTTTTTTCATTTTTTAAATGGGTTAGCGGTCAAACATTACCAACTTCATTTCGCTGCCGTAAGGAATAAGCACAAGGTTAAGCACGGACTGCGACTCCGTCGAGGCCAATTTTACTTGGGCGAACGTGGCGCGAATGCCGTGGTCTCCTTCTTTTTCGCGACACTCTCCGAGGCTGACTTTCAACATTTCGTTGGCCAACTCGCTACACTTGGCTTTGATTTCCATACGTTTTTCACGGAACATTTGGGAGGTGTTTTCGTCGAGGGGCTGGCCGGACTGTTTTTTGAAGTACTCGGCGAATTCGGCTTCGGTAAAAAGCAGGCCGCCGAGGTTTTCGATGTCCTTGGCCTTGAGGGCGGTCTCGAACTTGGAGACGGCGGCCTTGACGGCGGCGCTCGGTTCGACGAGCTTGGCTAGACCGTCTTCCGCGGCCGTTACGTTGCCCCGTCGCTCGTCTTGGGCAAACAAAGCGTTTGAGCTTGCACCCCATGCGATGGCGATGAGCGAAGTCGCCAAAAGGGTTTCTCGAAGTTTTTTCATACTTCTTGTGATTAAATTGATTAAATTTATACGATAATGGTATGGAATTTTAACAAAAATAAGTATTTTCCATTATAAGGCGTATTTGACCGCAAAATTGTACGCAATATACGAACTTTTTTGTTAAGACAGTCAATAGATACAATTAATTTTTTTTTAGTATCGGCGAAAGAAGTATATGGGGGCGTCCCAAAAGCAGTCGATAAGCCGGCAACAACCGCCGTCGAATAAAAATTCTTTACCTATCGCATCGAAGGAGTTGGGATTGTCGTGAAGTTGAAAACAGGATTGAAGTATCTTTTATAAATTTTTAAAATTTTATTGTTTTCGATAAAAACGTCCAAAAACCAAGGGCTATACTCGTATAAAACGAGAGCATGCAATTTGCAAATTCAAATCGTTAATTTTCTCATTGCGTATCATATTTTTTTCAATGGCAAGTGGAAGATGCGCATAAGAATTATTAATTATTTTGGTGCGTTGCTTGTTTTTGTCTTTATTTCGATCGCATGGCTTCGACGGGGTCGAGGCGTGCGGCGGCATAGGCGGGAACGATGCCGGAAATCAAGCCAATGAGCGCCGACAAAACCAAGCCCAAAGCCACGTCCCCCCACTCGATGACGACCTCCACGCCCCAATCCATTTTAACCGACAGCCACGCCCCGAACGCCGTCGTCGCCAACAAAAGCCCAATCCCTATCACGCCCCCGACCAAACACAACAAGACGGATTCGGTCAAAAATTGGGACAAAATAAACGTTCGACTTGCGCCAAGGGCTTTTTGTATGCCGATTTCTTTGGTGCGTTCGCGTACGGAAACGAACATAATATTCGCAATGCCAAAACCGCCGACAAGCAAAGAAAACAAACTAATGAAAACGCCGACGGTGCTCATGACGTCGAAAATCCGTTGGATTTGCTTCATGAGCATTTCCTGTTTGTTGATGGAAAAATTGTCTTCGGCGCCGGGACGCAGGCCGCGGGCTTTGCGCATCTTGACCGTAACGTCGTCTTCGAGTTTGTCCAAACGGGTGTATTGCACGGCCTTTATCCCCACGACCTTGTCAATCGTTCTTTGGGTAACGTTGAAAAGCGATGCGAACTGTCCGTAGGGCATGTAGAGTATTTGGTCTTGGCTGTCGCCGAAAATGGTGTTGCCTTTGCGTTCGAGCACGCCGATGACTTTAAGGCGCCGGCCCGCGACCTCGACCGTGCGGCCGACATAAGGCTTGACGGGGAAAAGGGTCGTGGCCACGTCCCATCCTATCAAACAAACGTTGCGGCCCGATTCGGTTTCTATCGGGCTGAAGTACCTGCCTTCGGCGACGACCACGTCCATGACGATGGAAAAATCGTAGGTTACGCCCATGACCGTAACGTTTTCGAGGCTTCTGCCGCCGCTTTTGAGCGTCGCGCCGTTTTTTCGGGCTTGAAAATAAACGCCGGCCGTTTCCGTGAGTTGGCTTTTGAGCTTGCGAAACTCGTTGTAGCTCATTTTCGGCCGGTTGAAATATTTGTGCCAGTCGTCGGAAACGTCTTTCCACGGCCAATTGTGAACGAAAAGCACGGTGTTGCCGAGTTGGGAAAGGTTTTTGCTCACCGAATGCTCCATCGAATGGACAAGGGTAAACACAACGGTAATGGCGAAAATGCCGATGGAAATGCCGAGCGTCGTCAAAAACGAACGAAAACCATAACCGCGAATGGCGCGAACGGCGAGTTTGAGGCTTTCCATTACAATAAAATCCCCGCGAGCAGATAGTCGGAAACCAGCAGAACGATGCAACTCATGACGACGGCGCGGGTCGAAGCCTCTCCGACCTCGATGGCGCCGCCTTCGACGTTGTAACCTTGATACGACGAAATCGAGGCAATAATGAAACCGAAAGCCACGGCCTTAATCATCATGAACGTAACGTAAAACGGGTCGTGATACTGACGGGCGCCCGACGTGAATTGGGCAAAGTTGAGTTCGCCCGTCAATTCGCCGGCCAAAATGCCCCCCAAATGCATGACAAAGGCGGCGATAATCACCAAACAAGGAAAAGCCACGAGCGAGGCCAAGATTTTCGGCATTATCAAAAACGACGCGGAATTGACGCCCATGACTTCGAGCGCGTCGATTTGTTCGGTTACGCGCATGGTGCCGATTTGCCCCGCAATATTCGAGCCGATTTTGCCCGCCAAAACCAAAGCCGTTATCGACGGCGCCATTTCCAACAACGCCGACGCCGAGACCACCGTCCCGATAATCGAACGCGGAAAAAAACCGATTTCCAACTGGTACGCCGTTTGAATCGTCGTTACCGCGCCGACAAAAATCGAGGTTATCAAAACAATCACGATGCTTCCTATGCCCATCGAAACGATTTCGCGAAGCGTCGCGTGCCAATACACGCTCCATTTTTCGCTCATCCAAAACGAACGGCGCATGAGCATCAAATAACTTCCAAAGTGGTAAAGCCCCCGTAGCATTGAAAACGTTTTATCGTCGTCGATTGTAAAAACGTCGACGTTTTTACAACGCGCGTTTACGGTTACAAAGATAAACCTAATTTTTTTAATTGAACGCGTCGTATGATTCGGGGCGCGTTCGACGATTTCCCAAAAACGGGCGAACGACGCGTTTTAGTCGTTGACAAGCCGGCGAAGCGCTTCGGCAATCTCTTCGATTTTGGGCAAAACGGCGTTTTCGAGAACGGTGCTGAGGGGAATGGCGGGGATAAAAGCGCTTCCCAGCACCACCGGCGGACGGTCCAAATAATGAAAACAACGTTGGGCGATGCGCCCGGCGAGCGCCTCGGCGAAGGTGTTGAACGCCGGCTCCTCGGTCAGCACCATGACCTTGTTGTGGCGTTTGACCGACGCTTCGACGGCCTGCCAATCCAAAGGTTCGAGCGTGCGCAAATCCAACACCTCGACTTGTCCTTTAAGGGTTTCGGCGGCGTTGACGGCCCAATGCACCCCGCGTCCGTAGGTTACGACGACGCAACTCGTGCCGTATTTGACCTCGTCGGGGTCGGCCTCCAAAAATATTCTCGCCTTGCCCAAAGGCACGATATATTCTTCGTCGGGTTCGACGGTGCGGGCGAGTTTGGAGCCCGGCACCTTCGACCAATACAGTCCTTTGTGTTCGAGCAGAACGACGGGGTTGGGGTCGTAAAATGCGGCCTTGAACAGGCCTTTCATATCGGCGGCGTTGGACGGATAGACCACCTTGACCCCGCGAATATTGGTCAGCACCGATTCGACGCTCGAAGAATGAAACGGCCCGCCCGCCCCGTACGCCCCTATCGGCACGCGTATCAAGGCCTGTGCGTTCCATTTGCCGTTGGAAAGGTAATGACAACGCGAAAGTTCGGTGAAAAGCTGGTTAAGACCGGGCCAAATGTAGTCGGCAAATTGGACTTCGACCACGGGTTTGCACCCGACGGCCGACATGCCCACCGTCGAACCGATGATGTACGCTTCTTGAATGGGGGTGTTGAAAACGCGTGCGGAGCCGTACTTGGCGGCAAGGGTGGCGGCCTCCCGAAACACCCCTCCCAGCCGACCGCCCACGTCTTGCCCGTAAAGCAGGGCCTCGGGATGTTTGCGCATGAGTTCGTCGAGGGCGTGCAGGGCGGCGTCGACCATGACGACTTCCTTTCCGCCCGGGGGCGTGCGTTGTCCGCGCTCCTCGACGACGGGCGTCGGCGCGTAGATATGGTCGTAAATGGAGGCGGGGTCGGGGTCGGGCGCGTTTTTTGCGGCTTCAAAGTCCATGCGCACCCGCGCCTTAGCCTCCGTTTCGATGCCCTCCAAAACGTTTTCGTCCAAACCCCATTCCAAAAGTTGATTTTTAAGCACAACGAACGGGTCTTTTTTCCGAGCCTCGGCCAGCTCCTCCGCAGGACGATACCATTCCGAACGCACCCCCGACGTATGATGGCCCAACAACGGACACGGCGCGTAAAACAAAAACGGCCGTCGCTCTTTGCGCACCGTTTCCAACGTCCGATGGAACGCCTCGTAACACGCAATAAAATCCCAGCCCTCGACCTCGACGGTCTCCAAACCCGGAAAACCTTTGGCAAACGCCACGGCGTTCATCGCACGCATCTCCGCGCCCGTCGCCGATATGCCCCAATCGTTGTCCTGAACGACGTAAACAATCGGCAATCGGTGCAATATCGCCATCTGAAACGCCTCCGACACCTCCCCCTCGGTGATGGCGCCGTCCCCCAACGAACACACCACCACGGGTTTTTCTTGGTAAGTAGCGAGTCCCTGCGTTTCCAAGTACTTGAATCCTTGGGCGGCGCCGGTGGCGGGAATCGCCTGCATGCCCGTCGCCGACGACTGATGCGGAATTTGGGGCATGTCGGGCCGACGAAGACTGGGATGGGCGTAATACGTCCGTCCGCCCGAAAACGGGTCGTCGCGCTTGGCCAAAAGCTGAAGCATCAACTCATACGGCGACATGCCAATGCCCAACAACATCGATTCGTCCCGGTAATAAGGATAAACGTAATCGTAGGGTTTGAGTTGCATGGCCACGGCCAGCTGAACGGCCTCGTGACCCCGGGACGTCGAATGGACGAACTTACACAAATCACGGTTTTCGTCGTAAACGCGGGCCATTTCACCGACGCAACTCATGAGTTCGTAAGCTTTGAGCAGCGTATCGAGTTCGATGGCAAAACCGTCGACGTTTTCGTCGACAATGACGGCGGCTAACATATTGGCGTTTCAATTATGCTACGAAAATACGCAATCCGACCCGATTCACAAAATATATTGACGATATGATATTGACGATGCGTGCGGCGTTGAAAAAAAAGTTTATACACATCGAGAAATTATACTTCTTAAAAGAATTTTATAAAAATTTTGCAAAATTATCGTTGCCGCAAACTTTTTACCGTTCGAACGCGATTATTGACAAGCCGGGGAAAACCCTGTGCATGATTGGCGAAATATACTTAAATTCGCGTTCACATTAAATTTACTTCGGCCATGTTGTCTACCTTATTTCAACGATATGCGATACTTTCGGCGGCGGTCGCGATCTGCTCGTTGCCGGCGACGCCAAGCGCCCAAACGATATTGGCGCAATGGAACTTCAACGACGGCACCGAACAAGGCTGGAGTTTGAACGTCCAAGAAAACGGCGCCACCAACCCCAACGGTGCGGCGCACCGTTTCGTTGTCGCCTCCTCTTACGCAAGCTGTCAGGCGTTTTTTCCGGGATACGGCAACGCGACCGAGGGGCCGTCCCCCAACCAACCCAACAACGCCTGTACGAGCTTTGTAGGCGAAGACCCCAATGGTTACAATTTGCGTGTAACCACCCTTCGCGGTATTCAGTCCAATCCGCCGTGTTTGTTGCCCGTCGTTTGTGCAGTGGATTTGAACGCCTGTGGCGGCTTGAACAATTGTTGCAGCGGTACGTTGGAAAACGAAATTTTGTTTGCCAAAAGTCCCGTTTTTTCCACCGCAGGCTTCTCGGGCGTAACCTTGGAATTCAGCTGGCACATGAAAGGAGGATTGTGGCCGGCGGCTAACAATCCCGCATTGGTTCCCGCCGCCATTCCCGAAGCCCGAATCATGGGAGAGATTTATTACAGCTACGACGGCACAAATTGGTCTTTTTTGCAAAGCGCGAATATTGGCGGCGGCGGCGGTAATCTCGGTCAACTAAGAGACCAACCCAATTGGTTTCGCGCGCGGGTAACCTCGCCTTTGCTTGACAATCGTCCTTCGCTTTATCTTGGATTTCGGCACGTAATCGTCGGACTTTATGCGCCGTGGAGTATGTTTGGAATCATTACCGGCAACATGAATTATTCGGTTTTCAATGCCATCTCCGCAGGACAACAAGTCGCCGAACCCGGCCTTGCCATCGACGACATATTGGTGTACGTACCCGCACCGACGCAACAACTAACCGTCCTCTGCCCCGACGTTTCCCCCAACAGCCTCAACGCCAACGCCGGGCAAAACTTCTTTTTTCCCGTGAACTTAAGCGGGCAAGTCGGCGCGGCGGACGTAACCATCGTTTACGGCGACGGCGCTCCCAATACCGTCCTCGACAACCACACCGACTTCCCTTTCGTTTTCTCCCATACCTACGCCGCCGCCGGAACGTACAATTACACCGTTACCGTCTGCCAAAACGGGCAACAAGTTCAATGTACGGGAACGATAAACGTGGTCAATTGTCCGAACGACGTCGTTTTAACCCCAACGTTTTATTCCGGAGTAACAAGCTGCGGCTTTGCCAACGGCAGCGTATTGTACGACGTTCAACCTCCCGGCGCCTATACCTTTTCCATTTCGCCTTCGGGACCGACGGTGCTGCCCAACGGTTTTCAAGACGTTCCGGCGGGACAATACCTGGTTACCGTAACCGACAACGCCACGGGTTGCACGGGTACGGACATCGTCGATTTTCCGGCGCCGCTTTCGGTGGAATCGGTTAGCCTCCAAAACACCACGTGCGGTTTGCCCAACGGCCAAGCAACGATTACTCTGGCGGCGGGATGCGGCAATCCGCCGTTTACCTTTTATTTGGAGAACATCGCCGGCGATGTTTTGCAACAGTCGCCGGCAACCAACAATTTTACCTATACTTTCACCAACCTTGCGGCCGGGCAATATGCCGTTCGTGCAACGGACGCATCGGGCGCAAGCGCCGTTTGGAGCCTCAATCCGTTTAATATCATTAATCAAGGCGGAAGTGGGCCGACGTTTAGCATCACCACTCTCGACCCCACGGGTTGCAACACCAACGACGGCATTATTCTTATCGAGCCGACGGGCGGCTCGCAACCCTACACCATTACCATCGAAGGCGTCAACAACAACTATCAAACCTCGCAAACGAGCTCGAGTTTGCAAGTCGACGATGTACCCGCGGGAACGTACAACATAACCGTTGTGGACGCCGCGGGTTGTCCGGGACAAACCGGCGACCCACTTCCCGTCGTTCTCGTCAATCAATCGGGTCCGATGCTCAACGTCACGGAAACCAACGTTTCTTCGTGTGTTGCCAACAACGGCGCGATACGAATAACCATAGGCAACGGGACGGCGACGTCTTATTCCTTGAATGGCGGCCAAAATTTTACCGCCGCCCCCGGCGGAAATCCCTTTGACGTTACCGGCCTTGCGTCCGGAAATTACAACGTCGTCGTCGTTGCGGCGGAATGCACCCTCACCTACGCCAACAACCCCGTTTTCATCGCCGGGCCGCCCACTTTTGACTTCTATTTCGGAGGAGACCCTTCATTTACGGCCAACTATGCCGAACCCTGCGGCGGTACCACCGACCAAGACATTTGGATTAACGGAAATATAATTAACCCCGGCGGATACAGCGTGTTTTACGAGCCCGTGCCGCCCGGCTCTTATTTGGAAAACGACGCCGGAAGCGTTTTGATTATCCACGAATTGGTGGCCGATACATATTTGGTGCGCTTGACCCACATCGCCTCGGGTTGTACCTTTGAACGCACGCTCATCGTCGAATCCCCCGTGGGCATTGACCAAGCGACAACGAACGCCGTCGCCGCCACTTGCAACGCCAACAACGGCGCAATCAACGTCTTTTTGGTTACGACGTGCGGCGAACCGCCGTTTACCTATCGCTTGCTGAACGAGGCGGGAACGACAACGGTCGCCGGCCCCGTCACCACACCCAACTTCAACCATACGTTCAACAATTTGGCTCCCGGGACGTATACGATACGGGTGCGGGACGGCGGCGCCGATACCGACGAAACGACCATCGTCGTGCCGGCGGGCGACACGCCCGAACCCCAAGCGACGCCCGTTGCCCAACCTACGGGCTGCACCACCCAAGACGGAGCCTTTGACGCAACACTCGCCGGCGCCGTTCCCGAACCCGTTACCGTCGAAATTCTTTTGGCGGGCGCCGTCGTTCAAACCCAAACCGGTACCTCCGCTCAAACCTATTCCTTTACCGGCTTGACGCAAGGATTGTATACCGTGCGCGCGACCGACGCAACGGGATGTTGGGGAACCACGACCATTCAACTGCTTTCGAATTTGTCGTTCTCGTTTGGCGCGACGGTAACGCCGCCGACGTGCACCGTGCCAACGTCCGAAGTTGCTTTCGATTTATCGGCGGGAACGGCGCCCGCAGGCGATTTGACCGTCGTCGTCAACGGGGAAACGAGCGTCGAAACCGGCTTTCCTTTTACGCGAACGCTGGCGCCCGGCACGTATACGGTGCAAATTACGGGCGCGGGTTGTGACGCGGCCAACGGCCCCATCCAAATTGTCGTTCCCGAAGTACCCACAATAACCATTTTGGACGTAACGGTCAACGCCATTACCCAATGCGGGGGAACGGGCGGTTTTTCGGTTGAAATCCAAGGCGCAACCTACCCCGTTAATTATGTTGTTTCCAATCAAACGGGACAAGTGTTGAACGGTACGGACGACAACGCCGACAACGACAACGTCATCGTCTTTGAGACGTTGGGCCCGGGAACGTATACTTTACTTTTGGCGGACGCGGCGGGTTGCGGCGGAAATTTGACGAATCCTGTGGTTTTGAACGAACCGCTCGGTCCCGAGGCGACGGTGGAATTATTGGCGCCGTGTCCGCCGTTGGGAAGCAATCCCGCACAAGGCGGGGAAATCGTGGTAACGGTTACGGGCGGTCAGCCGCCGTATTTCTATACCGTGCTCGAAGCGGGAGCGGTGATAGCGACGTCGCCCGGGGCGGTGGCGTCCAACGAATATACGTTCAACAACTTGACCGAAGGGACGTATAGGGTCGAGGTGCGCGACGCCGCCCAGTGCGTCAGCGTTCGCGACGCATTGAACTTGACGGCCCCGCCGCCATTGGATTTCAACGTCACGGGAACAGGCGTGCCTTGCCCCGGGGGAAGAGGAAGCCTTCGATTTTCGAGTCTTACCGGAGGAACGCCGCCGTACGAGGTTTCTTACAACGGCGTCGATTTCCAACTTTTCGGTTCGTTGAACAACGGGGTTTGGCCCGACCTGAACCCCGGCACTTATACCGCCCGCCTACGCGACTCGCGCGGATGCCTTAGTTCGCCAATTTCGGTGGAAATTACTCCGCCGTTGCCCGTTTTGGATACGTTAAGCACGGTTGTGGTACATCCGTTGTGCGTCAAAGGCCCGGCGGCCGTCGCCACGGGCGCCATTACCGTCAATTTCAAAGACGGCACGCCCCCTTACCGTATTTTCACTACCGCCGAAAACGACACCATCGACTTGGGCAATACGCCGTCGTTCACGCGTCAGGGCGTGGCGCCGGGCAACTATGCGGTGTATATCTTCGACGCTTGTACGCTTCGCACCTTTGTTTTGCGCGTAAACCCGGGTTTTGAGGTGGACGTGGATGCAACGGCCGAACGATGCATCGACGAGGCCGGGACCTTGGAACTTACACGGTTCGTGCGCACGCCCGCAGGCGGACGATGGGAAGACCGAACGACCCCTAGCAATATCATCAACGGCGTGTTTTCGGCGCCCGCCCCCGGCAATTACCAACTTTTCTACGTGGCGGCGCCCCATGCCGACAGTCCGCAAGCCACATGCGAAGACACCCTTCGTTTGACGATTCATCCCCGGGTCGAGGCGGGCGAACCGATATTTGTTTGCGAAGGCTCGGAACGCATCAACGTTTCGGCAACGCCGCCCGGCGGTACATGGAGCAGCATGGACCCCGGAGCGGCGTCGCTCCTCGCGGGCTTGAACAACAACGGTTCGTCGTCGGTGAGCGGCGTGCGCGCGGGAACCTACTTTTTGACCTACAACCGCTTCGGATGCGAGGACGACCTGATTTTGACCGTTCATCCCACCCCAAAAACCCGCATCGTCGTAAACCCAAATCCCGAACGCCTGCCGATGAACGAAGACATCGTTTTCACCGCCGACACCGCCGGCTCCAATTATCGCGCGCCTTATAGATTTTACTGGGAGTTTATGCACGACGCCAACCTCGAACCCGGCGTGATTGCCCCCGTCGATTCCGGCGAAGTCGTCAAATACCAATACAAAGAATCGGGCGACTACACCGTACGTTTAATTACGACCAACGACCTCGGATGCGCGGATACGGTCGAACAAAAAGTTACCGTCGGCGTGGCGCTCGACATCACCTTCCCGAACATCATCACCCCCAACGGCGACGGGGTCAACGACCGCTTTGAAGTGAATATTCCCTTGCCGGGCAAATACAAAATGCGGATATTCGACCGCCACGGCGTACTCATGGCCCGGCTGCCCGAAGACGGCAACGCTTGGGTTCCCAAAGACAACGTCCCCGACGGCACGTATTTCTTTTCCATCGAGGCCGAAGACCCCAAACTCAACCGAAAAATTTTCCGAACGGGACAGTTTACCATCATCCGATAACCCCAAGCGTTTGTGCGCCGCCGGCTTAACGCCGGCGGCGTTTTTTTCTATTTAAAATCCTTGTTTCGTTCTAACGGCCGGTCTCGGCATTTTGAATCATTTTCCTAATTCGTCTGCGCACCTTATGGCCTGTGGATGTTTTTTTTATCGTTACGTAGTACGCTACCGTTAATTTTTTGTAGTCGAATGCACCGGATGGGGATAGTCGTTTATCTTTGCGGCATGTACAAGTTGGAAGCTCGGAACGTGAGCGTGTACTACGGCACGGTGCAGGCGATAAAAAACGTAACGATGGGTGTGGCGCGACACACGGTAACGGCGCTTATCGGCCCGTCGGGTTGCGGCAAATCGACGTTTTTGCGGATATTCAATCGGATGAACGACCTCATGGACGGGGTTCGGGTCGAGGGCGAGGTCCTGCTCGACGGCCAGAACATCTACGAAAAAAACGTGGATGCGGTGGAACTGCGCAAACGCGTCGGCATGGTGTTCCAAAAGCCCAATCCTTTTCCGAAAAGCATTTACGAAAACGTGGCTTTCGGTTTGCGCATTCAGAAAGGGTACAAAGAGGATAAAATCAGGGAGCGGGTGGAAACGGCGTTGCATCAGGCGGCGTTGTGGGACGAAGTCAAGGACGATCTCAAAAAATCGGCGCTGTCGCTTTCGGGCGGCCAACAGCAACGTCTTTGTATTGCGCGGGCGTTGGCCGTGCAACCGTCGGTGCTGTTGATGGACGAACCGACAAGCGCCCTCGACCCCATTTCCACCGACAAAATCGAAACCCTCATCCACGGACTCAAAACGCAATACACCATCGTCATCGTAACCCACAACATGCAACAAGCGGGACACGTGGCGGACAAGACGGCGTTTTTTTATTTGGGCGAACTCATCGAATACGAGGATACGCGCAAACTTTTTACCACCCCCAAACACGAACTAACCCAAAACTACCTCACCCTGCGCTATGGCGACATGAAAAAAAACGGTTAAACGGACTTTTTCACAAAGCCGGTATGCCGAATTTTGGGTTTTTTCAACGATTTGCGTCTTTGCCGTGCGTATTTATGGCGCCGGGGCCGTTGCGATTTTCGTATTTGCGAAATATTGACTAATTTTGTACGGGTTTTCCAACCCTCTCAATTTTTATTTTCATCCTTTTTATTACATGAAGCGAATGCGGATACTTTTTGCTACGATGGAAATCGACCCGTTTCTTAAAATTACAAGCGCGGCGGACTTTGTTCGGCTTTTGCCCCAAGGTCTCCAAGACAAGGGCCACGAAATTAGAATATTGATGCCAAAGTTCGGGGTCATCAACGAGAAAAAAAACCGGTTGCACGAAGTCGTACGATTATCCGGCATCAACATCCGCGTCGGCGACGAAGAAAAACCCTTGACCATCAAGGTCGCCACCATTCCCCACACCCGCTTGCAGGTCTATTTCCTCGACAACGAAGATTATTTTCTGCGCAAGTCCGTACTTCACGAACCCGAAAGCGACACCTTTCACGCCGACAACGACGAACGCGCCATTTTCTTTTGTAAAGGGGTCATTGAAACGGTAAAAAAACTCAACTGGACCCCGCACATCGTTCATTGTTTTGGTTGGATAACGTCGTTGATACCCGTATATTTGAAAACCCACTTTCGCGAAGACCCGATATTCCGCAACTGTAAAGTCGTTCATACGTTCTACGAAAACGAAACCAATCCCTACCAATACCCATTGACCAAAAATTTTGCGGAAAAGGCGCGATTGCAAGGCGCGGCGGCGCCGCCCGTCGCCGAAAGCGTCAATACCTTCCTTTCCGTTACGCGCGAGGGCATGAAAATGGCCGACGTCGTCACCAAAACCGCCTACGCCGACAACCCCTTACTCAACGCCTGTATGGAAGAGGAAAAAATTTCGCTTGCCGCCCTCGACCACGCCCGGCACGCCCTCGTCGACAACTACCAAAACCTTTATCAAACGATGCTTTCCTAACCGTGGGAAAATCAACGGTCATCACGGCATGCGTCGCCTTGTTGGCGGCGTGGGCTTGTAAAAAGCCCGACGACCTCGGCGCGGGCCTGATTTCCGGGGCCAACGTCGAATACAACGACTCGATAAACGTACGATTGACGAGTTTCCGCACCGACGCGGTGCGCACCGCCCTTCCCGCCCTCGGTTTTTTCGGCGAAATCGACGACCCCGTCATGGGACTGCAAACCGCCGCCTATTATTCCCAATTTTTGCCCCTGCAAAACGACATCAATCTACGCAACGCCGAATACGATTCGCTCGTTCTTGTTTTGGACGTTACCGCCTTTCGCGGCGACCGCCACAAACCCATGCAACTGCAAATCCACGAACTTGCCGACAGCCTTAGCCTCAACGCCGCCTATACCCTCGCCTCGACGGCGGCCGTCAAACCCGAAGAGTTGAGCGGCAATTACCGCATCGTCATCGCCGATTCGGTCATGTCGATTAAAAAGTTTCGCGTGCGGCTTTCGGACGCGCTGGGGCGGCGGTTGATGGAAGCGGATTCGGCGTTTTGGGCCCGGCCCGCCAACTTCAAAAATCTTTTTTACGGCTTGCGCATCGGCGCCAAACGGGAAAACCCCGGCGACGTCGGATGCATTTACGTTTCCAACCTGCAAACCGTCGGCGAAGTGAGTTTGGTCTTGTATTACCGCGTGCCGTCGGGCGATACCCTGCGTTCGTCGAAGGCGGAGCTTTTCGCCCCGCGCGACGCGGCAGGGTTTTATTCCCTCGTTAGCGAAGACCGTCCCAACGCATTGGCCCGGCGGGTTCTCGACGCCCAAAATCCCGAATCCCGACAATACGCCGTCATGCAGGAAGGCGGCCAATGGCTCGTACGCGTCTCCATCGACTCCGCCGACGTCGCCAAATTTGCCAATACCGCCGTCAATCGCGCCCAACTCGTACTCACCGTCCACCCCGACCATTACACCGACACGCTCGAAGCCGTCGTGCCGACCCGCCCCCTGCTTTACCACGCCCTCAATCGTCAAAATCTTATCGACTCGTCGGCGGCAAGAATCGAATCGCAACGCGCCGGCGCCAACAAACGCGAATACGTTTTTGACTTGGGCGACTATTTCCAACAATACGTTCGGTCCAAAAAGCCGTTTACGGATTTTGTCGTCGGTTATTCGACAATGAACGTTCCCAACCTAAGCAGAACCACGGCCCGGCGCGGCGGTTTCGCCCGCGTCGTTTTCGGCGGCGGGGACAGCGAGGCGCCACCCAAAATCCGTCTGTTTTATACCCGCGCGCCCGAATAAAACGTGCGTGCCGGCCCTAAAACCGGCACGCGTACCGTATTTTTGTTTGATAATAAATTTTGTTTTGCAAAACAAGGCAAAGACAACCAACCGGCCCGTCAAAGCGGCGTTAACGACGCTGACGTGTGTGCTGTTTTGTTTTTCGGTGTACGCGCAAAAACGCCGTAACGCCGAAATTCCGCCCACCCCCAAGCTCCGTACCGAAAATTTCGTCTACGAACCGGGCATCCGTACCGTACAACTCTTTAAAGGCGACGACGAACTTTCCTACCCCGTTTACGAAATGTACAACCCCGTCGCCCTTACGCTCTCTTTCGACGAACTCGGCTCGAAACAATCCCAATTTTACGCAACGTTCAAACCCTGCGACGCCAATTGGAACCTTGCCGACCTTTACCTTACCGAATATTTCGACGGCATAGACTACGACCAAATCATGGACCTTCAGCCGTCGGCCGGCACCCGTATAGACTACGTCAATTATCGTTATCGTTTTCCGCGTCCCGGCAACCGCTTCAAACTCAGCGGCAATTATCTGCTTGTCGTTTACCGCGACCACGACCCCGACAAACTCGTACTCACGCGTCGGTTCGTCGTTACGGAAAACGCCATTCGCGTCGAACCCGATTTGGGTTTCACCCCCGACGTTTCCCAGCGTTTTTCGGTACAGTCGGTCAATTTTTACATTCATCCCGAACGCTTCTTTTTGCCCGACCCCGTCCGGGATTTGAGGGTCGTGGTCATGCAAAACTTTCGTTGGGACAAGGCCAAAACCGGCCTTTCGCCGCTTTACATTCGTCCCGACAGGCTCGAATACCGTTTCGATGCGGCCAACGACTTTCGCGGCGGCAACGAATTCCGCATGTTCGATTTAAGAACGGTCATGCGCCGAACGGGGCAAATGCAAAAAGTGGACTTTTACGACAGCGTGGCCAAAGTGTGGCTCAAACGCGACCGTCCCCGCGCCCGCATGGGATATTTTACCGAACCCGACTTCAACGGCAATTTCGTCGTCGGCGTGCGCGAATGGCCCAACGCCCGATATCAAGCCGACTATGCCGACGTTATGTTCGTCCTTCAACAACCCCAAATCCCCGACGACGTATACGTTTACGGCGCCCTGACCGATTGGCGGCTCGACCCCCAATTCCGCATGAACTATCATGACGGGCACTACGTCGCCCAACTCCGGCTCAAACAAGGCGTGTACAACTATATTTACGTCGTTTCCGACGGCAAAACCATCGACGAAGAATATATCGAAGGCAGTTACAACGAAACCGAAAATTATTATACGATTTTAGTATATTATTCCAGCCCCAGCGACCGCAATCACCGACTTTTGGCCGTACGCCACGTCAATTTTTACGACTAATTTTAGGGTTTTGTCGGGCAAGTGTGTTAAGTTTTTTGTTTTCGTTTCAAAATCATACGTCGTTCCAAATATTGCCGCTATTATTGCCTATGTATGATTTGTGCGACGATGAAAAATTGGAATACATTGGCGGTATTGGCGGGCGTGGTTGCGATTGCCGCGCCCGTAACGACGTTTGCCCAAATATGCCCGTACTTTTGAGCGTCAAATCCAACCAAACGCTTTCGCCGACGGCGGTGCGGACCTCATACGCTCGATTGCGAAAACGCACTCATCGGCTTCCTTGACCGAATAGTCGCTAATACAACGTTGGACACACAAAAACACGTTCGTCCGTTAAATTCGGCGCCGAAGTTCACGTTAAAGTTTCCCGTTCGTTAAAAAAATACTATTTTTGGCGCAAAGGAGAACACGGCATGAACGTTTTTTTAACGCTGGGATTTTGGACGGCCGCGTGGGGCATGGCATGGGCGCAAGAAACGACGACGATACGCGGGCGGGTGACGGACGAACACGGCGCTCCCGTGTCGTTCGCCCGGGTTTCGACAGAAAACTCCGGCGCCGAAACCCGCGAAGACGGTTACTATCGATTTTCCACGCCCCGTACCGATTCGCTCCGTCTGCGCGTCGACGCCCTCGATTACGAACCGTTTGCCGTCGTTCTGCCCTTTCCCCAAGAAAACGAGTTCGTTTACGACGTCAAAATATTTTCCAACGCCGTTACGCTGGGAGTGGTCACGGTCACGGAAAAATTTCGCGAACGCGTCGAGGAAGCCGTGCTTTCGATTGAAACCCTAGGTACGAAAAAAGTGGACTTGATGTCGAACTCGACGATAGTCGCGGCGCTCGAACAGATGCCCGGCATGACCTTCACCAATCAACAACCTTCGATACGGGGCAGTTCGGGCTATACCTTTCAGGCGGGAAGCCGGGTGCTGACGTTGCTCAACGGCCTGCCGATGATTAGTCCCGAATTGGGCGCGGTCAATTTCGACCTCCTGCCCGCCGACAACGTCAAACAAATCGAGGTGCTCAAAGGCGCGTCGTCGGTCATTTACGGCGCCGGCGCCATGGGCGGCATCATCAACGTGCTGACCGAAGAACCCACCGAAGAACCCAAAACCGTTGTACGTACACGGGCCAAAGCCTTCGACGCGCCCCCCAACCGCCTCTCCGACTTCGACGGACGTTCCTCGGCCTACGAACTTTCCACGCACGTTTTCCACGGACGACGCATCGGACAAAACTTTGATTTTTCCACGCAATTCGACGCCATCCACAATTCCGGTTACCGCAAAGACGAATTCACCAAACGTATGCGGGCGCTGGTCATGACCAAATACCGGGTTGCGACGGTTCCGGGCTTGAGCTTCGGCCTCAACGCCCAAGCCAACATCGATTCGGGCGCGACGTTCATCGGTTTCAAAGACTACCCCGTCCACGCCCTGAGCGCCGGCGACGGCCTCATTTCCAAATTTTTGCTCAGCCGTTTCACCTTCGACCCCACGATTCAGTACGTCGGCAAACGCGTTTCCCATTTGTATCAAGGCCGCGCTTTTCTTTCCCGCAACGAAATTTCGACGGGTCAATCGGGCAACTACCTCATGCTTTACAACGAATACCAGTTCAAGTGGAATCTTTGGCGCGACAGAATACAAACGGTTTCGGGGGCAAGTCTGACGAACAATTACGCCAACGCCGGCGGCACCTTCAACGGACGCGGCAAACAACTCGGCGTGTATTCGCAAATCAAGTTCAAACCCGCGCCGCGATGGACGCTCGTCGCGGGCGTGCGCTACCAATACGAGGACGTCTACAACGTCGATACGGTCTTGAACGTCGAATTTCGAGAGGGCGTTTCCGTGCCGATACGTAGGACGTTGCGCAACCTTTCCCCCGGAATCACGACGGTTTACGGCGATTCGACGGTATTCGTTTTGCCGCCCTACCGACGCACGACGATGAACGAACCGATTTTTAGGGGCGGGGTCAATTATCGTTTGGGACGTGCGACCTATCTTCGGGCCTCGGCGGGACAAGCCTTGCGCAGTCCGTCGGTCGGCGAGCGCTTCACCAACACCCTTGCCGGACCCTTGCAGGTTTTGCCCAACCCCTTCATTGAGGTCGAGCGCGGATGGACGGCCGAAGTCGGTGGACGGCAACTCTATCGAACGAACAACGAAAAACTCGCCGGTTATTTCGACCTCGCCGTTTTTCACATGGAGTTCAACCGAATGGTCGAATTTTGGGCCGACGTCGAGTATATTTTGAACAACGCCTCGCTTTCCTCGCCCAACATCGCCTTCAAGGCCCAAAACATCTCCAACGTTTCGATTACGGGCGTCGAACTCGTCATGCAACACGACTTCAAAATCACGCGCGAATTCGGCCTTGCCTTCGGCGGCGGTTTCACTTTCATCCACCCCGTCGACCGCGAGGGCCAAAAAAGCTGGGACGGCGACGACTCCACGGACGTACTCGTCGAAAAGGTCGTCCCCGTGCTTTTGGGCGCCGGCGACCGTTCCGTTCTTGGTTTTCAAGACCGTCCGTACACCCTCAAATACCGAAGCAAGTTGCTCGGCCGCTTCAACGTCGAACTTTTTTATCAACAATTTTCTTTTGCCGTCAATTACCGCTATACCTCGCCCATCGTCAATGTGGACAAATATTTGTTGATAGACCTCTACGAGCATATGCCGACGCTCAAAAAAGCATTCGGCGCAATGGTGGGTTTGCCTGCCGACGTGGCGTTGAGTTTGCCCGACGAATTCGTCAAAGATTACCTTGCGGCCAACGGCATTCCCCGCCTTTTTCCCGACACCCGCGCCTACCGAAGGGCCAATCCCCAAGGATGGCACGAATTCGATTTCGTGCTTTCGTATCGTTCGCCCGTGGGTACGCTTTCGTTTCACGTTTTCAACGCCCTCAATACCGAATTTATGACCCTTCCCGGCTCGATGGGAGCGCACCGCAGTTTCGCCGTACAATACAAAATCGAATTTTGACCGCCTCGCAAGGCTTTGCCTCAATTCGCGTTCAAAACGCTTGAAATTTCTTTGCCGGCGACAAAAAAACCAACGCCCCGCTCCCCAAACCAACCACGTCCAAGAACGTCAATCCTTTTTGTTCAACTTGCTTTTTTTCATGCCGTAAGTAAAATAGATGACCAAGCCGGCAAGCAACCAAACGCTGAAAAGCGCCCAGCTTTTCAACGGTACTTCGGCCATGAGAAAGACGCACGTCGTTACCCCCAAGACGGGTATCAACGACCAGCGCCAACGCACCGAACCGTAAACCAAACCCGTAAACACGGCAAGGAAGGCGTAGGGGGTAATCGGATTGGGCAGGGGGAAACGGCCGGGGTCGGGGCCGAAAAACAACCGCGAAACCGGCGACTCAAACAAATACACAAACGCGAACACAACGGCCAAAAACAACGGCGGCATGACGTACCGGGCGTTGACGTAAGGAATGTTGAACTTGGGCCGATAGCCCTTGGGACGATGACGCAAACGTATCACGCCGCCGCAAACCAACGCGAAGGCAAACAACGTTCCCAAACTTGACAAATCCGTCACCTCCGAAAGATTCATAAACAAACTTGGCACGGCCACCAACACGCCCGTAACTATCGTCGAAAACGAGGGCGTACGGAATTTTGGGTGGATTTCGGCGAACTTTTTGGGAAGCAGGCCGTCGCGGCTCATGCTGAACCAGATGCGGGGTTGGCCCATTTGAAAAACGAGCAAGACGCCCGTCATCGCGACGATGGCGCTCACGGCGATGATTCCCGAAAGTCCGTTGCGCAGGCCTTCGGACATTTCGGCGTTTTTGAAGGCGAAGGCCAAAGGGTCGCCGACGTTGAGCGTCGTGTAAGGTACCAACCCCGTCAATATCAACGCCAAAACCACGTACAATACCGTGCAAATGACGAGCGCGTAAATCATGGCGCGGGGCAAGTCGCGGGCCGGATTTTTGCATTCTTCGGCCGTGGTTGAAAGCGCGTCGAAACCGATGTACGCAAAAAACACCGCCGCCACCCCCTTCATCACCCCGTTGAAGCCGTTGGGCGCGAACGGAGACCAGTGTGCGGGATTGACGTAAAACGCCCCGACGACAATAACCACGAATATCACCGACATTTTTATCGCGACCATGACGTTGCCCGCCGTTTTGGATTCTTTTACGCCGACGTAAAGCAGAACGGTAATGAGAAAAACGATGACGAGGGCCGGCACGTCGGCAATCAAGCGCAAGCCCGCAAATTGAGGCGCGCCGTTCCAAGCCAAATAGGCCTCGCGTTCCCATGCGGGCAAGGCCGAAAGCGGAACGCCGCCCGCCAACGCCGTCGCCGCCTCGGGATAAATTCTGTGCGCCGAAAGGTAGTCCATGCTCAACCACGCCGGCCAATCAAAGCCTATGCCCGAAAGCAGACCCGTAAAATAGTCGCTCCATGAGATGGCGATGGCGATGTTGCCGATGGCATATTCGATAATCAGGTCCCAGCCGATAATCCACGCCACGATTTCCCCAAACGACGCGTATGCGTAAGTATAGGCGCTTCCCGCGATGGGAATGGCCGAGGCAAATTCGGCGTAACACAACGCCGAAAACGCACACGCCACCGCCGTAAAAACAAACAACAACGTTACCGCCGGCCCGCCCTCAAAACTCGCCTTGCCAATGGTGCTGAATATCCCCGCGCCAATAATGGCCGCAATGCCCAGCGACGTCAAGTCCCACACCCCCAGCGTTCGTTTCAACCCCGTTTCCGTCGGTTCGCTCTCGAAATTCGTTTTTTTGCGCAACCACTTGTCAATCATGCCCCAAATTGCAAAAAATTAACACACCAACGCGTCCCACAATCAATAAACAACAATAAACGAAAGAATTTTTGATGCAATTTTTACGTTCGTTACCCCGAAAGCCGCCGACTTTCTGCGCTTTCAAAGCTCCGATGACCGTACCCGCTACCGTTCCGGCAAGACAAACCCGTTGCGTAACCGCACCAAAACGACGAACGGGCACGGTTGCAACTATTTTCTTTGAATTTTAAGGACGAAGCGGGCGCCGTCCGCGCGGGTAAACACCCCCGCGTAAACGCCCGACGGCAAAGCGCCCAAATCCAGTTCCGTCCTGCCGTGGACTTGGCCCGCCGCGACTTTTCGGCCTCTTAGGTCGTAGACAACGACCGAAAGCCCAACGGAAGAAACAATCTCAACTCGTCCGTCGGTGGGGTTGGGGAAAAGGACGAAACCCTCGGCTTGGAGGGAACGACTCATTGGAGCCGTCGTCGTTACGTGTATCGTTTGGCGGACGACGGCCTCGTCGCACGTCCCCGGTCTGCGAACCGTCAATTTCACCTCGTAACGACCCGTATCCGAATAGACGCGCGTCGGCGAAAATTCCGTCGAAACGCTTTCGTCCCCAAAATCCCAAAGGTATTCCAAATCCGTTTCCGACGTGTTGATAAATTCGACGGCGAACGGCGGACGTTCAAAGACGGTGTTTTTCGGCAAAAATCCGGCGGACACGACGTTCTTTGGTAATACCGTCGCCGCCCATGTATCGCTTATCGAACAGCCGGCGCCAAAATCCCCGACGACCGTAAAAACGACCGTGGATAGCGGGCGAAAACCGACAAGCGTTCCGTTGTCGAACAGCCGGAGTTCGGGGCCGCCCGGCGGCACGTTCCATTCCACCGTTTGCGGCCCCAAAACGTGAACCCAGACCTCGTCGCCCGTGCAAATCGTTTCCCGGTTGGCGCGAAATTCCATTTCCGGCGCAAGGGCGGGCAAAAGAATTTCGGCACGCGCCTCACAGCCGTCGGCGTTTCTAACCACGACCGAGTACAAGCCCTGCGACAAGCCTTCGAAAAGTCCGACCGGCCCCGTAAAATCGGCCGTCGTCAAAAACGTTTGTCCGCCGTCGAGCGAGTATTCGTCGGCGTTGGAAAACAGTTGAATGGCGCCGTCGGCAACGCCGGCGCACGACGGCGAACGGTACGTATGCGCAAGCCCGACGCGCCGCACGCCGGGCAATTGCGTTTCTACGCCCGTGACGCAACCGTTTGCGTCGCGCACCCGAATCCGGAACGTGCCGCGTTCATCGCCGGAATATTGGGCTTCGGTGGTAAAGTTTTGGCCGTTGTCGAAAGAGTAGGTGTAAGGGGGCGTTCCGCCTTCAACGACAACGACCAAGCGCCCCGGCGCATCGCACAAAACGGGTTCGGTCAAGACGTCCAACACGTTGAGGGATGGAGCCAAAGGGACGACGACAACGCCCGCGTACTCGCATCCCCCGTCGTCGCGCACGCGCAAACCAAACGTTCCGTGACTCAAGCCCGTAAACGTCGGAGACGTCTGCCACGGCCCCCCCGAAAGCGAATATTGATAATTGCCCGTTCCTCCGGAAACGTCGCCGACGTGAATCGAACCGGTGTTGGCCCCGAAACAGGCGTTGGCCACGGTCGTAATTTCACCGACGACGATAGGCTCGGGAACCGAAAACACCACGGGTTCGGGATGGATGTACACACAAGCGTTCACGTCGCGAATCTGCAACGTGTAAACGCCTTCTCCCAAGCCCGTAAAGTTGGGCGAAGCCTGATAATCGGGGAACTGCCCCTGCGGCACGGCGGCGTACTCGTAAGGACCGAAAGCGCCTTGGGCAACAAGGACGATGGCGCCGGCGCTGGGATTCGTGCACGTCGGCGCCGTCGTTTGCACCGTCAAATTGACGGCGTCGGCCACCGCCTCCAAAAGATAAACCTTGGTTTTCGGACAAACGCCGTCGCTGACCATGGCGACGTATTGACCCGGGGGAAGGTTGTTGCGCGTAACGGCGCTCGAACCGTTCTCCCAAACAATCGACGCGTCGGGCGGAAGGTTGGTCAGGGTAATCGAGCCGTTGTCGATACCGCAGGTCGGCATGACGACCGTTTCCGAAAACGTCGGCGGCGCAACGGTCGTTACCGTGAATGTATACGGTTCGCTTTGTCCGCAAGCGTCGAAGGCAATCAAAGTGATAGGCGTGTTTTCATAGAGCGTCAGCATGGGCATACTGTCGGCAAGGACGCTTCCGTCGGGCAAATGCCACTCGAAGGTGTAGGGCGGTACGCCGTAAGCGGGCAAGCCCACCAAATGAAACGGCGTTTCGCCGCAGACTTGTACCGTCGGGGGCGTGCCGGCGATGGGCGCGACGTCCGTCGAGGCCGTCGTTTCCACCGACCGGGCGACGAGGGTAAAGGCGATGTCGCCCGCGTCCATGCGGTAACAGTTGGTGGCGGCGCAAGTTGTGCCGCCGCAAGCGATTTGGCTCGTCAATTCCGCCCGCAACTCGATAGGATAATCGGTACATTGTCCGACGACGCAATCGGCGACGAAAGGCACGTCGCCGGTGAGGGTGCAGGTGCCTTGTGCCGTCGAATTACAAAAACCTTCGGCTTGTCCGCACGGGCCGACGATACGCGCCCGCACCCCGTTGAACGCGCACGACGTTCCCAAACATATTCCGAAAAGGTCGATGCCGCAACACAAACCCGTTGCTTGATAACGCAGCATGTTGTTGACGACGTTGACGACGCTGTAACCGCCCGGGACCGCATAGGGAAGAGGCAAAGAACAGGTCATGTTTTGGCCCACGCCCAAAACGACGGAAGAAGCAAAGGGGACGGTAACTTCGGGGTCGATGACGACGGGATAGACCGTTTGGGGCAAACGCAAAATTTTTGCATCGACGACGAGCCGCAAACGGGCGACGCCGTTTTCGACCGACAAACGATAAGCGTACGGGGTTTGGGGGATTCCGGCTTGGAGGGCGGCGTTGAGCAGGGCTTGGCGTTCTTGGTCGGTGCGTCCGGGGTGGGAATCGAAAATCTTGGGTCGGGCCCAGCGGGCGGCTTCGTTGCCCGCCGCGTCGTAAAGCACGACCTCGCCCAAACGCCCCAAATACGTGGTTTCGCCGTGTACGTCAAAGTCGACGGTATATCCCGGCGGCAAGGGGATTTGTTCTTCGACGGCCCAATACACAACGTTGTCGTCGGGCGGGCTAAGCAGTTCGTAGTCGGTTTTGAGGCCGGCGACTTTGGCCGTTTGTATCATGTTTAGGTTGGGGGCGGCGTTGGGCGCAAAAATTCGCGTACCGTTTACGTCGGCGCCCGCGGTGTTCAAGGCTTGGGAATACGTTTCTTGACCTTCGGCGTTCGTCGTTACGATTCGATTGTTGGCGTTGAGGCTTAGGCGAAAACCGTCGGGCAAGGCGATGCGCACGCCCTCTCCGGGACGAAAGGCCAAGGGTCGAAAAGCCCGCGTCGTAATCCACGCGCCCGAGTCGAAAAGCAGTCGCGGGTCGGGTTCGCGCCAAACGCCGTTTTCGTCCAAGACGTGCACCGGCCCCCCAAAACGTTGAATATACAGGGTTCGGGGGTCGGAGGGGTCACGGAAAACCTTGCCCGACTCCGTTCTTTGCTCGGCAATCTCGACGCATCCGGCGCACGGCGGACCAACGACCGCAACCGCGTCGACGGCGCCCGTCAACGTTTGCGCTTTGAGCACGGTTAAACTTATCCAAAAGAAAACGTTAAGCATGATGCACCGAATTTTCCCGAAATATACGCATTGATGACAATATATCGGGTAAAAAAATGAACGTTTTATAAACAAAAGGGCAAAATGTTTGAATTCTACAAATATTTTAATCCGGTGGCGCGGACGTGCAACGTCGTCGGCGCGTCTTTCTCCGTGCGCTTGGACTCCGAATGCATCGTTTGGACAACGCCGAACGTCGTGCGGCGTTTGCGGGCCCCGTTTCATACCGTTTTGCCGTTCGTCTTGCCCGCAATATTGCATAAACCTGCGGCGTTTTCATTTCTTTTGCATACGTGGCTGCGGGGTTGAAAATAAATTATAACCGACGAAAAGTAGAACGTTGGTAGCCGAAATTTTGTAATATTGCATTGGGTACAATTCTTGCGGTTAATCGAACGATAAACGACATGAAACGAACGTTTTTAACCTTGCTTCTAGGCTTTTGGGCGGCGGGCGCGTCGGCCAACATGATTCTTGTGCCAATGGACATGGTGCAAAGCGACCACCTCAAAGCTTACGGTATTGCGTATTGGGTCTTGGGCGCAGGCGCCGAGGTGGATTGGCTTTTGAATTATCGAGGCGGAAGTTTTGCCTTCAAACAAGACAAGCGTTTCGAGGCCGAACTTCAAATTCGCAACGTGCGTTACGAAATTGTTTCCGACGCGAAATACGGCGAAATTGTGGCCCGTATTTCGTCGGAAAGCACCAACATGGACGCCGTCAAATTGGAAAAAGCCCCCAAAATCGCGGTCTATTCGCCGCCGACGGCCCAACCGTGGGACGACGCCGTTACCCTCGTGCTTACCTACGCCGAAATTCCTTACGACGTCGTTTACGACGGCGAGGTCATGGACGACAAACTCAAAGACTACGACTGGCTTCACCTACATCACGAGGACTTCACGGGCCAATACGGAAAATTTTGGAACAGCTACCACAACGCCCCATGGTACAAAAAACAAGTCGCGGACAACGAGGCCATCGCCAAACGCTACGGTTTCAACAAAGTTTCCAAACTGAAACTGGCCGTCGCCCAAAAAATTCGCGACTTCGTCAACAACGGCGGATTTTTGTTCGCCATGTGCTCGGCGACCGACTCCTACGACATCGCACTCGCCGCCCACGACACCGACATCTGCGACTACATGTACGACGGCGACCCTATCGAACCGGGGTGTCAAAAGAAACTCGACTTCGGACAATGCTTCGCCTTCCACAATTTCACCCTCGAACTCAACCCCATCATCTACGAATATTCGAACATCGACGTGACGGGACCGAGTCGTCCCGTCACCCAAGACATGGACTATTTTACGCTGTTTGAGTTTTCGGCCAAATGGGACCCTATTCCCACGATGCTTTGTCAAAACCACACTTCGACCATCAAAGGCTTCATGGGTCAAACGACGGCCTTCCGCAAGTCGCTCATCAAACCCGAGGTGTTGATTATGGGCGAATTAAAATCGGCGGGCGAGGCCCGTTACCTGCACGGCAATTACGGAAGGGGAATGTGGACGTTTTACGGCGGCCACGACCCCGAAGACTACCAGCATTTTGTTGGCGAAGAACCTACGGATTTGGCGCTGCACAAAAATTCGCCGGGCTACCGCCTGATTCTAAACAACATTCTTTTTCCCGCGGCACGCAAGAAAAAACAAAAAACCTGAGCCAAGCGTTTCGGCCCCGTTTTTCACGGGGCCGCGTTGTTTTCGAAGTTTAGGTGATATTCGACGAGCTTGTCAATCGGACGGGGTACAAACCCGCCAACTTTCAGCCTCTTGTTTGCACACAAGCGCAAAAGTATCGTTTCAAATTGCTTGCCCAACGAACCGACAAAAAACACGGCTTCGGGACGTTGAAAACGCACGACGGTACGGTCTAAAAAGTCGGAAAACGCCGCCGACACCAACGCGTCGGTGTAATCGCAGGGGTGGTCGATGAGAAATTTGACGAGCGAGGCAAGAAACACCGAGGGTTTGGGGTGGCGATAGGTTTGATTGCGCACGTTTTTGGGCGGGCCGTAGGTTTGAGTAAACTTTTCGGACAATTCTTGCGGGGCGTCGCCGTCGAGGAGGTCGGCGAGGAGTCGTCGTCCGAGGTCGGCGCCGGAGCCGTGGTCGCCGAAGATGTATCCGTGTCCGCCGCGTTGGGCGACAATGTTTTTTCCGTCGAAAAAACAGGAGTTGGAGCCGGTGCCGAGGATGCAGACGACGGCGGGTTTTCCCAGTGCGGCGGCGCGTGCGGCGCCGAGCAGATCGTGTTCGGCGCTTGCCGTTGGGGCGCCCAAGGCGCGGCGTAGAGATTCGGCCCACGCCGAACGGTATTCGTCGGTGGAAAAAGCGGCGCCGTAAAAACGGACGACGTCGGGCGTGACGGGTAAAAGGGGCTTGACCTCTTCGGTCAGCCGACGTTCCATATCGCTCAGGGGTTCGAGGTTGGCGTTGAAGCCGGGGGTGCGAAAATCCAAAGGGGGCGCGTCGCCTCGGACGAGCCGCCATTCGGTCTTGGTGCCGCCGGCGTCGGCGACGAGCAGATTCATGCTTTTTCTTTGGTGGCGGTGAGACGTTGGTCGCGCCGACGCAAGGCGCCGTCGTAGAGTTCGCGCTCTTCGGGCGTTTCGGGTTCGATGGGGTCGACGGGTATGGGCCGCCCGTTTTGGTCCACGGCCACAAACGTGTAATACGCGCTGTTGCAACGCCGACGTTTGCCCTCCATCATGTTTTCGGAAAAAACGTCGAGCCGCACCTCGACCGACGTCCGAAACGCCCGCGTCACCCGCGCCTCAATCGAGACAACTTCCCCCAACTTGATGGCGGCCGTGAAATCGACCGTATCCACCGACGCCGTAACCACGACGCGGTTGCAGTGGCGCCCCGCCGCTATCGCCGCCGCAATGTCCATCCAATGCAAGAGTCTGCCGCCCATGAGGTTGCCCAAGGTGTTGGTGTCGTTGGGCAGAACCATTTCGGTCATGAGCGTAAAGGATTCCGAAGGTTTTTTGGCTCTCATTGAAGCAAAATTACGGCGAAAATTTTCATTTCTTGATTTGGGAAAATATTTAATCAAGGCCCAATCGCCCGCCAAACGGGCCTACGCAATTCTCGTTGTTTTTGTCGTTATCTGACCTCGATTTTTCGAAAAACCTCGGTTTGGTTGAGCCGTGCGTCGGCGACCAGAACGGCCAAACGGTAAAAGCCCGGCGCCAAGTTCGTTGGGAGCGTCAGCGTCGTATCCAACGCATACGTTTCCACCCCGCCCAAAACAAAGTGAATCTCTTCGGAAAAAAGGTTTTGGGCGCCGTTTTCGGTAAAAAGATAAACGAGCAGGTCGCGAAGTTTGGAGTTGTAGTCGGCGGCGAGGGCGCTGACGCGCATGGCGCCGCCGGAGGCGAAAACGGCGTTCTCTTCGGGGCGTTCGACGGTCAATTCGGGCGGGGTGGCGTCGTTGGGGTTGCGGACGTTGAAAACGACGGGCGCGGCGGAGGCGGCGTTGCCTTGGGCGTCGAACACCGTAACGACAAGCGAATAACGCCCGTCCCTTGCCGAAGCGGGAACGGCGATGGTCAGTTCCCGTTCCGCCTTGTCGCCGGAAAGCGTTTGGGATACGGGGGTAAAAACGTTGACAACGGCGGGATTTTCGGGCGAAACGAGCGCTTCGGCGCGTTGCAGGGCTTTGTTGTCGGACGCACGATAGCGAATTTTGAAACTCTGTTCGGCCAAAACGACGCTGTCCGGCGAAACGACCGTCAAAATTTCGACGGACGGCGGCGTAACGTCGGTTTCGTCTTTTTTGCATCCGACGAGCGAACATACGGCGACGAGACAAAACATCGGCGCCCAAACAAACGGCTTTTTCATCTTCGGTGGCATTGGCGCCCCAAATTTACGCGTTTGACGTGGAAGCAAAAAACGTATTGAGGCTCTCGAAAACAAATTGGAGCAAAACGGGTAAAAAAATACTTGCGCCGCCAACGTCGAAATTTACCGGCCCGAGGCCGAACCGGCCGCCCCGCGCCGAACCGCCTCCACGTCTCGTTTCAGTTGGGCGACGTCTTCGATGAGGTTTGTTTCGGCCTCGCGACGCTGACGCTCGGTCAAAATACCGTCGTGGCGGGCAAGCAGCTTGTTGATGCGTTGCATTTGCATGTAGGTCGCCACCGCCAACGCAACTATGCCCCCGCACAAAGCCAACAACACGCTGACTATCGTCCAAAGAAGGCTTTGCAAAAAGTCGAAACGCTTATCCATAGCATCTAGGCGCCGGTCCACGGCTTCAAACCTTGTATCCATTTGCCTTTGTATCGCGTCGAACCTCGCGTCGATTTGTTTTTGCATCGCGTCGAAGCGAACGTCGACCGTCTTTTCCAAAGCCTCCATTTTCAATTCGACGGTGTGCAAACGGTCCCGGTCGCCCAAAGTGAACGATACGGGCGTATTCAATCGCGGGTCGTCGTATTTGTCCTTTTTTTCAAGATTTTGACAAAACGCCCAACCTCCCGCCAACATCCCAACCCAAAGAAGCAAAGCGCGTTGCATTTCCAAATTTACAAAAAAAACGAATCCCCCACCCCGTTTCCCCAACTTTTGCCCAAAATCCCGCCGCCAACGTCGAAAATTACCGGCCCGAGGCCGAACCGGCCGCCCCGCGCCGAACCGCCTCCACGTCTCGTTTCAGTTGGGCGACGTCTTCGATGAGGTTTGTTTCGGCCTCGCGACGCTGACGCTCGGTCAAAATACCATCGTGGCGGACGAGCGATGACAAAACGATACGACCAAACCGACGCAAACGCCTTTGGGGCTCATTTTTACCGCCGCACCGATATTCGCGCAACAAAAACATCTTTAAGGTCGCGACAACTACGTCGTCAAAAAAACGCGTCGCCGCCCCTTTACGGGGTGGCGACGCGCAAAACAAGCCCGTTTTATATTTTATTTGACGGAAAACTTCACCGTCGCCGTACCTTGTATCGATTCGGTGAGGAGGAAGTAAAGTCCGGGCGAAAGTACGTCGCGGAGGTTGAGGGTAAATTGATTGGCGCCGGATTGGGTTTCGACGGTGCTGACGTAGACCGTGCGGCCCGTCACGTCAAAGACGCGCAAGTTTGTTTTACCCTCAATAGCGTTAAGCGACAGGACGAACTCGCCATCGTTGGGATTGGGGAAGAGCGCCGCTTGCAGTTCATCGTCGCCAAGGTTGTCGCCGGCTTTGCCGTTGAGCGTGATGTTAATCGGGCCTTGCCACGGCATATTTTGTATGCCGCATACCACGCGCATCCGGAACTGATACGTTACTCCCGCTTGCAAACCGGTAATGAGCGCCGAAGTAAACGGTTGGTCGCGGTTGACCGTCGTCCAAAAGACCGAGTTCGACGGTTTGTATTGAATTTGGTAACGTGTTGCGGCTTGAACCAAAGTCCATGTAACCAACACCGAACCGGGAGCGCTTTGGAAGACGTTAAATTGAGCGGTTTGTTGGCACGTCGCGCCGACAGCGGCGGTCGTAAAAGAAATCAAACCACTGTTGGGGCTGAAAGCGCCGTTGCAATTGGCCGCCACTTGCGCCACGTATTGGGTCGAAGGCGTCAGGCCGATGAGTCCTACCGACGTTGCCGCCGTCGCGACCGTCGTCCAAAAGTTGGAACTTACCGGGCGGTAGCGTACGCGGTAAGTCGTTGCCGTCGAAACCGAGTTCCATGACAAAGTTGCGCCGGTAGGGGTAATGTTGGACGCGGTCAAGCCGGTGGGCGTGGGGCAGGCCGGCGGATTGAAGCCCACCGTGACCATCATCGACGACGAACACATCGAAAACGCATCCATGGCCGTAACGCTGTACGTACCGGGGGTCAAGCCCGAAATTACGCCGCCCGAAGCGTCCACCGGCATTCCGTTTATCGAATACATGTAGGTGGGCGGATTCACGACGATGCGTCCGTCGTTGCAGGTGGGACAAGAGGCGTTTTGACCGAAGGCCGTAAATTGGGGCGCTTCGTAGACGCTGACGAATACGTAGGCTTCGGCTTCGCAGTTGGCTTGGGTCAAGTCCGTCGCCACCACCCGATACAATCCCGAAATTTGCGGAACGGTAGGCAACATTTGCCCTATGCCTATGGGCATTCCCATCGGGTCGAACCAGCGAAAATCAACGATGTTGGACGAGGCTTCGGCCATAAGCGTCGTGGATTGGCCGACGCACAAGGTTTCGGGCTGAGCATAGGCGTAGACCTCCAAAAAACATCCGCCGCATTCATTGACGAAAACTTCGGTCGAGGTGAAAAATTCGCATCCGTCGGGCGTAACGCCGGAGTAAGAAATGTAATGGAAACCTATTCCCGCCGCCGCCGGGCTAAAGCAGAACTCGTTGATAAAGCCGGGGCCGCTGAACGTTCCGCCGCCGGGGATGGCTTGCAAACAAACCGGAGGGTCGGAGACGCACATTTCGTTAGGCAAACCAAAGATTTGCGCATCGACGTTGCAACCGCCGCCCGAGGTAATTTCGACAAACACTTGTCCGACGCATCCGAGCGAGTCCGTTGCCCGTACGTCGTAGAATCCGGGCGCCAAACCCGTAATCACGTTGGAAAAATAAGGCAAGTTGTTTACGTAGTAGATTCCCAAATACTCGGGATAAATGGTCATGGCGCCGTCGAAGCACGTACTGCAAGAGGCGGGTTGCGTTTCCACCCACAATGTAAACGTGCAAGGTTCGACGCCGCCGCCCACTTCCACCGAAATGGTTTGCGTACAGCCGTTGGCGTCGCCGGCGGTGATTTGGTAGAATCCCGGCGCCAAACCCGTAATCACATTGCTTTGATAATTGATGCCGTTCACTTGATAGAACGCCAGTCCGGGGGGATAAATCGTTATCGAGCCGTCGAAACATTGGGGACAGGATGCGGGCGTCGTTTCGGCGTACAATTCAAAATCCGCGGGAGTTACGGCTATCGTCAGTTCGTCGGAATCCGTACATCCGTCGGGGGCGGTCCCCGTTACTTGGATGAGCGTGGTCCCGTAAACTTGGATGGTGAGGATGTCGCCCGTCGAAATATAGGGCAGGCCGTTGACGTACCAAGTGAACGAGCTTCCGAACGTGGGCGGACCTACGGCACGCACCGTAACGTTTTGACCCGCACAGACGGGATTGGGGCCGTCGTAAAGCATTTCGACGTTATAGTTGTCGCAGTTGGTCGAGCCGCCGACGAACACCGTAACGGTGTCCGACCCCACACAGTTGGTACCCGGAACGCCGCCAAAAACGGTGTAGGTCGTCGTTTGGGAGGGATTGACGAAAACGCTTTGTCCGACGAGGCCGCCCGGTTCCCAACGATACTCGAGTCCCATGGGGCCGATGGCGCGAAGTTCATAGGGCATACCCATTCCCCCGCCCGCGATTACCGCTTCAATAATCGGATAACCGACGACCGTTATCGTTTCGGTGGTAAAGAAGTTGCATCCGCCGTCGGTGCCGCTGTAGGTGATGATAAAGGTTCCTTCGCCGGCTTGGTCGGGATAAAAACAGTTGCCTATGACTCCGAGGCCTTGAAATTGGCCGCCGTTGGGCATGGCCTGCATACATACCGGTCCGTCAAAAATGCACACCGAAGGAGGCAAGCCAAAAATTTGCGCATTGACGGGTGAAATGTTTACGGGCTGGGGGGCGGGTTCGCCGAAAACGGGCGGCGCCGTCGAATTGACGCGTACCCGGTACGTGCCGTTGGGCAACGACGGGGGTATCGTGCCGTTAATGACGCCGCTCAATTCCGACGAGCCAAAGCCGATGGTTTGGCCGGGGAACGAACCGTCGGGGTTCGATATTTCCAAAGCGAACGTGTTGTTAGGCGAAAAAGAGCCGGTGGCTTGATAAGCGACGGTAATCGTTCCGCCCGGACAATAGTTCATGTTGTTGCCCGTCACTTGGCACTGGATGGAGTTGTCTTGGTTGGCGGCGGGTTGGAGCGGGGCGTTGAAGGCGTAGATTTGGTCGCCGCCGGTATTGCCGTTGCCGTTGGCGGCGTTCATGGTGATGTAGAGGTGGACGACGGGGGGGTTGGGGCCTTCGGGCGCCGTCCAGTTGAAGGTCCACGTTTTGCTTCCGCCGGGCGCCTGTGTGTCGTTGTTGTGGGAAACATAGGTGCGGTTGTTCGAGCCCGAGGTAACCGTCGTACCCGGGCCGGGGTTAAACGTTCCCACGCCTTGCAACGACGTCGGGTTGATGAACGTCGCTTGAAAACCATAGCGCGTAATGCCCGGCACCGACGCCGTGATGGAAATGGTGTACGTCGCTCCGGGCGTGTAGCCGTTGTTGGGATTGAACGGCTGGCCGTTTTCGGAAATGCTTAGACTTAACGGCCCGCCGAAAGGCGAAACGATGGTATTAAGCACCCCGCTGTGACAGGACGTACAGTTTCCTTCACCCGGAGCGTTCGTGTTGCCCGCCGGAGGAATCGAGGAGTTGTGCCCCGCGCGGATAAACAAAGCCGTGGTTAATAGGGCCATGCCCCATACGTAAATTCTTCTTCTTTTCATTTATTTTTCAATTATTTATTTTATGGAAAAATCGCATATTCCGACGCAAAATTATTCCGTAAATTTTTGTTTGGGAATCGTTTGCAATTTACAATTTTAATTCATTCATTATTCACCAATTTTTCGAACGGACAATATTTTGAACTGAACGGAACCGTTGCGTGATTTTTCTTGCCGCGTCAAGTGTTTTTGCCGTTGAAAGCGGACGAGGCGTCAAGTTGTCCACAAGTCTAAGTATTCCCTTGTTTTTGACGTGTGCAAGGTTTGGGTATTTTTTTCGACCGTGGATTGAGCCGACGGTCGTAAATTGCATTGCGGATACTACGACCGTATTTCTACCTACATGGCGGAAAACCGATTTATTGCCCCGGAGGCCGAGGCGCCCAATAAAAACCGGAACGCGTCCCTTTTCGCGTGGACGAACCGTTTCAAAGACGACAAAACCCGCCGCGTGGTCGGGGTGTGTTTGGGCGTGTTCGGTTTTTATTTGTTGCTGTCCTTCGTTTACCATTTGACTTATGCGGGTGCGGCCGACCAAAGCGCCGTTCAATACGGCCCCTTACAGGCCGACGTTCCCACTCAAAACGATTCCGGCAGCCTTGGCGCATGGTTCGCCAACCGTTTTATCACCCGCGGATTCGGCTTTGTCGCCGTACTTTTTCCGCTTTATCTCATGCTTTTGGGCTATGCCGTGCATCAAAAACGGCATTTCTCACTGCTTAAAAAACTGTTCTTGCTCATGGCCTTCGTCGCTTATTGGGTCAGCGGGACGATGGCCCTTTTCAACCGTTGGTTTGATATCGGTTACACCGACCTCGGCGGCTACGTCGGCGAATACCTTTGCGACACCCTCGGACGATACGTCGGCAACGCCGGCCTCGGTTTGCTTTCCTTTTTGACCCTCGTCGTTTTCCTTATCGTAAAGTTCAATTTCAACCTCCGCCTTACCGACTTTTTGAGCGTTCCCATCGGGCGGGAAAATCCTGTCAAACAAGATACGCAAACGGTTCCCGGTCCCCACCCCCTCGCTTCCAACCCCGTCTCCGAAGCGTCCGATTCCCGCGACGACGGCATAAAAGACGACGACATAAAAATCGAGTTGTGGGTGGAAGAAGACGAAGTGGAACCTGCGCCGGCCCGCGTTCCGCCTTCGACCGTTTACCCCGGAGCCGTCCCCAAGAGGGCGGCAGAAAAGGACTTTTGGGTTTCGGGCGTCGAATGGGTGCGCCCCCCCGAAGCCAAACCTATCGTTTTGGGAGAAATCGTGGACGAAGGCCGGGGCAAATCCACACCGAACCCCACCTTCACACCCGAAGTCGAGCCCGCCCCAACGTCGTTTACTTTTTCTCCCCGTCCCGTGGTCTTGGGAACGGTCGACGAAAAAGAAGAAGCGACGCGCACGGTGTCGGTTCCGACACCGCCCGCCCCCGTGGTCTTGGGAACGGTCGACGAATGGGATACGCCCGTATTTTCAACCCAAGAGCCGGAAACGGCGGGAGGGTTGTCGTTGGATTTTGTCGGGCCGGTGAAAGAAGCCGGACCGAACGAGCCGCCGTTGGACGGCAAACCCAAAAGTCGTTTTATGGCCGTGGAGCCGCCGCCGTTGCGGGTTTTGTCGATGCCGGTTGCCACGCCGCCGGCTAAACCCGCCGATCTCGAACTGATTATCGAAACCCCCGAAAACGAACGAGAGCTCAAAGAAAAAGAGTTTGCTTCCGTCCCGTCGGCCCCCGAAAGCGACTACGACCCGAAAACCGAACTTTCGTCTTACAAATATCCGTCGATTAACCTGCTTCGGAAAATTGAAACCGGCGGCGCCGAAATAGACCCCGAGGAGCAGGAGCGCAATAAAATGCGCATTATCGAAACGTTGCTCAATTACGGCGTGGAAATCACGCAAATACGGGCGACGGTCGGACCGACGATAACGCTGTACGAAATCGTGCCGGCGCCGGGAATAAAAATCAGTAAAATCAAAAACCTCGAGGACGACATCGCCCTGAGCCTTTCGGCCAAAGGCATACGCATCATCGCCCCCATGCCCGGCAAAGGCACCATCGGCGTCGAGATACCGAACGCCAAAGAAACCGTCGTTTCGTTTCGAAGCGTGATTGCGACCCAAAAATTTCGCGACACCCAAGCCACTCTTCCTCTCGCCATTGGAAAAACCATTTCCAACGAGGTGTTTGTCGCGGATTTGGCCAAAATGCCCCACCTGCTTGTGGCCGGCGCCACGGGACAGGGCAAATCCGTCGGACTCAACTGCATGATAGCGTCGTTGCTTTACAAAAAACATCCGGCGGAAATCAAATTTGTTCTCATCGACCCGAAAAAAGTCGAACTGACGCTCTACAAAGCGTTGGAAAAACACTTTTTGGCCAAGCTTCCGGGGCTCGACGACGCAATCGTCACCGACACCAAATACGTCGTCCACGTGCTGACGAGCCTTTGCATCGAAATGGACAATCGCTATCAGAAGTTGCAAAAGGCGCGGGTGCGCAACATCGTCGAATACAACGCCAAATTCACCGCCCGTCAGCTCAATCCCCAAAAAGGCCACGCCTATATGCCGTATATCGTTTTGGTGATTGACGAATTGGCCGACTTGATGATGACGGCGGGCAAAGAAATCGAACATCCAATCGCACGCTTGGCGCAATTGGCGCGAGCGGTGGGCATTCACCTCATCGTGGCCACTCAACGTCCGTCGGTAAACGTCATTACGGGTATTATCAAAGCCAATTTTCCGGCACGCTTGTCGTATAAAGTGATGAGCAAAATTGATTCCCGCACGATATTGGACGTCAACGGCGCCGAACAACTCATCGGCAAAGGGGATTTGCTTTTGTTCACGGGTTCGGAATTGATACGGATTCAAAACTCGTACATCGACACGGCGGAAGTGGAGGCGCTGGTAGACTACATCGCTTCACAGCCGTCGTTTGGCGAGGCCTATATGTTGCCGGAAGTGGCGATGGGGGGTACATCGGAAGAGGGCGGGAACGACGGTAGGGGCGGCGAGTTGGAATCGCGCGACCCGATGTTCGAAGAGGCGGCGCGCATCGTGGTGCGCAACCGGGCCGGTTCGACCTCGTTCATTCAGCGACGGCTCAGTCTGGGTTACGCCCGCGCCGGACGCATCATGGACCAACTCCAAGCCGTAGGCATCGTCGGCCCCGCCGACGGCTCCAAACCCCGCGAAGTGCTCGTTTCCGACGAACGCGAACTCGAAAGATTTTTTTCCTGACCCAAGACGCGCACGGGCGTTGGGTGTAAAATCGGCGCGAAAATCGTAATTTCGCATTCGAGAAACCGGCAAAGGACATGAAGCGAATAACGACGATGTGGGTTGGGGTGGCGTTGACGTGGGCGGCGGCCGTTGCCCAACCCGTAGACATGAAAACCACCGCGCCCGCCCCTCCCCCGCCCGGCGACAAAATCGCCGAACAGGCTTACGCTTTGCACAAAGCCGGCTTTGACAAACATCTGGAAGGGGACTTTGCGGGTGCACTCGCCGACTACGATCGCGCCGTGGAAATCGACCCCTCCGACCCCCACCTTTACTACAACCGGGGATTGGCCAAAGCCCGACTTCAAGACTTCAAAGGCGCGGCCCAAGATTTTTCCATCGCCCTCGAAATTTCCCCCAAATTGCAACAAGCCTATTACAACCGGGCCTACGCAAGGGCGGAGAACGGCGACCACCTCGGCGCCGTCGCCGACTACACCCAAGCCCTCAACGTTTTGCCCTACGACGCCGACGCCCTGCTCAACCGCGCCCTCTCCAAAGTCAAACTTTTCGACTACAAAGGCGCCATCGAAGACCTGACCAAAGCCATTTCCATTCGGCCCGACTTCTACCAAGCCTATTACAACCGGGGCGTGGTCAAAAGCTCGACCGTCGATTACCACGGCGCCATCGCCGACTACGACAAAGCCATTCAACTCGAACCGCGCTATTTTCCCGCGTACATGAACCGGGCCGTCGCGCGACTGAACCTTTCCGATTATCAAGGCGCGATAGAAGACTGCAAAGACGTGGTACGGCTCAACCCTTCGGGCGACCATTCGGAGGCCTATTATTATTCGGGCATCGCGAAAGTGGAGTCGAAAGACGTTCGGGGCGCGTGCGCCGATTTCGCCAAAGCCGAAAGCAAAGGCTACAAAAAGGCCGGCGTCGCCCTTTCCGAATTTTGCCAATAACGCTAGCCCTCGCTCAGCCGGCCTTCGTGAAGCCTCAGCACACGGGCGGGCCGGCGTGCTATCAAATCGTACTCGTGCGTAACAAAAAGAACGCTTGCACCCGCACGATGAATTTTTTGAAAAATTTCGACGATAACGTCGGTTACTTCGGGGTCGAGGTTGCCCGTAGGTTCGTCGGCCAAAATCAGCGGCGGGTCGTTGAGCAGGGCGCGGGCGATGGCCGTGCGTTGCTGCTCGCCGCCGGAAAGTTGGTGCGGGTAATTGCCGACGCGTGCCGACAAGCCCACCGTCATCAAGACCTCGTTGATGCGGTTTTTGATGGCCGTTTTGTTCGTCCAACCCGTGGCCTTTAATACAAAAGCCAAGTTTTCTCCAACGGTTTTGTCGGGCAAAAGAGAAAAATCCTGAAAAACCACGCCCAGTTTTCGACGCAAAAAAGGAATTTGCGCCGGTTTGAGGGTGTCGCTTGAATATTCCCCATAAACGACGCTTCCGCTTGTCGGTTTGAGGTCGGCATAAATCAAACGCATGAGACTGGTTTTGCCCGAGCCCGTCCTTCCGGTCAGGTAGGCAAACTCTCCTTTCTTCAATTCAAAGCAAACGTTTTCCAAGACGTTTCTTCCGCCCAAATTCAGCGTTACGTTTTTGAATGCCAGCATAGCGTGCCGTAAAGTTAAATCCAAAAACGGGAAAAGCACAATCGCGCCGTCAAATAGTTGGTCGGCAACGAGGCGCGAGGGTATGCGCCGGTTTTTCGACGGCGTACGGGATTTGTAGGAATATTCGTTAATTTTGAGGCAAAATCATAACGACGATGTCCATCCGCAGAGAAGACGCCCTCGAATACCACAGCCGGGGGAAAAAAGGAAAAATCGAAATCACGCCGACCAAGCCCGTTTCGACGGTTCGGGACTTGGCCTTGGCGTATTCGCCGGGCGTGGCTTATCCGTGTTTGGAAATCGCCGAAGACGTTTCCAAGGTGTACGAATATACGGCGCGGGGCAACGTCGTAGCCGTGATTTCCAACGGCACGGCGGTATTGGGCTTGGGCAACATCGGCCCCGAGGCCTCCAAACCCGTCATGGAAGGCAAGGCCGTATTGTTCAAAAAATATGCGGACATCGACGGCATCGACATCGAATTGGCCGTTACCGACCCCGACGAATTTTGTCGGGTGGTCAAGGCCCTCGAACCCTCGTTCGGCGGCATCAACCTTGAAGACGTCAAGGCGCCCGAATGTTTTGAAATCGAAACCCGCCTTCGACGCGAACTCAATATTCCCATCATGCACGACGACCAGCACGGCACGGCCATCATTTCCGCCGCCGCCCTGCTTAACGCCTTGCATTTGGTGGGCAAAAATATTTCCGAAATCAAAATGACGATTTCGGGAGCGGGAGCGGCGGCATTGTCTTGTGCCGCGATGTACATTCGCCTCGGCTTGAAAAAAGAAAACCTTGTCATGTTCGACGTCAAGGGCGTACTCGACAAAACACGCACCGACCTCGACCCTTTGCGCATGGAGTTCGCCACAGAGCGCACGGGCTTGCGTTTTGCGGACGCGTTCGAGGGCGCGGACGTATTTATCGGTTTGTCGGCGGGGGGCATCGTTTCGGGGGAAATGCTTAAACGCATGGCTCCCCATCCGATAGTGTTCGCCTTGGCCAACCCCACGCCCGAAATCGACTATCCTACCGCCGTCCAAGCCCGTCCCGATTGTATTATGGCCACCGGCCGTTCGGACTATCCCAACCAAGTGAACAACGTACTGGGTTTTCCTTACGTGTTTCGCGGCGCGTTGGACGTGCACGCCACCGAAATCAACGATGCGATGAAGATGGCGGCCGTCGAGGCCATCGCCGAACTTGCCCGCCAACCCGTTCCCGAAGAGATTGCCAAAATTTACGACGCCAAACTCGTTTTCGGACGCGAATACCTCATCCCCAAACCGATGGACCATCGTTTAATTACCGAGGTCTCGTCGGCGGTAGCGAAGGCGGCCATGGATTCGGGCGTGGCCCAAGTGAAAATCGAAAACTGGGAGGCGTACAAGGAATCGTTGCGCACGCGCATGGGCTTGAACGTCGGAATTATGCCCGGCGTGATTCAACGCGCCAAAAACCATCCCAAACGCATCGTCCTACCCGAATCCTATCATTACAAAATTCTCAAAGCCGCTCAAATACTCTCGGACGAAAAAATTGCCGTTCCCGTGCTTTTGGGCAATCAAGCCCGCATCGAGGCGCTTTTGTGCGAGTACGACATCGAACTCAAAGGCGTGGAATACGTCGACGTCGACGCCGAACGCGATATGCGTCTGCGCTACGCCGACGTTTTCTTTTCCCGTCGCTCGCGCAAAGGCATGACCCTTCAAGAGGCCAAACAAATGATGCGTCGACGCGATTATTTTGGCATGTCGATGGTCGAGGCCGGCGACGCCGACGGCATAGTACTGGGCGTAACCCAAAGCTATGCGTCGGCCGTTCGCGCCGCGCTCGAAGTAACGGGCCTCGAAGCCGACGCCAAAACCTGCGCCGGCCTTTACATCATGAACACGCGCAAAGGCGTGTATCTTTTTGCCGATTGCACCGTCAATCGCGAGCCGACCGACGAACAACTTGCCGATATCGCCCGGCTGAGCGCCCGCGCCGCCAAGTTCTTGGATATAGAGCCGCGCGTAGCCTTTATTTCCTATGCCAATTTCGGCGGCGGCAAGGACGAACTCAACGAGCGCATACGCCGTGCCGTCCGCTTGGCGCAAAAGAGCTGTCCCGACGTTCTCATCGAAGGCGAAATGCAGGCCAACATCGCCGTCCGTCCCGACCTCCAACAAGAATTTTTTCCTTTCAGCGCCCTGTGCGACAAAGGCGCCAACATTTTGGTGTTTCCGACGTTGGCCGCCGCCAACGCCGGTTACAAAATTTTGCAAGAGTTGGGCGAGGTCGAGGCCGTCGGTCCGGTACTGATGGGAATCAACAAGCCCGTACACATCGTACAGTTGGGCAGTTCGGTACGCGAAATCGTCAATATGGCCGCCATCACCGTTCTCGACGCCCAAGCCGAAAACGTTTTCTTTTAACCCTTCAAACGCTTGCAATAAAATTCGGCGTTCGTTCTTGACGCGACGATTGAACGGACTTAATGGACGCGGTGGTCGTCGGCGAAGCGCCGCGTATAGGAACGGGGTTCGTCGTCGGATTTTTTTATGCCGTGGGCAAAAAACATGTGCTCCCGCGGCCCCCGGCTGATTTTGAAGTGAACGCGGTCGCCGGGCAAAAGACGTCCGACCAACGAAGGGTTTTTGAACGTAACCACTCCGATTTCGGAGTGGTCGGCTCTGATTTTTCCGTATCCGGTTTCTTTAATATTGACGACCACGCCTTCAAAAAAGACGTTTTCGCGGTCTTTGTTAACGATGGGTCTGGGGAGGGCTTCCGTTTTTTGGGGAAGGGGCTCCGGGTCGACGGAAAGCGCGGCGGAACGCGAACGTTCAAGGAAAATGTCGGGGGCGTCGTCGCTTTTGCGCGTATTGAGCGCTTTGACCATATCGACGGCGTAGGTGGCCTCGTCTATCAGGTGTTGGTTGGTGCGAATGGCTCGTTTGCGGCCGGTTTCGTCGTTGAACGTCAAATCCCAATACAGGAGCATAACCCGTGCGCCGAGGGTGTGGAGTTTGGAAATCAGGGGTAAATAGTCGCCGTCGCCGGTGATGAGTGCAACGACGTCGAACTTTTTGTTTACCGTCAGTTCAAAAGCTTCGAGCGCCAACCAAACGTCGATGCCTTTTTCTCGTTTTTTAGCGCCGCGTTCGTCGTGAACGGAGATGACGGGCAAATAATGGGTCGTTACCTTGGCCTTCATGAGCACGTCTTCGAACAGGCGTTCGTTGAGGAGTTTGTTTTTATTGAGCTGTTCGCCTTTGAGGTAGGTGTCGTAGGCGCTGTAACGCCCGCGAAAATAATGCGCGTCCACCACCCGGCAATACTCCTCCTTTTCGCCTTCTTCGTAAGCGACGCAGCGTCGAATGAACGCCTGTATTTTGTTGATGTCCAAACGGGTTTGTACGGGATGATAGCGTTTGTAATAACCGCTGACCTTGTCGAAATATCCGCCGTCGTAAAATATTCCAATCCTAATAATTTTGTCTTTATACATTCAATTTTGTGTTTGCATGCAATAAATGTGACCGATATACGGGGCGTTTGCGGGGCATGGGTGGGGGGAACGATGGTAAAAACACGTGTGGATTAACCGGTTTGTTTTCGATGCCTTTGTTTTGAGATTGTTTAATTAAAGGGTGCAAAATTAGCTAGAATTAAGGGCATAAGGAAAGCCAACGAACGTGCCGCCCCGCATTCATGTTGCGGACGGCAAACCGCCTGCGCAAGCAGCCGGCGCCAACGGCGAAAATTGGTAGCGTCAAACCGATAATGATGAAAATCGGCACGGATTAAAAACGTTAGCCGTTTATCCATGGTTTAACAAGGCAAAAACGCCAAAAATAATTTTTTGGCGTTGCCCGTTGTAGACTACCCGAAAAATTTGCTTTAAACAAAGTTTGGAACGCCCGAACGTCGTATTTACGGTTGTGGCCACGTTAATTTTTTGTCGGGACCGTTTGGTTGTTGCTTGCGACAACGAAATTTCGGCTCCCTACGGTCGTCGGCGTTAAGGCATGGGTTGTCGTCGCAAAAGACTTTGCGTTATAGACGGGAAATTTCTTCGAGGGACATTCCGGTTGCGGCGGCAATGACCGATTGCGCGACGCCCTGCTTCAACAAATTTTTCGCAATGGCGACACGCTCCTCTATTTTCCCTTGATTGCGTCCTTCGCTTTCACCCTTGCGATAGCCTTCGCTTTCACCGATTTCGTACCATTCTTCTTTTTCGGTGTCGATAAAGTCGCTAAAAATGAATCTTAGCTCCTCCAAACGGCCATAGTTCTCCGCCGTACGTTCGAGTTCTTGTTTGAGTTCCATGTTGAAGGCTTTATGATCTTTTCTTAATTTCCCAAAGGCAAAGCAAGCCTCAATCCACATTGCCCGCGTTTCGAGCGTGGCAAGGGCGTTAAGCACTTTTACGATACCCCGAATCAAAAGGTTGCGCGGCACAACGACGCTTACCACGGCAAAAACCGCCGCCTCCGGAATTCCTTCCTCCAAAAGCTCCAAACCGTCGACTTGGGTCATGTCGATGGCCACAAGGCTCATGTCGTCGGGAAAACCGGCGATGCGGTACAAAAAATCTTCGGGCAAAGCCGTCAAAAAAATAAACGCCTGCACAAAATACATCACGTCCGCAAACCGGTCGCTGTCGATAATCAAACCTTTGTACCCGACGGCACGGCGCACTTCGTCGCCGTTGGCGCGGGTTTGCGCGTCCAAATGAAGAAGCCCGGCAACGGGCTTGCCTCTCAAAACAACGCCCAAGAGCTCGAAAAGCGTGTCGCAGATGCGACGCTTTTTGCCGATAAGATCTATCAATTCCTGACCAAGCTCCCTTCCGACAACGGCGGCAACCCCGGTATTGAGGCTCCGGTAGATTCTCGGCGCCAAAGCGACCAAACAGCGTTTCGACGTTTTGTCGTAGTATTGGTTTGGCAATTCTTGAGGAAACATTCGCCTAAAAATGAATTACAAATATAAAAAGAGTAATCAAACAGGGTTTTTCTTGTTTGTACAAAATGATTAATTTCGTAGCGTGAAACGGCGAGGGTGGTTGGATGCGGCGCTGGTCGGGGGCGTCGGGTTGCTGATGTTCGTCCCGTTTTTGGGCGCGGTTCCGTTGTTCGACTGGGACGAAATCAATTTTGCCGAATGCGCCCGGGAGATGGTCGTTACCGGCGACTACGACCGTGTAACGATGAACTATGCGCCGTTTTGGGAAAAGCCGCCGTTGTTCTTTTGGCTTCAGGCAACGGCCATGCGTGTTTTTGGGGTGAACGAGTTTTCGGCGCGTTTTCCGAACGCCGTTTGCGGCGCGGTGTCGCTGGTTTTTTTGTATTTGGCGGGTTCGTACGTGGGGGGAAGACGTTTCGGCGGGCTGTGGGCAACGGTCTACGCCGGCTCCTTGTTGCCTTTTTTGTATTTCAAATCCGGCATCATCGACCCCGTTTTCAACCTTTTTATATTTTCGTCTTTTTTTTCGTTGTACCGTTCAAGCGAGACCTTGAAATGGGCGGTCGCCGGAGGAATTTTGGCGGGTTTGGCGGTACTGACCAAAGGGCCGGTGGGTTTGCTGTTGCCGGCTTTGGCGGTGGGAGCGCTGACCGTCGCCGGTCGGTTTCGGCCTCCCGTACCATGGAAAAATATTGCGCTTTACGTGCTTTTCGCCTTCGCCGCGGCGGGTTCGTGGTTTTTGTACGAATGGCTCAAACACGGCCCGGATTTTATCGTCGAGTTCGTCGAATATCAAATTCGGCTTTTAAGCACGGAGGATGCGGGCCACGGCGGATTTTGGGGATATCACGCCGTGGTGTTGCTTTTGGGTTGTTTGCCGGCGTCGTTTTTCGCCTTGCCGGGCCTGTTTCGTGTGCCGAAAGAAACGGTTCACGGCTTTTACCGTTGGAACTTGGCGCTTTTTTGGGTGGTTTTGGTGGTATTTTCGCTGGTCAAAACGAAAATATTGCATTATTCGTCGTTGTGTTATTTCCCTTTGACGTTTGCGGCGGCGTGGGAGTTGCATCGGCGTTGGCAATCGGGCGAAAACGCGCTTGCCAAGTGGCGAATGTGGGCTTTGGGGACGTGTATATTCTTGGTTGCGTTGGCGGTGGCGCTTTTGCCGTGGGTGGGAATGAACGCCAAGGCTCTCGCCGCTTACGTTAAAGACCCGTTTGCGGCGGGAAATCTTGCGGCCGAAGTGCAATGGTCGTTGCTTGACGGCTGGCCGGCGGCCTTGTGGCTCGCCGGTGCGGGAACGGGCATGTTTTTGATGCGCCGGGGACGAACGCCGTACGGTGCAGGGGCGCTTTTAGGTTCCACGGCCCTGTTTTTGTTTTTTCTCTTGGCGGGAATCGTTCCCAAAATCGAACGTTACACGCAAGGGGCGGCGGTGGATTTTTTTCGTTCCTTAGAGGGTAAGGACGTTTATGTCGCCACCCTCGACTACAAGTCCTACGCCCATTATTTCTATGCCGGAATCCTGCCGCCGGGAACGCCGTCGGCGCAAACGCTCTTAAACGATTCGATAGACAAACCGGCGTATTTTTCCGTCAAAATCCAACATGCCGAGCGTTATTCGGCAAAATTGGAAAAACTTTACGAAAAAAACGGGTTTGTTTTTTTCGTTCGCCGGCCCGGGCCGCTCAAAGATTCCCTTCGGCAAGCAAGCCCCGTTCTCTAATGCGTCCGTTAAGTCCGCCCAAGCCCCCGAATCGCAAAGCGTGGTTACGGCACGCGCTCGCGATTGTCGATTTTCGCCACCCTTGGGCCGCCTTGGATGCATTTTTACAAAAAATTTGGCGGCATGAAAACTTTGCCTTAACTTTGCGGCGCAAATACAAGGTGGCATGGCCGAGTGGCTAGGCACGGGTCTGCAAAACCCTTTACGGGGGTTCGACTCCCTCTGCCACCTCGGAAAGTTGTTTTTCATAATAATATCATGGCATCGGCTCAACGTGTTGGGTCGATGTTTTTTTATTGCCTTTCGCAACGTTCGCGTTTGCTTTTGCCGCCGCTTTCAAGGCTTTGGGTACGGTTTTTGTATCTTTGGCGAATAAAAGAAAAAAACATGCGCTGGATGGCGATACTTGGATTGGCGGCGACGCTGTGCAACGAAGTGGGAGCGCAAAGCGTTCCGCGAGGGTTTTCTTATCAAGCCGTGGCCCGCGACGCGAGCGGACAACTCATCGGCCGGCGCAACGTCGCCGTACGTTTCGCTTTGCGCACCGGTTCCCCGCAGGGGCAAATCGTTTATGCGGAAACCCACAACGTCCAAACCGACGACTTCGGTCTCTTTTCTCTTAACATCGGTCGAGGCACGCCCGTCGCGGGACAATTCGGCGCCGTCAATTGGACGGCGGGAAACATCTTTTTGCAGGTCGAAATCGACCCCGGCGGCGGACAAAACTATGTTTCGATGGCGACGGTCGAACTTTTGACCGTACCTTTCGCCATGGTGGCGGACACCGTTTTGAAAGGCGGCGCGGGAACGGTAAGCGAATTGCCGCTAACGGGTACGGGAACGGCCGTCAATCCCTTCCGCATCGCCCCCGGTTCGCCGGGAAACGTCTTGGTTTGGAACGGCACGCGTTGGGAAAGCGGCACGGCCCCGGACGCCGGCTGGGGGACGCAAACCGCCGCCGTCCTTCCTCCCCTGCTCGGCAACGGCACCGCCCAAGACCCCATACGTTTCCATCCACCCGGTGGACAAACCGGCGCCCTGACGTGGAACGGCGTCGAATGGACGACCCAACCCCTCAGCGTTTCCACCACCCCCGCCCTTTCCGGCAACGGCACCCCCCAAGAACCAATCGACATCGCGGGACAAGGCGCCACACCCGGTCAAGTCCTCAAATGGAACGGAAACGCATGGACCCCCGGCAACGACGACGTCGAATTCGGCGCCGGGCCCTTGAACGTTTCCCCCCGTATCGCCGGCAACGGAACGCCCGCAAGCCCCTTGGATTTGGCCGGACAAAACGCCGCCGTCGGCCAAGTTCTCAAATGGAACGGAAACGCATGGGCCCCCGACGACGACCAAGGCCAAATTTACACCCCGGGAAACGGTATTAACATTGTTGGCGGACAAATTTCCGCCGCCGACGCCGTCGTGGGCAACGAGGTAACCGGCGCGACAACCAACGGCGGCTTGGTACGCTCGGGCGACGGCTCCGGCGCATCCCCTTACACCCTCGGCTTGCCCGTTTCGGGCGTGGCGCCGGGGCAAGTCATGCAATGGAACGGCTCCGCTTGGACGCCCCAAAACCTTCCCTCTCAAAACATCACCCTCAACGGCGCCTACGGCCTTACCGTAACCCCGACCACCGGCACCGTTTTTACCCTCGGATTGCCCCCCGGCTCCCAAAACGGACAAGTACTCCGCTGGAACGGCAACTTTTGGACGGCACAATCCATCCCCGACGCCCCCGCTTACACGGCGGGCAACGGCATCTCCATTTCGGGCAACGTCATTTCCCAAACCATCTGGAACGAAAACGCCGGCAACGCCTTTCGCACCGCGGGCAGAGTCGGCGTCGGCACCCCCAATCCCTTCGCCGTCCTCGACCTGACCGAAAACACCAACTTCGACCTTCCCCATCTTTCGCTTTTCGAGGTGGACAACGACTTTTCCCGTCTCTATTTCGAGAACGCGGCCTCCAACCGGTTGTGGGGCATCTTCGGCCGACCCGCAAGCAACAACACCGTCGGCAGACTGAATTTTTATTATTCCGACGGCGACCAAGACATTCTGAGTTTGACCCATGACGGACGGGCGGGCGTCGGCACCACCGACCCCGACCCCGAGGGAAAATTTCACGTTTTTACGGGCTACAAATACGCCGGGGTTTTTCAAACCGACCATGCAAACGACGAATGCGCCGTAGTGGACGCGTTTTACGACGGCACGGGGGCGTTCGACGCGACGGGGGTGCGCGGCGGCGCCTTGCCCGTTGCGGGCAAAGGTTTCGGCGGAAAGTTCTATGGCGGCAACATCGGCGCCGCGGGATTCGTCGCCCAAGACTTTGGCAACGCCTACGCCCTTATCGGCTTGTACGGCGAAGCCGCCGCCGTCAACGTCAACGAGGGTACGCGCATCGGCGTTTACGGTCTGGCCGACGGCGGCCGGTTTTCGATAGGCTTGTACGGTACGGGTGTCGGCGCGCCCTCCAATCGCGCCGCCCTCCTCGAAGGCAACACGGAAATCATTGGTTTTTTGTCCAAAAGCGCCGGCACCTTCAAAATCGACCATCCCCTCGACCCCGAAAACAAATACCTTTATCATTCGTTCGTCGAATCCCCGGACATGATGAACGTCTACAACGGCAACGTCGTTACCGACGAAAACGGCCGGGCCGTCGTCGAACTGCCCTCGTATTTTGAGGCCTTGAACAAAGATTTTCGTTATCAACTAACGCCGGTCGGCGCCCGGGCGACGTTGTGGGTCGAACGCGAAATCGAAAACAACCGTTTTCTCGTCGCCTCCGACGTTCCGGGGGTAAAAGTGTCTTGGCAGGTAACGGGCGTTCGCAAGGACCCGTTCGCCGAAGCCTACCGCGTCAAAGCGGAGGTGGAAAAACCCGCCGACGAACGCGGCACCCTGCTTCATCCCGAAGTCTACGGGCAAGGCCCGGAGAAAGCGTTTGCGGCAAAATTCCGTCCCGCTCCGGGCGTGCGCAACAAAGTCTACATTCGCCCCCAAACTCAAAACGGCAAACGCGACGGCCGTCAACGCTCCGAATCTTCTTCGGTTCCCGAAGCCCAAGTCCGAAAACGATAATCGCCGTTCCGATGCCGAGGCTGTAAAAAAAGCGTGCAAAAACGGTCAAACCTTCAAACAAGCGGACCGGGGAATTGTGCGCAGGGAACCAAGCCGCATGGCGAGCGCGATTTTAAGGGCCGACGTCTTTGGGGACGGACGTTCTTGCACCATATTTTTTTGTGTAAGGCGGCATTATTTGTAATTTTGCGCAAATTATAGACAATGGCAAAGCAAGAGGCTACGGAAGAGTACATCGGTACGGAGGAAACCGTGACCGAAACGTCCGCTACGGGGGGGGGTATCGCCAAATACCGCAACATTATTTTGGGTGTGGCGGGCGTATTGGTGTTGGCCGTCGCCGGTTACTACGTCCTTGACTATCTCAACGAACAAAAAGACCAAGAGGCCAAAGAACAGGCGATACAAGCGTTCAAAAATTACGAACGGGATTCGTTGGACAAGGCGCTCAAAGGCACGTCCCAATACCCGGGTTTGGAAAAAATAGTTGACGAATACGGTTCGACGAAAACGGGCCGGTTGGCCAAATATATGTTGGGGACAGCGTTGGTGGCTCAAGGCAAAAACGACGAGGGCCTGAAATACTTGGAATCCTTTGGCAACAACGGCACGTTGGTTTCGGCCGTCAATTTTGCGGCGCAAGCCTACGTGTTCGAAGAAAAAAAAGAGCCGCGCAAAGCCGCGCAATTGTGGGAAAAAGCCGCTTCCATCAAAGAAAACGCCTTTACCACCCCCGAATACCTCCAACAGGCCGCGCGTTGCTACATGGACGCCGGAGACAACGAGGCCGCCCTCAATATCTTCAAAGACATCAAAAAACGCTATCCCAACAGCGAGGCCGGACGCAACGCCGACAAATTCATTGCCCGTCTTTCCGAATAACCCATGTCCCAATCGCTTATCAAGCCCGAATATCGTGGCGGCGGCGACCACGCCTATACCCACGTCATTATTATACAATCGCGTTGGCACGAAGAAATCACCGACCGTTTGTGTCAAGGCGCGCTCGAAACCTTGACGGCCGCCGGCGTGCCGGGCCGTCAAATCATGGTTCGCAAGGTGCCGGGGGCCTTTGAAATTCCTTTGGCCGCCCAAATGCTTTTGGAAAGCTACCAACCCGGCGAAGACTACGAATACGACGACTATTCTTTGGGCATTGTCGCGGTGGGGTGCGTGGTCAAGGGCGAAACCGACCACAACGTCTACATCGCCGAAAACGTCAGCCGCGCGTTGATGGACTTGTCTTTGGCGCAAAATACGCCCATAGGTTTTGGCATCATCACCGCCGAGACAATGGAACAGGCACGCGAACGTGCCGGCGGCAAAGTGGGCAACAAGGGCGTCGACGCCGCCGTCGCCGTTTTGGAAATGATAGACCTTCTTTTTAGCGAAGAATAAGGTGAAAATTTTTCGGACTTCGCCCAAAACACGCCTTTTTGCGGGCGCGTTTTGGGCGTTGGCATTTTGGGGGTGCGGTTCGACGGATTCGGGCAACGCCGAAAAACAAACCCAAAGCCCCAAAACACAGGAATCACGAATGTTCGGCACGGCTCCGGCGGCGGATTTTCACCCCGATTCGGCGTATGCCTTCTTGGTGGCGCAAACCGCTTTCGGCCCGCGCATCCCCGGTACGGCCGCCCACAAAAAATGCGGCGACTACATCGTCGCAACGCTTAAACGATTCGGCGCCGAAGTTCGCGAGCAAATCGCTTCCCGGCCCGGTTTGGGCGGAAAACCCGTGCCGATTCGCAACATCATCGGCACATTCAACGCCGAGGCCGCCAAACGGGTCATGCTTTCGGCCCACTGGGACACCCGCCCCCGCGCCGACGCCGACGCCGAAAATCCCAACGCCGCCTTCGACGGCGCCAACGACGGCGCCTCGGGCGTGGCCGTTCTCCTCGAAATCGCCCGTCAACTCCAATTGCGTCCACCGCAAATCGGCGTCGACCTCTTTTTCTGGGACGCAGAGGACGGCGGGGAATCGGGCGACGACGCCTCATGGTGCCTCGGCTCCCAACATTGGGCCGAAAACCCGCACGTTCCGGGGTATAAAGCCTTGTTCAACGTCAATTTCGACATGGTCGGAGCCCAAGGCGCCACTTTTCCACAGGAAGCCAACTCGTTGCAATTCGCGCCCGAGGTCGTGCAAACGCTCTGGCGAACGGCCCACGAACTCGGTTTCGGCGCCTTTTTCCCTTTCGTTCCCCACAGCCCCATCGTCGACGACCATTACTTTATCGCCAAAAAAGCGGGCATTCCCGCCGTGGACGTTATTCATTTGAACGTCGAAAAAGGCGGATTCTTTCCGCATTGGCATACGCGTGGCGATTCGCCCGACAAAATCGACAAGACGACGCTCGAAGTCGTCGGCAAAACCGCGCTTACCCTCGTTTATCGGGTTCAGCCAACATAAAATTAATTTGGGCGCAAAAAAAGAATGACGTATTTTTGCGGAAATTAAGCCGAAGTGGCGGAATTGGTAGACGCACACGTTTCAGGGGCGTGCGGGAGTAATCCCGTGTGGGTTCGAGTCCCGCCTTCGGCACCCAAAATAATTTCACATATTTCGCAATAAATCCTTAATGGAATGTTAAAACAAACAATCGTAGGGATACTCGCGCTTATGGCGTTTACGGGTTGCAAAAAAGACCCTGACGAGGCCAAACCCGACCCGAACGCCGAAAAAGGAAAACTCCGCATAGAGTTCGAATCGCGTGCGGGGAGCCAAGCCTTGGCTTTAAACGGCCCCACCTATCCTACCGCAAGTGGGGATACGGTCAAAATCACCACCTTCAATTATTACGTCTCCAACATTGTATTGGTAAAAAAAGGCGGCGGCGAAGTAACGTTGCCCAAAACTTACCATCTGATTAAAACCAACGAGTCCCATACGCATTTCATCACGCTCAACGACGTTCCCACGGGCGAATACGAAGGTGTAAAGTTTGTTGTGGGTGTGGACGCGCGTCGCAACACGTGTTCGGCGAGCGACGAATGGGCCAACGACTGCGGCGCCCAAGACGGCGCCCTCGACCCCGCCAACGGCATGTATTGGTCTTGGAACAGCGGCTACATCTTTTTCAAACTCGAAGGCTTTTATGCGGGAGATTCGGTGTTGCAATACCACATCGGCGGTTCGCGCGAACCGAACTCGGCCGTCGTCGTCGCCATGCCGGACATGAAAGGCCAAACGTTCAAGGTCGAAGCCGGCAAAACGCCCGAGGTGCATTTGTACGCCAACGCCTTGGAAATTTTCAAAACCGTTTCCCCGAAAACCTCGGGAAAAGTCCATATGCCCGGCGAAAAAGCCGTTCAAATCGCCAACGCCTATAAAACCATGTTTTCGTTGGACCACATCCATTAAAAAACACGGACAACGATTAATGGCGTCGTCGCACGTACGGCCTGTTTCCAATCCAACGCCTTTTCCGGCGTTGGATTGTTTTTTTGCGGGGTAAGCGTGAAAGTATTGCGCTCGACTTTTCTTGAATTGATTTTCGACCGCGTTTGTTTTTATGTTTGACGTAACGGCAAGTTGCGAACTTTAAACGTTTCAATAAAAAATGTGCAATCCATTGCGAACCCAAAGACCGGGGCGTTGATGGGTTGGGAGTATTGTCGTATCTTTGCATTGAAATAACAACGTGCGGCGACAAGCCTTGCGCTTAACACCGAAACGGAAAAAAATTTGACGATACAACTTTTTTAAGCGTGAGCGCGGAAAAAATCATTTATTCGATGGAAGGCGTAGGAAAAATCTACCCTCCCAACAAGCAGGTTCTCAAAGACATTTACCTGTCCTATTTTTATGGGGCAAAAATCGGCGTGCTGGGTTTGAACGGCGCGGGAAAGAGTACGCTTTTACGCATCATGGCGGGCGTGGAAACGGACTTTATCGGCAAAGCGGTGCTAACGCCGGGTTACAGCGTCGGTTATTTGGAGCAAAACCCGGCGCTCGACCCCGAAAAAACCGTCAAAGAAACCGTCGAAGAAGGCGCCAAACCCATCTACGACCTGCTTGCCGAATACGACAGGGTCAACGAGGCCTTTGCCGACGTCGACCCCGACCAAATGGACGCCCTCATCGAAAAACAAGGCGAACTCCAAGACAAAATCGACGCGCTCGACGCATGGAACATTGATTCGCGTTTGGAACGCGCGATGGACGCGCTTCGCTGTCCGCCGCCCGACCAAAAAATCGGCGTGCTTTCGGGCGGCGAAAAACGGCGCGTCGCTCTTTGCCGGCTCTTGATTCAACGGCCCGACATCCTGCTCTTGGACGAACCGACCAACCACCTCGACGCCGAAAGCGTCGCGTGGCTCGAACACCACCTCCAAGAATATCCCGGAACGGTCATCGCCGTCACCCACGACCGCTATTTCTTGGACAACGTCGCCGGATGGATTCTCGAACTCGACCGCGGTCAAGGCATACCTTACAAAGGAAATTATTCCTCTTGGCTCGAGCAGAAAAAGGCCCGTTTGGAAAAAGAGGAAAAAACCGAAACCAAACGCATGAAAACGCTCGAGCGCGAACTCGAATGGGTGCGCATGGCCCCCAAAGCCCGGCAGGCCAAATCCAAAGCCCGTCTCAACGCCTACGAAAAACTCCTCAACCAAGACCAAATCGAAAAAGAACGCAACCTCGAACTCTTCATTCCCTCGGGGCCGCGTTTGGGCGACGTCGTCATCAATTTTCACGAAGTTTCCAAAAGCTACGACGGAAAAGTACTCATCGACAAACTTACGCTCAATATTCCCAAAGCCGCGGTGGTGGGAATTATCGGGCCGAACGGCGCCGGAAAAACCACGTTCTTCAAGCTCATCACCGGGCAGGAACAGCCCGACTCGGGCAGGGTGGAAATCGGTTCGACCGTCCAACTGGCCTACGTCGACCAAGAACACACCGAACTCAACCCCGAGCACGACGTTTTTACCGCCATCACCGACGGCCACGAGGTCATCGTCATGGGCAACAAAGAATTCAACGGACGGGCGTACGTTTCCAAATTCAACTTTGCGGGTTCGGAACAGGCGAAAAAGGTAAAAAATCTTTCGGGCGGCGAAAAAAACCGTTTGCATTTGGCGCGAATGCTGCGTTCGGGCGGCAACGTGCTGTTGCTGGACGAACCGACCAACGACATCGACGTCAATACTTTGCGTGCGCTCGAAGAGGCGATAGAAAACTTTGGCGGTTGTTGTTTGGTCATCAGCCACGACCGCTGGTTTTTGGACCGCGTCGCCACTCATATTTTGTCTTTCGAGGGCGAAGGGCAAATTGTTTTTTACGACGGAAACTTTAGCGAATACAGCGAATTTCGACAAAAGAAACTGGGTAAGGACGCCGAACCCAAACGTATGAAATACAAAACTTTGGCCTAAAACCTTGTTGGCGGCGGAGGAGCGTTCGCCGCCAACAAGGTTTATTTTTATTGTACACGATGGACGACGGATTGCGGTTGACGATTCTTTTTCCCCAACAGCTCGAAGACCGAATGTTCATGCGCGATTTTTACACGAACGTCGGGCCGTATTTTCAAGGGAAAAAAGGACTGGTGTTGCACGGCGGAAACGACAAAACCGTCTCGGCATTGGGACTGTCGAGCAAAAAAATCGCCGCCGGATTATCGGAGGAGATGATAACGAACGTGGCGTTTTCGGGTTTTCAAAGAAATTTGATTTCCCTCAAAGCCGACGGTCCCGAAATTCGCACCTCCGTTCTCAGAGAACTTTACAAAACCGTCAACGTCGTCGTTTTGAACACCCTTGCGGTCGGGGAAAAATACCTCGAAGCCGACGCGGATTTTATCGCCGCGGTGATTCCGCAGTTGGAAGAGGAATTTGGTTCGGTACAAACCTTGCTTTTTCCGCACAATCCCTTGTCCGCCCTAGGCGGAACGCAACCCGTAACGCTCAACGGTCCTGCGGACTGCCGACGTTGGTTGGAACTTTTTCCCGAGGAAAGCGAAGTATTGGGCGTTGCCGAACGCGCACTGCCCTGTGTCGTTTGCCAACCTCAAAAACTGCGTCAAGTGCGCTAAGCTTCGGTTGTTCGGGGCAAAAGGCAACGGCACGTACGGGGCGAGTGCTTGGCACGCCCGATATCCATTCGGTACGAATCGTTTTCGGCGGGAAACGGGTGGATTTTTTTTAACGCCGCGTTTGCGGTCTTTTGTTAGCTTTGCCGTTTGAAATGGAAAAAATAGCGGTATTGGCATTCGGGGCACACCCGGACGACGTGGAAATCGGTTGCGGGGGTACGCTAATTAAAATGCGGACGCGGGGCACGGCGGTGGCCGACCTCACGCGCGGCGAACTCGGTACGCGCGGCACCGCCGAAACCCGACAAAACGAGGCCCATGCCGCCGCCCAAATTTTGGGCCTTGCCAAAAGAATCAATCTTGGTTTCCGCGACGGATTTTTTGAAAACGACGAAACGCACCGGCTTGCCGTCGTGCGCGTCATTCGTCAAATTCGCCCCGAAATCGTACTTTGCAACGCTCCCAGCGACCGCCATCCCGACCACGGCCGCGCCTATCAGCTTGTGCGCGACGCCGCCTTTCTCGCGGGGCTTGTCAAAATCGAAACCTACGACCCTCTCGGCCGCGCCCAAGAACCCCATCGTCCCCGCAAAATTGTCGCCTACATCCAAGACCAATGGATAACGCCGAGTTTTGTCGTGGACATCGGGCCGTATTGGGATGCCAAAATCGCGGCCATCGAAGCCTACCGCACCCAGTTCTACGTCGGAGAAAACACAGACGAACCCGAAACCTACATATCCACCCCGCTTTATCGCAAACGCATCGAGGCCCGGGCCCGCGCCATGGGACACTTCATCGGCGTCGAATACGGCGAGGGTTTTTATTTGCCCGAACCCATAAAACTCGACTGTCTTCTGGATTTGACCTAATTTTTGCCGACAAAACGCTCGACCGTCGGCACGATTTCTTCAACGGCGCGTTTAAGGTCGTCGTTGACGACCCGCACGGGGAAAAAATCGGATTCTTGGAGTTCGAGGTCGGCTTTGGCAAGACGTTTGGCCAAATCGTGGGGGGTGTTTTGCGCCCGGGCACGCAGGCGTTTTTCCAACTCTTGCTTTGAGGGCGGCAAAATGAAAATGGCCAGTGCGTCGAATTCGGCGCTTAAACGCTTGGCGCCTTGCACATCCACGTCGAAAAGCGGAACCCCGCCCTCGCCTATAATGCGCTCGATTTCCCTGCGAAGCGTACCGTAACGCAAGCCCGGATACACCTCCTCCCATTCGACGAAGGCCCCGGCGACAATTTGTTCCTCAAACGCTTCGGGCGTTAAAAAATAATAATCTTTTCCGTCGATTTCTCCGGGGCGGGGCGCACGCGTCGTGGCCGAGGTGGAAAATCGCAATATGGGAAAGCGCCGCATCAACTCCCGGCTTACCGTCGTTTTTCCCGAACCCGACGGCGCGGTCAGTATCACCGCCTTATTCTTGGCCATCTTTTTCCCAACGATTGATTTTTCTGTCAAGCCGCCACAAATACAGCATCACCCCGCCCCAAACGATAAGGACGACGGCGAGAACGGCGTAAATTTTTTCGCTGCGAAAAAGAAGATGGTCGTTCGCTTGCAAAACAAGCGCGGAGAAAGACATAGGCGGTAAAATTAAGTTGCAAATTTACGAAAAAAAGCGGCGGCGGCCGCAACGGCCCATATCGGAACCAAAAGCGTAAAATACGATGCATGGCCTGCCAATATCGCAAACGTCGCCGTCAGGGCGGTTGTCGCGCCCAAGACCCAAATTCGAACCGGCAAAATTTTGGTTTTCAGGCCCCGAAACGCAAAAAACATCATCGCGACGTTGAGAAGTCCCGCCAAAATCATGCGAAAACGTCCGTTTTCGGGGGGAAAGAAAAAATAGAACACCCCCTCGGGAAAACGGCGCAAGCCCTCGCGCCAATCCTTCAAGGCCAACTCCGCCAACGTCCGTTCGTCGTCAAGTTCGCGGGCGCCGTAATAGTCGATGGCCGGTTCGCGTCCCGTGGCTTGAAAAAACACCCGTTTTTCGAGCTCCTCTTCCCCCGTGAGGGCCGCTTTTTTCAACCAATATTGAATGCCCGCCCCCGTGGCCACGGGAATAAAACGGTCGAAAACGATGTAATTTCTTATCGTCCACGGCGCGACGCACGCCAACGATACGACCAAGGCAAGCGCCGTCGCCCGCAAACGGCGTCGCATCGCCGCACGAAAATCGGCCGCAACCGCCGCCAACGCCAAAGCAAGCAAAAGTATCATCGCGCCGTGGGTCAGCGTCGCCAAAGCCAAGGCACAACCCGTGCGTACGCCGTCGCCAAATCGATAACCCCGGGTCGTCCATCGGCAAAAGGCATACGTTGTCAGCGAAAAAACAAACAAGCCCGTGGGCATGAACGACGACGACCTGACGACCGACAACAAAAACGGATGCACAACCAAAACCGTCCCCCACATTAAAACTTGGCGGCGGCGGGCGTCGCATATTTCCATCGCGCGAACGGAGAAATAAACCGTTCCCGCACCCAACAGCGCCGTCGCCAACATCCAGTACACGTACCAACGCTCGACCGACCAAGCGCAAACCACGGCCATCAACAACGGCGGAACGGGTGGACGATTGTGTACCGGCGGCCCCGAAGGACGATAGGCGTATCGGCCCGATTCCCAAAGCGTGCGCGCAATTTGAATGTGCCCGTCGGTACCGGCGTACTCGCGGTAGGGTTCGCGCAAAGGCAAAAGTTCCCACGAACCGACGTAAAGATAAGCCGACGCCACCGCCCAACGCACCGCCGCCGCCGCAAAAAACAGCGGCCATGCAAGACTATTTGTATTCCGAGACGGTAATTTCGTAGGGCAGTTCGGAATTGACGTCAAAGTAATATTCGGCTTCGGCCGCTTGCTCGAAGTCGGCGAAATCTTTGCCCGGACCGACCTGCGTGGTCAAAATTTCGGAGTCGTTTTTATCGCGGGCGTTGTGCAAAATCAAAATAAATTCGCTGTTGTCTTTACCGCCGGCTTTTTTGACGTCCCATTCGACCTTCCATTCGCCGCCGCCGATTTTGAATTTGGGTGATTTTTGGCCTTTTTTTCCGGTAAAGGTGGCGACTTTTCGCCATTTGGGTTTGGCGGCGCGGGTAACGTCGGGTTCTTTGACGACGGGCTTGTTGTCGGCGGAAATTACGCCTTCGGCGGCGTCGCCTTCGACCGCCGCGTCCATTTGGCCTTCGGTACACGCCGCAACGGCCCACAACAAAGCAACGACCGTCACCGCCCCCGCCAGCCTGCGCAAGGTTTTGTTTATCATGTTTTTCGTCGAATTAGATTACAAAAATAGGGCGGCAACGGGGTTTTCGCCCCCCCGCCGGACGCTTTTGTTTACACAAAATTTCCTTGGCCTATTCACGTGGATTGTGGATTAGTTCGCAAATTTTCCGCCTAAAAAAAACGCCGCCTCGAAAAAGGCGGCGCCAACAACGGTGATTGAGGTTTATGAACCATTGCGGGTGTAGAAAACGAAGTCTTCGCCGTCGTCGACGTGGTCGACCACGATTTCTTGGTCTTTTTGGAGTTTTCCGGCCAAGATGAGTTTGGCGAGTTCGTTGACGATTTTGCGCTGGATGAGTCGTTTGAGCGGACGGGCGCCGTATTGCGGGTCGTAACCGGTTTTGCCCAGCCAATCGAGCGCGTCGTCGGAAATGTTGAGTCTCACCCCTTTTTGTTCGAGAACTTCGTGCAATTGACGGATTTGGATGTCCACCACGGCGCGAATTTCGCTTCGGGAAAGGGGCGTAAAGATGACGACGTCGTCCAAACGGTTGAGAAATTCCGGTGGCAGTTGCGCCCGCAAAAGGGCGAAAAGTTCGGATTTGACTTGGGCGTGGACTTCGTCCTTGTCGTGGTCGTCGTAGTTTTCCAAACGTTGTTGAATGAGGTGGGCGCCAAGGTTGGAGGTCATGATGACGATGGTGTTGCGGAAGTTGGCGGTGCGTCCTTTGTTGTCGGTGAGCCGTCCGTCGTCAAGGACTTGCAAAAGGACGTTGAAGACGTCTTTGTGGGCCTTTTCGATTTCGTCCAAGAGGATGACGGCGTAAGGCCGGCGCCGGATGGCTTCGGTCAGTTGTCCGCCTTCGTCGTAGCCGACGTACCCCGGAGGAGCGCCGACAAGCCGGGAAACCGAGTGTTTTTCTTGGTATTCGGACATATCGATGCGCACCATGGCGTTTTCGTCGTTGAAAAGGTAGTCGGCAAGGGCTTTGGCGAGTTCGGTTTTGCCCACGCCCGTCGAACCGATAAAAATAAACGAGCCGATGGGTTTTCGGGGGTCGGAAAGGCCGGCGCGATTGCGACGTATGGCGTCGGAAATGGTGGCGATGGCCTCGTCCTGACCCACGACGCGACGATGAAGTTCGTCTTCCATGCGCAAAAGTTTTTCGCGCTCGGATTCAAGCATGCGTGCCACGGGAATGCCCGTCCATCTGGAAACGACTTCGGCGATGTGCTCGGAATCGACCTCTTCGTGCAAAAGCCTTCCGCGCGATTGATTGAGTTCGTCTTGGGCTTTTTGGATTTGTTTTTGGGCTTCGACGATGCGTCCGTAACGGATTTCGGCGGCCAATCCCCAATCGGCGTTTTGTTCGGCGCGGTCGGCTTCGGCTTTGAGTTGTTCGATGCGTTCGCGCAGTTCGCGGATTTGTCCGATGAGCGTTTTTTCGTGTTCCCACTGGGCGCGAAGGGCGGCGCGTTTTTCGGACAAATTGGCGATTTCCTGCGAAAGCTGATTGAGTTTAAGCTCGTCGGATTCGCGTTTGATGGCCTCGCGTTCGATTTCGAGCCTGCGGATGTCGCGTTCGAGGACGTCGAGTTCTTCGGGCAGGGAGTCGATTTCGATTTTGAGTTTGGCCGCGGCCTCGTCCATGAGGTCGATGGCTTTGTCGGGCAAAAAGCGTTCGGTGATGTAGCGTTGGGAGAGTTCGACGGCGGCGACGATGGCCGCGTCGGTGATGCGCACGCCGTGATGCACCTCGTATTTTTCTTTGATGCCGCGAAGGATGGAGATGGCGTCTTCGGCGTCGGGTTCGTCGACGTAAACGGTTTGGAACCGGCGTTCGAGGGCTTTGTCTTTTTCGATGTATTTTTGGTGTTCGGCGAGGGTGGTCGCGCCGATGACGCGCAGTTCGCCGCGGGCAAGAGCGGGTTTGAGAATGTTGGCCGCGTCCATGGCGCCGTCGGTGCGGCCCGCGCCGACAAGCGTATGGATTTCGTCGATAAACATAATGACCTCGCCGTCGGACGCCGTCACCTCTTTGACTACCGCTTTGAGCCGTTCTTCGAATTCGCCGCGATATTTGGCGCCGGCCAAGAGGGCGCCCATGTCGAGGGCGACGACCATTTTGTTTTTGAGCTGTTCGGGCACGTCGCCGGCGACGATGCGGTGCGCCACGCCCTCGGCTATCGCCGTTTTACCCACGCCCGGCTCGCCTATCAAGAGCGGGTTGTTTTTCGAGCGGCGAGACAATATCTGCATCACCCGCCGTATTTCTTCATCCCTGCCGATGACCGGGTCGAGTTTGCCTTCGCGCGCCAGTTCGGTAAGGTTTTGGCTGTAGCGTTTAAGCGCGTTGTACTTGCTTTCGGCGTTGGCGTCGGTTACGCGCGTGCCGCCACGCAACTCCTTTATCACTTTTTCCAACGCCGACTCTTTCACGCCCTGCTCTTTGAGCAGAACGTCCACCTTGTTGCCCGCGTTCAAAAGGCCGAAAAGCAAGTGTTCGACGGAAACAAATTCGTCTTTTAATTTTGTCGCTTTGGTCTTGGCGTAATCGAGCGTTTTGTACAACGCGTTCGACAAATACTGGCCCGTACCGCCGCCCGAAACCTTCGGATACGACGCAATCATCTCCGAAACTTTTTGGTCGAGCAAATGCACGTTGACGTCCATTTTTTTGAGCACGAACGGCACAATCGACTCGTCGGATTGCAACAAGGCTTTGAGCAGATGGGCCGGCTCGATGGCTTGTTGGGAATTGGCACGGGCGATTTCCGACGCTTCCTGAATCGCCTCCTGCGCCTTGACCGTATATTCGTTGAAGTTCATATTTTTTTCCTTTTTCCATCAACGCCGCAAAACGAGCGCTAAACCGCATCGTATGACAAAATGCGCACGCGAAAACGCCGGCTTTTCCTCTCTCCCGACAAGCGATGCATCCTTTCGTCGCAACGAACGACAAAACGCCGGGAAATTTTGACGCCAAAACTTTGAGCGCAGGGCAAAACTCTCGTTGGTTTTGTAACGACTTTGACGAACGCCGATAAACGATGAATAAAACGCGCGCGCTTCGGCGCTTTCGCATCGTTTCCCGGCGGCGGGATACCCTTTCGAAGACTTTTCATCGCTATGCGTTTGGCGTCACCGAGGTTGCGAAAATCGACGAAAAGCCGGAAAATTGCGAATAAATCGTTTCAATATACGTATCGATGTCGCAAGCGACGGTGCGCCGGTCTTCGCACGCAACGGTTTACCGGCGTATTTCGATTTTATGGTCGCGGGGCCGGCCGCCCGAATCGAGGCGCAGGAGGTAAAGGCCGTTGGCGAGTTCGGGGGGAAGGCGCCATGCGTGGCGCGGTGCGGCGGCCGAGGCGTACGTCGCCACCCGTTCGCCCAAAACGTTGAAGAGTTCGGCGCGCAATTCCAACGGTGCGTCGAAATCCAAGTACAAAACGCCGTCCGTCGGGTTGGGGAAAAGCCGGATTGCCGAAAGGTTGTTTTCACGCCCAAGACCCGAAACAACGGTCAGTCGCAGGGTGTCGGCCGTCGAACAGATTTCCGAACCCGTGATTAACACGACGGCCGCCTCGCCGATTTGGTCAAAGGTGTAGGTAACGTAGCGGGTTTCGTATATCGCGCCGCCGCCGAAGTCCCACAAACGCCGCGTCGCGCCCTGCGTGCGGTCTTCAAATTCAATCGGCACGCCGACGCGCACCGTATCCCCGCCGCCGACCACCCCAAAGTCCGGGTCAAAATATTGGACGAATATTTGATATTGGCGGTCGTTGGTGCATCCGGCGGACGAAACCCCAACGACCGTGTACATCGTCGATTCGGTCGGGGAAACGACGATGCTTTGTCCCTGTTGCCAAAAACCGCCGGGGGCAAACCATTCGTACCCCGAACCGCCGAAAGCCTCCAAACGCACCGATTCCCCCCGGCATATCGCCGTGCGTTCCGAACCCACCGTGATTACGGGCAAAGGATGCACGACGATGTAGTTGTTCAGCGTTTGGGTGTCTTCGCCGTGAACGTTGGAAACCGTCAAACTTACGCTGTAAGTCCCCGGCGTGGGATACATCACACTAACGACGTTGCCCGTGGCCGAGGACGGACTGCCGCCGGGAAAGTTCCACAAATGGTTGGCGTTGCCGGCGTTGGGGCCGACGTTGGTAAAAACGACCGTACGCCCGACGCACACCTGCGTTTGCGACGCGCTGATTTGTGCCACGGGCGCCAACGGCGAGGCCGTCGTAACGTTGATATCGTCGATGTAAATGTTGTTGTTTTGGTTGGATTCCCCCGGATTGAAAGACGAAAATTTAACCAGCACCGTTTGCCCCATAAAATTTTGGAGAGAGGTGCGGAAACACGGCACTTCACTCGCATCGTTGCACCAGTCGTTTTCGTTTTGGGGAACGAAGGCTTGGGTCACGGCGGTGTTGGTGGCCAAAAAGTCGCCCGCCGCGTCGAAAAGCACGTGGGGAAAAGTGGCGCCGCAGTCGGTTGAAAGCCGGACGGTCAAACGGTCGGCATTGCCCGAGGGTCGCGGACGATACGCGTATTTAAACGACAAAAACGGTACGCCCGCCTCGCCCAAACGTATCGGGGGCGAAATCAATTCTTCGGACGTGTTCAATTGACTGTTGAGGAAATTGCGGGCGGCGCAGGAGCGCTTGCCCGGCGGATTGCCGCCAATGTTCGAACGGATTTCCCAACCAAACGAATTGTCGGGGTTGACGAGCGTCCAAGCGTTGGTTTGCAGGGAGTTGGACTCAAAATCTTCGCGAAACGGCAACTCCAACGCCCCGCCGGTGTAATGAACGGTAACGGTACGCGAGGAGACGCAACCTTCGGGTCCGGTTCCCGTAACGGTATAGACGGTGGTCTGATTGGGCGCGGCGGTAACGACCGCTCCGGTGGTGGCGCTTAATCCCGTTGCGGGGGCCCAAATGTAAGTGTCGGCGCCCGAGGCCGTCAAAACCACCGCCGTACCGCCGCAAACATAAGCTTCGGCGGGCAAAACGACGACGTCGGGATTGGGAAAAATTTGTACGGTAATGACGGCGGTGGCGGCGCATTGACCCGGCGCCCCCAAATAACCCGTAACGGTATAAGTCGTCGTTTGGGGGGGAGAAGCCGTAACGGCCGTGCCGACGGTGTTGCTCAATCCCGTCAAAGGCGCCCAACTGTAATAATCCGCGCCGGCGGCGGTAAGCGTCGTTCCCGCGCCGAAACACAACGTATTGTCGCCCGCCGAAACGCTTACCTGCGCCCCCGAAACGACCGTGACATAATTTTCCACCGTTCTGGTGTTCGTACCGTTGGCGTCGGTTACGGTCAAAGAAACGGCGTACGTGCCGGGGGTTGAATAGGTGACCGTGGGGTTGGCTTGGGTCGAAGACGAGGGTGTACCGCCCGTAAACGTCCAAAGATAGGTCGGTATCCCTACCGATGCCGAAGCGTTCTGAAACTCAACGGGTTGATTGACGCAAACGTGGGTGGCGTTGGCGGTAAAGTTGGCCACCGGCGCAGAGGCCGTACCCGTAATATTTATGTCGTCGATGTAAATGTTGTTGCCGTAGGCGTTGTAAGTTTCGAAGCGCGCCAAAATTTGGTTGCCGCAAAAGGGGGTAAGATCGACGCTGATGCACGCGCCGCATTGGGCGCAACCCGTGTTGTCGAAACACCAGTCGTTGGCCGTTGCGGGAACGAAGTTTTGGTTGGTGATAAAGCCCGTGGCAAAACCCGGTCCGCCCCCGTTGGTAAACACGCGTTGGAACGTCGCCCCGCAGTCCGTCGAAACGTAAATAATCAACGAATCGGAAAAATTTTGGCTGTATCGGCGATAAGCGTGGGACAAAGTCATCGTCGCCGAGGTGTAATTTTGCAAATTAATCGGCCGGGAAACGAGTCCGTCGCGTTGGCCTTGGGAGTTGTAATTGTAAAGATTGACGTAGGCCGAACGGTTGCCCGGCGGATTGCCGCCGACGTTCGAACGTATCGTCCATGTCGTAGCGTTGTCGGGGTTGTCAATCGACCACGCGTTGGAGGCAAAGCTGTTGGACTCAAAATTTTCGGTAAAAGGCAGTCCGACGGCGGGGGGCATGACGGTGAAGGTCAGGCGTATGGTATCGTTAAAGGCGTATTGGTCTTGTTGGCCGTTGGGCGAGCCGGCGTAAACGGCCAAGGTGTGCTGGCCTACGGAAACCAAAATCGGGGGCAAATCGACGGCGGCGGTTTGGCCTTGCGGCACGTTGCCCGTAAAGGGGAGCGTGGCCCACGGCTCGTTGTCGATGCGGTAACCGACGACGGCGGAGGTCAGCGTGTTTTGGCCGTTGTTATAGATGCGCACGCGCGGGTTGAGGTTGCCCGTGCAAACGAAGGGGGGCGGCGAAACGACTTGACTAACGGCTACGTCGTAATCCAAGACCAGCGGCGGGGCGCAGGCGAGCGTGTTGCGGGCGTCGATGCGCCCCGCGCCCAACTGATTGACGTAATTGGGATTGATGCCGTTGATATTGACCGCGCCCGACTGTAAACAACTCAGTACTTCGGCGGGGGTAAGGTTGGGGTTGTAGGAAAGCAACAGGCCCGCCAAGCCCGCGACCAACGGACAGGCCATCGAGGTACCGCTTTGGTTGCCATAGGCGGTGTTGGAGCCGGCGAGCGTTGAACGGATGTTCACCCCGGGCGCCGATATGTCCACCCAACCGCCAAAGTTGGAAAAAGACGCCTTGCGGTCTTGGTTGTCGGTGGCGGCGACGGAAATGACGTTGGGAGAGTTGGCGGGGAAAAACTGGGTGGAGACGTTGTCGTTGCCGGCGGCGCCGACCAAAACGATGCCTTGGTTGTTGGCGAAGTTAAAGAGGTTGTTGCCAAAACTTCCCGGATTGCCCGTGCCGCCCCACGACATACTGATAACCCGCGCGCGGGCGGCGATGGCGTATTGCACGCCGTCGTAGCCCTCGTGAATGTACGGCCCGGGGTCGCTGTCGTAGGTGCATTTGACGGCGATGATGCGGATGTTGAAACCAATCGAAGCGACGCCGATACCGTTGTTGGAGGCGGCGCCGGCAATACCCGCGCAGTGCGTGCCATGGGTAAAGACGGTGTTGGACACGCTGGCGGCGGGCGGATTGGGGTCGTTGTCGCCGGGCGATTGGGCGTTGGTTCCGGCCACGTCCCAGCCGTGGACGTCGTCGATGTAGCCGTTGGCGTCGTCGTCGACGCCGTTGCCCGGCACCTCAAGCGGATTGACCCATTTGACGGGGTCGAGGTCTTGGTGGGTGATGCGCACCGCGTCGTCGACGATGGCGACGGTAATCGCCGACGAACCCGTGGACAAATCCCACGCCGCGGGCGCGTTGATGCGCGGCAAGTGCCACTGTTGGTTGTAAGTCGGGTCGTTGGGGACGAGCGCCTGCTTGAACAGCGGCGATTTTTCCGCCAATTCCACGTAACTCAACGATTCGATTTCTTTGAGGAACGCCTCTATAAGGTATTTTTGATGGAACTTTACTTTATAATAGCGTTGAAGGGTGGGGTCGGGAAGGATGGAGGCTTTGGACAGCTCGAAAATTTGATATTTTTCGGCCATACGCACCCACTCCGGGGCTTTGGCCAAGGCGGATTTGACCTCGACGTTGTCCCACGGACGGACGGTCGGCAAGGCGTCTTTGTGGGAAGGAGCCACCCGAAAATATAAAAATCCGTCCCGATACTCTTCATAAACGGTTTGAGACCATGCAGGAGTCGAAATTAGCCACGCCCAAATGAGGTAAATTCCTTGTTTCATGTCGTTTTTTGAAATGGAATGCTAAGATAACAACAATTTGTTGAAACAAAAAATTACTGCTTAGTTGGCGGAATTTTTAGAATATTTGCAAACCCAACGTCAAGAAACGTTTTAATACAAAACCGAAAAACAAGAGCCGCAACAAAATAGCGCCGTGCATGCGGCCGGCGGCGCAAAGACAAATACGTTCTTTAAACGTTCGTTCAAAAGAACGAACGTTAGAGCGGTTCCGCCGATTCGTTCGTAAAACCATTTAACAAGCAATTTCAACTAAAAGCGGTTTCAACAATCCTTGCACAAAGTGCATGGTTTTGCTTTGCGTGTTTGAATTTTTACAATATTTACGTGCACGTAAATCCAAACATAGTAGGAATTTCATAATGCAAATATGTCTTTGAAGCTACGAACGTCTTTGGATTATTATCGGTTTCACGCCGCCGGCTTTTCATTTCTTTACAACATACGTAACCACAAAATGCATCCCAAAAACAATATGTCGAATATGCAAATCAACTCCCTGTCGATGGCTAGGCGCCCACGAGCGCAACTTGACGGAAGCGATATTTCAATTGCGGGAAAAAATGTAACCACGTCAAACGCAACATTCTTGCCGACTACGTTTAGAAAAACCTTGACGACAATGCCCTACTTATCCACGAGATAACCCATTAAATAGTATGCGCGACAATGGCTTCAATGGATTTGGCGAATGCCGGCCTGTTTGGAATTAAAAACAGCAACCGGGATTTCACTCAACAGTCGAGTTGGGGTAAAAATCAATTTAACTCGGCGTTTCCGGTTGCCTTACTGTGTTATTTTCACTCTAAGGGAATGGAATGCGTTTATTTGACGTCTCAAAAAGACGGAACGATAAAACAATCTTCTATTTCCCCCTCGAATGTATTGGGGATGAAATGCGACGATGCGGATATTTATTTTTCGTTTGAAAGTCCGCTTTCCCTTTACCAAGAAGTGTTGGTGGGCAGGCCTCCGGCGATTGACTTGGTGGTAGCCAAGAAAGACAAAACGGAAAAAACAAAGAGATTCGCGGTTTGGAAATCAAACTAACGGCCGTTCCGGACAACGTAACCTCGTCGTTGAAAGAAGAAGATTACGGCCCTGAAATCGTATTTCGACAGCCAACCATAGCTTACTTGGCCTCAAACTTGGCGCTACACTTCAAAAATAAACGTGCCGAACTTCGAAGCATTTTCGGAAGAAAACTCGACGTTGTCAAAGATTGGAAGAATCCCAACGACGTGCTGCTTTCCCTACCCCAAATCCGTGAAACACTTAACGAAATTTGCGACCATCTGCAATCGAATCAAATCCCATTATTGGTACAACCAATATGGAAAACACTTGGAACGACCTCGATTTTATGCGAGAACTGTTTGGATATATTCGTTTGGAGCGATATCGCATTCACCCGGCTTATTCTCGACCACATCGCCGACAAAGTCGAAAAGGCCGCAAGTGTAGACAGGCCCGTTCGGTCCGCAATTTGGCTCACAAAAATGCTTTACGATTATCATCAAACGGGATACATAAATTACACCTCCCTATTCGATCAACTTTCTTACGGTACTAAAAACGACAAAGCCTTCGCCGTTTCCGGTAAAGTAACGAACCGTTTTTTGGGTGGCTCGAACCTTGCGCGACCCCGTATACACAAAAACGAAATTTCCAACATCATATTAGGCGACGGCATTCGATTCTTAAGTCCCGAGCGTCGATTCGACGCGGCGATAGCGCTAAACTTCGAAGTTGGTCGTCACACAACATGTCAAACATCATGAGAACCGTGGATGTATTTTCGGGATGCGGCGGATTGTCTCTAGGTTTTGAAAAAGCGGGATACGAGGTGCAAATGGCATTCGACGCATGGAAACCCGCAGTCGAAACCTATCGTGCAAATTTTGCCCACCCTTCCTTCTTGGCCGACATGACGGACGACTCGGTCTTCGAACAGATTTTAGCGTTGGCGCCGGAAACGATAATCGGTGGGCCGCCGTGCCAAGATTTTTCCAGCGCGGGTAAACGCGACGAACACGGTGGACGCGGCAGCCTCACGCTTCGTTTCGCCGAATTGATTCGTGTAGCCAAACCTCAATGCTTTCTGATGGAAAACGTCGACCGAATCGTCAAGACGCAAACCTATCGTCGGCTTTTGCGTCTGGTCGTCGATGCGGGATACCGGTTTTACGAAACGGTCTTGGACGCGGCGTATTGCGGCGTACCTCAACATCGCAAGCGTTACTTTCTTTTCGGCGGAACAGGAGACTTTCAGCCCAACGCCGTCGCCCGCTACATCGAAAAAAATCTTAGCACTGAGGCCATGACTCCGCGAAAATACCTCGGCTCCGAACTCAAAATAGAAAATTATTATCGACATCCGCGTTCGTACGCCCGGCGCGCGGTGTTTTCGACCGACGAACCAAGCCCAACGATTCGCGGCGTCAACCGCCCGATTCCCAAAGGATATCCGGGGCATCCCGGCGACTCCGTACCCCCCAACACTCCCGGTCTGCGCCCTCTTACCTTCTATGAACGTATGCGCATTCAAAGCTTCCCACCCGAATTTGTCTTCGTCGGCACGAAAACCGAAAACGAACAAATGGGCAACGCCGTACCGCCGGAATTAGCGGCGTTTGTGGCGCGAGCATTGACCGCAGGGTGCACCGGCGAAGCGACAAACGCTTTTGCCCCCACGCTTTTTGCCACGGCGGATTGATTCTCGGCAAAACGAGTCTTATTGATTTATATTTCGTTTGCCGGCTCCAAAAAACGCGTTTATTTCCTAACTTTGCAAACTTTCGGAAAGTTCGAGGCTGCATTCCGCGATATTCGAACCATGCCCGGAAAAACTTGCATTAACGCAATGAAAGCCCAAAACGGTAATTTTATTATTTTGCCGTACGATTTTTACCATCGATAACGATGTACCTTGCGCACGGGGAATATTGGCCGTTAGGGGCGCCGTTGGCGTTGTGGGTGGCGGCGGAATGGGTGGTGTACAAGCGTTCGGTGCGATGGATGCCCGAACTTGTGGACACAAGCCGAATCAGCGGCTGGCGGCCGGGGGCTAAATTTGCCCTTCGCGCCGCCGCCGCCCTCATGCTGTTCGCTACCGTTTTAGGGCCCAGCGTGCGAGGTTGGTCGCTCACCACGGGCAAACCCGAACGCGACTTATATTTGATTATGGACGTTTCTCGGGGAATGTTGACGGAGGACGTTCCGGGCGGCCGATGGGCTTTGGCGCAAACCCTTGCGGATTCGATTATTTCCCAAACCGACGTCAACCAAGTCGGAATTATCGCCTTTGCTTCCATGCCGTACGTGCAATGCCCCATGACGGCGGACAAACCTTTGGCCCAAAAATATCTGCGGATGCTCCACCCCCATCAATTCGCCAACTCGGGAACCAATTTCCGAAAAGCCTTGCTGATGTTGCTTGCACGCATCGAATCGGAGGGCCTGCCCAACAGAGCGTTGGCCGTCGTCGTCTTTTCCGACGGAGAATTCGAACAAGACGACAACCACTCGCTTTACAAGCGCCTGAAGGCTTGCGGAGCAACCCTCATCCCCGTAGGCGTCGGAACGGCGGCCGGCGGCGTGGTTCCCGATAAAAACGGAAAGCCCTTTCTTGACACGGACGGGACCCCGGCGGTTTCCCGCCTCGTTCCCAAAACCTTGGAAGAAATGGGTAAATACTTCGGCACATCTCCTTTGTATTATACGACGCAGGGGTCGGTTAACCCTATTGCCGAGGCCATTGCAAATACGCCGACAAAAAATTCTTCGGGCGGCGACGGCGAATCGGAAAATATCTATCCCTTTTTTTTACTCATCGGCATAGGATGTTTATTCGCAAGCTACTTGGGGGCGCCGGCACGAAAATCGTAGCGACGGCCTGCGTAGTCGGCATGACGACGGCGCAGGACAAGTCTACGGATTGGGTCAGGGCGGTCGAATATTGGGAACGGGCGCAAAAAGGCGGCGAGAACGCAAACTTGTATCGTTTCAATGCCGCACAATTGACCTTAAAGATCGGTGCGTCGGACAAGGCCGGCCCGATGTACGTTACGATTTTGGGTAATCAACTTCCGCCACCCCTGCGCTCGATTGCCCTGTGCAATTTCGCCACCATCAAAGCCGAACGCGACAAAGACACCGCCGTCGCGATTTCCTACCTAAAAAAAGCGTTGAAGGACGACCCCAACAACGAGTTTGCCCGATACAACTATGAACTTTTGACCCCCAAAACAAGCGCCCCGCCACCTCCGCCGCCATCGGAATCTCCCCCCGAACCTCTTCCCGATTCGGGATTAAGTCCGGAAAACACCGGTCGAATTCCCACACCGAAGCCGCTTACGCACGCCGAAGCCCTCTCGGCGATAAACTCGTACAGAAGCCGCGAAGCACAATACCTCCAACAATTAAGAAAAAGAACCACATTCAATCCGTATCTAAACCAATCGTTATGGTAAAAAAAGCCGGAGCAAAAATGCTCCGGCTTTTTCGATTAATGGACTTTTTTTTCTAATAAGACCAAAGACTATGCTCGAACTCAACCATTGCGAGACGACGACGTTCGGCCAGTTCCTTGGAGTCGATGTTGTCGCGGGAGAGGTTGATGATATAGCTGTTGAACAAACGAAGTTCGACGATTTCGCGCATACTGCGGTACTCGGCGTCGTTGTGTTTGGAAGGCCATTGGATTTCGTCGAGACAATCTTTGATGTCGTCGTAACGGAAGGCGACCACGGGCCTGTCGCGAATAGCTCCTTGGTCGGGAGAGGGCACGTAATACAAACGAATGTATTGAATATCGTAGAACATATCCGATTTGTTTTTTTCGAATATACGGTCTTCGATAAATTCAATGACGCTCGTCAGGTTGGAGTAGGTCTCTTTGAATTCGTCTTTGCTTTGGGTGGACAGCACGTCGTCGACACCCGGTTCCTCGGGACCGCTGTCTTCGTCGACGCCAAAATCGTCTTCTTCTTCCATTCCGGCGTCCGTGGCTTCCTCGGTTGCGGTGGAACCGCCTTGGTCGCTGATTTTGGCAAGGTTGGCTTTGAGGGCGTTTACCGTACCGTCGTCGGCAAGCAGGCGGTCGAGTTCGTCGGGTTCGTAAGCTTGGAAGCGGCCTTCTTCAAAGCAGCGTAACAAACCGTATACGATGCCCGATTTGGTGTCGAAATGTTTGTCGCGGTTGGGATAGTCCCCTTCCTTGCCCATGTAAATCTGCTTTTCCTCTTCTTGAAGTTGTTTGTTAACTTTCTCGTTGAGGTCTATGCGGAAAAGCACCTTACGGCGCCAAACATGGTCGTCAATACGGGGATAGTAGTTGCGTCCATCTTTGGCATGGACTTCTTTAACGGGCGGGGGCTGGTCGAACGGAAAGTCCGAACGACGCACGCCCTTTTCGTTAAAGTTTTGTGCCCACATCCCTTGGGCCGTGGCACAGCAGATGGCGATAATCGCCGTTAACGTTTTCATACTTAACAAAATGGTTTTCGTTAACTAATCGGATATGGTGAAAACGAAGGTTTTTTCGGAGGCGCCCATAGGCTCGTCAACGAACTTGCCTTCAAAATTTTTGCGTTGAACTTTATCGACTTCGACGTAAATAACCTCGCCTTTTTTCGGGTCGGTCAAAATCGTCGCAAGTTTGATATCCAATTCGGATTCGGGACCGACGGGAGAATCGGCGTAAGACTTGACTTCCGTTGCGGAACCCAGACCGCTTTTACGGAAAATCTTTACGTTCACCATACGGTAGCGAGCGTCATCGGGAAGGGCCTTGGCAAAGTCGGACTGGGCCGTGACTTTGAGTTTTACCGTTTGTTTGGCGGATACTTGTGCACTGGCGCCCGCAAGCTGATTTTTACCCGAATACAGAGCCACGGTGGGTTTCGGCGGAGGAACGACGTTGAAATCCGTTTTTCCAAGTTCTACAACCTGATTGTTCATCTTGTTGTTTACTTGAATAACGCATTTTTTACCCGTGGGTACAACCCGAATTTTGGCGGGGTCCTTCTTGGACGGAAAAACCTTCGCTTCGGTAGCTTTAAACTCGGGACTAAACAACGAACCCAAGTCCGGGGCTTCGGCCTGCAACTCGTTGCCGCAATCCCGATAGAGAATCGTAACGGCGGCGGATGAAAACTTAAAGTTCGGACGACGGACGATAAAATGGTCTTTTACGTCTATAATTTCGTCCGTTCCGTCGGCTTTGGGAATGCGGACTTTTACGGAATACATTTGTTTGCCGTCGCGTTCGCCGGCTTTGATATTGCGTCCGTCGGCAGTCAATTTTACCAAACCGTATTCGGGATTTTTGGCGTCCTGCTTTACGCCCGGGCCGGAAAACGTCGCCTTGGAATCTTCGAGCTGGGGTACCACGTAAATTTTGGCTTCGAACGGCATGCCCGCAACCACAATTTTGGATTCCGGCGCGGGAAATGCCTTCATGCCTTTGATTTTGAATTTTACTTGCCCGAGCTTGCTTTTGAGTACTTCCAGCAATTCGGTTTCGACAACGGCGATATCCGTTTTCAGCTTTTCCAAAATGGCAACGTTGGCAATGGCCGGGGTATAGTGAAAGGTATAGTATTCCCAAGTTTTGTCTTTGGCCTCGGTACCTTTCGGCACTTTGGGGTCGTCTTTGGGGTCTACGCACATATACCTAAAATACGGCTTTGCGGGGTCGAGGGTAATCTTTTTGTTGTCGGGAACGTTGATGTTGCTGTACTCGACGTATTTGGCATTGGCCCAGTCGATGTATTCCTTCAAGGTGTCCCGAATCATTTTCGCCGCCCCCGAACCTCGCCCGTTGTTCGAATGATCGTCTTTCAATGGATCTTGGGGATGGTACATGAAATAACGATAGTTCATTTCGGTTTGGTCGAGCTGGGCGATGTTCTTGGTAAGCGTATCGAAACCGGCAATGTCGGGCCGTTGAAGGGCCTTAATGTGGCGTTCGATGTGATCGGTAACCTTGTCCGCAAAACTAGTCACCTCGTTGACCAAGGGAGGGATAATCTTGATGTTGGCGTTGGGGTTGTTTTGCAACTGCTCCTCAACGGTGTGTTTGATATTTTCCGCCAATGCGTGATTTTTTTCGCCAAGTTTTTCCGACGAACTTCTCAACGAGTTGGCGATGGTCAGAAAGCTTAACAAGATTTCCTTACTCACGTTCAACGCCAAAAGCGCCGTGAGTACAAGGTACATCATGTTAATCATTTTCTGCCGTGGACTTAGCTTTCCTCCTGCCATAACTTAAAATTATTTACGGTTTGCAGCGGAGGCGGTAGCCATCGCGGTCAACATGCTGCCGTAGATGGTGTTCAACGAGTGCATGTTTTGGGCCAAATTGCCGACTTCCACGCGAAGCGCATCGGTGTCTTTGGAGGTATCCAAAAGGTTTTGCATGACCTTTGTGATACCGCCGTAGAAAGTGTTCACCGCGTTGATATGTTTTTTGACGTCTTGAAGTTCCACTTCGTAAACACTGCTAAGCGAAGTAAGATGTCCCGTAACTTTTTGCAATGCGCCTTGGTAGTTCTTGACGTCGTTGGAAATCTGCTCTTGCGTGCCGCTTACCACTTGCATGGACTTGTTAAACTTACTCATGGTTTCGGCGGTGTTCGTGTATTCCACCGAAAGGCGTTGCACTTGATTGGTCGCGCCTTTGAGCTTTTCACTGAAATCCGAGGTGGCTACGGTTGCGGAGCTGATGTCGCTGATTTTGTCCACGCCCTTTTTAAGTCCGGTTAGCGAGCCCGACAAAGACTCGAAAAGTTCGGGTTTAAGGGTTTGAGTGATTTTGTCGAGTTCTCCTTGAATCTTGCCGGTGTCTAGGCGTTGACCTTTGGGTTTTTCCATGACCTCTTCGGTTTCAAGGGCCTCGGGGTCGGGTTCAAGCTCGGGGTAGACCAGTTCCCAGTGGTATTCTTTGTGGTCTTTCGGAAGGGGCTCAACCGCACTAATGGCAAAAATAACGGCCTCCGTCGTCAAACCAATAATAAGCATCTCGTTGGCGCCCTTCCAGTGAAGGATTTTAAACATGGCGCCCACGATTACCACGGACGCACCAAGGCCGTAGATAACCGCCTGCACCTTTTTCCAGGGACGACTGTTAAAAAACTTGTCCATCCCGCTTTCTTTTTCCTGCTTGATCGCCATGACTTTTGGGTCTGAAAAATAATGTTATGATACTTGTATAATGTTAAATGCCCCCTTGTGCGGCGCGTGAGCGACCCAAGAGCGAAGTTACACAACGGAATCCGACAAACGATTTGTTGGTGTCGGCGTATTCATAGGTGCGCGAGCCCACCGAAAGGTAATATCCCACGTCTTTCCAAGACCCTCCTCGAATAACGCGACGACTGTTTTTACGCGTCGGGTCGCGATATACGGGGTTGAGGTCGTGTGCATAGGTATAGCCCGACTCTTCGTAGTCGTCCTCGCACCACTCGGCAACGTTGCCCGGCATGTTATAGAGACCGTAATCGTTGGGCCAATAAGCGTTGACGGGACAAGTGTATTCGTAGTTGTCGGCGATATAGTCGCCGCGTCCGGGTTTGTAGTTGGCAAAGAGACAACCGCGCGAATTGCGGATGTACGGGCCGGGCCACGGATAGATTTTGTGTTCAAAGCCGCCGCGCGCCGCGTATTCCCACTCGGCCTCGGTGGGCAAACGGAAACGAGGGATTTTCATGCGTCCCGAAGCGATGCGTGCGCTGTCAAAACGCAACGAACGCCACAAACAAAAAGCCTGTGCTTGATACCAATCCGTACCGACAACGGGATATTTGTCGAAAGCCGGGTGCCAGTAATAGTTTTCGGTTAACGGCTCGTTGTAGGCGTAAGTAAAGTCGCGAATCCAGACCAAGGTGTCGGGATAAACGAAGTTTTTGACCTCCTCGGGCGAGGTGCCCATTTCCTTGTCGTAGTTGGCTTTAAGATAGTCGGAAATGTAGGTGATGTAACTGTCGGAGGTGTTGGAATTCAAAGGCTGGGAGCCGTTGTCGACCATGAAGTTCACGAACTGCCGGTACTCGTTGTTTTCAATCTCCGTTTCGTCCATGTAGAAGCCCGACATGGTGATTTGGCGATTGTGGGCGATTTGCGAGTAAGTAACGTCTTGATCGTTTTGCCCCATGTGAAAACTCCCGGCGGGGATGGGGACCATTCCCAAGGGATTGGGGTTGTCCCAAGCCGGACGCTTCATCACCCCGGTCAGTTCGCCGTTCTTGCCGGTTTGTTGTCCCACCAAGCCGCATCCCGCCGCCACGAAAAGGAGCAGGAGACTCCAAAGGGTAGTACGCTTCATACTTTTTATAGAAATAATGAGTCTATTTTAATAAGGTTGTTGATTTTTCAACCGCCGTTCACCCGTCGTAATGAACGCAAGGGCGAAATTACGCATTTATAACGTAAGATTGGGCAAATTTCTTATATTATTTTTCCCCAAATTTTCACCTACCGAACCATGGGCTTGTGTTTCGTATCCAAGTCCAAAGGATAGTATTTGAACACGCGCGGGAAGGTGTAGGTTAAAACCAATTCGTGGGAGCCGCTCGACGCCTGACCCAACGCGGAAATCAAAAAATCGTAGGAATAGGCGAAGAAAAGCCGTTGGCTCGCGTGAAAACCCACGATGCCGATAATCGACTCGGTGTTCATCAACCCGCGATATCCCAAACCGAAGACCATCGGCCTGACGTGAACGTTGGCGTTGACGTCGAACTGAAATTGGTTGCCCACAAACTTCAGGAACGCGCTGGGAACGACGCTTATCGGGCCGTCCAAGAAGCGATAGCCGCCGGTGATGTTGAACGAAGGAAGTATTTCAAAATTAGGGCCAAAATTTTTCAAACGAGGGTTGGTCAAGTGGTTGGCCGAAAATCCGACCCAGAACTTGTCGCCGTTTTCGCGTTCGGTCATCGGGGCCTTGTGGAGAAAAACGCCGAAGTCGAGGTCGAAGTTGTTGGCGCTAATCAAGCCCGTAACGCGCTGAATAACGTCGTCGGCATAGGTTTCGGGCGGCCGCCAACCCGTTCCATCCAAATTGCGGAAGAAAAACCCCGGCGAAATTCCTATTTGAATGGCCACGCCCTGCTTGCCAATCGGCTGACGAAAAGCATAAGCCAACTTGACCCCGGTGGCGTTGAACGGCCCGATACGGTCGTGCAGAATGTGCAAGCCCACACCGCCGCGCAAAAAGTCCACGGGCATATTTCCGCTGAGGGTAACGGTGTTCGGCTGGCCGTCGATGCCAATCCACTGCGAACGCCCACCCGCAATAATTTGTGGCGCACGGGGCGCACCGCAATATGCCGGATTGAGAACCTGCTGATTAAACATATAAAGGCTGAACTGCGGATCCTGCTGAGCAGCTACCCGCGTCGCACCCCATATGGTTGTAAGTCCCAACGCTATCAAGCGTACACTTAACCTCATCTGCACTCGTCGTTTTACCGTGCCAAATTTAGCAAATATTTTGTTTCGACGCTTGCCAAACGACAGGCGTCTTGTTTTTCCACGCTTCGCCCCTTCGTTTGACGGGTTCCGTAGTCGCCGGCAAAGTTGCAAACATTTTTACAAAATACCTCATCTTGCCGAATTTTTTTTTTCAACTTTTGTTTGCGACCCCGAGAAACTAACCGGATTTATACTGTTCCGGATAATTTTTTTTCAAAAACAACTCAATGGCGTTGGTCATCGACGGAACGTCGGGCCTCGGTGCAGGCACGTCCACCCGCATACCCGCCGCCAACGCCGCCTGTTCGCTGTTGGCGCCGAACACCCCCACCAACGTCCTCGAAAAGTCAAAGTCCGGCAAGCGCGACTTGAACGCCTCCACCCCCGCCGAAGAAAAAAAGCAAACCATATCGTATCGCTTGTCTTTGAGCTTCGACAAATCCTCGACCACCGTCTGGTACATCACCCCCACTTTGTATTTGAAATTCGATTTATCCATGTATTCGCACACCTCCGAGCGCGAAGTTTCAGGGCCGCCGGGGAAAAAAAACGTTTCTTTGTTATGTTTTTTTATCAAATCGTAAAGGTCTTTGAGTCCGTTTTGGGCGACAAACAACTTGCGTTTTCGGATGACGATATATTTGTGCAAGTACTTTGAAACAACGTCGGTGGCGCAAAAATACTTGGTTTCCGGGGGCATTTCGATTCTCAGCTCCTTGCAAATGCGAAAAAAGTGGTCGACGGCGTGCTTGCTCGTGAAAATAATCGCCCGATACGCCAGTAGGTTGATGCTCTGCTTGCGAAATTCATGCACCGAACAACCCTCGATTTTGAAAAGATTGAAATACTCGATTTCTATACCCCAATTTTTTTTAAGGATAAGGTAGGGCGACAGGGCCTCGTCGGCGGGGGGGGCGTGAGTGATGAGCAGGCGACGGATTTCCGTCGGCAGAAGTCGGACGGTGGAGGCAACGTTTGCGTTCGCGGCCGAGCCAACGCTTTCCGGAGCGGTCTTTTTACGGCTTCCGGCGCGTTTCGGCGCTTTGGCCGCGCCATCGGTTTCTTTCTCCGTTTTGACTTCCATAACTTGCGTATACGAAACGCCTCGCCTTCGTCAAGCGAACACAAGGAAAATGGGCAGGGCTTCGGTGGCGCAAAGATACAAAAAAATTATCAACGGGGGCGCCTTGAGCGCCGGCCCGCCGCCGTTCCACAAAACCCGCCACCGCACCCAAAAAACCATGCCCGTCGTCGCCAAAATCAACGTCGCCAAGCGCGACTCCGAACCCGGTATCAAGGCCCAGAGCGCCGCCGCTCCCGCCGCCACCCACAAACCCGGAAAGTCCGCCACCGCCTCGACGCTCATCCAGCGCGCACCTATCGACCGACGACGATATATCCCCTCCAAAAACGACAAAAACAGCCATTTCGCCACTTGGAACGTCAAAATCACCCCCCATAAGCGCACAAACAACGCAACGGGACGCGCCGCATACCGGTGCAATCCCTCCCACAACGCCGTCTGGTGCCAAAAATCGTACGCCGGCAAACCCCGCATCCACAAACCCGACAACAAAAACGTCGCCATCGCCGCCAAAAGCCACGAACGCAGCGCCGGCAAAACATAAAACATCGGCCCCCGCAACGCCCCGCTTTCCTTCTGAGCCTCGGCCAACTTTCGATTCGTCCCCCCGACGGCGTTCAACAGCCGAAACGTCGTCGGGTCGAAAAGCTTCCACAACGCCGCCCAAAGCAAGGTCGACAATATCAACCCCACCACCAAATACGAAAACGCCCCCACCTCCCGTACCGACGCCGGCTCAAAGACGCCGTAAGCCAACGTCCGCGACATGCTTTGGTCGTGCCACGCCGACGGCGCCACCCCCAACACCGACGCATAGCGTCGCCACGACGCGTTCCAACGGCCCGGTCTGACGGCCATGCACACCCCGTAACGACCCATGATTTCCAAATACGACATCGGCGGAAGCACGGGAAAATACACCCCCGCCGTACCGTAATGCTCGTCAAAAAACTCGCTCCGCTCCCACGGCGCCGTACGAGGCGCCGAACGCGACGGAAAAACCAACCCCGACGAATCCACCGGCCACGGCGACTCCACCGTCGTATCCCCTTGTTGCCAAAGATAATAACGCCAAGCCCAATCGTTGGCCCAACGAATCGAGTCGGCCACGAGCCGCCGCCACAACGTATCTTCGGCGTGCCAACGTCCAAACTTATCCTCAATCAGCCCCCGGGCGCTGCGCAAACCGGGCAAAACCCCCAACATACGTTTGAGTTCGACCTCAAATTCAAACGGCGAATACAAGGCCTCCGCCGCGGAGACAAAAGGCATAAACCACATCGTCGTATCGCAGGAACACAATCGAGGGTGCGAAAACGGCGGCAAGAGCGTTTTTTGCGGCCCAAGCGTATCCGATGCAAGGGTGTCGCGCGGCGACGTTTTTTTCAGAAGGTACACGGGCGCGTGAACGCCCGCAAACGGCGGCGGAAAAGCGTCGCGACCGTCGGTGGCATCCTTATCCCCGGCCGTTAGTCGCAGGCGGATTTCGTTGTCGCCGCGCCGCCAAAACGACGGCGCCAGCGCGTCCAGCGTCTCCCCAAACGGCCGCTCGGACACCGAAATCAACCGGTCGTTCACGAACGTTTCGCAGCGCCAGCCCGCCCCTTCACGATACAAATACAAGGTGTCCGTCGGTACGGCGTCCCAATAAATGCGTCGGGACAAAACCAAGGGCGCCGCGCCGTCGGGACGAAACGGCACAACGCGCTCGCCGCCGTCGGACGTTTTCCACGGCCCGTTCAGATTTTCGGCCGGCTCCATACCCCACGCCCCCGGACGCAAATGCTGGCCGTAAACCGAAAAAATCAAAGCCCAAAATAGCCCAGCCATCGCCGTCAATGCGCCTCCAACCAATTTTTTCCCACCCCCGTTTCCACAACAATGGGCGTTTTCAGACCCGGCAACGCACCCGACATCTCTTCGACCGCCAGCGCACGCAAACGCTCCACCTCGCCCTCCGGAACCTCGAAGACCAATTCGTCGTGTACCTGCATAATCATTTTGGCTTCCATGTTCTCGAGTCGTTTGGCGATGCGCACCATGGCCAACTTAATCAAATCGGCCGCCGAACCCTGAATGGGCGTGTTGATGGCGTTGCGCTCGGCGTTGGAACGAACGGTATGGTTGGCCGACGACAAATCGGGAAGCCGGTGCGCCCGCCCCAACAACGTCCGCGCCGCACCCTCGACACGCGCCTTTTCGACGCAAGCGCTCATGTATCTTTTGATTCCGGGGTACTGCGCAAAATAACTCTCGATGATTTGTTTGGCCTCGGTACGCGAAATACCCAATCGGTCGGCCAAACCAAAAGCCGACATGCCGTAAATAATGCCGAAATTGACGGTCTTGGCCTTGCGACGCATCTCCGCGTCCACGGCCTCGGGCGCCACGCCGAATATCCGCGCCGCCGTCGCCCGGTGAATGTCCGCCCCCGCCTTAAACGCCGAAATCATGTTTTCGTCCCCGCTCATTTCCGCCATGATGCGCAACTCGATTTGGGAATAGTCGGCGGAAACAATCGACTTTCCGGCCGGAGCGACGAACGCCTTGCGCACCTCCTTGCCCCGTTCGGTGCGTATGGGGATGTTTTGAAGATTGGGATTGTTGGAACTCAATCGACCCGTGGCCGCCACGGCTTGGTTGTAGTCGGTGTGCACCCGGCCCGTACGGGGATGAACCATCGTCGGCAAAGCGTCCACGTACGTCGATTTGAGTTTGGATATTTCACGGTATTCCAAGACCCGCGCCGGCAATTCGTGTCCCTGCGCCGCCAACGCCGCCAACGTCGCCTCGTCCGTCGAATATTGCCCCGTCGCCGTCTTTTTTCCCGCCGCGATTTTCATGCGCGTAAACAAGATTTCGCCCAACTGACGCGGCGAATTGACGTTGAACTCCACGCCCGCAATCCGCTGTATTTCGGCGCTCAGCCGCTCCAAATCCTTCGTCAGCTCCAACGAATAGTCGCGCAAAAACTCCGCGTCTATGGCCACGCCGCATCGTTCCATTTGCATCAAAACGGCCACCAAAGGCATTTCCACCTCGTACAACACTTTTTCGACGGCGAAGTCGCGCACCTCTTTTTTGAGCGGCGCGGCGAGTCGAAAGGTTACGTCGGCGTCTTCGCAGGCGTAGCGCGACAATCGTTCCAAGGGCAAAGCCCGCAGATCGGCGTTCTTTTTGTTTTTCGCCCCGCCCACCAATTCCTCAAAAGTTATCGGACGATAATTGAGGTAATTTTGGGCGAGCGCGTCCATGTTGTGCCGGGCCGTCGAATGACAAACGTAATGCGCCAACATCGTGTCAAAATACGGAGGTGAAACGCTTACGCCGTAATTGGCCAAAATGTGAAGGTCGTATTTGAGGTTTTGGGCAATTTTTTCCTTGTTCGGGTCGGAAAAAAGAGGTTGAAATTTTTTTAGACGGGCGGCGGCAAGTTCGGGGTCGGGGGCAAACGGCACGAAATACGCTTTGCCCGGCTCGGCACACAAGGACAAACCAACAATTTGCGCCGTCATGGGGTCGAGGCCCGTCGTTTCGGTGTCGAAACAAAAACGTTCGACGCCCGAAAGTTCCGAAACGAGTGCGACTATCGCCTCGTCGTCGTCGCAAACGCGATAGTCGTGCGGCACGTCGTCGAGCGTCCGGGGTGGCGGGAGGGGGTCTGAAACGAGCGGCGGCGATACGGAGGCCGAAACGGGAACGGAAAAAAGCGACGGCCCGCGCATGGCCTCGACCTTCGCCGCCAACGTCTTGATTTCCAATTCCCGGAAAAGATTTAAAAGCGCGTCGAAATCGGGGGGGTGGCGACGGTAATTTTCCAAGTTTTTTTCGACGGGAACGTCGGTACGAATCACGTTCAGATAGCGTCCTTTGCGGCAAAGTTCGGCATGGGCGCCAAGGCTTTCAATGATTTTCGGACCGACGAGTTTACCTTTGGGGGCGTTTTCGAGTACGGATTCGAGGTCGCCGTAGGCGGAAACGAGTTTGACGGCGGTCTTTTCGCCGACGCCCGGCACGCCGGGGATGTTGTCGGCGGCGTCGCCCATGAGCGCCAGCCAATCGGGAATGAATCGGGGTTCGACGCCGTATTCGTTTTTGACCCCTTCGGCGTCCAAAACGGCCTTGGGCTTTTTACCCGACGCGGGCCGGTACATAAACACGCCGGGACGAACGAGTTGGGCGTAGTCTTTGTCGGGGGTCATGAGATAGGCGGTAAGACCGGCGTCGGCCGCCGCCGCCGCCAACGTTCCGATTACGTCGTCGGCCTCGAAGCCGTCCACGAACGGCGCCGGAATGCGCATGGCCTCCAAAAAACGCAACACGTAGGGCACGCCCGTAACGATGTCCTCGGGCGTTTCTTGACGGTGACCCTTGTAGTCGGGCAAAATTTCGTGACGAAACGTAGGCCCCGGCGACTCGAGCGCCGCGCACAAATATTCCGGATTTTCGCTTTGAATCACGTCGAAAACCGTGGTGATAAAACCGTAGGCGGCCGACGTGTTCATGCCCGACGACGTGCGACGAGGATTGGAAATAAACGCGAAGTGCGCCCGAAAAACAAGCGCCATCGTATCGAGCAAAAAGAATTTTCCCTCCATGTCGCGTCAAAATACGGGACAAAATTACGCCGCCGTTTTCGATTTGCCCCCACCCCTCGCCGCTTTTTTTTCGCCCCCCCACCTTAGTTCGTTTTCCGAATACAAGCAAAATTTTAGCCCGCCGTAAAAAATCCGAACGTAATCGTCGTTCGATATTCGCTTCGAAACTTGCCAAACCCTTACGATATTTAAAAAGCCAAGCCCGCTACATGCTTAAAACAAACGAGGCAAAGGCCCGCCACGTTTTGACTTGCGTTTGCACTCGGAAATCTAACGTATGACGGTTACGGTTCCGACGCGCCAAAAATCGCCGACGCGCACCACGTAGACGTAGGCGCCCTCCGGCACGGCCTTGCCCATGAACGTGCCGTCCCAACACCGGTCGAACTCCGTCGAACGAAAAGTGCGAATGCCCCAACGGTCGTAAATCTCCACGTATTCAAAACAATCGGGCCGGGCGGCTTTGATTTCAAAACAGTCGTTGAGGCCGTCGTTGTTGGGCGTGAAAACGTTGGGAATGCGCAGATATTTTTCCCCCAAGGGGTCGAAAACAAAAGTGGTGTCGGCGGAATATTCGCAGCCGTAGACGTCGCGGACGCGCATGACCACCGTATACCTCCCTTCTTTGGAATAGCTCTTTTCAAACGCGCCTTTTTGGTCGCCGAAGGAACCGTCGCCAAAATCCCAAAATACACTCGCAATCGGCCCTTGCGTCAGATTTTCGAAGGTGAGCGTGGGCCCGCAAATCTCGGGACGGACCCTAAAAGCCGCATCCACCGACGGCGGCACAAAGACCGTTTTCTCAACCGTCGTTTCGCAACCCGTTGCTTTTTCCGCCGTCAAGGCGATGGTGTAAGTTCCGACGGCGTTGTAGCGGTGAGTGGGCGAAAATTCCGTACTTGTCGTGCCGTCGCCAAAATCCCAAAGATAATTGAGTTCGGGCGGGGAAAGGTTGTTGATGACGGCCATACCGCCGCACGCCGTCTGTTCGGTCGCAAAATCGACGGTAAACAACCTGCCGATTCGGAACGTCGCATAGGCCGTATCGGGACAGGGCGTGTCGGGATTGACGACCAGCGCCGCCCGATATTCGCCTTTTTCGTTGAAAGTATGGGAAAAATTGGGGCGACGGTCGGTCAATCCGGGTTCGATAATCCACAAAACCTCCCGGGCGTTGCGGCTGCGTGCCGATGAAAAATACGCGGTGTACGAACATGCTTCGACGCCGACGTCCGCCGCCGCGCCGGCGGGCGTCGGTATCGTTATCGTATAAGTTATCGTTGTATCGCACGATTGGCCGGAGTCGAGTTCGAGGGTCAAGAGATGGTCGCCCGGAGCGTCAAAGGTTAAATTTATCGTCCACGGCGACGGCGGCGAGGTTATCGTTTGGTCGATGGCGCCGACGCGGTAACGCACCGTATTGGTTTTGTTGAGCAGGAACGTCAACGACGGGTTGAATTCGCAGACAACGGGCGAGGAAAGAAGTTCGGCGGTGGGGGGCGCATCGACGTAAACCCATTTATCCTTAACGGCCGGACAAGGCGAAGACGGATTGAGGGTCAAGGTGATGCGGTAGGTTCCTTCGGCGGGAAATTGAAAAACGGGATTGGGTTCGAGCGAGGTTTGTCCGTCGTCGGTGGTCCAAACGCGTTCTTGGCCGCCGACGCTGCGGTCGAAACACGCCACCCGCAAATCGCAGGGTCGGGTTTGGAGGTCGAAATCGGCTTTGGCGGGCGCCAAAACGGTAACGGTTTTTTGTATCGAATCGGCGCAGGGGGTGCCTTCGTTCACCCACAAGGTTACGGTATACGTTCCGGGAACAGGATACGTGTGTTCGGGATAAGGACCGTAGGCGCCGTTGCCGTCGCCAAAATCCCAACGATACGAAAACGCGTTCGCGGAAACGCTCCAAAAACCGATTTCACGCTTACAACTCACCTCGGGCGCCCAAAAATCCGCCCGTCCCGGGGGAGTTACGACCACCAACTTTTCCGTCGCGTCGGGACAGTCTCCGTCGGGTTCGGCAATCAGGCGCACCATATAAATGCCGGCGCCGGGATATTCGTGCGTCGGCTCGGCTTCATAACTCGTCGTTCCGTCGCCAAAGTCCCACCAAAACGTTTGTCCCGTGCTTTGGTTTTGGAAACGCACGGTCGTTTCGCAGGGAAGGGCGATTTTTTCAAAGGCGGCTCTTGGCAAAGGCGGAATGGAAACGACTTGCACGGCGGTGTCGGCGCAAGCCGTTCCGGCATCGGTTATCAACGTTACGGTATAGTTTCCGGGCAAAAGATACGTGTGCAGGAAGGGGTTGGAAAAATCGTAGGTCGTGCCGTCGCCCACGTCCCAAAAGTAGGTCGAAGCCATGCTTCCGGTGAAAACAAAAGACGCGGCCCGCTGACAAACCCAAGGATATTCGGCAAAAGCGGCCACCGACGGCGGACGAATGGTAACGTTTTGAGCGACGGTGTCGGCGCATTGCGCGTCGGCGCCGATTTGGCCGATAAAACGTACGAGGTAGGTTCCGGGGCCGGGGAAGGTGTGGTTTGTGGAAAAGACGCCGGGTACGGGGGGGGTACCGTCGCCAAATTCCCAACGCACCTGCACGCCGGGGGCCGCCGTGCCGTTGAAACCCAGCGTCGTTTCGCATTCAAGTTGTTCGACGGCGAAGCTCATTTCGCCCGGCGCCCCCAAACGCACCGTCTTGCGCACCGAGTCCGAACACGGCGAATCGGGATTGACGACAAGCGTAACGACGTATTCGCCAAAACCGGGATAAACGTGCGTACCGGGCTCTTGGAGCGTGGAGTTTGTACCGTCGCCGAAACGCCAAAGATAGCTGGTACCGTTTTGAGTAAGGTTTAGGAATTGCGCGTCTTGGCCGCAGGGCGTAACCGTAACCTCGAAATCGGGTTCGGTGCGGGCATAGACGTGAATAACGCGGGTGGTTTCGTCGCTCATGTTACACAAACCCGGATTCGCCGCCCGTAGGCGCACCGTATAAACGCCGGGGTTCGCAAACGTGTGCGTCGGTTCAAAGACCGTACTGGTGTTCCCGTCTCCGAAGTCCCACAAAAACTCCGTTGCATTGACGGATTGATTGGTAAATTGAACGGTGTAGGGGGCGCACCCCTGATTGGATTCGACGTCGAAAACGTACTGGGCGAGCGTCGGGTTGATGAGGTCGATACGAAACTTGACGACGGCGTTGTTGCAGTTGTTGCTGTTGTTCTGGGAGGAGAAGGCGCCGGGCGTGGTGGGGATGTCGTCGTAGCCGCCGCAAGAACCGCAAATCGCTTGATAGACCACGCCGCGTTTGTCGAACCGGCTCGTTCCCCCGTCGACGTGGTCGGCGGACACCGTACCGCCGAAAAACGTCGCATAATACAAGTTGGTCGCGTCGCGCTCCAAAATAAAGAGATAAAAATCGGAGCCGTTGGTCGTCGAACGGTAGGCGTCGGGCGAAACGGGCAAACCGAAGGTCGAACCCGAATTCAACCCCGGCGCCGACGAACCCCAACCCGAAACGTAAACGTTTTCGCATTGGTCGACCAAAAACGCGGTGGTGGTAATGTCGATGTCGGGGTTGTTGTCGCCGAAGGTCGTCGACCAAACAACGGCGTTGAGCGCGGCATTGAACTTGGTGATGTATTGACCCGAATTGGGAATGAAATAGGTGGCGTTAACGACGGGGTAATTGCCGTTGGATTGTCCGGTAACGTAGACGTTGCCGTTGAAGTCGAGGTCGATGTAATGGGTTTGGTCGTAACGGTCGGTGCCGACGTGGGTTCCGCGAATGATTTGCGAACCGTTGGCGGCGATGTTGAGGATGAAGCCGTCGGCGTCGCCGCCGAGGTAGTTGGGGTTGAGCCCGCCCGTTCCAACGGGAAAATTGGGACTGTTGGTACCGCCGACGACGTAAATCGTACCGTTGGGCGCGATTTTTATCGAATATCCCGCATCGAAACGATTTCCCCCCATGTACGAACCCCAAAGCATGGTCGTGAGGTCGGCGGAGAGCTTGAAGACCACGCCGTCCTGACGGCCGCCGAACGTTGTTTGGAAGGCGCCGGGGGTAACGGGAAAGTTCGTGCTTTTGGTGCTCGAAACGACGAAGACCTCGCCCGCACCGTTGAGCAGGATTTCGCCGCGGGCGTCGTCGGCGTAAAAATAATGCAGGGGATTGAGGGATTGGGGTTTTTGATTGACGCCGTCGTTGTCGCCGCCGCCGACGTACGTCGAGGCGACGAGCGCCGTAGCGTTGGCGTTCAAACACGCAACGAACATATCGATATTGCCCCGGTTGTTGGGTTGAAAGGCGCCGGCGGTAACGGGAAAGTTGTTGGAACGGGTGGCGCCCATGACGTAAAGCCTGCCCGCGCCGTCGACCATCATGGAGTGGGGTTGGTCGTTGAGCGAACCGCCGAGGTACGTGGCCCAGATGCGTTGGGCGCCGTCGGGAGAAAACTTGATAATCGCCGCGTCGCTTTCGTAGTACAAACTCGAATCTTCGCTGGCCATGTAAGCGCCGCCACCCGGAATTTGAATGTAAATGCCCACGCCGCCGCCAAACGTCACCTGAAACGCCCCCGTGCTAGCGGGATAACCCGGGCCGTTGACGATACCTCCCGAATACGCGTAGCCCGCGTCGTCGTAAGTGGCGGTAAAGCCCCAGTTGTCGGCGAACGAACCCGTATAGGTCGCAAACACCACCTCGGGGTCGATGACGAGGTTCAAATCGGGGCGGGAACGGCTAATTTCAAAACCGACGGTGTCGCCGGCGACGCGGTAAGCGCAAGGGACGTTGATTTGCCGTCCGCCGTCGTCGTAATAGGCCCGGGGGACGCGTTCAAAAAACGTGCCGACGCTCGTACGCACCCCAAGCGTCGTTTCGTCGTCTTCCAAGCCGTCCGTGCCTTCGTAACGCAATTGTACGACGTTGGGGTCGGCCCCGGGTTTAAGCCGAAAATCGTATTTTATTCCGCCTTCGACGACGTAAAAATCCACATCGACGCCGGGCCAGAGTTCGGAATAGGTAACGGCGGCATACGTGCGTACGCCGCTCGCCCATTTGGAAGAATCGGCGCCGATAAAAAAATTTTCGTATCCCGGACGTGGATTTCGGCAGGAAACGATGGGGTTTTGGGCGTTCAAAAACCGGACGCGATAGGCATGGCCGCGCAAAACGAGATTGTCGTCGTCGGGACGGGGATGAAGGGCGGCAACGTCGTCGGGATGTAAAAAGACGTAGGTCAGCGCGTCGTTTTCCAAAAAAAGACGTCCGCAGGCGGGTAAATCGACGCGAAAACGCACCTCGTCGCGCCATTGGCCCTTGTTTTCACAAAAACCCGGCACGACCCCGGGCCCCCGGCCGTCGTGCGCCAACGCCGTACTCAACAACCCATACGCCGTCGCCAATATCCCTACCCACATATTTTTATTTTTTTTCGTTCTTCCGACTCAAATTTACAAAACTTTGCGCAATTAATATGTAAAAGACGCGTCCGTCGCAAGGTATCGACCAAAAGCGTCGTCGCGGGCGACTAAACAATTTGGCAAACGCAAAGTTTCGTCCCATCGGCCATAATTTGATTAACGGATTAAGGGCGCGGGTTTGGAGAAGTTTTTCGAGATTCATTCGGCCGAAAATCAAGAACGCCGACGGTTCGCCGGCGTTCTTTTGTCAGACTTCAAGGAATCGCATGAGCGCGTCGTAGTGGTCGCGCGAGCGATTGCGCAAGCCCTCGTCCCGGACGACGTATTCGACGTCGAGGCCGAAACGGTCGAAGCTCATGAGCACGACGTCGGCGTCGGCGTAAGTAAACTTAATGTGTACGAAAAGTTCGTTGGCGTCGTCGGCGGGGGAAAGATGAACGTAAAGGACCTTTCCACCGTGGGATTCGACGATGGAGACGAGTCGGGTAAGGGTGTAGTCGCGCCGGTGCGAACGAACGACGACAAGCGTACCGGGGTCGCTGCCCGCGGCCACGTCCGACAAACACCGCATAAATCCTTCGGCGGTAATGGCGCCTTCGTAAGCGTTGGTTTCGTCGTCAAAAACGGGTACGAAAGGCAAATGATTGCGCACGGCAAGGGCAAGCGCGTCAAAGACGTGCCGTCCGGCCGCGATGCGTAAATCGGCCGTTTCATTCAACGGCCTAATTTCTTGCCGCCCTTCGGCAATGTGGCGTTCCAAATCCCAAGACGAGGTTACGCCGGCGTAATGGTCGTATTCGTCGAAAACGGGAAAAAAGGAACATTGACGTCGACGCATTTCGTCGAGCGCCCATCGGGGCCTATCCGCCACCGACGCCGCCGGTATTCCGGCCGTCATATATTTTCGTGCGGTCATGGCCTTTTTGGGTTTAATTTCTAAGACATATACGCAAATTTTATGCCTAAGGTTTACTTATGAATGTCAAAAAATTCTTCGTAGCCGATTTTGGCCAACTTGTCGGACAAAGCCTCGGCCTGCTGTTTCATTTTGAGCTTGTAAGCGTAGACCAAGTCGTGATAACTGTGGTGCTTGCAAGCCAAAATTTGGAGGGCGAAAAGAGCGGCGTTGGCCGCGGCGTTCAAGCCCATCGTCGCCACGGGCACTCCTTGCGGCAATTGCAGTATCGAATAAATGGCGTCCACCCCGTCAATCGAATTGTGGCCCTCGATGGGAACGCCGATAACGGGCAAAAGCGTCAGGCTGGCGATAATGCCCGGCAGCTGGGCCGAACCGCTTGCGCCCGCAATAATCACTTGAATACCACGCGTGTGGGCGCGTTTGGCGTAGTTGACGACGCGGTCGGGGCTGTGATGAAAATCCAAGATTTCCATCTCGTACGGCAACCCAAACTGGTCCATCACTTCCGCCGCACCACGCATGACCCGTATGTCGTCTTGTTTCGCCATGACGATGGCAATTTCCGTACCGTTCATTCCAGCTAGCTTTTATAGTCGGCAAAGTTAAAGGAATTTGTCCGTCGGGCGAAACAATTTTCGTTCGACGGACAAATAAATTCGCCCAACGCGGGTGGATATTTTATCCCCATGGCCCAACGTTGGTACGGCGGCGGGCGCCTTATTGCGAACGCAAGGCCGACAAATTCCGGGAAAAGGGGCGCGGGAATGAAAAAATTAAACTTGAAAACCGAATTTCGACCCCCAAAAACATTAAAGGCGCCGAATGCCGACCGACACGACAAAGGGCAAGAACGTTTGGGCACGCACGTTCGCCGTAAACGATTTGGCGGCAAAGCGTTTGCACTCGAACAAAATTTTGCTTTACTTGCGCCCGTTCGGACGCGCCTCGCCAAACGGGACGGCGTCTTTAATCACAATTCTTTCATGCAGTTGTATTCGATAGAAACGGGCCGTTTCAAGTTGGACGGCGGAGCGATGTTCGGCGTCGTTCCCAAAACGATATGGCAAAAAACCAACCCCGCCGACGCGCTCAACCGCATCGACATGGCTATGCGTTGCCTGCTTATTGCCGAAAACGACCGGCTCATTCTCATCGACGCGGGCCTCGGACATAAATACAACGACAAATTTGCGGAAATCTACGCGGTCGACCATCGACACAGCACGCTCAAAACGTCGCTGGCCCAAGCGGGATTTTCCCCCGCCGACGTTACCGACCTCGTTTTGACCCACCTGCATTTCGACCATTGCGGCGGCGCAACGGAAATCGTCAACGGAAAAATCGAACTCGTTTTCCCGAACGCGACGATATATTTGCAAAAGTCGCATTGGGAAACGGCCAACCATCCCAACGCCCGCGAAAAAGCGAGCTTTTTCCAAGACAACATTTTGCCGCTCAAAGAGCGCTTGGTATTGATTGACGGGGCGACGCAGCTGTTTCCTTTCTTGCGTTTGGAAGCCGTCCACGGCCACAGCCGGGGCCAACAAGTGGCGCTCATCCAGACGGAAAAATACGAAATTCTTTACGCCGCCGACCTTTGCCCGACCTACGGCCACGTTCCCGTCAATTACGTCATGGGCTACGACATCGAACCGTTGGTTTCGATGGAGGAGCGGGCGCGTTACATGGCCCGCGCCGCCGAATACGGCACAATCATTTTTTACGAACACGACCCTTACAACGAGTGCGGCACGGTACGCAAAAACGAACGCGGCGCCTTCGTTTCCGACCAAACCTTCCCGCTAAGCGAACTCTTTTCGTGAACGTTGTGCGGGCGGGCGAGGCTTTGCCCCAAGATTTCTCGACGGGTTACGTCATTCCGGTAAAAAAGCCGGTCGGATGGACGTCGTTCGACGTGGTGGCCAAAGTTCGCCGCATCGTCGGGCGGGCAAAAATCGGCCATGCCGGCACGCTCGACCCTTTGGCCGACGGTCTGCTCGTGCTTTGCACGGGCAAAGCCACCCGACTCGTCGAAACCCTGCAAGCACAAAAAAAAACCTATGAGGGGACGTACCGCTTCGGGGCCGTTACCGCCACCGACGACGCCGACGCGCCCGAAGAAAACGTCTGCGACGTTCGACATATAACCCGCGCCGACGTCGAAGCGGCGCTTGCACAACTTTGCGGCGAAATCTTTCAACTTCCCCCGGCGTTTTCGGCCTTGAAAAAGAACGGCAAACGCGCCTACGAACTGGCCCGCAAAGGCCTCGACCCACGGCTCGAACCCCGGCCCGTAACGGTCTATCGTCATGAAATTCTTGATTTTTCGTCGCCGGAACGGGTACGGGTCGTCGTCGAATGCTCGAAAGGAACGTACATTCGAGCGTTGGCACGGGACGCGGGACGAATCTTGGGGGTCGGCGCTTATTTGTCCGCCCTCACCCGAACCCAAAGCGGCGAACTCAAGCTTGACTGCGCATGGGAAATCGACGAACTCGTCAAACCGACGCGCACCTCCGCTTCGGCGCACTAACAAACATTGGCCGGCTTTGCTATATTTGCCGTTAAAAAGAGCAATGAGAAAAATAGAGGCGCAATACTACGACAAACACTCGAAAATAGTCGTCGTGGCCCTGAAACAGTGGTTTTACAACCGTTTACGCACGGGCGTGAAGGCCGAAGTCGGCAAGGAATTGAACCGGGAATTTTTGGAGCGCATGAGCATGCGAAGGCGGGTGTGCGACCTGCTTTTTGAACTCTTAAACGTCTTATTGGCGGAAAAAATTGGACGCGGACGATTTCACGTGGACGTGCAAACCCGCGCCCGAGGCGACGAACTGGCACGGGCGGCGGGATACAAAGGAACGATAATCGAAAACGAACCGCCGGACGAACTCGATTTCTTTGTCCAAGCCTTTATTTTTTTATCTCCCGTCCCACAGGGACTCAAAACCGTTGTTCGCGGTTATCCCGACGATTTCCGACTCGCCGTCATAGACATGAGCAAAGTGGACGGGCTTGAATTGCTTGCCGAAGGCATTCCCGAGGCGGCGGTGTTTGCCGTGCTGAGTCTTGTCGTACCGCGCAACCTTTTGGTTCGCGGCGTCGTAAACGTCTTGCAGGCCTTGACCACCAACGAGGAATGGCGCTATTGGACGGAGGTCGTCTTTGCCTTTGTCCTTTTAAGGAAAGATTATCGCGATTTTACCATGGAATTGACCCAAGAACTCGAACGTACGGCCCCCAACGCCGACCGCAAACAAGAGCTTCGATTCATTTATCGCGCCTTCATTGAAGAAGGATACGAAGACGGTTATCAAAAAGGCCAAAACGACGGCTATCAAAAAGGCCAGAACGACGGCTATCAAAAAGGCCAAAACGACGGCTATCAAAAAGGCCAAAACGACGGCTACCTAAAAGGAAAAAAAGAAAGCCTCTACCAAACCGCCCTAAAAATGAAACAAAAAGGCGCCGATATCGAATTCATCGCCGAAACCACCGGCCTGAGTCCGCAAGAAGTGATGCAATTGTAGCCCGACGCCCGTCGTTTTAATTTTTTTCGGCTTACGCCCAAATACAGACTCGGAAACGGACGGGATTCAAAGAAAAAACCGGGCGTCCCATGCGGTACGGGCGGTCGCGGCGGTAAAGAAACGACCGTTTTTTTGCGAGTTTTTGCCACTTCGGGCGTGCGTCGTCCCGACTTCTAGGCGCCGAACAGCACACAAAGCCGCGGATTGCGGAACGGTTTGCCCGCATAAGTTTTGACAATTTGTCCCAAAGCCTTATATTTGTAATCCAAATACACGCAAGGCCGCGTTTGCCCGCCGCCTTGCCAACAAACGATATCCCTACATGAACACGCAAACGGCAGAAATCGAACAAGATACGCAAAAACAAACGTTGCAAACCGATGTGGCGCCGTTGGCCCTGCCCTCCCCGCCGCCCGCCGTCCCGCCCTCCACCCCAACGCCGACCCACGCCGAAATCGAGCAACGCCGCACGCTGACCAAAATGCGAACCTTGGCTACGGGACTGCTGGTGTTCATGACGCTCCTCTTTTTGACCTCGACGCTTGTCGTTTCGATGTTTCCCCAAACCAAGCCGTGGATGAATTTCATCCGCTCGTTCGCGGAGGCGGCGATGGTCGGCGGCATCGCCGACTGGTTCGCCGTAACCGCCCTTTTTCGGCATCCCTTCGGCATTCCCATCCCCCATACCGCCATTATTCCCAACAAAAAAGACGCCATCGGCCGAAGTCTGGGCAACTTTATCCAAAACAACTTTTTGACCCAAGAAGCCCTCGAAGAAAAACTCAAAAGCATGGCCCTGCTTCAAAAAGCCGAGGAATGGCTCGCCAACCCCGAAAACAGCGCCAAAGTCTCCAGACAAATCGCCTCGTTCATTCCCTCGATTCTCGACGCGCTCGACGACGAACAAGTCAAAAACTTTATCGAAAACAACCTCGCGGCCAACGTCCAACCCCACGACCTCGCCCTCGCCGCCGGCAACCTGCTCAGCCTCCTCACCGCCAACAACAAACATCAAGAACTCTTCGACGAACTCATCAAAATCGCCGAACGCATGCTCGAAGAGAACAAAGCCGACATCCGCAAAAAAATACGCGAAGAAAGCCCGTGGTTCGTCCCCGACTTCGTACGCAACCGCGTTTATACCAAAGTCATGACCCAAACCGAAGAGGCGTTCTGGGAAATGACCAACGACCCCAACCATCCGCTCCGAAAACGCTTTTTGGCCGCCACCGAACAGTTTATTCACAACCTCAAAACCTCCCCCGAATACCACGAAAGAATCGCCAAACTCAAAAACGAAATGTTGGACAATCCCGTGGTCCAACAATACTTGCAGCGCGTCTGGACCGACCTCAAAAACTATATTCTCAACAACCTCGCCGACCACGATTCCCCTTTGCAAAAACAAATTCAAGCGGGTTTCTACACGTTTTTCAACAACCTCATCCGCGACGAAAACATGAGAAACCGCATCACCAATTGGATTTACACCGCATTGATTGACGTGGTCAGCAAAAACCGACACGAAATCGGCAACCTCATCTCCAACACCATTCAAAAATGGGACCGCCAAACGCTGACCAACAAACTCGAACTTTACGTCGGCAAAGACCTGCAATACATCCGTATCAACGGCACGTTGGTCGGCGGGACGGTGGGCCTTTTGATTCACGCCGTCGCCGTCATTATGGAAAGCATCCACTTTTGACAAAAAAACGTTGAGCGCCGACTTTCGCCTCAAAAACCATGCAAAAAAGAAAAATCTTGCGTTCGGTAGCGGGGGCGCTGACCCTTGTGCTTGTGGCGGCGGGAGGCAAGTCGTTGTGGAATTGGGCCAAGGAACCGTTGGCCGAAAAGTTGCTGACCGACGTTTTTCGTTCGCCGGTGCGCGTGCGCGTCGAATCGGTGCGCTTGGCCGCCCCTTTTCCCACGCTTGAAGCAAAGGTACGCGACTTCACGGTGCAAGGCACCAACGCCAAGGCGCCGTCCCACGTCTTTTTTGTAAAAAAAGGCGCCGTCCGTTTCAACCTCTTGCGCATCATCGGTCAAAAGGTCAAAAAAATCGAAAAAATTTACGCCGAAAACGCCACGGTCTATTTGCACGTCGATTCGTCGCGCGTCAAAAACTTTCAACTTTTCCGCCCCTTCGACCCCCTGCGTACCAAAGCCCCCGACCTCGTGCATTTGACCGAAATCGAAGTAAAAAAATGCCGCGTCAAATACCGAAACGACTTCGTCGAACGAACTTACGAACTGTTTTTGGATTCGACGAACTTCGAACTTCGCAGTTTTCGGCGTTCGATAGACGTGACGGCACACACCCGGGGCGTAACCAAGCGTTTGGATTTCGGACGTTTTTCAATTTTTGAGGACAGGACGGTCGCCGGAAATTTGGATTTTTGGGTCGACAAACCCACCAAACGCTTGTACTTCAACGACGCAACCGTAAGCGTGCCGGGTATTGACGTCAAACTCTACGGCGATATGTCCGTCGGTCCGAACAAAGACTATAATTTGGCCTTCGACGTTGTCAACGGGGATTTGCACGGGCTTTTCGCGTTTATTCCCGAAAAACGTCCTCGGCGTTTCGACGCCACGGGCCGTATCGACGCCTGCGGTTCTTTGAACGGCGCCGACGACGACCACGTCAATCCCCATTTCGAGTTGCGTTTTACGGCCCAAAACGCCGCCGTTCGCAACAAGTACACGGGCACAAAAGTCGAAAACCTCGAGCTTTCCGGCAGTTTTAGCAACGGCGCCGAAAACCGGGTTACCACCACGGCCTTCAACGTCGAAAACGTACGCGGCAGTTTACGCGGCAAGCCTTTTTCGGGTTTTGTCCGCCTCACGCGTTTGAACGACCCGTTCGTCGAGGCGGGCTTGAAAGGGGAAATAGACTTGGACGGCGCGGCACGCTTCTTGAACGCCTCTTTGCCCCTAGCCATACACGGAAGCGCTTTCGTCGACGTCAAAATCAAAGGCTACGCCCACGACATGGCCGACCGCAACCTCCGCCACAAAGCCGAATACGAAGGAACGGTGCGCCTCGCGGACGTTTTTTTGCCTTTGCCCCCCCTCCGCTTCGAAGCGCTCAACGGTACGCTCAAGCTCTTCGAGCGCCACCTTTCCGTACCGCTCGTCTCCGGATTCGTCAACGACCAACCGTTCAAACTTTCGGGCTATGTGCCGAACTTTATCGAGGTGGCAACGGGCCACTATTCCACGCCCAAGGCCGATTTGGTCGTTTCCGGAACGGAGTTCGACCTTGACGAGTTTTTGTCGGCCCTGCAGCGCGCGCCGACAAGCAACGCCCCTTCCCGCCCCCATCCCCTTGCCGGGCTGCAACTCCCCCACGCCGACGTCCATCTTATCGTCGTATACGACGGTTTTCGTTACCACGACGCGGTTTTCGATAAATTAAGAGCCGTCGTTCGGCTCAAAGACGGACGTTTGACCTGCGACAACTTCCAAATTCGGCGCCCCGGCGACACGCTTTCGCTGGCCTTCGACGTACAAACCAACGCATGGAACGAATACCGCGCCCACGCCTTCGTTACCACCGCCGACGTCGACCGGCTCGTCGACGAACTGGGCATGGCCAAAGACAACGAAGAAAAAGAACGCAAAGGAACGATGTCCTTGTCGGGGCAAATTGTTTTTTCGGGGCGGGTTGAAAATCGCGCCGCGAAAAAATCCGATAAAAAGGTGGAAAAACCTTACGCGTTTCGTCGGCCCCGGCCCGACGTCGACACCCCCGATTCTTTACCCGCCCCCAAAGCCAATCTCCGTCTTGAACTTCGCGATTTCGAAATTTTTCGTCAAAACACCAAAATACAGTTTGACAGCCTCGGACTAGCCGCAAAATTCGACGGCCGCCACCTTGCAGACTTTAAAAACAGCGTCGTCGTTCTCGATTCGATTCACGGTTATTTGGCGGGGTATCCTTTGTTGGGGCGGGTAGCCCTTTCGGGAACGGACAAAAAAGACGTTGAGGCGCATCTAAGCACGGAAATCGAACTGGCCATCGTCATGGAACTGCTCAAAGTGGCGTGGGCACGCGAGGTGGCGGGCATGGTCGGCTTCAGTCTCAACGCCGCCGGCCGCTTGGACGACCTCGCCGACCCCCTAAAATTTGCCGACAACGTTTCCCACGTCTACGGCGATTTTCGCCTTTCCGACGGCGCGCTAACCTTCGGCCCCCAAAACCTAAGATTGCAAGACCTCAACGCCGTAACGGTTTACGACTCGACGGGTATTTACATCCGTGAAGTGACGGGCCGGCTCGAAAGTACCCGCTTCGAGGTTACCGGACGGCTCAAAGATTTTTTAAGCTACGTTCTGGCCGACAGACCGCTCGTCGCCGACGTATTTTTGCGTGCCGACACGCTCCGAGCCAACGAAATTTTGGCCCGGCGCGACCGTCCCGAACGCAAGTTCTCCCTTCCCGAACTTTCCGACATTCGTGCCGACGCCCACATCGGGCAAATCGATTTCGACGGCCTGATTTTCGACAACGCCGTCGTCGAAACGTCGGTCGTCAATCGTTTGGCCAACATCCACAAAGCCGAAATGGATTTCGCGGGCGGAAAACTCGGCTTTGCCGGCAGAATTTTCGACGGCGACTCGCTCGACGTTTTCGCCAACTTAAAACTGCGTTCCGTCGGCGTGAAAAGGGCTTTGGAGATGTTGGACGACTTTACGGCTTTACACGATTCGTTGGCCATCGCCGCCGCCGACAACGACTCTCTCAAAGCAATTTTGACGAAAAAAGCGGCCCAATCCTCGTTTTTCGACACGGCCGAACTCGATGGCAAACTCAGCGGCAATGCCACGCTTATCACCCGCATTGCGGAAAATTTGAAAACCGAGCTCAAAAACGTCCGTCTCGACATTGACTTTTCCGTGGCCGACGGCGTTTTCAACCATGCCGAAGTACAAAAAAAACTGGGCTTTCTTATCCGTAAAAAATATTTGCGCTCCATTCCGTTTGAATTTACGGGGAGCAACCTTCGCTTTGCCGACGGTTTTTTAACGGTACCCGAGATGACCTTGCGCACGGGCATTGGAACGGTAACTTTGGAAGGACGGCACTACCGCACAAGTCGTTTTCGCTATCGGCTCACACTCACGCCCCAACGTCGAAGCGACCGCGTGCTGGTTTCGGGATTCTTGAGGGTGGTGGCCGAAAGTCCACAAAAAACACTTGTCGCCTTCGTTGCCGACGGCTACAAGAAAAAACTCAGGCTGAGGGTCGATTGGTGGCGCATCAAAGACCGCACCATCGGCAAGCTCGTGCGTACCCGTCCACCCGTCTACCGAAGCAAAAAAACCTTCTTCTAAAACGAAGCGAATATGCCGGCGACGCTTCGGCGTCAAAAACGGCGGGAGAAGACGTAGGTTTTCACGGCCGCATGAATGTTTCGAGGGCTTTTAATAATCGGATAATTTTGTAAGACGGACGCTTCGGGAGCCGCTCGGTGCATACTCAATCGGCGCGGCGCGACTCTTTGAAACGAACGTTTTGGGGCGTGCAACGGTTCGTGCGTTCATCGGCGAAACTACACGGCGACGGGAGCGCAATAACGGTCGAAGGCCATTTTGAGGTTGGCGGCGATGGCTTCGGGCGAACGGCCTTCGATGTGGTGGCGTTCGAGCAAATGGACCAATTTTCCGTCTTTGAAAAGCGCGACGGCGGGAGACGAGGGCGGATAAGGGATGAGATGTTTACGGGCTTGTTGGGTGGCTTCCTTGTCGTTGCCCGCAAAAACGGTAACGAGTTTTTGGGGTTTGACGCCGTGGGCGAGGGCTTGAACAACGCCCGGACGCGCGCCGGCCGCCGCGCATCCACACACCGAATTGACGACCAACAGCGTCGTCCCTTCGGACTTGAGGGCCGCGTCCACCGCTTCGGGCGTACGCAATTCTTCAAAACCCACCCTGCGCAACTCTTCGCGCATCGGCTCAACGATATATTCGGGATACATTGTATGATTCAACGATATACCACCCCTAACACACAAACCTAGCCGTTGGTTCAACAAATGTTTTTGAATGCACCGCATTTAACCCAAACGTTACGTAACGACGAATATTACGTAACTTTGCGGCGCTTTTTGCGTGCTTGAAAAGCAAAATCGGATGACGAACAAGAACGAACGCTGGGGTTCGCGACTGGGGCTGGTATTGGCGATGGCGGGAAACGCCGTCGGCATGGGTAATTTTTTGCGTTTTCCGGCCCAAGCCGTAGAGAACGGCGGCGGCGCCTTCATCGTTCCGTATTTGGCGTCGTTGGCGTTGTTGGGTTTGCCGCTCTTATGGGTCGAATGGGCGATAGGGCGGCGGGGCGGCATGCACGGTTGGCATTCCACGCCTTTTATGTTCGGCGAAATCGGCAAAAGTTCACTCTGGAAATATGTTGGCGTTTTGGGAATTTTTTGTTCGGTGGCCGTCTGCGGTTATTATTGCTACATCGAAAGTTGGGCCTTGGCATATTTCGTGCATTCGTTGACGGGTTCGTTTACGGGCATGACGCAGGCGGAGGTGGCGAGTTTTTTTTCAACGTATACGGCTTCGGGAAGCGAAAGCATAGTCTTTTTCATGGCGTGCGTCGTGATAAACGCGTTAATATTGGCGCGGGGCCTGCGGGGCGGCATCGAACGCGCGGCAACGATAGGCTTGCCGCTGTTGGTGGCGGCGGGGGTGTTTTTGGCGCTTCGGGCCTTGACGCTGGGCAAAAGCGTGGCGCCGCCGGGCTGTCCCGATTGCGACGCGCTTTTGGGAATCCAATTTTTATGGGAACCCCGGCCCGCCGGTTGGCTCGACCCCAAGGTCTGGTTTGCCGCCGCGGGGCAAGTCTTTTTCACGCTCGGTCCGGGTTTTGGCATGATTCACACTTACGCCTCTTACATGCGTGAAAACGAGGACGTGGTCTTGGGCGCGACGACCGTCGCCTCGGCCAACACCTTTGTCGAAGTGTGTTTGGGCGGTGCGATCGTCGTGCCGATTGCCGCCGCCGCCTTGGGCGTGCATTGGCTCACCGAAAACGCCGGTTTTTCGCTGGCCTTTCAGACCATGCCGTTTTTGTTCGACGGCTGGGGACCGTTTTGGGGAACTTTGGGCGCTTCGGCATGGTTCGGATTGCTGTTTTTGGCGGGCTTGACCTCGACCCTCGCCATGGGTTCGCCGTGGATGGCGTTTCTTTCCGACCACTACGGCAAATCGCGTCGTTTTGGCGCCTTTACCTTTACCCTCATGGTCTTGTTCGCGGGCTTGCCGACGGTCGTGCTTTACGAGCGCGGCGCCCTCGACGAATACGACTATTGGACGGGAAGCGTGGCCCTCGTGGCCTTGGGCTTGTTTGAATGCATCCTTTTTGCGTGGGTCTTCGGCATGGACAAGGCATGGGAAGAAATCACCCGCGGCGCCCTTTACCGCCCCCACAAAATTTTCAAGTTCGTCATCAAGTACGTAACGACGGGGATGTTGGCCGTCATTTTTTTGACGACGCTTTTCAAACCCGCCGACAACGACTGGAGTCGCGCCCTGACCGCCGGCTGGCAATTCGACCCCACGAGCGTTATCGGCAAAATCCTTCACGTCGACGTGCCTTACAACCGTTCATGGTTCGCCGACGGCTTTCAATCGCCGGAAAACGGCGTGGTCGCCGCCGTTCACCGCAACCAAGTGGACTTGGTCGGCGAACACGATTTTCACTATCGTTTTTCTCCGGGCGAAGAAATTTTGGTGCGCGTCGGCGAGCGTGTGGTCGCCGGACAACCCCTCACCCGCGGCCGGCGCATCAACGACGTGTTTTACAAAGACCTGGTGCGCCTGCAAATCGTGTTTTTGTTTTTGTTTTTGTCGTATTGGGTCTACCGCGCCCGTCCGCGCCGGCGCAACCGACGTTGAACGCCAAGAGATTTGTGTAATTTTGCCGCCATGAGCAGGCTTCCCAAAATCACCGTCGTTACCCCGTCCTACAATCAGGGTCAATACATCGAAGAGACCATTTTATCCGTTTTGGAACAAGGATATCCCGAGGTCGAATATTTGATTTTCGATGGCGGCAGTACCGACGCTTCGGTGGACGTTATCCGCAAATACGAAAAATATTTGACGTACTGGGTCAGCGAAAAGGACAAGGGGCAAAGCGAGGCGATCAACAAAGGACTTCGCCGGGCGACGGGAGAAATTTTTCATTGGCTCAATTCCGACGACGTATACGCCCCCGGGGCGTTGAAGCGGGTGGGCGAAGCGTATGCAAGGGGGCGGGAAAGCGGACTTTGCGCCCCCGTCGTTTACGGAAAAGTGCAATCCTTCGACGAAAACGGCCCCGTCGGCGCCCCCATCGCCACCGACGTTTACGCGTCGGCGGCCAAAACGCTCGGTTTGGCCCGCATCGACCAACCCGGAATTTTTTTTCCCAAGTCGGCCTACGACGCGGTCGGCCCGCTCAATGCCGCCGCCCATTACTGCATGGACATGGAGTGGTGGATGCGTTACGTCTTGCGCTTCGGCGTGGCGGAGGTTGTATTTTTGGACGCGGTCTTGGCCAAGTTTCGTTTGCACGGCGCGTCCAAGACCGTGAGCCAAAAAGAACTTTTCGGACGCGACAGGCACGCCATCTATACGTCGTTGGCGCGGGCGGCGGGCTTCGAAAATTACGCCCGCGAATTTTTGAGCTTCCGCGACGCGCCCGCCTTCGACTTCGTTATCCCCGACGGGGCGCAAACCGCACTCGTCGAACCCGCGCTCAATTATTTTCTTTTGTTGCTGGGCATGGAATATTACGAGGCCCTAAACATGAACGCCGCAAGAAAAGCCTTGCGCAGCGTCAAAGCCGAACTCCTCGACCCCGAAGACCAAAAACTTTGGGCCGAATACAAAAACCGTGCCCGTCTGCCCGCGAAAATCGTTGGCTTTTTGCGCCGTTGGAGCCGACGACAACCCATGGTCGTGCGCTAAAAACGGCGTAGCGAAAGCGAACGAATAGGCGGAAACGCTAACGGCTTGAGCGTTGCAACAAATCGTTTTGCCCAATTTTCCCTTTTATTGCTTATTCCCGCAAGTCGGCGGGCGTGGACAACTTTATCGCGTCGTAAACGACGTCCATGATTTTAATTCTCACGGACTCGGTGTTGAAAAGACTTTTTTCGGGGTTAAGGTAGGTTCGGTTGGAAAGAAAAAGATAGAGCAGGTCGTGTTCGGGGTCTATCCACACGCAGGTTCCGGTAAAGCCCAAATGGCCGTAGGTGCGTCCCGAGGCTTTGACCGAAGCCGGAGAAACAAAACCGGGGCGTTTTTCGGGTTTGTCCCAACCCAACCCTCGTCGTCCGCCGGGGTCGGCCTTTTCGGTGAAGAGTTCTATGGTTTCGGGGGAAAGATAGCATTTTCCGCCAAACTCGCCCCCGTTTTTAAGCATCATAAAGAGCTTGAGCATGTCGTAGGCCGTGGAAAAGAGGCCCGCGTGGCCGGCGTATCCGCCCATGAGGGCCGCCGTTTGGTCGTGGACGTAACCCGCAAGGGTGCATTTTCTGAACGCGGTGTCGAAGGCCGTCGGCGCGTACGTCCAATCCATGCATTTGGCCTTTGGATTGAAGACCGTGCGCGTCATGCCCAACGGACGATAAAAATGGTCGGTTACGTACCATTCAAGCGACGTACCCGCCGCCCGTTCCAAACATTTGCCCAAAATGATAAAGTTGAGGTCGCTGTAAACGGAAACGTTTCGACTGCCCGTCGGCTTTTCGGCAAGTATTTTCTTGAAAAGGGTGTCGGGATAATGTTTGTACAAAAAAAGCGAATCGTGCAAAAGATGAACGAAAAGCTCGGAAACGGTGTCGGAAACCCAAGCGGGATTACCCGCCACGTCTTTCCAATAAGGTTTCCACGCGGCCAATCCCGTACGATGGGTAAGCAGTTCGCGCATGGTCAACGTACCGGAGTATAGTCCCCGGGCTTCGGGAATATAATCGGCGACGGTTTTTTCGAGTTTGAACTTTCCCGTTTCGTAAAGCTTCATGGCGCACAAGGTGGTGGCCGCCACTTTGGTCAAAGAAGCAAGGTCGTAGACGAGGTTGTGGGCGGGCGCGGGCTTGACGTAGTCCACGGTACCGAAAACCTTGTCGTAGACCACGTCCCGGCCTTTGACGACGACAACCGCACAGCCGGGCATCGCCTTTTTTTTCAAATAATGGCCGACAATCGAGTCTATTTTTGCCAAGACGTTGGAATCCATGCCGTTTTCTTCGGGTGCGGCAAATCCGAAGCGCGGGCCGACGTAAATGTAAGGCGCGGGCGGGGGGAAACGTCCGTCGTCCATGCTCACGGGCAAAACGCCGCGCGGCTCGTGGTTGCCGAAAAGCACCTCGGCCGCCGCTTGCTGACCGTCCGGTCCTTGGTCGTAACACGCCAAGAGCGCCGGCGCCTCGTCGAATTGACGCACCAAATACGGATTGCCAAAAACGGCCACCGCCACCCGGCCGCCGTGGCGGCACAAACGACGAACAAAATCCACCGACACGTGCGTAACCCCGTAATTCCTGTTCGGAAAACGCGACCAACCAAACACCCCGACAACAATATCGGTATATTCGTAAGCCAAAATTGCGGCGAAAGAATCGGCGTCGAGGTAGGTCGCCGTTTTCGGAAACAGATAATAATCGCCGTCTTGATATTTTTTCAACGCCTCGATGAACGGCAGATAAGTTTGGTCTTCGGCGCCGATTTGCACAAACGCGAAGCGCCGGTTTTCGACGTCCTTGTAGGGCAAAAGTTGTTTTTCGTTTTTGACGAGCGTTTGGCTTTCACGGTAAAGTTCGCGACGCAAACGCAGGGCGGCGCCGTCGTTGATTTTTTTGACGACGTTGGCTTCGGCACGGTAGCGCGTTCGGTGCAAGTTGAGCCATTCTTTGGCCAAAAGCACTTTGTAGGCTCGCCGGTCTATTTCTTCTTGCGGTATTTTGCCTTCCAAAACGGCTTGTTTGACGGCGGCCACCGCCCCCGCGACGTCCTCGACGTACAAGAGTACGTCGTTGCCGGCCAAAATCGCTTTAACGGCCAACTCCCCGGTTTTAAACGTTTTGGTTACCGCACCCATGTTGAGCGCGTCGGTAAAAACCAGACCGCAAAAGCCCAAGGAATCTATCAACAGACGTTTTACAATCGCGGGCGAAAGGGTGGAGGGCAAATTGGGGGTGGAGTCCAAGGCGGGGACGTACAGGTGCGCAATCATTATCGATTGCACGCCCGCGTCGATGTGGGCGCGAAACGGCGCCAATTCCAACGAATCCAAACGCCGTCGCGAATGGGTAATGACGGGAAGGTCGTAATGCGAATCGGCGTCGGTGTCGCCATGGCCGGGGAAATGTTTGGCGCAGGCAACGATGCCGCCGTCTTGAAGTCCGCGCATGAGCGCCAAACTTTTTTGCGTCACCCGTTGCAAATCCTCGCCAAAGGCGCGGTCGTTGATGACGGGGTTGGCGGGATTGTTGTTGACGTCGACGACGGGGGCGAAATTGACGTGAACGCCCACGAGTTTGCATTGCCGCGCCAACTCCCTACCAAAGCGGTAGACCAACGAATCCTCGTTTAAGGCGCCCAAAAGCATGTTGCGCGGGAAGCGAACGACGCTGTCCAAACGCATGTTCAGGCCCCATTCCGCGTCCGTAGCCACCAGCAACGGTATTGGAGACTGCTTTTGCAGACTTTCAATAACGTGGGCTTGGGTTTGCGGCCCGCCCTGCATGAATATCACCCCGCCGATGCGATGGCGATAAATCAGTTTTTCGATACTTTTTTTGTTGTTGCGTTCCCGGGTGGTAAACGCGGGGGTCATCATGAGCTGGCCGATTTTGGCCTCCAAACTCATTTCTTTCAATCTGGCCTCGGCCCATTTGCCTTCGGCGCCCGGAAACACTTTTTTTACTTTTTTCGTCCATGCCGTATCGGGCTGGGCGAACAATGCATTGACAAACAAACACCACAGCCACGCCCCCCTACCAAGCCCCCAAACGCGGCTCATGCACCCGGTTAATCTACCTTGACCAGCTCAAACGGAATGTTGACGTAATTTTTCAAGTCGTCGCCAATGCCTTGCATGTTGTCGTCGCCGTCGTCGTACTGCCAATAGACCTGACAGCCAAAACCCGCCAAATAATACGGTTCAAGGTATTCGAGAATTTTAATGACGTGTTTGGTACTGCTGGTATTGACGTAATTAAAGAAAAACCAAACCTCGAGTTGCTCGATGGCCTCTTCGTTCAAGGTGTTTTCGAACCATTCCAAAATAGGGGCGTAAAATTCGGTCGAGTTCGAGGGATACGAGTTCCCTGTAATTTTCACCTTCCCCGACTCCGGGTCGATGATGACCTCGGGGGTGGACGCCGTGGGTTCAATGTATATTTTATCCATAGTCGGAGTGGCAACCGGATATTGACGCATTTTTTTACGGGTGCAAATTAAAACAAAATTTCGTTATCGCGCATATATTTAAGCAAACGTCGTGGAAAAATCCGTCTTTCAACGAAGGAGGGAAAACCGCGCCCGGCCCATGCCTTCGAGCTCCAAAACGTAAAGGCCCGCCGGCAATCCGGAAACATCCAAAGGCTCGTCGTTGGCCACGCCCGTAGCCGCCTCTTTGCCGGCAAGGTCGATGATTCGCAAGCGCGGCGCCGGCCAAGCACGCGGATAAATCCCGATGTAAAGCCTGTCGTTGGCGGGATTGGGATAGACGACAAACCGCGGCTCGGGAAAAAAGCGTTCGCGGGCGGCGGGGTTCAACGAGTCGAGGGCGGCTTGAACGGCGGCCCGGGCGTTCACCCGCCCGTAGCCCGCCTCCGCGTGCCACGTACCGTTGGTTTTGCCCGGCGTGGGTTGATAATCGTAACCGCCGACTTTTTCCGCCGTCCGCTCCAAAATATCGCGAACTTGTTTGCGCGTTAAATAGGGATTGACCGAAAGCATGAGCGCCACGACGCCGGCGGCGTTGGGCGTGGCCGACGACGTGCCGTTGAACGTTTCCATATAATCCCCCGAACGGTAGCCCGCCGGCCCGGCGACGTCGGTCGTCGGAATTTTAACCCCGGGCGCCAAAACCGACAAATAGGTACCGTAGTTGCTTCCCCACCACGTTTCGCCGTCGCAGGAGGTTGGACTTTTGCGTTCGTCGCACATGCTCGCGGCGCCGACGGCGATAACGTCGGGAAAAAACGGACCAAAAGCGACGTAGGCCGTATCGTCGTTGGCGGCGGCGGCCAATACGGGCAGTCCCAATCCGTTGCGTCCGTCGGAGAGGGCCCGCGTGATTTCTTCAAACGCAAAGGCGAAGGCCGAAAGCATTTCCGGAAACGCCAACGAAAGCGTGGCCACGTGCGGCTTGGCCACGTCCACCGTCCACCGAATGGCTTCGACCACGCCCGTGGAAGTATAGAAATAGTCGTCGGGCGCCAGTTGGCGGGCGATGCGCACGGGAACGATTTTACATCTTGGAGCCACGCCCGCAACGCCTAAATTGTTGTCGGCAACGGCGGCGACGATGCCCGCGCAAGCCGTACCGTGGGCGTCGTCGCCCGTCGCTCCGCCCGCCGAGCCCTCGTTCGTACCGTCGTAACCGGGCAAAAGATTGTTTGTCAAATCGGGATGGGACAAATCCACGCCGTCGTCGGGAACGGCGACGCGAACGGTATCCGCGCCCATGGTGATTTCCCATGCCTCGTTGACGTGCATATCCGCGCCGGCCACGCCGTTCCAGAGGGCGCCGTCGTTTTTATGGTTCCATTGCTTGGGATAAAGCGGGTCGTTGACGTTGCGGGCGGCGTTGCGTACAAGCCAAACGCCGTCGGCCTCGACGTATTCAAACGCGCCCGAAGCCTCCATCGCCTTCACCGCGGACAAGGGCAAAGACAGCGTTTGGGGTTTGGGCCGAAAATACCAAACGTCGCGCGTCCAACGTTTTTCGAGTTCGTATTCGGCTTTTTCCGCGGCGGCGATGGCCGCGCGTTCGTCCTTGACCCGGGCAACAATACGACCGTTGGGCGCCCAAAGGTCTTTACCCAAGCGATAAAATACGGTGGCCAAAACGGCGTCAAAACCGGCGGCCAAAAGAATTTCATGCACCGACGATTGAGCGTCGGCGTACACGACGGCGCCGGCCGCCACGGGATAGATTTTTTTAACGAACGGCAAACGCGAAAGCGCCGCCGCATCGTATTTTCCCACAACCAACACCCGTTCCGCAAACGGCACAAGTTCCACCGTCCCGGTGCGAAGGCGTAAAGTCGGCGCTTGGGAGTTTTCGGCGTTAAGGATGACGGCGGGTTTTTCAAAAGGCAAAGTATGCCCCAACGAGGCGCAATCCCGTTTTAGAGCGGCGTATCCGGACGAAATCGAACGCATCCGAGGTTGGGCCGTCAGCATCGCCCCCCAAAACATCATTGCCGTTGTCAATACCGCCGTCGTTTTCATTGCACGAATTTAGCGATAATTTTTCGGAACAAAAAAAGTCTCCCAAAGACGGGAGACTTTCAACAAAATTACTATGATGATTACAATGAACTATTTGACCGACAGGGTTCGGGTGAACAACTCCGAGCCGACGGCCACTTTGAGCAGATAAATTCCGGGGGTCGATATTTCAAACGTTTCGCGAATATTTCCACCCGCAACGGTGCGTTTCAACACCTCGGCGCCGCGCACGTCGGTTACGCTAACAAGGGCGTGAGCGGCGCGAACGTCGGACATTTCCAAAATAAATTGTCCGGCAGAGGGGTTGGGATACACCCGTGCGGCGCCGAAAAGTTCGGCATTGCGGGAAACAAACCGATAGGAATAGCGTTCGGAGCGGGTGGTGCAACCTTCAAAGATTTGTTCGATAAAATAGTCGCCGTCGCCTTCGAGGTCGACTTCCGTACCCGTTTGCCCGAAGAGGTCGATTTCGCCGTTTCCGTCGTCAAAATACCATTGATATTGGGCGCCGGTTTGGGGGTTGGATACGCGCAATTTCAAGCCTTGTCGTTGCAAAACGGGACGCGGAGCGTTGCGGGTGACAAAGGTACGATTGGCGGCGTAGCATCCGTTGGGGCTGACGGCGGTAAGGGTGTAGGTTTGTCCGGCCACAAGGTCTGCGGGAATGACGAAAGTGGCGGCCGTAGTGGTCGTCCCTTCGTTGATGCTCCAAATATAAGTTCCTGCGGGCGTGGGGGTAACGGTAGGCGTTTCGCCGGGGCAAATTTCCGCCGTCAAGCCCGACAAAGTCAGCGAGGGGGAATTGACGGTAACGGTAACGGTTTTGGAAGAGGTTTGGCCGGTGACGGAATTGGTGGCCGTAACGGTGTAGGTAGTGGTGAGCGTAGGGGAAGCGGTGGGATTGGCGACGTTGGGATTGCTCAGGCCCGCGGCCGGCGCCCAAGAATACGTTACGTTGTCGGAGGGACTGGCGGTGGCCGAAAGCTGGGTGGAGCCGCCGCAATCGATGTTCACGGGATTGGCCGAGGCTTGCAAGACGAAATTGGCCTTGGTAACGCCCAGACGGATGGCAAAGTCGGCGTTGGAGCGCTCGCGGTACGAACCCCAAAACTGCCCCGCGATTTCGTACGTTCTAAACGAAACGGGCGCCGAGGTGGCTTGGTCCCCGACCATGAGAAAATCGAGTCCGCGACCGCTTGCAAGATTTTCGTCGGTGCGTTTCCAAGAAATGAAAACGGTTTCGCCTTCGTTGAGGGTAACGGGGGTGGGAAGGTAGACGTCGACGTCCAATTGACGGAAGGTGCCTTGGGGCTGGGTGTGGGGGTACATCGCCAAAATCTGTTCGGGCGTTACAACGCCTTCGTACAAGAGTTCGCCCACGCCGCCTTGCGCGTTGCTTTTGAACATTTGCATTCTAAAACCGGCGACGGTGTCGGGAACGGCGATGGTGTCGCCTTGTTGATTGATAAAGTCGTTGGTGCCGATGAACAGACCGAACTGTGCTTTTTCAATGATGGCGGGGTAGTAAGGGGGCATGATTTCGGTGCCGACGGTGAGGTTGGAGGTCAGGCCGTCGCCGTTTTGTTGGTTCCATGCAATGCCGAATTGGAAGGGGTCGAAGCCGACGACGAAAGAGTTGGCCGAGGTATCGACGACGACCAGCTCGACGTCCATGTTGTCGTCGGAGAGAAACTGGTCGGTTTCGCCGATAAGAGTCGTGGTGATACGGATGCGGTAGTCGGTGGCCAAATCGAGGAGAATGGGTCTGGTGAAGGTAACGATTCGGCTTTCGCCTGCGGCCAAGGGGGTGGTTATCAGGATTTCGTCGGTGTATTGGTCGAGGGGCGCGTTACCGTTGACGAAGTCGAAGACGCGCTGACGCACGCGCACCGAGCAGGTTGGGCAAGTGGAAACGGTGCCTTCGTTGCGAATCATGGCGGTAACGTTGTACTCGACGCCGGTTCTTTTAGCCAAAATTTGGCCGCCGCGGTCTTCGTTCAAGGCCCAAACGGGACGTATGTTGCGGAAAGTGTAGCCGGGGTTCGGCGGGTTGGGAAAGAACACGGCGATGGATTCGTTCGAAGGATAAACATTGCTTCGAAACTCCAAACCAACGGTGCCGGTCACGTTTTCAAAGCCCCGGGAGATGAAACGTACGGTTTGATAAGCGGCGTCGACGGGACCTTCCGAAGATTGATAATTGGCTTTGAAGTTGCCGTTGGGCCGCAAAACGACTTGAAAGGAATTGCTGCCGCGGTAATGTTCGGGGGTTTCGTCGGTCCAGAACGGTACGTTTTCAAAAGCGACGCAGAAGAAAAGTCCGTTGTCGTCTTCTCCGCCTTTGTAGCTGACGCGTGCGGTAGGGATGGGTTGTCCGTCAACGTCGGTGAGCGTAAGGTCGGAAAGAAGGATGCCGATAAAGTTGTTGGGTTGGGCGGCCGAACCCTGCGTGGGGAAAGTGGGAAATCCGTTGGCGCCCGAGGCGACGTTCATGCCCTGTCCAAACATTACGTAGCCGTTCGAGCCGATGTAAAGCGAATTGAACGACTGCCAATAATAAGGAAAATCGAAACCGATGGGGATGGGGCCGATGTAATTGTCGTCGGCAAGTCCGGAAACGACGGTGGCGTCGCTCATATCCATCCAATCGACGGTGATTCCACCGCCGGGATGGTCGCTGGACATCCATGTATATCCATAAGCGTCGGGGCCGCCACTGGTTTGGGCGTTCAGGCCTCCTACGCCCGCCACAAACATAGCCAAGACGGCGAAGAGCTTTTTTGTCATCATAATTGTTTTCTGTAAATGTTTTGCAAATTTCGATAAAAAAAACGATAAGCCGACGGCAAACTATTTTTTGGGAATTAAAATCATAAACATTCTTTTGCCTTCGAGCTTGGGAGGAAGCTCGACTTTGGCTTCTTCTTCGAGGGCTTGGGCGAATTGTTTAAGCAACTCTTCGCCTCGTCCTTTGTGAACGATGCTTCGGCCATGAAAAATGACGAAAGCCTTGATTTTGTTGCCTTCGGCAAGAAAGGTTTTGGCGTGGCGGACTTTGAAGTTGAAATCGTGTTCGTCGGTGTTGGGACTGAAGCGTATTTCTTTCAAAACCGTTACTTGCTGTTTGCTTTTGTTTTCTTTTTCTTTCTTTTTGAGTTCGTAACGAAATTTTGAATATTCGACGATACGGCAAACCGGAGGATTGGCGTTGGCGGCGATTTCGACGAGGTCGAGATTACGTTCGGCGGCCCGCGCCAAAGCCTCTTTGATGGGAACGATACCGTTCAAGGCCTCGTCGGGCTCGTTGACCAGTCGGACGGCTTCGGTGCGGATATCCTCGTTGATGCGATGCTCGCGTTCTTTACCAATTGGGCGGCGTGCCAAAGGCTTGCCGCTCGGACGCGGGCCGCCGGGATTTTGAGGGGTACTCAAGCAGGTATATGTTTACTCTAAATTTTTCGAACTTGGATTGCGTTCCAATTAACGGAACAAATATAAAGATAAATTCCGAATTCCAATCCCGCGTCAAAATTTTTTTGCAACTTTTTCCCCCGTCCATGGCCGGTTGTTTTTGGGGCTATTGGCCGCCGGTCGGTTTGGCGCCCTGCGATTTGAGGTAAGGAATGGTCTTTTTAGCCACTTCGTTGTCGGGATCGAGTTTTTCGACGCGCAGGTAGTAGTCGAGCGACTTGTTAAAGTTTTTTTCCACGTCGTAGAAAAGGTAACCCAAATAACTGCACGCTTCGATAACCTCCTTTTTGTATTTTTCTTCTTTTTGCTGTGCGTCCACTTCGGCGATGACCTTCTCGTAGTGGGGCCGAGCGAGTTGTTCTTTGTATTCGGGGTCTTTTTTGGCTTTGATACGTGCAACGTAAAGGTGAGCCTCAATCACTTCGGGGCGTTTTTCGGCCACGGACTCCAAAATAGGCAAGGCTTTTTCGTTGTCTTTGAGTTTGGCGTAATACAACCACCCCAAGTTGAATTCGTCGTTCACGCTCACGTTGGGCGTTTTTTTGACGTACAAATCAAGGTATTTGGCCGCGTTTTCGTAGTCATTGTTTTTCTTGGCGGCGTCGGAAAATATTTTATACAATTCCGTTCCTTTTTCGTCTTCTTTAATGTATTTCTCTAAATTTTCTTCCGCCTTGTCCTGTTTGCCGGTGTTCATATAAATAATGGCGGCATACTTGTAGTCTTTGGCGATAAGGTTGACGGGTTTGACGGAGGCGTAAAACTGTTCCAAGGCGGCGCTTGCCTCGTCGTATTTGCCCACCTCGCAAAGCGAATAAGCCAAAAGACGATGCAACACAAAACCAACGGTATCTTTCATGACCGCCCGAAGTTCCGCGGCGGCTTCGGCGTAGTTTTTGGTCAGATACAACAGTTGGGCGTAACGCACGCGACCGAAAACGTCGTTGCCCAAAATTTCGACGTACTTTTTGGCGTAGTATTTTGAGTTGTCGTATTGGCCGGCTTTAAACAAAATTTCGGCCATTTCGCGGTAGGCGGGGGCGAACTTGGGGTCGATGCCTTCGGTGATTTTTTTGAGGGTGGCTATCGCGTCGTTGAGTTTGTTTTGTTTGGCTTGAAGTTTGGCGAGGGCGAAATGGGCTTTGAGGGATTGGGGCGCGGTTTGGGCGGCGTGGGAATATTTGGACATCGCGACCTCCTCGACGCCCTGGGTAAGCCATACGTCGCCCAGCGCCGTTTCGACGTCGGCAATCATTTCGGGTTTGGATTTGTCGACCTTGCTTTCGGCAAGGGTGAGGAGTTTGGTGGCTTCGTCAATGGCCGCGGTTTTTTCGGCTTTGTCCTTGGTGCGACGGTAGATTTCCATATAGGCCTCGGCCATTTGGATGAGCAGGTAAACGTCGCCGGAAACGTTTTCTTTGGCGCGGGCAAGATTGGCTTTTCCGTCGGCGATGTTGCCGGCGGCGATGTCGGTCAATCCCATACCGACGATGTTATAGACGTATTTTTTGTCTTTGGCCAAACCGCCGGCAAAGTTTTCTCGGGCGGCGGCCATGAACTTTTCGGCTTCTTCTTTGCCGGTGTCGTCGTCGGTCGCCAGTTTGTAGAACGCCATACCGCGGTAGAACATCGGTTTGGCGTCTTTGGGGTTGCCGGAAATAAGACCGTTGCAAACTTCGATGGCCTTTTTAAATTCCTCGTTTTCCAAGTAACGCTTGGCGTCCTCGATGGTTTGCGCCCCAAGACGCAGGCTTGCGGCCAATGCCGCTATTGCCAACCCTGTCGCTTTGATTTTCATGTTTCCCATCGTCCTTTGGGGGACCTTCCGCTGAATAGACAATTTTTGTGCCTATTGTATACGCGCGGCAAAAATACAAAAAAAAATAGTACTACACGTCGGGTTATTTCCGTTTCGTTAGCCCTAAACCAACGATGGCGACGATGCGCATAGCGCCCCGGCGTCCTCAAACTTGACACCGAGGGCAAACAAAACCACCGCCCGTCGACACCGATTTGTCGTCGTCGTTCGTTTCGCAATACTTCTTTTTTTCGAATCTGCCGGGGTGTACCTTTATGGTTGTTGTACGTCGTACGCCGGGCTTTGTTTAATCATTGGGGTCTTTGTCCGAAGCGATGGCCGCAACTTGGGCGACGTCCGGCTCCGTAAGCTCGGCCACCTCCTCGACGCTCAATGCCGCGCCGCAAAAGTTTGGCCGCCAATTTCAGGCCTGCACCCAATTCGCCTTTGGAGAAACCCTTCTTTTCGTCCTCCGAAAAACCCTGAGCCCCCCCCCTCGTAACGCATCTCGTAAAGCACGTCCAAGAAACTCCTCTTTGAGTCTACGAATCTTCTCCCCCTCCGCCGTCGTTTGCAACAACGCCATAAATCTCCTAAAAAATTTCCCGTCCTTGACCGCGGCCGAAAACCCGAAAACTATCGACGCCCAACCGCGCCATTCCCGTTCGTCCTCGACCGCGTTCAACCTTTTTACGATTTTATCGACCGCAAGGTTGCGTTCGTCCGACAAAACCGCCAACGCCCCCCCCCCCCCGCAACCCCCTCGACCTCCAAACACCTCTCGACGGGCAGATACGGCATGACCACGTGCGAAACCACAATCTCGGGCAAGTCCGAAAGCGAAAAAACCGCCCCCGACGGCGGACGCGTCAAAACCACCGCCCCCGCGTACCCACAATCGACTCCCCGTGTGCCGAAAGATGCTCGCGATGTTTGCCCGCCTTGTACTCCACGACCCGTACGGCAATGTTTTTGTCGTAACGCGTAAACGCCTCGCACCCCAAAAACGCCGTTTCGGCACAACCCTCCACCACGGCAGTCCAAGAACCGTCGCCGCGCAGGCTCCGTTCCGATTCGACCAACTCCTTGTCGCCCCCCGAGCGTCGCCCCCAAACCCCGAAACAACAAACCCCGAAAAAGTCCGGGCGACGGTTCATTATCCGTTTGATGCCCGTGTCGCAAACAAAAGCGTCAATCCGCCGTTCATGCGATAAAATTAATCGTTTTGTTACGCACGACGACCATCGATTAAACTTGAATTTTCGTCGGAATTGGCGGGCCTTGTTTTGTCGTCGAAAAAACAAGGCTTCGCAAATTAAAAAAATCCGCCGATAGCGCTTAATTTTGTGGAAACAAACGAACGAATTGAACAGGTTTTTGGGGGCGTGGGCATTGTGTTGCCTATGCCTAAGCGGATTGTACGGACAGGCGGCACGCAAAAAAGTGGGGGTCGTCTTGTCGGGCGGGGGCGGCGTGGGCATGGCCCACATCGGCGTTTTACAAGCCTTCGAGGACTACGGCATTCCCATAGACTACGTCACCGGCACATCGGCGGGCGCGATGATAGGCGGTTTTTACGCCGCCGGCTATTCCCCGAGGGAAATTTTGGAAATGATGGTCAAGGATGCGGAGAACGCACTGGCCCCGGGGCTGGTCTTGGACGAAGCGTATTATTTTCGCCGCCACGAACCCGACGCCACCTTTTTCAATTTACCCCTTTCGTTTTTCGGCACCAAGCGCAACCTGCCCGAAAGCCTGTTTTCGGATTATGAAATCAACCTTTTACTGAATCGATATTTGGCGGGGGCCGAAGCGGCCTGCCGCCAAAATTTTGACAGCCTCATGATTCCCTACCGCGCCATGGCCGCCGATATCTTCGAGCAAAAAGCCATCGCGCTCAAATCGGGCTCGCCGGCCTTCGCCGTACGCGCGTCCATGGCCGTGCCGCTCTTTTTTTCCTCCGCCTCCAACGACCGATACAAAAATCTTTTCGACGGCGGGGTCTATGACAATTTTCCCGTCCAACCGATGCTCGAAGAGTTCAACCCCGATTACGTCGTCGGCGTGAACGTCACCGGTTCGCCTACGCCCAAAGAGGAGGTCGAAGAGCAAGGCAATTTCATTCGTTACCTTTTGGCGCAAGCGCTTATCGACCAACACTCGTGGGAAAAAATGCCGTCCAACGGTTTTTTGATTATGCCCGACATGGAGGGGCTGAGCGTGTTGAATTTTTCCGCCGCTCACACCCTCGCTGCTTACAAACGCGGTTACCACTCGGCCATTGCTTGTATTGAGGACCTCAAAGAAGAAGTCGGAACGCTTGTGGACACGGCGGAATTTCGACGGCGCCGCGAGGCCTTTCGTAAAAAGTGGCCGCCGCTCAAAATTACGGCCGTCGAGGCTCAGGGCGTCGGCGAATGGGAAAAAAAATTCATCGAGCGTACCTCGCGCGTGCGCCCCGGCGACACCCTCGGCTTCGACGATCTCCAAAAACGGTATTTTCGTTTGCGGGCCGACGGCAAATACGGTTCGGTTTTTCCCGAACTGCGTTTCGACGGCCAAAGCTACACCGCGCGTTTTTACCTCAAGCCCCGCCCGCGCTTTAATTTGCGCTTGGGCGGCGCCTTTTTCACCCCCACCGACCACCAACTCCAAATCGCCGCCTCTTACGGCGTTGTTACCCTCGTCGGCATGCAGGCGGAACTCGACCTCATGCGCGGCTCGGTCTACAACCACGCCAAACTCCGCGGACGCATAGACTTTCCGACGCCTTTGCCGTTTTTGCTCGAACTCGACGGTACGTTTTTACAATGGGACCTCCAACGCCCAATTTTCACGTTTTTTAATTTCAATCGAAGCGCCGGAGCCTCCTTTGAAAGCTTTGAATTGAAACCTTACGTCAGTTTCCCATTCAATCCGAAAACCAAAACCTCCGTCGGCCACGCGTTCCAAAATTTCACCTGGTCGTATTTCGACAAAGCCGTCGTGCTGAGCACCGACACCTTCGACCGCACCCGCTTTTCCGGTTCAAGCACGTTTCTCGTTTTGGAAAACAATTCGTTGGACGAAAAAATGTACGCGGGCAAAGGCGCCGCGCTGTATTTTTCGATTCGCTTCAACCGCGGACGAATAGAATACATTCCGGGGCCGTTCCCCGAACAAAGCCGTTCGGCCGAACGAAATTGGTTTATGGCCCGGGCAAGTTATCAATCCTACGTTCGCCCGTTCAACAAAACGGCCTTTGGCATACAATTGGACGGCGCGCTTTCCACCCTGCCTCCGCAAACCCCGTCGACGGCCAACACGCTCATGTCCCCCCTCTTCTCGCCCGTACAGGAAAGCCCCATGATTTTCATTCCCCGGCTTTATTCCAAACTGTTCGCCGCCATCGGATTAAAGTTCGTGTATTTTTTGACCAAAAAAATACAGTTGCGTACCGAATGGTATTATATGCACGGTTTTCTCCATGCCCTCAAAGGCGCCGATGGCAACCTCGGAGAAGTCCTGCGCTTAAACTGGGAAGACCGAATGTTTATCGGAACTTTGGGGCTGAGTTACGACACGCGCGTCGGACCCATTGCCGTTTTCGTCAATTACTACGACCGCGAACCCATTCCCTTCCGTCCCGTGGTACACATCGGCTATATGCTTTTTACGCGTACGCCGTGGTATTGAGCGAAAAAATACCGTAACGCCCGAAAGGCTTGCAACAGCGCAAACGATAGATTTTTGGCCAAAAAGTCGCATCGTTTCGATAAAAAACCCGGTTTCGGCGAAAAGCTCGCGCACCTTCAACCCAAAGGCGTGTATTGGCCCGAATACGGCCCGACCCTCGGATAAATTTTTCCCGTCCGGCGACAATCCAAATCCTCCGTTTTTTGAACGATGGATTGAATTTGCCCCGTGAACAGGGTTTTGGGATAACGATTGTAAGTGTTTGTCACCCGATTGACGGCGGGGATTTGCGGGTCTGCGAGCGGATTTTGGGTGACGGCGAGGCCCAAATCCCGACACGGCTCACCGTCCACGGCACGTAAAAGTTTTCGTTGGCCTGCAATTGGGAGGCTTGGACGGGGTAGATGGCCAAACCGGCGAAGCGGCTGTTTGTACGGGGACGTTGACGATGCCTTGGACGCCGTCGGGGCGTCCAAAACAAAGGCCTGCATCCGTTGATAATGCACGTAAAAGGCGTTGACGTTGAACCCAAAACGGTTTTTCCACCAAGTGGTCTTGACGCCGACCTCGCCGTTGATGGTGGACTCCGAATTGTAGAATTCGGCGAAAAGCTCGATACCGGGGGCGTTGAATCCGCCGCATTTTGCTTTGTCCGGCGGCTGAATACTTTGAGATTATAAATAAAATCCAAGCGATGACAATTTTTGGGGCCGATAACAAAAAATATCCACAAGTCCGGAAAGTACATATTTTTTGTTGTGAATATTGCGTCTTGTTGTCCGGTCAGTGGAAGCCGAGGCGTTGTCAAAAACAAAACTTTTGGTGTAAAGCTGGTTCGTTCCCAATCCGCCCTCCCTAAAAACGGTTGAAACCCCTATTCGCGTCCTTATCGAACGCGCATTCAAAGAGTTCGTTTTCATCCGCGCCGTGCTTCCACGGGCCGTGCGTATTGCGGTTTGTACAACTGAAATTTTATGGATTTTCATCATCGCCCGCGGCACGCCGCCTCAAAAAATCTTGGCATTTACCCTGCCCAATCAAAATAAAATTCATACTTTTGTCGTCTAAAATCCATTTTTATTTATTTACATGAAAATAATTTATTTATGGCTTGCGCTGGCGGGAACGTGGACTGCGAGATTGCAAGCGCAAAACTGCGGCGACGGACGCTATTGGAACGAAGTGTTCCCGAATTTCAAGCTTCAATCCGACATCGTTTACGGTCAGAACGTCAACGCCGACGGACAAAACCAACAGCTGAAATTCGACCTTTACACGCCTACGGGCGACACTGCCGGCAACCGGCCGCTGGTCATCATGGCGCACGGCGGCTCGTTCGTCGGCGGAAACAAAACCCAAGAAGAGGTTACGCAGTTTTGCAAGGCGTTGGCCAAACGGGGCTACGTTTGCGCCTCGATTCAGTACCGTCTCGGCCTAAACTTCGCCACCGACCTCAACGCCACGGGTCTGCTCAAAGCCGTGATTCGCGCCGTCCACGACGGCAAGGCGCTCGTCCGTTTTTTTCATAAGTCGGTCGTCGAAAACGGAAACCCCTACGGCATCGACACGACGAAAATGTTTTTTGGCGGCAGCAGCGCGGGCGCGTTTTTGGCTCTCCACCTCCAATACATGGACAAAATCGAGGAGTTTGCCGAAATCGACGACCCGTCCGTCATCGAAGGCTTGGGAGGAATGGACGGAGCTTCGGGCAATCCGGGCTTTACTTCCACCGTCGATGCGGTCATCAACCTTTGCGGCGCGATGGGTAAGGCGCATTGGATTGAAGCGGGCGACGTGCCGGTTTTCAACGTCGGCGCGAGCGACGACGGCGTCGTACCCTACGCCGCAGGTTCGGCCGGCATAGACCCAATTCTTTTGTCCGTCGAGGGCCCCAAACTCATTCACGAACGCGGCCTTGAGCTTGGCGTAAACAGCAAACTGCTCACCTTTTGGGGCGCCGGCCACGTCCCTTACGCCCCGGGACAAAACCCCAATTCCGCCGCCTACTTCGACACCACCCTTGCCTTCATCGTCGAAAACCTTTATCCGCTCGTCTGCTCCACCCCCCCGCCAACCCGCCGTCGCATTCAACTCGTGCACGCCTCGCAAGACCCCATGCTTGCCGCCGCCGATGTTTTCATCAACGGTCAGCCTCTTGCCGAGGGCGTGGCGTTCAAGTCGGCGAGCGCCCCCATCGACCTCGCCCCATGGACGAACGAAGCCTCTTTTACGTTAAGCATCGCGCCCGCCAACGGCGCCGCCGTCCATCAAAAAAACGTTACACTCTCGGGCGGAAATGTCGACGCCCACATCGTCGCCGCGGGAATCATCGGCGACAACGACTATCCCTTTGATTTTTACGTCAAAGAAGGCGCCGTTTTCAATCCCGTCGACAACAACCAAGCTTATTATCGGGTGTTTCACGGTGCGTCGGCGCCCGCCGTGGACGTGCTTGCGGCAGGCACGCCTTTGATTTCCAATCTTGCCTTCGGCCGGTACAACGACTCGTATTTGATTTTGCCGTCGGGCGACTACGTCGTCGGCGTCGCGCCGACAGGAAGCACAGAGGCCTTGGCGTCGTTTGACGTGGCGGCGGCAGGGGGAACGGCGGCCTTGGTCGTAGCCGTCGGCACGCCGGGCAACGACTTCGGGCTTTACGCCGGCACGCCCGCCGGCGGCGCATTGACCCCTTTGCCCGTTCACACCACCGCCCGTACGGGCGCCGAGCCAACGGCCGGTTTCAACGTTTATCCCAATCCCGCCACCGACGCCCTGCATTTTATCGCCTCCCGAATCCCCGGACCCATAACGATTTTTGACGCGCAAGGCCGAGCGCTGCGTACCCTTCAACCCGAAACGCCGACGTTCACGCTTTCCGTCGCCGACTTCGCCCCCGGACTTTACATCTATCGGGCTGAGGGCGGCGCCACGGGAAAATTCGTCGTCGCACGATAACCTCCCGCCTTAAAAAACGAGGCCGGCGCAACGCTCCCGGCCTCGTTTTTCATTTTGTCCCTCCGAAATCCATAAAATACGGGCGCATGCGGCATCGCGTCGATTCCCCACCGAAGCACTCCGGCGTCGACGGGCCCAAAAATTTCCCATTGTTGTCCAAACGTAAAAAAACGGGGAGTAATGCCGTAAAAAAAAACGACGTTGTTTTGCGTTCGATGTACAACCCCGCCGCCGGCCGCAATATCGTACGGAAAACGAAACACAATCCATCGTTTCATGGGCGACAAAATAGGCAAAACAAACATACGAAAAAATATTGAACTACGACGAAGAAGAAGGTTGGGCGCCCGTTGTCGTTCCGCGCCGCAGGGTTTCCATTTCTTGTCGGAGTTTTTTGGCTTCTTCAATAAATTCCGATTCTTTTTCCCGCAGTTTTCGTTCGTTGAGTATGCCTTCGTGGGTGGCAAGGATTTTGTTGATGCGTTGAATTTGCCAAAAGATGCCCGTGCCGATGGCAATCATGATTCCGATAATCGCCAAAAGCAACTGTTGCAAAAAATCAAACCTTGCGTCCATTTGCTTTTGCATCGCGTCGAAACGAACGTCCATTTGCTTTTGCATCGCGTCGAAACGTTGGTCGATGTTTTTTTCCAACGCCTCCAATTTCAATTCCACCGTGTGCAAACGGTCTCTGTCGCCCAACGTGAAGGGAACGGGCGTGTTGAGGCGGGGGTCGTCGTATTTGTCTTTTTTTTCGAGTTCTTGGCCGAAAACCACGCTCCCGGACGCAACGGCGAAAAAAATCACAATCCATCGTTTCATGGGCGACAAAATAGGCAAAACAAACATACGGAAAAATTCGCAAAAGGTTGCGTTTACAAACGGCCCGACGGAATTCAAGTGAGGGAGATAAGGCGGTAAATTCGAGCCGGGAACCTAACGCGGGCGACGAGGTTAAAACCTCGTCACCCGCGGCGGCTTAGCGGGGACTAGTTGCGGGGGGCCTGTGTTTCGAGTACCTCGTCGATGAGACCGTAGGCTTTGGCCTCGTCGGCACGCATCCAGTGGTCGCGGTCGGAATCTTTTTCGATTTGTTCGGGCGATTGTCCGGAATGTTTGGCCAATATGCCCGTTAGTTCCTGCTTCATGATGAGGATTTGTTTGGCGACGATTTCAATTTCGGAGGCTTGGCCCTGCACGCCGCCCAGCGGTTGATGAATCATGACGCGGGAGTGGGGCAAGCCGGCGCGTTTGCCGTGGGCGCCGGCGGTCAAAAGCACCGCGCCCATCGAGGCCGCCATGCCCGTGCAGACCGTGGCTACGTCGGGACGCGTGTACTGCATTACGTCGTAGATGCCCAAGCCCGCATACACCGACCCCCCCGGCGAATTGATGTATATACTAACGTCTTTTTTGGCGTCGGCCGACTCCAAAAACAGCAGTTGCGCCACGACCACGTTCGAAACGTAGTCGTCTATCGGAAAGCCGAGAAAAATAATGCGGTCCATCATCAAACGTGAAAAAACGTCCATGGCGATGATGTTCATCGGACGTTCCTCGATGATGTTGGGAGTCAGACCGAAAATGCCGCCCGAATACCGGCTTTCCAGCGCATTGCGATAGCCGTGAAGACCCGCCGAACTCATGCCTATGTGTTTGACGGCGTACTTCTCAAATTCCTTGCCTATGTCCATGTTTTTATTCTCGAAACGAAACGGGCGGATGCGTCCCGCCGCGCCGTTCGACGTGCAAATTTAACGTATTGTCGGCAAAAAAAAATTCCGCGCCGGCCGTTTGTCCGTTCCCGAATGAATCAAGTCCATTCCGACGCTTTGGGGGAGGCCGTTTTTTCTTTTTCGATGTAGGGCCAAAGCGCGTCTTTGAGTTCGTCGAGACCGTAACCCGTGGCCGAAGAAAAAACGACGGCTTCGGGCAAATGCTCGCGTTTGATGTTTTCGATTTCGTCCAAGGGCAAAAGGTCGGCTTTGGACAGCGCCACCACCCGAGGGGTACGGCGCAAGTCCTCGTTGTACACGAACACTTCGCGCATCAACATCTCGTATTCGGCCCTAGGGTTTTCGGACGTAACGGGGATTAAAAACAATAAAACGGCGTTGCGTTCGATGTGGCGCAAAAATTGCGTTCCCAGCCCTTTGCCTTCACACGCCCCCTCGATAATGCCCGGAATGTCGGCCATAACAAAGGAGCGAAAATCCCGATATTCGACCACGCCCAAATTCGGAACGAGCGTGGTGAAGGGATAATCGGCAATTTTGGGTTTGGAGGCCGAAACCGAGGCCAACAACGTCGATTTGCCCGCGTTGGGTAGACCGACCAATCCGACGTCGGCCAACACTTTTAGCTCAATAACAATGGTGCGTTCCATCCCCGGCATGCCGGGTTGGGCGTACTCGGGGGCTTGGTTGGTGGACGTTCGGAAATGCCAATTGCCCAAGCCTCCGCGTCCCCCCGGGGCGATAAGCACCCGTTCCCCCGCTTCGACGACCTCGCCTAGCCATTCGTCGGTCTCGGCGTCGGTGATTTGCGAACCCAACGGCACTTTAAGTACGACGTCGGCGCCGTCTTTGCCGTTGCGTCGTTTCGAGGCGCCGCGTTCGCCGTCCCCGGCGTGGATGAACTTGCGGTATTTGAGGTCGAGCAGCGTCCATTTTTGAGGGTCGCCCTCGACCCATACGTTTCCGCCGCGTCCGCCGTCGCCGCCGTCGGGGCCGCCGTGCGGCACGTGTTTTTCCCTACGAAACGTCGAAGCCCCGGCGCCCCCGGAACCGCTACGAACATACAGTTTGACGTAATCAACGAACGGACTTTTTATCATTTTAGTTGGCGTAAAACCAATCTTCCAAAGGTACGCCCGCCGCCTCGAAAAGCGCGACCCGGGCTTTGGCGTATTTGGCCAAATACGAAATATTTTTTTCTTTTTCGCTCAACAACGAACGTTCCCGCGCCGTGACGACGAACAGCGACGATTCGCCGTTTTCAAAGCGGATGTTTTCTATTTCGAGCATGCGTTTTGCCGTTTCCACCGTTTTGCCCTGCAATTCGATTTGGGCGGCCAAGATGTTGAGTTCGTTGTAAGCGGCACGCACGCTCGCCTCGGCTTGGCGGCGTTTGTCGTCCAAATCCCATTGCGCCGTTTGCACTTTGAGTTTGGAAAGTTCGAGTTTGGCCCGCTCTTTGCGCAAAAACAACGAGGTGTAAAAGTTCGCTCCCAACTTAAAGGTTCCCAACAAATTTTGCGGCTTGAAAATCTGGGTTCCCGGAATAAAAAGCGGTTTGAAATCGAAATCCAACAACGGAATGAGCTGTTGGCGCTGAAGGCGCACGTCGATTTCGAGCTGTTTGATTTTGGCGAGCGATTTAAGAATTTCGGGATGGACTTGTCTTGCATATGCGGCCAACGAATCCTCGAGCGAACGCGGAAGCGCTTGGGCAACGAACGTGTCCACGGGAACGACCGAATCGTTGAGTTCGGCGGGTTGCCCGTCGTCCGACCAAACGAAGGTCGAAACCATGATTTTGGCGTTGTTGCGTCGGAGTTCGGCGTCGGCCAACGACTGCAGGCGTTTGAGCAGTTCGAGGTGGGCTTCGAGCGTGTCGGCGGGGGCGTTGTCCCCCGTGATTACCCCTTCGCGAATACCGTCCAAACGAAAACGCGCAATGCGCACCCCGTATTGCTGAAGTTCGTACGCCTTGTGCGCGTCGAACCAATCCCAATACGACTTGACGGCGTAAAACATCGTTTTGTTCACCAGTTTTTGGCGTTCGGCGGCGTTCATTTGCGTCAATTGCCGGGCTTGAAACAGCGCCGCCCGATGCGCGTCGATGACCAAGTTGCGCGTCAACGGAATTTGCAGTTCAAAATAAAAGTAGCCCTGTGGCGGCGTGAAGCTTTCGGGATTGACGTTGATGCCCGTGTAACGCTCGTAGCCCGTCTTAAAATCCCCTATCCATATCGGCGTTTTGATGAAATTGTCCCATTGCCGATAATAATTGACGCTTTTGAGGTCTTTTTCGTACCAGTGCACTTCCAATTTCGGGTCGAAGGCGCCGACGGCGTGACGGATTTCCTGCACCGCAAAGCCGGACAACAACTTGGCTTGTTTGACGACGGGATGGTTGTAGTATACCAGTTGCGCCAAATCCCGTTCCGTCAAGACTTGGCCGTTTGCCGGCCCAAACACGAACGTCGTCAACAATACGAGGGCTATGCCGGTCATTTGCCCGCAAAGATAGCGCATTTCCTTTTAACGTTGCTTGCCAATGGTCGTTTATCTTTTGTTGCCGGCTCCTTTTGAAATTGTACTTTCGTTGGCGGAATTCGTTGTTTTGAGGCCGATACGCCCGCGACGGCAAAACCGGCAAACGCGACGTTAAAATTCAAAGTTGTACGTTATCGACGGTACGATGGCGAAAAGATAAATTTTGACGGCGTTTTGCGTTTGCCCGTCGGGGGCAGTGCGTAGGAGTATCGCCCACGGATTTTTGCGGTAATAAACGTTGTAAACGGAAAAGTTCCAACTCGAACGCCAACGTTGGGTCGTTTTGCCGAAGAGCGTGGCCGAAAGGTCGAGCCGGTGTTGGTCGGGCATGCGGTATTCGTTGCGCCCCGTATACACGCCGACGATGTAGCCCTCCATTTGATATTTGCCCGACGGCAAGGTGATGGGTAAACCCGTGCCGTACATCCACGTCGCGCCGACCGACCAGCGCGGACCGATTTCCCAATTGACGACGAACGAAACGTCGTGGCGACGGTCGTTGCGCGCATAAAACGTGCGTCCGCCGTTGACGGCCGTGCCGGGAAACGAGCGTTCGCTCCATGAAAGCGTGTAGCCCACCCAGCCGTTGATTTTTCCCACCGTCTTTTGAAACAAAAATTCGGCGCCGTACGCCCGTCCGCTCCCAAAAACAAACTGATATTCGACGTAAGGGTTGCCGAAAACCAACGCGTCGTTTTTGAGTTCGATTTGGTTGTCGAGCCACTTGTGGTAAATTTCCACCGACGCTTCAAAGGGCGCTTTTTTGATGTTGAAATTGCGCAAATAACCCAAGGCGATTTGGTCGGCGCGTTGGGGCGGAACGTTGACCATGCTCGGCAACCAAATGTCGATGGGTAGGCCGGCGTTGGCGTTGCCCGCCACCTGCATGAACTGTTGGGTACGGTTGTAGGAAAGTTTGAGCGCGCCGTCGGCGTCGGTGCGGAAATTGACGGCCAAGCGCGGCTCGGGGCCGTGGTAGGTCTTCATGATTTGCCCCGAAGACCACGATTGCAGCGTATCCTCGACCGTCAAATCGGGTTTGCCCTCAAAGCCGAACAGGTAGCCTTTGCCCAATTGATGGTATATCGCGTAGCGCAAGCCGTAATTGACCGTCAATTTCGGGCCAATTGTTTGCTCGTTGGACACATAAAACGAATATTGAAAAGCGTGTTTGCGCGGAAAACGGGTGGTAACGGCGCTCGAACGGTCGCCCTCGGCCGTAACGTCGCCGACGATGAATCTTTGAAACGTCCCCACGGCCCCGAAACGCCAATGGTTCTTCGGGTTCATGTAGTAGTCGAGGTCGAATTTGACCGTGCCGTCCCGAACGGCCGACGTATAGCCCGAACGCGCCCCTTGTTGCCCCAAAAAGAACGTGTAATCAAAGTCGCTGAACGTCGCCGTCGTGTTGCAAAACAGCCTTTGGCTGAAAAGATGGTTCCAACGCACCGACGACGATATGTTTCCCCAACCGATTTGCAGCTCCTCCCCAAAACCGAACTTGTCCCGCCCGTGGTATACGGACGCAAAGAGCCGGTCTTTTTCCCCGAACGAATAATTGATTTTGCCGTTGACGTCGTAAAACCAGAGTTCGTTGTTGCGCAGGGTCGGGTCGGGGGCGAGTTTGACGAACAAATCGGCGTACGAACGCCGGCCCGTCACCAAAAACGAGCCTTTTTCCTTGACTATCGGCCCTTCAAACGACAAGCGCGACGAAAGCAGGCCGATTCCCCCTTTCAACGCGTACTTTTTCACGTTGCCTTCCTTCATGCGGATGTTCAACACCGAAGACAGTCGTCCGCCGAAGACCGCCGGGATGCCGCCCTTGTAAAGATTGACGTCCTTGATGGCGTCGGCGTTGAAAACGGAAAAAAAGCCCAAAAAGTGGTTGGGGTTGTAAACCACGGCGTCGTCGAGCAGGATGAGGTTTTGGTCGTAATTGCCGCCGCGAACAAAAAAACTGCTGTTGCCGTCGCCCGCGCTTTTGACCCCGGGCATGAGCTGGAGCGTACGAATAACGTCCGTTTCGCCGAAAAGCGCGGGCATGCGTTTGAGTTTGGCCACGTCCATTTTGACCGTCGACATTTCCGTGCTTGCCAACGCCGCCTCGCGTCCCGCACCCTCGATGACGACCGTTTCCAAGAGTCGGCCCTCGGGCAAGAGTTCGATGTTTCGCGAAACGTCTTGGGTAAGGGAGACCTCCAACGTATCGGCCGAATAACCAATCGACCCCACGGCGATTTTGTATCGTCCGGGCGGCAATCGCAACGAATAATAACCGTATTCGTTGGTTTGCGCGCCGAGTTTTTGTTCGTAGGCAAAGACCGTTGCGCCGATGAGCGCCTCGCCCGTTTCTTTGTCCTTGACGTAGCCCGTGAGCGTAGGGTTGCGCGTTTGTCCGAAAACCAACAGCGCCGCCGACGCGATGAGTAAAAAGGTCATGGCGCGGCAAAGTTACGCATTTATCCGTCGTTTCGGACGACGAGCGTTTTTCCAACCGTCCTTGAAACACCAATTCAACAAAATACAAACCCTGCGAAAGTCCGCAATCGGCGTAAAAAAGGGTTTCGTCGCCGTTTTTTTTCCTTCCAAACCTTGTTGCCTTTCAAAATCGTCGCCGTATATTTTCCGTCGGCGCCGACGAATTTTACGCCGTCGTTCATCGATACGGGCCGAACGCGACTCGTTGCAACGACGGGAGCGAATTCAGCCTCTTGACCGTTTCGGACGACCCACCGATAACAACGCATCGGCGCCGCAACGACTTCGCGGCTTTCGGGGCCGCGCCACGGCTCGAATTTGGGTGGGTTGAAACCGGCGACGGGGATTATTCTTTGCTTGATATTGATGTCGGCAATAAACGATTAACGTCTTTTATCCGTACGGATTTTTCATCCTTGCCTCCGATACACTACCAATTTGCCGCCAAAACGTTGATTTGCACCTTTTTGGACGTAGTTTTGTTTGAAATTAAATTGCTTTACCCGGATGAACATCACCATCGACGCGCAATCGGGCTTTTGCTTCGGAGTCGTATACGCGATTGCGATGGCCGAGGAATGGCTGGACGAACACGGAAGCCTATACTGTTTGGGCGACATCGTCCACAACGACGCCGAAGTGTCGCGCCTGCGCGCAAAAGGCTTGCAAATCATCAACCACGACGACCTCGAACGCCTCCGGGATTGCGCCGTACTGATACGGGCGCACGGCGAACCTCCCGAAACCTATCGGCTCGCGTTGAAAAACAACATTCGGCTCATCGACGCGTCGTGTCCCGTGGTTCTCAAACTGCAAAACCGGGTGCGCAACGCCTACGAGCAAGACGCCCAAATCGTCATTTACGGCAAACGAGGCCACGCGGAAGTCAACGGCTTGGTGGGACAAACCCAGGGCAAGGCCGTGGTCGTAACCACGCCCGAAGAAGCGGACAGGCTCGATTATTCGCGTCCGATACGCCTCTTCAGCCAAACGACCAAAAGCACGGCGGCGTTTTACGCGCTGAGCGCCCAAATCCAAACGCGTTCGCAAGCGGCGGGCGTGGACTTCAAAGCCCACGACACCATTTGCCGTCAGGTTTCCAACCGCGAACCCCAACTCCAAAAATTCGCCGCCGAGTACGACGTGGTCGTGTTTGTGGCGGGCTCGAAAAGTTCGAACGGCAAAGTGTTGTACGAGGTGTGCAAAAGCGTCAATCCACGCACACATTTTGTCAGCGGTCCCGACGAACTGTGCGACGAATGGTTTGCGGGCGCGAACAGCGTCGGCGTGTGCGGCGCCACGTCCACGCCGATGTGGCTCATGGAAAAGGTCAAAGCCGTTATTGCCGAACGTTATGCGTAACGACGACGCCTAGCCAAAGGGCGGAACGGCCCCGCCGTCGCTTTTGTTTTGTAAATTTGTCGTTCGATGAAGCACAGCGAATATTTTGAAATCGGGTCTACGCTCGAACTGCGCGAAAATTGCGGCTCGCAACAAATCGGGGGCGGTCTGTGGGACACGGAAGCGGACTTTGCTCGTTGGCGCGAAGCGGATTTGGTGATTGTCGGCTTTCCCGAGAACCGTTCGCTCGAAAGCTTCCCCCTGAGCGTCGCCGCGCCCAACGAAATTCGCCGGTATTTGTATCGTTTGGCCACACCGACAACGCCGTTCGCCGTGGCGGATTTGGGCAATATTATCTTGGGCGAGGACGCCGAAGAGAGCGTACATATCATGGCCGCGGCCCTCGAACCCATTTTCAAAGAAAACAAGCCGGTGCTGCTTTTGGGCGGCACCCAAGAGGCGACCGTCGGTTTGTGTTTGGCTATGGCCGAGGATGAAAGTTTGACGCGCTACGTCGGCATCGACGCCCGCCCCGACCTTTTCGGCAAGACGGCGCCCGACAGTTTTCATTACGACATGCTGACGCGTTTGCCGATAAACCTTGCGCATTTCGCCCTTGTGGGCCTGCAACAGCACTACATGACCTTCGACGAACGCGAGGCCTTGCGGCGCATCAACGCGGAAATTGTGCGCTTGGGCGTTTTGCAAACCGACGTGCGTCAGGCGGAGCCGCCTTTGCGATTGGCGCATTTGGTGTCGTTCGATATGTCGGCGCTGCGTCAGGCGGACGCGCCGGGCGTTCGTTTTCCTTCGCCAACGGGATTGAGCGTCGAACAGGCGTGCCAAATCGCGCGGTTTGCGGGCATGGGCTACGACGTTCGGGCCTTTGCCTTGTGCGAAACGCTGCCGCCGCTCGATATCGACGGGCGCACGGCCCACGCCGCCGCCCTCATCGCTTGGTATTTCATCGAGGGCTGGTACCACCGGCCGATGGACCGTCCCGCCGCCGACCGCCACAATCTGCTCAAATACGCGGTCTCAATGTCGTCGGGGCCGGTAAAGGAAGTGGTCTTTTACAAAAATCCGCAAACCGACCGTTGGTGGATGGAAGTACCGGCGTACACGGGCGCCGAACGCGGCCGCACCAAACTCGTTCCCTGTACCGAACGCGACTACCAAACGGCGCTTCGCGACGAAGCCCCCGACAAATGGTGGCGCGAATACGGCGCGTTGTAAACCAAACACCGCGCGCCCCTTGTTTGGTTGGGGCGTTCGTGCGTTGAAAATCAGAGACGACGGCGTTCGAAATCGGTCTTTTTTCGTTGGGATTTTTTGTCGTCGAACATGGCCTCGATGGCAAAAATTTCGTCCCTGCACTTGGCCGCTTGAACAAATTCCAAGTTTTCGGCGTGCTTTTTCATTTTCTTTTTGAGTTCTTCGACGAGGGCGCGCGCCTGCTCGGCAGAGGCGAAAGCGTATTCGACGGCGGGGGTTTGCACGGCGACGGCGGCGTCTTCAACGGGGATGCCGTGCAATATTTCGCGTATCGGGTCGGTAACGGCCTTGCGTATCGTTTGGGGGACGATGCCGTGCTTTTGGTTGTATTCGATTTGTTTGGCGCGGCGGCGTTCGGTCTCGTTGATGAGCGTACGCATCGAATCGGTCGTGCGCTCGGCGTAAAGAATAACCCTTCCGCGAGCGTTGCGCGCCGCCCGTCCCGCAATCTGAATAAACGCCCGCGCCGAACGCAAAAATCCTTCTTTGTCGGCGTCCAAGATGGCGACGAGTTCGACCTCGGGCAAATCCAAGCCTTCGCGCAAAAGATTGATGCCCACCAAGACGTCGAACTCGCCTTCGCGCAGGCCTTTAAGGATTTCGACCCTGTCCAGCGTCTCTATCTCCGAATGTAAGTAACGGGCGCGAATGCCGAGTTCGGTCAGGTAACGCGCCAACTCTTCGGACATGCGTTTGGTGAGGGTGGTGGCCAACACCCGTCCGCCGCCGGCCACGGTTTTGCGAATTTCTTCAAGCAGGTCGTCCACTTGGTTGTACAAAGGGCGGACTTCGACGGGAGGGTCGAGAAGCCCCGTCGGACGAACGATTTGTTCGACGATGACGCCGCCCGAAAGTTGGAGTTCGTAGTCGCCGGGCGTGGCGCTGACGAATATCGTTTGTTCGCACATCGTTTCAAACTCTTCGAACTTCAACGGACGATTGTCCAAGGCCGAAGGTAAACGAAAACCGTTTTCGACCAAGACCATTTTTCGCGCCCTGTCGCCGCCCCACATCGCGCGGATTTGGGGAATGGTCGCATGGCTTTCGTCGATGACGACAATCGCGTCCTTAGGCAGATAATCGAGCAGGCAATAAGGACGACTTTCGGGTTTGCGGCCCGTCAAATGCAAGGAATAGTTTTCGATGCCCTTGCAAAAGCCAACCTCGCGCATCATTTCCAAATCGTATTCGGTGCGTTCTTTGATGCGTTTGGCTTCGACGAACATGCCGCGCTTTTCGAAATAATCGATTTGTCGGACGAGTTCGTCTTGAATGGTACGGATACCGGCGTGAAGCACGTCTTGGGAAATGACGAACAAACTTGTCGGGAAGAGGGTAACGTCGCGGAGTTCGGCCAACTTTCTTCCCGAAACGGGGTCGATGCGGGTGAGGGTTTCGATTTCGTCGTCGAAAAAGGTGATGCGCACGGGTTCCTCCTCGTGGGGGGGAAAGACTTCGATGTTTTCGCCCCGAACGCGAAACTGTCCTTGGGAAAAGTCGTTTTCGACACGGACATAAAGCATTTCCGAAAGCTTTTGCAAAAATTGCCGTCTGCCGATGCGCTGTCCTTTTTCAAAGGTAACGATGTGGGAGACGTACTCTTCGGGCCGTCCGATGCCGTAGATGCAAGAGACCGAGGCGACGACGACCACGTCCGAACGGCCCGACAACAACGCGCTCGTCGCCCGTATACGCAAGCGCTCCAATTCGGCGTTGACGGCCAAATCCTTTTCGATGTAGGTGTCGGTGGCGGCGATGTAGGCCTCGGGCTGGAAATAGTCGTAGTAGGAAATGAAAAATTCGACGAGGTTGTCGGGAAAAAACGCTTTGAACTCCGAAAACAATTGGGCCGCCAGCGTTTTGTTGTGGCTCAGAACGATGGCCGGACGTTGGACTTGCTCCAAGACGTTGGCGATGGTAAAGGTTTTTCCCGAACCCGTTACGCCCAAAAGTACCTGCGAACGCTCGCCCGACTCCAAGCCTTCGACCAATTGACGTATGGCTTCGGGTTGGTCGCCCGCGGGCCGGTAAGGAGAATGAAGTTTAAATTTCATGTCGATAAATTAAAACGCCTTGGTCGCCACGAAAAGTTGCCTTTTTCTCAATTATTGCGTCGCAAAAAGCCCGGAAGCAAGACTCCGGCACCGTTCGATACAAAAAATTAATTTATTTTTTTTAAATTTTGAATAAAAATTCACGGACGCCCCCGACGTATCGTGGATTCTTGATTATCAATTGATTAAGTAAAAGCCGGATGCAAGGGTATTTGCAAGGTTTTTGTAAATTGCGGCAAAATTGGCGATGGCGGATACGTTAATTATTGGGGCGGGGGGGCAAATCGGACGCGAGTTGATTCCGTTGTTGGAAAAACGGTCGGGCAAAGACGGTCTGGCCACGGCCGACATCAACGACTGTCCCGAACTGCCGGGTTTTCGGAAGGTGGACGTTTTGGATAGAAAGGCGTTGTTTGCGCTTTTCGAGCACGAGCGTCCGAGCGTCGTGTATCATTTGGCGGCGTTGCTTTCGGCCACGTCCGAACAAAACCCGCAAAAAGCATGGGACGTAAACATGCAGGGTTTTTTGAACGTTTTGGAGCTGTGCGTGTCTTTTGAGGTCAAGAAGGTTTTTTGGCCGGGGAGCATCGCGGTGTTCGGTCCGACGTCGCCGCGCAACCCCGCGCCGCAATCCTGCGTTTTGGAGCCGACGTCCATCTACGGCATCACCAAGCTGGCGGGCGAACAGTTGTGCGCCTATTATTTTCGTCGTTACGGTTTGGACGTGCGCAGTTTGCGTTATCCGGGCATTGTGGGCTACGGGGCGCCGCCGGGCGGCGGCACCACCGACTACGCCGTTCACATTTATTACGAGGCGGTTCAAACGGGCCGTTACGTTTCGTTTTTGTCCGAGGACACGCGCCTGCCGATGATTTACGCGCCCGACGCCCTACGCGCCACACTCGAACTCATGGACGCGCCCGCCGCTTCCATCCGCATACGCACCTCCTACAATTTGGCGGGCATGAGCTTCACGCCCAAAGAATTGGCCGCTTCGATACGTCGAAAAATTCCCGATTTTGAGATTTCTTATCGTCCCGACTTTCGTCAGGCCATTGCGGACTCGTGGCCGCAGACCATCGACGATACGCCCGCACGCGAAGATTGGGGCTGGAAGCCCGAATACGACCTCGACGCCATGACCGACGACATGCTCGGCCACATCCAACCGATTTACCGGCTCGGCTCGTGAATACCGCGCAAGACCATGCCCTCGATGGCGCCGGCCAAGGATTTGACCGCTTTTTCGGCGAAAACCACCTCGTCGTGATGGAGATTTCGGAAAAGGGCCAATTCAATGAGTCCTAGGACTTCGATTTCGTTGCCAATGGGCAAAAAATACAAGGCTTGAGCCGGAATGCGTGCCAAAGCCGAGGCGACCGTCGGCGTTTGCGGCAGTGGGTCGAGCGCCATGTAACGCGGTGCAAGGGTACGCGCCACTTCCCCCGCGACCCCCTCGCCCAAATAAAACCCTTGCGGCAAATGCTCGTTGATTTCCCGCGCATAGGCGCCGACGGCCACGAACCGACTTCGCTTTTCGTACACGTCCCGAACGTAAAACATCGAAAACAAGACGGGCAACGACCGGGCCAACTCTTCCAAGACCCGGTCGCAGAAGATTCTCGGGGTTTTGCCGATTTGTTGCCGAACGGCGGCCTCGAAGCCCGTCAAACGCTGCTCTTCGAGCCGGCGCCTGTCCGAACGGGCCTGACGACGTTTAAGCTCCGAAATTTGCCGTTCGAGTTCGGCCGCCGCCTCCGCTTTTTGGCGCGTTCGCTCCAATTCTTCGGATATTTTTTCGTACCCAACGGACAAGTGGTGGGCACGGCGCTCGCTTTCGCGTAAGAGACGTTTAAGCCGCGCGATCTCCCCTTCCGATTGCGCCAACTCAATCTTTAACACCTTGACGTTCCTGCGCGCGTACCACACGTCCGAAAGCCGACGCATTCCCCGCGCCCACAAACGCTCAAGCGGCGACAACGCTTTGCCCCTCGGTTCTTCGTCGGAAAAGTGCATCTAGTCCTCGCGGTTTTCGTATTCGCAACGCTGAATCACGCCAATAACCCCGTTGATTTTTTCCATCGCCAGTTCGACGTAAGTTTTGACCGAGTCCTTGACTTTTGTATTTAAGGCTTGTTCAAGGAATTTTCGGGCTTTGTTGTTGTTGTATTCGACCTTGTAGCAGGCGCAATGGTCGTCGGCGGCGTAATGTTTGAGAATGAGCAGGTGGTCGTCGGCCTTGTAAAGGTTGCGTTCACGTTCGGCTTCGTCGTTCAAAGCGAAACGACAAAACTCCAAGGCCTTGTAACCCATTTCTTTGGCCTTTGCGCATCCAACGGAATCGGGAACGGAAAACAAGGCTTCTTGGCCCCGGCGCGTACGAAAAACCAAACTTAATACGAAAGCCGCGAAAATCAGGACAAAAAATTTTTTCATTTGACCAATTTTTGAGCTTTTTCAAACAAGGCTTTGGCGGCTTCGGGACCGGGGTCGGTCCACGTGATTTGCTTGCTTTTGCCCGACTTTTCGTAACGGATGTATTTGTAGGCGTTGCCGGTTTGGTCGTGGTCGAGCGACGCGACTTTTTGCTTGTATTCGTCGAAAATTGGGGCGACAAGCTTGAGGTCGAGCGTTCGTTGGGCGAGGGTGTCGGCTTTGGCCGTGCCGAAGCGACGTATCGAAACGTATTTGCCGTCCGAAAAGAATATTTTTTCTTCGACGGCGCCCGTAATGCCGCCGCCGCGTCCGAACGTCAAACGCTCTTCGGATTTGGAGCCCGCCGCGTCCGACGTTTTTTTGCCCGCGGCTTTTTTGCCGGCATTGCAGGCCGTCAGAACGAGGAACAGCGCCCCGCATGCAACCATTGTTTTACCCACCATCGCAAACGCAAAAATAAGGATTTGCCCGTTTCCAAGAACGGACGACGCAACGATTTTTGTCGTCCGACGCATCGTTTTGGCACGCCGCACCGAACGTTGCGCGTCTTGTCGGCCGGAAAAGACGGCTTTTGATTCTGACGTTGAATTTGGCGGGCGCCTCTTTGCATTGCCGCAACGGAATTCACTCAAAAAAGCAAGCCGGACGCTTGGAGTTACAAAAATTTCGACGTAACTTTGTCATACGCATACCGCGGCGCCTTTCGAGCAAAGGATAATAGGGAACAATGTGTAAATCATTGGCTGTGCCCGCAACCGTAAGCGTCGAAAAAGGTTTTATGCAATAGGCCACTGTCCGCAAGGAGGGGAAGGCGCATAAAATGACGCAAGCCGGGAAACCTGCCCGATATGTAAACAGGCCCTTGACTTTCGGGACCAAAAGTCAAAGCCGAGAGCCTCTTTTTTCGGGGGTAAAGCGTTCGCGCCTTTGCTTGGGCATTGCCGAAGCGAAAGTGTCGTGCATGCGGTCGGCTTTGTTTGCGTCCCCCCGACCGCGATGAAACGCTTGTCCATATATTTATTCGTTATCGGATGCACGCCGTCGTTTTTTTTGACGGCGCTCGGCCAAAATTTGGTTCCCAATCCGGGCTTCGACGTGATTAAACCCTGTTCGACGTCGGCGCCTTGCTTTTGCAACCCAAGCGCCCACTGCCCGGGCTTCGGCAATCCTTGCCCCGCCGACCGCATCACGCATTGGTACAACCCCACGCGGGCCTCGCCCGACATCCGTCACGCATGCGCGCCTTCGGGTGTGCCCAACCTCAACCATTTTCTTTTTGGGGCGCTGACCCCGCGCAGCGGCGGCGGCGTTATGGGCCTGAGAACCTACAACGGCTGGGTCGAATACATCGCCGTCAAACTTACGGCGCCGCTCGTCGCCGGAACGGTCTACGACGTAAGTTTTTGGGTTTGGCGCAGCGCTTATTCGTCCCACGCCTCCAACGCCCTCGCCGCCTATTTCCACCCCGACACCATTCATTCGACGACCTTCGTCCACCTCAACTTCGTGCCGCAAATCAAGAGTACGACCCATATAATTCCTTCCGACCAATGGACGCAGGTTTCGGGTTCGTTCACGGCGACGGGCGGCGAAAAATTTATGATACTGGGCATATTCGAGCCGTGGGGGACGCACAACGTTCTGGTTTGTTCGTCGGGTTGCGCTACGGCCGCCGACTACAACTACGACGACGTTTCGGTAACGGAACAAAAACCGTTGGCGCTCCCGATTGCCGTACCCGCGCCGGTTTTGTTTGACGAAAGCGACGACCGAACACGGCTCTCGTGGATTTGGACGGGTCCGGAAATCGACCGATTCGAAATTCAGGGCGCCGACGTGTTGAACGGAGGATTTTCGACGCTAACATTCGAGCCGTGGCGCGGCCCCGAAAGCTACGAAGTCGTCGTGGCGCCGATGCGTTATTATCGGTTGGTCGCCCGAAACGGTCAAGAGGCTAAATTCGGTCCCGTCGTTGAAACGAGTCGCGTTCGGCCCGTATGGATGAACAACGGCGTAAAATTCGTCGGCGCCGACGGAAAATATACGGCGACGATTTCGGATTTGAAAGGCAACAAGGTTTGGAAGGGAGAAAAAAACGGCGACGAAACCCTTTTTTACGCCGATTGCGGACTTTCGGAGGGTTTGTATTTCGTTGAATTGGTTTTTCAAGGACGGTTTTGGCACAGAAAAACGCTCTTCGTCCGAAACGAAGGATAAATGCGTAATTTTTTGCGACATGACCTTTGCAATCATCGCGTCGGCGTTCGTACGAATTTTCATCATTATCCTTGCGTGGTACTACCGAACGAAAACCGCGCGAAAAAGAATCGGAATTTATCGAAGAAGCTCAAAAATTCCGACAAGAAACGGAAACCCTCCGACGCGAAACAACCGGAACCGCGTCGCAAGCCTAAATCCCGCTTGCTTATCGACCAATGCGTTTTCGGCTCGTATAAAGACCGGGGTTGGATTCGTGTTTGAAAATTAAAAATGGGCCCATGCCAACGCGCTTGCCCATTAAATTTGGGAGTTTCTAATGTAGGGTTTGTAAATCTTGCAACGGGAACGGTTAGTCTTTGACGACGGCGAGGGTGGGGCTTCATACACCGTATTTTCGACGTAAATTTGCACAATGCGATGCGTGGACGTGTTATTGCCGTTGCCGATGCGGGCGGTTTATAGTTACGGGGTTCGGGAGAACGTCGGTACGCCCGTACCGGGGATGCGGGTCGTCGTCCCGTTCGGAAACAACAAACACTACACCGGCGTGGTCAAGGCCGTCTACGACGCCCCCGAAGACCGTAAGCTTAAATTCGTCGAAGCATTTCCCGACGATTTTCCCGTCGTTACCGAAGCCCTGCTCGAATTATACGACTGGGCGGCGGAGTACTATTTTTGTAGCGCCGGCGAGGCGTTGAAAGCGTCGCTTCCTACGGGCCTCAAAACGCAAAGCGAACCGACGATACTGCCCGCCGAAGGCGTGGATTTGTCCCATCCCGAACTCTCCGATAAAGAGTACCTGCTTTTGGAGGCGGCGCTGTCCGCCGGTTCGCTGACGCTTGACGAGGCGGGCAAAATATTGCAAAGCGCCCGGCCCCGCAAAATATTGGCGGAGATGGAAAAAAAAGGATGGATACGCTTCGGCCGGAAAATGGAAGGGGGATACAAACCCAAAACCATTCGCGCCGTTCGCTTAAAGCCCCCCTACGACGACCGTAAAGGCCTCAAAAACGCGTTTCACCTCGTCAAAAACGCCCCCAAACAAGAAGAAATCCTACTCTTGATTGCGGAAACGTTTTTCGTCAAAGGCTATGCCGTCGTCAAAAACCTCGTCGAACGCGCGGGCCACGGCGTGGCCGCCATCAACGCACTCAAAAACAAAGGAATCGTCGAAGATTTTGCACTGACCGTCGACCGTTTGGGCGGGGAAAAAAACGAGGTTTCGCGGCCGAAAGTAATTTTGACCCCCGCGCAAAACGTCGCCCTGCGGCAAATCCGCGCAGCCCTTGCCGCCGAAAAAAAGCCCGTTCTCCTTCACGGCGTTACCGGAAGCGGTAAAACCCATTTATACATCGAATTGATGCGCGAAACGTTGGCCGCCGGCCGGCAGGCGCTTTATCTTTTGCCCGAAATCGGCCTCACCCAACAAATCATCGACAAGGTGCGCGGCGAGTTGGGCGATACCGTCGGCGTCTACCACAGCAAGTTCAACGACCATGAGCGCGTCGAAATCTGGCTGAAAATCCTTAAAGGCGAATATCGCGCGATTATCGGCGTGCGCTCGGCGATGCTTTTGCCTTTCGACGATTTGGGACTCATCGTTTGCGACGAAGAGCACGATTCGTCGTTCAAACAACAAGATCCCGCGCCGCGTTACAACGCCCGGGATTTGGCCTTGTGGTACGCTTCGAATTTCGATTGCGCGGTGGTGTTGGGCAGCGCCACGCCGTCCATCGAAACCTTCCGACACGCGCGTTCGGGCAAATACCACATCGTTTCCCTAAACGAACGGGCCGTGGCCGGCGCCATGCCCGAAATTTGTTTGGTGGACATGCGCCACGAAGTACGACACAAACTCAGTTACGGACTCTATTCGGGACGGTTGATTCAAGCAATGGAACAGGCCTTGGCCGCCAAAGAACAAATCATTCTATTCAACAACCGACGAGGATACGCGCCGTTTTTGGTCTGCGAACGCTGCGGCAACGTCCCCAAATGTCTTTATTGCGACATTTCCCTCACTTTCCACAAAGCGGAAAACATTCTTCGTTGCCACTACTGCGGTTATTCGGACGCGAACACTCAACGATGCAAGGTTTGCGAAAGTTACGACATGCGACGCGAAGGCACCGGCACCGAACGTATGGAAGAACATTTGCACGCGCTTTTTCCGTCGGCGCGCGTCGCCCGTATGGACCTCGACGCCACCCGCGCCAAACACGGCCACCAAAACATCATTCGCGCCTTTGAAAAACGCGAATACGACATCCTTGTCGGCACCCAAATGGTTACCAAAGGCCTCGACTTTGAAAACGTAACGCTGGCGGCGGTCGTCCAAGCCGATAGATTGTTGTATTATCCCGATTTTCGCGCCCATGAATACGCCTATCAACTATTGACGCAATTCGCGGGACGAGCGGGGCGAAAATCCAAACCCGGACGGGTGTTTATTCAAACCTACAACCCCGACCACGTCGTTTTTCAACTTTTGGGACGGCCTTACGTAGAATTTTACGAAAACGAAATCGCCGTACGCAACCCGCCGCGTTATCCGCCGTATTCCAGACTCATTCGCATTGAATTGCGCCACAAAGACCAAACGTTTTTGGAAGCCGAGGGAAAGGTTTTCGGCAACCGTTTGGGAAAACGCTTCAAAGGACGCATGTTGGGGCCGGAATATCCGCACATTGCGCGACTGAAAAATTTTTATCGGCTGCACGTACTCTTGAAAATCGAACGCAAAGCGTCCGTGGCCGCTGTTCGACGGGCGCTCAAAGAAACGATAACGGAGTATTACGACGCCGCCCCCTCTAAAACTTTACAAATCGTCGTGGACGTCGACCCCAGATAAATTTCGACAAAACGCGCGCGCTCAGTCCACCGACGGCGTACGACCGGATACGAGGGTTTGATACAACGTCAAATAAGCGCGGGCTTGTTTTTCAAGGGGGAAAACGGTCTCGGCGCGTTTACGGGCGGCGGCGCCCATACTTTGAGCGGTTTGCGGGTTTTGCAACAGCTGCGTAACGACTTGGGCCAACATAGGCACGTCCCTTTTCGGAACGACAAACCCCGTTTCGCCGTGAACGATGATTTCGGGTATGCCGCCGGCGGCGAAACCGACCGACGGCACGCCGCACGCCGCCGCCTCTATCGGAGTGTTGGGTAAATTGTCCTCCAACGACGGGATAACAAACACGTCCGCCGCGTTGTAGGCCGTGCGCATTTTTTCGCCGTCGCATCGGCCCAAATAAACACAATCGTCGTCTTGCAAGGCTTGTCCCCCTACGGCCACCGCTTGAAAATCCATGTTTTGGCGTATGATTTTCAACGCCTCGCGCAAATAAACAAAACCCTTCCAACGCGAATCCAATCGGTCGGCAACAAAAAGCGCCGTCGGTTTATCGGCCAAACCCAACGCTTTTTTTGCCGCAGTCTTGTTTTCGGGGAAAAAAGCGTTTTCCAAATCAAGGCCGTTGGGAATATGATGATGAGAAAAACGCCCAAGCAAAACCGACTTTCGAGCCCAATCGTGCAACCATTGGGAAGGACAAACTATCGGAGTCGTTTTCGGCAAAAAATTAAATGCTTTTTTCTTAACGACAAAATTGCGTTCGGCTTCGTTGAGCTTGGCCTCGGGCAACTGCGGACACAACGTGCATCCGCTTAAAAAACCGTCGCATCCCTCGGAATAATGACATCCCCCCGTAAAAGCGTTCATGTCGTGGAGCGTCCAAACCATGGGTTGGTTCAAACGACGGAAAAACGTCGGTTGGTTCACAAACCGCGAAACCCAATGCAAATGCACCACGTCCGCCGATGCAAACGCCGGCGCAAGATCGTACAACGAAAAAGGGTGGGTGAATATTTCGGTTTGCGGCGTAAGGGTGTAGCCGTTGTATTTTTCGGAATCCAAACGATAAACAAACGCCCGACGCAATTTTTCCAATGCGCCGGGCGAAGGAAGTTCGTCGAGGGTAAACAAACGGGATTCGACGCCCAAAGCGTTGAGTCCGTCGCTGAGTCGGCGGGCGGCAATACCGGCGCCGCCGCCCGGATAGGTCGTAACGTGAACGACTTTCATTTTCTTAAAGTTGGGCGCGACGAATCAAGGGCGCAAAGTTGAGGGAAAAATTAACGTATTCGCGGGGATTCAACCGGCCGTTCTTTGCAAAACCGTCCGAATACGACGCAAATACGACGGGAACGTTGAATGCAAAAACGTCCATGACCGTCAAGCGCACGCCGCCGACGAAAAGCGCCACCGTCGCGTCGGATTTGTGTTTCCACAAGGCGGTTTCCGTCGTTCCCAACGACGGGGAAAACGGCAGGGGCCGCCAAACGCCCAAATCGGCAAACAACGAAACAAACCCCAACAACTTGAAGTCGTAATTGGCGGCAAGCATCGAAGAGGCGGTGGACGCTTGGGGAATGAAAATGCGAAAACCGCCTTGGTCGGGCGTAACCTGCCGCGCAAGCCACGGATTGTTGGGAAAATCGGCGCCCAAATGGGTTCCGGGGACCGAGCGGGCGTAAAAACGGTCGGGCATGACGGCCTCGCCAAAAGGGTCCAAACCGCCGCTCAAACGCAGCTGCAAAGCCCACGGCACGTTGCCGTTCAACAGCTTGGGGTCGGGATAGCCCCCGTCGGGTCCGAAGGGAAAGCCCCCCACGAAATACCGCATCCGCGCGGACAATATTTTTTTGTAAATTTTTCGTTCGGCATACACCGAAAAAGCAAGGCGCAACGTCTTTTCGACGCCGTAACCCGCCTCGGCGTCCCAACCCACTTCGCCAAGGGCGTCGTAACGATGCACGCGCCACGTCGCCGATACATAGTACGGAATCAAAAAATCTTCGGTTTTGAGTTCGCCGACGGGCCGCAAAAACCGGTATTCGCCGGGCAAGGGCATGCCCGGTTCGTTGGGCAAAACGTCCGTAAACGGACGAAACGGAACGTCGTTAAAATTGACGTGATGGGCGGCAAACGTCAATACCGATTCGCCGCGCGTGCGCTCGGGCCACTGGCGAAAATGAAATTCGACAAAGTTTTTCCAACGCAAAAGACCGCTGAAATACGAGGTGCGGGAACGAAGTTCGACCTTTCTGAACGCGCCGGGCCGTCCGAAACGTCCGCCGCCCCATATTCGGTAGGTCAGGCCGGCGCTGCCGGTAGGTTCTTTGGCCCCAAAACCGTACATCGGCATCAGATGGAATTCCAGCGGACGTTTGGGAAAAAAGTTGTAGTGCACCAATCCGCCCAACATAAATCCGTCCCGGGCGTTCGCCCCCAATATCGGGGAAACGAAAAGCGTGCGTTTTTCCGCTTTCGGAAAACTCCACCCCCAACGCAAGGAAACGGGTTCGGTCTTACGAAACATGGCGGTGTTGCGATACGCGTTGTTGTGAATACGCTTTTCGGCAATTTTTTCACCGGCGTTTACCGTCGCCGTTTGCCAACCCACAAAATCGTCGATTTCCAAGACGGTTTCACCCAAAAACGGGCGCGTCCACGTTTGGCTCAGGGTTTTGCCTTCGGCGTCGGTCAAAAGCACGCGCGCCGGCGCGGGATGCTCCGCTTTGTGCGCAAGGGTTAAAAGCAATTTGCCGTATTTGAGTTCGTGCTTTTTGACGGCAAAATCGGGCAGTTTGCGCGTAACCAACATCCCCTTGAAAAACCAAGCCAAATCCTCGCCCGTCGTTTCCTCAAAAACCGCCTGCATGTCCGCCGGATAAGGATGCTTGAATTGCCAACGACGATAGTATTCCTGCATGGCGCGGTCAAAACGTTCGCGACCCAAATAATCCTCCAAATATCTGAAAACAACGACGGATTTGACATAAACGACCAAAGCGTAATTGACCATACGGTATTGATGGGCAGGGTAGTCGATGGGTTGCATGGAGCCGTTGCCTTCGGCGTACTGTGTGGAAAGCCGCATGTATTCGGTGGTGCCGCCCGTGCCGCGGTAGGGAAGCTTTATGCCCATGGCGCCGACGGTGGATTTGACGGCGGGATTTTTTTCTTTTTCGATTTCCCGCAACAAGTCGGTGGTGCGATATTCGTAAAAGGTGTTGAGCCCCTCGTCCATCCACGGATGGGCGCGTTCGTTGGAACCCAAGATACCGTAAAACCAGTTGTGGCCGACCTCGTGAATAATCACCTCGCGCAAGGCTTCGGCCCCGCCGTCGGCCGATACCACCGTTATCGTCGGGTACTCCATGCCCCCGCCCGCCGACAACGCCCCGTCCACCGCCGTGGCCACGTTGTAAGGATATTCCCCCACCCACGTCGAATAATAATGCACCGCCTCCCGAAGATAGTCCGTCGCCTTCGACCAACTTTTTTTATGCCGGTCGTTGAACATGGCCACCAGCTTGACCTCTCGCCCCGACTGCGGCAAGCGCATCTTGTCGCTTAGTACATAGTATTGTTTGTCGCAAAACCATGCGAAGTCGTGGCAACGGTCTTGGCGAAAATGCAGGGTTTTGTAGGCGCCGGAAACGTTGGCGGCAAACGGTTGGGCGCCGGCGTCCAATTTTTGGGAAAGCAGTTCCCGGCTGCGGCGTTCGCGTTCGCGCAAAAATTCGATTTCTTGGGCGGCGTCGGGCGTGTCCGACTGCAATTCGCCCGTCGCACCGACGACGTACTCTTTGGGCGTTTCGATATAAACGTCGAACGTGCCGTACTCGGAATAAAATTCGCCTTGGTCGAGGTAAGGCATGGCGTGCCAGCCCAAGCGGTCGTAAACGGCGGGTTTGGGGTACCACTGCGTGATTTGATATTGTTGCCCGACACGGCCCAAACGAGAAAACGACTTGGGAATTTGCACGACAAAGGGCGTGGTTACGACCACCGTCTGTCCGGGGTAAATCGGATGTTCGGACAAATCCAGACGCGCCACGTCGGGATTGAACGAATCCTTTTGCCATTTGACGGGCCGGCCGTCGACCTTGAAATCCAAACCCGTAATATACCCTCGCGCGGACTTGGACGCTTGATGAAATTTTGCGTTGCCGTTTTCGACCATTTGTTTGGCCCACGCCGTGTGTTTGGAAGAATAGGCGTTGGGCCAAAGATGAAAATACATTTCCTTCAAAACATCGGGGCTGTGGTTGGTGTAACGAATTTCCTCGGTCGCCGTCAAGCGATGTTTTTGGTCGTCGAGTTTGACGCGGATGACGTAGTCGGTCTGTTGCTGAAAATAATTTTGTGCCCGCGCGCCAAGGTGGGCCGTCCCAAGCAGAACGAGGGTCAATACCTTTTTCATACGCAGGCAAAAATACGAAAAAACGCGGCGCCCCTAACCGTTCTTGTGCAAATCGAAGGCGAATTTTGGCGGGCAAACGAAAAAAACACGGGGATTATTGTTCTTTTCCCACTTCTCGGGCGACGAGTTTGTCGGCGAGGGCGGGAAAAAACTTTTTGACGGCGACGACGGCTTTGCCCGCCGGGGTCAGCACGAGGGTTCGGCGGCGTTTTTGAACGGCGTTGAAAACGGCTTGAGCCACGGCTTCGGCGCGCATCATTTTATTTTCGTTGCGCGGACTTTCGCCTTGGGGAACGGCACGTTCGTTGAGAGCGCGTTCGCGGATGGCCGAAGCCGTGTACCCCGGCGCCACTATGAGCACCTTGACCCCGTCCGCCGCCGTTTCGATTCTCAACGTTTCCAAAAAGCCGTGCATCGCAAACTTGGACGCGCAATATCCCGTACGCCCCGGCAAGCCCTGAAAGCCCGCAATCGACGAAATGCCCACCACCGTGCCTTGCGTTCGTTTGAGCGCGTCGAGCGCGGCCTTGGTGCAATACACCGTCCCCCAAAAATTTACGTCCATTACTTTTTGCAAAACCTCGACGTCCAAATCGGCGAAATTCGCCCGCATTGAAATTCCCGCGTTGTTTATCAGCACGTCCAAACGTCCGAAACGTTCCAGGCTTTGGGCAACGAGGTTTTGACAATCGTCGGGACGGGTAACGTCGCAAGCGACGGGCAAAACGTTGGGGTATTGACGCGCGAGCGCGTCCATCGACGCGAGATTTCGTCCGGCGGCGGCGACGTTCCAGCCTTTTTGGGCGTAAAGTTCGGCGAGGGCCTTGCCGATGCCGCTGGTCGCGCCGGTAACGGCCACGGTTTTGCGCGTCATCGGACTTGGACCTTCTCGGTTTCGGGTTCGTAGTTGAGTACGGGCGCAAGCCAACGTTCCACCTCCGAAAGCGGCATGTTTCGCCGCCGGGCGTAATCTTCGACTTGGTCGCGGTCGATTTTTCCCAAACCGAAATATCGGCTTTCGGGATGGGCGAAATAATACCCCGACACCGACGACGCCGGCCACATCGCCAAACTTTCCGTCAATCGCACGCCCAAACGATTTTCCGCGTCAAGCAGTTTGAATATCGTGATTTTGTCGAGATGGTCGGGACAGGCGGGATAGCCGGGCGCCGGGCGTATGCCAACGTACTTTTCTTTGATAAGCTCTTGGTTGGACAAATTTTCGTCGGGGGCGTAAGCCCAAAGTTCTTTTCGCACAATTTTGTGCAAGGCTTCGGCGAAAGCCTCGGCCAACCTGTCGGCCACGGCTTTGACCATGATTGCGGCGTAATCGTCGTTTTGGCGTTCCAATTCTTTGGCCCAATCTTCGGCGCCGATTATCGTTACGGCGAAGCAACCGACGTAGCCGCCGGCAAAGTCGGCTAGGGCAAAATTGGGCAGTCCGTCCGATTTTTGGTTTTGTTGGCGAAGCGTATAAAATTTGTCCAAAACTTCGGTGCGGGATTCGTCGGTAAAAAGGACGATGTCGTCGTCGTCGGCTTGGGCGGGGAAAATGGCGGCCGCGCCGTGGGCGACGAGTTTGCCGTCGGCGCGGTCTAAAATGCGGTGGGCGGCGTTAAAGAGTTCGCGAGCCTCGGCGCCGCAACTTTCGCTGTCGAGAATGTCGGGATATTTGCCTTTGAGTTCCCACGTTTGAAAAAACGGCGTCCAATCGATGTACGTTCTCAGGGTTTGGAGGGGAAAATCGTTGAAATAAAAAACGCCGGTATGGGCGGGAACGGGGGTGGACAACTTGGAAACGAACCTGTTTTGACGGGCGGCGGCAAGGGAAACAAGGTTTTTTTCTTCGTGTCGTCGGGCGTGGGCGCGGCGAAGCTGTTCGTATTCTTCAAAAACGCTTTGGGCGAAGGCCGTTCGGGAATCGGCGCCCAACAAAGCCCCGACCACCGGCACCGAACGCGACGCGTCCAAAACGTGAACGACGGGCCGGGAATAGCGCGGTGCAATTTTGACGGCGGTATGGACGCGCGAGGTCGTCGCCCCGCCGATGAGCAAGGGCAAATCCATACCCATGCGCTCCATTTCTTTGGCGACGTGAACCATCTCTTCGAGCGAGGGCGTAATGAGCCCGCTGAGTCCGACGATGTCGGCGCCGACGTTTTTGGCCGTTTCCAATATTTTTTCGCACGGCACCATCACGCCCAAATCGACGACCTCGTAGTTGTTGCAGGCTAAAACGACGCCGACGATGTTTTTGCCGATGTCGTGGACGTCGCCTTTGACGGTCGCCAAAACGATTTTGCCGGCCTTGGCGGCGGCGCCGGCTTGTTTCGAGGCCTCGATGAAAGGCGTCAGATAAGCGACGGCCTTTTTCATTACCCGGGCGCTTTTGACCACTTGGGGCAAAAACATTTTTCCCGCGCCGAAAAGGTCGCCGACGACGTTCATGCCGTCCATGAGCGGGCCTTCGATAACCTTTATCGGTTCGCCCAAAAGCAGTCTTGCCTCTTCGGCGTCCTGTTCGATGTAGTCGGCCACGCCCTTGACGAGGGCGTGTTCGATGCGTTTTTCGACGGGCAACAAACGCCATTGAAGATCTTCCTTGCGTTCGGCGCCCGATTGTCCTTTAAGACTTTCGGCGTAAACGACGAGTCGTTCGGCGGCGTCGGGGCGGCGGTTCAAGACCACGTCCTCGACAAGCGTCAAAAGCGGTTCGGGGATTTGGTCGTATATCGCCAGCTGTCCCGCATTGACGATGCCCATGTCGAGTCCCGCGCGAACGGCGTGATACAAAAAAACGGCGTGAATCGCCTCGCGCACCACGTCGTTGCCTCGAAACGAAAAAGAAACGTTGCTCACGCCGCCGGAGGTTTTGGCGTAGGGAAGGTTTTGCTTTATCCATCGAACGGCTTCGATGAAATCGACGGCGTAATTGTTGTGTTCTTCGATGCCCGTGGCAATGGCAAAGATATTGGGGTCGAAAATAATGTCTTCGGGGGGAAAGGCGCACTCTTGGGTAAGGATGCGGTAGGCGCGGGCGCAAATGTCGATTTTTCGTTGGAAGGAATCGGCTTGTCCCTGTTCGTCGAAGGCCATGACGACGGCGGCGGCGCCGAAACGCCGCAATTCCCGCGCCTGACGCTTAAACTCCTCCTCGCCCTCTTTGAGCGAAATCGAATTGACGATGCTTTTTCCCTGCAAACATTTGAGTCCGGCGACGATGACCGAAAACTTCGAGGAATCGACCATGACGGGCAGTCGGGCGACGTCGGGTTCGGCGGCGACGAGGTTGAGAAATTTGGTCATGGCGGCTTCGGCGTCGAGCATGCCTTCGTCCATGTTTACGTCGAGGATTTGGGCGCCGCCTTCGACCTGTTCCCTTGCCACGGAAAGGGCCTCTTCGTATTGACTGCCCAAAATCAAGCGGGCGAATTTTCGCGAACCGGTAACGTTGGTGCGTTCGCCGACGTTCACGAAGTTGAGTTCGGGGGTGAAGGTCAGGGGTTCGAGTCCCGAAAGGCGCAGGCGCGGCTCGATTTTGGGCGGCACGCGCGGCGGATATTGTTTGACGATTTCGGCGATTTTGGCGATGTGAGCGGGCGTGGTGCCGCAACATCCGCCAACGATGTTCAAAAAGCCGCTTTCGGCAAAATCGCGCAGTTGGGCGCCCATGTCGTCGGGGGTCTCGTCGTATTCACCGAAAACGTTGGGCAAACCGGCGTTGGGATAACAGCTGACGTAGACGGACGCGACGCTCGAAAGAATTTCGAGATACGGACGCATGTCCTTGGCTCCCAAAGCGCAATTGATTCCAACGGCCAAGAGATGGGGACAGTGCGCCACCGAATGCCAAAACGCCTCCGTGGTTTGTCCGGAAAGGGTGCGCCCCGCCGAATCGGTGATGGTGACGGAAACAACGACGGGTACGGACGCGCCGCGCTCCTCGAAAATTTTGTCGATGGCGTAAATGGCGGCTTTGGCGTTGAGCGTATCGAAAATGGTTTCGATGAGCAGGAGATCGACGCCGCCGTCGAGCAGTCCACGGACTTGTTCGTCATAGGCTTGGACGACTTCGTCGAAAGTAACGGCGCGAAAACCGGGGTCGTTGACGTCGGGGGAAAGGGAAAGGGTTTTATTGGTGGGTCCGAGGGCGCCGGCGACGAACCGGGGTTTGTCGGGCGTGGAAAATTCGGCCGCCGCTTCTTTGGCCAAACGCGCCGAGGCGACGTTGATGTCGTAAGCCAAATCTTCGGTGTGGTAGTCGGACTGGGAAATGCGCGTGGCGTTGAAGGTGTTGGTTTCGATGATGTCGGCGCCGGCGGCCAAATATTCGCGGTGAATGCCGAGAATAATTTCGGGGGCGGTGAGGGAAAGCAGGTCGTTGTTGCCTTTGAGGTCTTTTTTCAACGAACCGTCGGGTTTGAGGGCGGCGGCGATTTTTTGATGTATGCACCCTGAAAACAATTCGCCGCGATAGTCCGCCTCCGACGGACCGCGACGCTGAATCATCGTCCCCATCGCCCCGTCCAAAACCAGTATACGCTCGTTGAGCGCGCGTCTTATATCCATGTATGTTGAAAGAAGCCGTATTTAATTTTGAAATGACGATGCGTGCAGGGAATTGCGCCTAAACGCATCGCCTTGAAACATTGGCAAGTAGTACGCCGACGCGGTTTGAAAAGGCGGCCTCTTTTGAAAGACCATATTTTCAAGAAGCGTCAAACGCAATCCGCGCCCATATAACGTCCAAAACGGATAAACGGTTTATTTGCAAAGATAGAAAATAATCGGGACAAAGACGAAAAACGATTCCGACGGCGGCGCACGGCCGGTAACGATAAAAAGATTCCACGAGTCCAAAACATATATTTATTAATTTAATCAATTGTTTATTAGTTTAATCAATTATGTTTATTCGTGAATGATTACATCGTAGCCTTACACGGCAAACGACGACGTTGTAAAAACGGAAAGCAAAAGTTTGGGACGGATTAATTTCTAGGGCCAACCTCCCAAAAACGCGGATTAAAATCGGGCGCGGCAGCTAATTCCACCGATTCACCCGAAGGAACGATGACAAACAAACCTTTTTTGAGCGCGTATTCGACAAGCGACTTGTCGGCAATCATGGCGGCAATGGCTCCGTAAAGCTTGGTTTGCGCCGTGGCACGCGAAGGATGTTGTTGTAGAACGTCCAGACGCTTTATGTGGTCGTCGACGTCGTCCTTTCTCAAACGATTTTTGACTTCGACGGCCACCGAAACCTCGTCGTCGACCAAAAGCAAATCCACCTCGGCGACGATTTCTCGGCGTTGGTTGGTAATTTTAACCCGTTGCATCACTTCTTTGAGATTCATTCCCAAATCGGCAAAAAGACGCAGAGCGGCCGGGGCAACCTGTTCTTCGGCAAAAAGACCCAAGGTATCGGTAATTTCCGCTACTTTTTTATTGGTGACGGCCAGTTTTTTGTCCCATTCTTCCTGCCTTTTTTTGTCGGCTTCCTCGCGTTGTTTGCGTTCTTCTTCGCGTTGTCTACGCTCTTCTTCGAGACGGATTTTCTCCGCTTTGCGTTCTTCTTCGCGTTGTCTACGCTCTTCTTCGCGTTGTCTACGCTCTTCTTCGAGACGGAGACGGTCCGCCTCCCTTTCCTCCTGAAATCGTTTGTACATTGCTTGCAGTTCTTGTTGGTTTTGACGAAAAAACCGCCAAGTTTCCGCAATCAATTCCGTGAGTTTTTCGTGACTTAAAGTTCCGCTTTCCATATCGCGAACATACAAAAAAAAACGGTAACGCAAAAAGACGATAATGATAGTATGCAACGGATAATGATACTCGTTCTCGATAGGCTAAAAAAATAATCGTATTATAAATAAAACGCTCAAATTTATCTCCAACATTCGTCATTACGTTGCACGCCAACGAATAATTTTTTCGGGGGCCCCGCTTTTTAGAGGCGTTCAATGCGGCAGGCGCAGCTTTTGCATTTTCGCCGTAAAATTCACGTCCTTTTAAAATTTTATGCTTGAAGCCCGGACGTTTTTTATGCACAAACGTCGCATGTCGAACGAAGGTCGATGATTAAAAAAAAATCGAAAGGAGCTTGATTACAATTGCACAAAGAATTGTTTGTAAAGCAAATAATGTTTAGCTTTGCGCGTTAAAAGCGATGGGTATGCGATTTTTACCGCTATGGCGAAAGGCGCTGACGGGGCTGACGTGCGCCGCAATGCTGTTTGCGACCGCAAAGGCGCAGGAAGAAGGCGCTTCCGGCGCCGACGAAATCACCAACGACGAGCCAACCAACGAAAAACCCAAGCCCATCAAGGTTAAATGGGGCGTTTTCGGCAACATCACCACGGGCTTCACCTACGGCGCCTTCGGCAAACTCGAAGAAGACCTCAAAAACGAAAAACTCTTTAACAACGACGAGTTTTATCTGCGCAACTTGGGAAGCTACTACGGCGGCGACATTTGGGCGCACCTGCCCTTCAACATCCTTGTCGGCTTCGGCGGCATGGGTACAAGTTACAACGTCTCCGTCGGCTCGGAAAAAGTCGAAAAAGACCGCCAATATCCCGAAGGAGATTTGCCCTCGGACATCGGCGACGCCCGCATCAACGCCACGCTTTTCATGGGAAAAATCGGTTATTGCTTCAATTTTACCAAATACAGCAAAGTCCGGGACCCCAACGCCGAAATGGAGCGTCAAATCAACGAGTTTAAAGCCCGCAAAGAATACGTGGACTACAAGGAAGGCGGTATTCCCCCGCCCAAAGAAATCCAGCTCTACCGCTACCGCTACCGTTGGATGCTTTTTCCTTATTTGGGTTACGGAGCCGGAAACGCACGCCTGCGTCTAACCAATTTCAGCCTCGACCAACTTTATTTCGGCAATCAATCGGGACAAATGCTCGACCGCACCACCGAAGTGCGCTTTCGGTCTTCGGTCGGCGTGGTGGATTTGGGGCTCGGAACACGGTTTTGTTTCGACAAAAAAGGCGGCTTGATGGTCGGCGCCGAATTGGGAGGTTACCTCAACGCCGGCGGAAGCAAATGGAAGTCCGTTGCCGACGAAAAAACCGGCGTTACGGAAAAAGAAATTTCCGAGGCCAACAAAAGCGTCTTGCAGGGCATTTACTTGCGTGTAACGGTGGGCGGAGGGTTTTTCAAAATCTCCGAACCGGAAAATCCGATGGTCGTTGCCGACGAAGAAGACGCTTACGTCAAACCGACAAAAAAAGAAAAAAAGGTCAAGGGCGAGGCTTCCGCCGCGCCGTCGGAATCGTCGGCTTTCGAAGACTCCAAGCCCAGAAAAGAAAAACGCACCCGTAAAGTGGACGCGAACGACGCCGACTAAACCCATCTACGGGAACCTTGCGGTTCCCGTTTTTTTTTGAAAGCGTGCGCCGTCCACTGGTCTACTTCGCCGTTTTCTTGGCCGCAGGCGTATTGGTTTCCGAATACGTTCGGGGATTCTATGACTTGTGGACGGGTTTGGGGGCGGCGTTGGCGGCGCTTGCGTTAAGCCGAAAAAAAGTCGTCGGCGCGGCGCTGACGGCGTTGGCGGCTTTGGCGTTGGGTTGGGCGTACGGCAACGCCGCCCGACAAATCCCCGCCGACCACCTCCGCGACGTCCCCGTCGGCTACGCCGCGTTTCGGGGAAAAGTTATTCGTCCGTTCAAAAAACACAAGTTTTTTTCGTCGGCGTGGGTAGAATTGGATTCCGCATTTACCGACAAACAACGTTTTTCGGTTTCGGGACGCGTGCTCTTGAAAATTGCTTCGACCGCCGATTACGGTTACATCCCCGACGGAGCGACCATCGGATTTGCCGGCAGATTCAAATCCGTGGATTTAGCCGTCGAAGATGCGGGTTTTCTGAACTATCTTTGGCTCAACCGCGTGGTTCACGAGGTTACGGCCAAAGAAGCGACGCTTGTTTCGGGGTCGGGCTTGCGGGCGGACTTGTGGCGGATGCGACGTTATTTCGCCGTCGGGTTTGAACGCACGCTCGCCGACGCGCGGGTACGAGGCGTGGCCTTGGCGTTGATTCTGGGCGAACGCGCCGAACTCGACCCCGAATTGCGAAAAGCTTACGCCGCCGGCGGCGCGGCTCACGTCCTAGCGCTTTCAGGCGCCCACCTGATGATGCTTTCGCTTTTGATTCAACGGCTGACGGCGGCGTTAAAGTTTTTTCCCGGCGGACGAACGGCCGCAACCTTGTCGCTCGTCGGCCTGCTTTTGTTTTACGCGCTGATGACGGGTGCGGCGCCGTCGGTGGTTCGCGCCGCATGGACGGCCTCGCTTTTGGCCTTGGCGCCGCTGTTTTTTCGCCGTGCGGATTCGCTCAACGTCCTCGGGGCCGCGTTCGTTATTCAAATCCTTTACGACCCTTTCGTACTCTACGATTGGGGCTTTCAACTTTCGTATGCGGCGGTAACGGGTATACTCCTGCTCGTTCCCGCTTTGGAATGGAAAAAAATCCGCCACAAAATCACAAAAGCCGTGTGGGATTTGGCCGCCGTTTCTTTGGCCGCCCAACTTTTCACCCTCCCCTTCGTTTTGTACTATTTCGGACAATTTCCCGTACATTTTTTGTGGGTGAATTTGGCGCTGTTTCCTTTGGTGGGCTTGGCGATGCCCGTGGGGTTCGGCTTGGCGGCGCTGGGCCGCGTACCGTGGGTTTCGGACGCGTTGGCGGCGGCGCTGGATGTCTTGATTTCGGCGATGAACGGCCTCATGACGACGGTCGCGGGTTTCGAGCATTCGGTTTGGCTCGCCAAACTCGACCGCTCGTGGCAAGCATGGGCGTTGGCGGCCGGTATTCTTGGGACAACGCTGCTCCTACGAAACCGACGCGGCAAACCCGACGACAAGCGTCGAATCTAAACACACAGGTTTGCGAATCAAACCGGGCACGTTTGACGGCGGAGCCAAAAATCGTCTTTTGCCAAAGCCAATCTTGCAAAATTGCGCTTGCAGCACAAAAGCCCGCTAAACGTTCAAGACTTTCAAAACCCACGTGGTTTGGCGAAGGGTATTGAAAACGTCGACCCAACACACGGGCAAATCGTCGGGATTGTGTTCTTCGATAAAACGTTGCATCGGGGGGTAATATTCATGCGCGTCGCGCGTCCATATGCCGGGTGCGACGCCTACCAACACATCTTGCGAACGCAACAACGCCACCGGACAATCCTCCTCCGGCTTGAAAAGCCATTGAAGTTGTTCGCGCGCGGCCGTTATCAGCAATTGCGCCGCCTTTTCTACGACTTTGGCTTGCCCCCGAAATTCGGGATAATCAAAATTCATATCCAAACCGCAAACATAATGCTTATCGACAATCGCCCGTAAAGTCATCACGCCCAAACGCCAATCCAACAGCCCGTGAAACACCGAATTGAAATACGTCTGCAAACATCGCGGACAGGCGGTCATACAACTTTGTGCATGGGCTTCGGACAAAAGATATTCGGCGAACGGACTTTTCAACGCCGAATTTCGGGGCGCTTTTCCCAAACAAAGGTCGGAAAAATCCGAAAAGTTTTCCGACAACTCGCGGACAAACCCCGAGCCGTTGGCCAAGCGGTCGGCCAAAACGATTTCCCCCACCCAAACGGGGTTTTCGTTTTCGTGAATTTTACGCCTTACCATCGAGGCGACTTCTATTTCTTGGGGGTCGAGGTCGAGGGCGTCGGCCAAAACCCGCTGTAACACAAAGGCCGCCGAATAAAACCCGGCCTTTCCCAGCGCGTGCATCAACGACGCATTCAAGTCGGGGCCTTCCCAAGAGCCGATATCCAGCCACAAGCCCGGCTTCGAAAAGCGCGGACGAATTTTCACCAACGCCGTACTTTTACGGACGCCCAAGGCAAACATACGTCTTTCGGTACGACCGCCGTCGGCCTTCTCAATCTCGCCGCTCTCGGACGAATCATGGAAAGTTTCTTCTTCAGGCTTTACGTACCGTTTTTTCGTTTTAGAGAATCTCATAATCCATGATAACGGTCCAATTCGGATAAAGTTTTTTTACTCAGGTAGACGTGAATCTTGTATTCAATATAATTGTTATTAGTAACTTTAATTTTCAACGACTGCGAGCGGCACAACTCAAATCCTCGGGCTTTGTTGTCGTTGATGCGCCACGTCGTTCCGATTTCAAAATATTCGACAACGCCTTGCCATTCGTCGTTTCTTTGGTAGGGTTGGTAATTTTCGGTAAGGGCGAAAACGGGCTTGCGGGCGCCCAAAGGCAATTTGAATTTTTCTTTACCCGTAGTGTCCAAACCTTCCCTTAAATCGGTGCAAAAAGCCTCGGGAACCACGACCGAAATCGTATTAGGCTCTTCGTCAAATTTGTATCCGCAAGCGAAACACTTGTCGGTTTTCTTTTCGTCAAGATTGTAGACGCCGCAATGCTTACATTTATGATAAAAATCGTAAGACAATCCATAAGCATGTTTTCCGGTGAGATAAACGTCTTTGCTCCAACTTTTTTTGCGCAACGGGGGGCAAATACCGACGGAAACGTGCAAGGCCTTGTCTTTGGTTCTTGAATTGCCGGGGGCGAAGTCGTAAATCGCCAGTTCCAAATCCCTGTCTATGGACGGCACGAAAGCGTCCTTGTATCTTATCGGACCGTGAAACAAATAACGCACGCGCGTCGGCATTCCAAAAAGCGGGAATATACCCGCCTCGGCCAAACGTTCCGAAAGAAATTCTTCGTTGAATTTTTCCAATTTTTCCACGGTTTCACGGGCCAAACCGTCGGGGGAGGTTATCCAACATGCGATTTTTTCGGCGATGGCTCGACGCTTTTCCGCCCCCAAACCCAAAGCGATATGCAAAAAGCGATTGAGTTTGTTTTCGTCGTAAATTTCAGTGATTTTGGAACGCAGTTCGCCGACGCCGAAGTTAAGTTCCGTGCCAAATTCCCCGTGGACCTGACGGGAGGAAGGAAATCGTTCGTTTCGCAGTTCACGAAAAACATCACGCAAAACGCGCTTGGCCGCCAAACGTTTGACGATGTCGATTTGCCCGACGGCGACGGTGGGCGCGGGAGAAGGATCGCCCGTGATGTGTTGCGGGCGATCGAAATGGAAATTGTCGTGCGAACCGCCGCGACAAAACGTGTACGCAATAGCGAAGGCGTTGTTACGCCGGCCCGCACGGCCCACGCGTTGTTGATAGTTGAAACGCTCGGGCGGCATATTGCCCATCATTACCACCTGCAACGAGCCGATGTCCACCCCGACTTCGAGCGTCGTCGTGGCGCTAATCAAATCAATACCCGCCGCTTTTTGATATAATTTCTGCCGGGAAAAATCGTCGTCGTCGGTTCCTAAAATCAAGCCGCGAAAACGGAGTTGGCGGTCGTAAGGGTCGTCGGTTTGTCCGGTAAGCTCTTCGGTATGAAAACGAATAAAAAACTTTTCTTTGTCCGGGCGCGTAGCCATGTAGCTCAAATAATTGCGTTGATAAAGCTCCGCAACTTTACCTTTGGAAACGTCGGAAATCTTACCGAGGCAGGATATGCAAACACCGGCGGCCTTGTGCAAATACACGGTACGACAGTTTGTGCATTCGTAATAGTCGTCGTCTTTATAAGCGGGAAAAATGCTCAGCTCTTTGATGTGAATCTCATTATCTTTATTCCATATTTTTAGTTTTTTAAGTAAAGATTCGTACTGCTTATTTAACCTCGTTTTCAACTTTTTAGCGCGAATTTCGCGCACGTCGACGTTCAAAACATGAGCCAGATAATCAACAACTAACATGGGTAAATAATAATTTCTCTTATTTCTATTATGATAATGAATGGGAATAATACGATACTTTTCTCCCATCAAACGTATCAATCCATTGAGAATTTGCCTAGCCTCTTCCCGAGTAATCTTTTTGCCTCCAAACTCGGGTTCCAACCTCTCTACTTCCACTATAAATTTATCTATGTCTTTATGATAGGAAGGAATGCCGACGTAACCCAAGCCCGAGGATTCCATATTGAGGTAACGTTGTGTAAAAACGGCGACGATAATTTCCCGATATATAGCGTTCTCTACTTTTTCTTTGTAACGTGTAGGAGCGAGTTCTTTAAATTTTTTTGATTCAAAATCGTAAGCATAAAACCAATCGACATATTCTTTTTTGACTTCGTCATAATAACTTTTTACCTCTACGCCGGGCCCGCCCGGATTAATGCCAAGGTTTAAAAACCTACTCAACAGTTCACTGAACTTATCGCCAATCAAAATCAGCTTGGTTATCTCCATGCCCCCATAAAACAATTGCCGGGAGATTTCTCTTTTTTCTTCTTCGTTTTTATCTTTAATTTTTTCTTCGAAGTCGTCAACAAATTCTTGACCGTACTTCTCGATGGCGTTTTTATAGCCTTGTTTTGAATCCAAATTGTATTCCAAGAGGTCGATATAACTTTGACAATGTTCGGCGGCAATGTTTATAATTGCTTCGCGTAAGACGTGGTTGAAGTGGTTGCGTTCCAGTTGGTCGGCAAGCTTGGCGGCGTCCTCGCGGCTGTCGGAAAAAGCGACGACTTTTCGGTTTTCTTCGGGCAAAGCCGCGTACAACTCACGCAACATCACCCCCGACGGACGAAAACCCGAGTTCATGTCCCTAAGCGGCGTGTGATTAAGTTTATTCTTACAGTAATTTTTGCCGCAGGAAGGGCAACCATACGGCAAAGCCTTGTAGTTGGGTCGATATTCGGCCTTTTTCCTGCTCAAAGCCCCGCCCATAGCCACATCCGTTCCCCAAAAAGTATACAAAAATCCTCCGATGAGACGGTCTTCGACCTTTTCATTAGAATCGTCAACTTTCTTAAAAACCGCGCCGGTTTCTACGTCCAAATAGCAAAACCGCCAGCCCGCATAATCCTGTTGCGATCCAAAAGCTTCCTGTTCGTCTTCAAAATCGTTGTGAACGAAGAAGAAAATATTCTTGGCCCACGTATCACGCATTTTAGATTCTTCTTTTTTTAGGGTTTTGCCGTGATCCTCGTACAATTCGGGAACGTATTCGTAATTTATTTTTTTGAGTTCCGCCGGCCAAAAGACCGCATACTGGGAATAGGGTCGTTCTTGAATTTTGGGTTCGAAGGGTTCGTCGGGGATGTTGTGGAGGGCGGGGATGGCGGGCAAAAAGTCGAGTATGTGTTCTTTTTTTTCGTTGGATTGGACGGGGTCGGAACAATAGCTTCCGAAAAACGGCGCCCCACAGTTTTCGCAAGCCAAGAGTTCGAACACGCGCCGGTTGTTTTCGGGGTCGACGATGAGTGGGCGGTCGAAAACGGTCTTGACGTACGATTTGTGAGCTTCAAATTCTTGCGACGTATGGGCGGAGGCCCACATGCCTTGTATCGACCGAAAAAACATATGCAAACGAAAACGCGGCAAATCCCGATGGATTGCTTTAAGTTCGTCGTCGTCTTGGGCGTAATGTTCGACCAATCCGCGCAAAATCAAGAGTGCGCGCACGACGGCGATTTTCGATTCGTCGTAGGTGTAGTTTCGGGAGTTGTTTCGGTTGAATTCTTGGACGGCTTGGGAATCGAGGCCCTGTTCTCGAAACAAAAGGTCGGCGAGGTCGAAATCGGGTTGTTGGGAATCGCAGCAGGCCAAAGGGCGGTTGTTCTTTTGGCGGAAAATGCGTCGAAGGGCGTCGAAGGGCCGGAGGGCAACAATTTTTTTGAGAGCGTGAACGGCGCCTTCTTTGCCGGAAAAATTGCCGATTTCGATGTTTTTTTGGCGAAGCAAACCCGAAAGCAAATCGCAAACGGCGCCGTCGTCTTTGGCGGATTTTTCCCAATCGCCGGAAAAAGTCGCGAGGCTTTGCCACGAAAACGCAAAAGGCGTATCGCGGATTTCAACGTTTTTGGGCGTGCCTTTGACGACGACGAAAGCCTTTTCGCCTTGATAAACGTCGCCGAAAAAGTCCTGTAAAAAATGGGATTTGGCAGGGCTCATAAGTTTTATGGAAAAGACGGACAAAAATATGAAATTACGCGGGGGAAAAAAATTTGGGGACGGTTCCGCGTTTAAGTTCTTTCATGGCGGCGGCAAGGCCGTCGAGGGTGAGGGGAAACATGCGTTGGTCGAAAAGCCGGCGAATGGCGACGGTCGTTTCAAAATGGGACCAAAGACGTTCGGGGTTGGGGTTGAGCCAAACCAACGAGGGATAGTTTTGTTTGAAACGCTCGAGCCAAACGACCCCTTCCTCGTCGTTGAAGTGGTCCGAGGCGCCGCCTTTGACAAAGAGTTCGTACGGGGACATGGCCGCGTCGCCGACGAAAATCACCTTCCAATCCTTGTTGTATCGGTGAAAAAGTTCCCAAGTGCAAAGGCGTTCGGCCACGCGGTTGTCGCGCCAAACGGATTCGTAGACGCAATTGTGAAAATAATAAAACCGAAGGTGTTTGAACTGGTGTTTGGCGGCCGAAAAGAGTTCTTCGCAAGCCTTGACGTGGTCGTCCATCGAACCGCCGACGTCCATGAGCATGAGAACTTTGACGTTGTTTTTTCGCGGGGGTGCGGTTCGGACGTCGAGGATGCCGGCGTTTTTGGAAGTTTGGCGGATGGTGGCGGGCAAATCGAGTTCTTCGTGCCGGCCTTCGCGGGTGAGTATGCGCAAGCGGCGCAGGGCCATACGGATGTTGCGGGTGTTGATTTCGACGTCGTCGGCCAAATTTCGGAATTGACGCCGTTCCCAAACCTTGACGGCCCTTCGATGACGACTCGTTTCTTGACCGATTCTGAAACCCTCGGGATTGTAACCGTAGGCGCCGAAAGGCGACGTACCGCCCGTACCTATCCAACGGTTGCCGCCCTCGTGCCGTTGCTTCTGCTCTTCAAGCAGTCGTTTAAAGCGTTCGACGAGTTTGTCCAAACCGCCCATCGCCTCGACAAGCGCCTTTTCCTCCTCCGTCAGTTGCCGTTCCCAAAGTTTTTTGAGCCACTCCTCGGGCAAATCGAAAAGTAAATCCTCGGGTATGTATTCCACGCCGCGAAAATAATGACCAAAAATTTGGTCGAAGGCGTCGAAAAACTTTTCGTGTTTGACGAGCGTGGTTTTGGCCAAAACGTAAAAACGTTCGACCGAAAACTCGTGAATCCCCGCCAACGTCGCCTCCAAAAAAACAAGGTATTCTTTGAGCGAAACCGGCAGGCCGCGGCCGCGGAGCAAATAAAAAAATTCCAAAAACATCTTGAGGCAAAGATAACGAATTCGGCAACAATCCCAAACCTTCGAAACGCCCGACAAAAACCCGGCGAAAACTTCACGCTTTGCCCGTTTTCAATGGAAGCGGACCCAATCCGGCTTGATTGAAAAAACGGCGCCAAACGACGAAACATCGGTTTCGATTGGGATTTACCCCCCCCCAAAAAAAATGTAATTTTAACCTATGAGGAATAAAACCCCGACGTTGTCGTTATCGACTTGGGAATGCGAAAAAAAACGCCGGTCGCAATGGTTATGTTTACACAAAATTGCTAACTTGCGCGTAAATTGGTGAAAAAAATATGGCTCACGTTCGACATACCTTCAGCCCCTTTCCCTACGCCGGCGCCTTGGATTGGAAGGCGATGTTGGAAAAAGCCGCGTTGTTGGCAAAAATTATCGACGAAAATTTTGGCGTCGCCCTTCCCGAATCGCTGACGCTCAGCGACCGTACGCCGTCCGACGCGCTTTTTCAGTACCAGACGACCAACGGCGTCGCGGTGATTCGAGACGCTTCGGGATACGGCTTCGAATTGTTCAGCGCCACGGCGTCCGACGGTTCGGCACAGTACACCATCGACGTGCAAGGGGTGGCGGAAAACGCGTTTGTGTTTTTAAAGTTTGCCGTCGGCGCCGACGGCAAAATCGTCGCCGAGGCCTCGTCGGTTAAAGTCAAGTGCGAAGCCGAACGCCTGCCGGCGTTGGAGGCCGCCTTGAAATAATAAATCGTAATTTTGCGCGAGATGAACGCCCAAGCCCATGAGTTTGCCGTGCCCGACGAAACGTTCGTGCGCCGACTGTCCGAAATTACGCCCGTTTACACCGACAAAGAAACGATAAACGATTACAGCCACGATTGGACGGAGGATTTGCGCTTTCCGCCGGCGGTGGTCGTCAAACCGACGACGAGCGACGAGGTGGCGGCCGTGATTCGTTTGTGCAACGAATTTCGGGTTCCGGTCACGCCCGTAGGCGCGCGCACGGGTTTGTCGGGCGGCATGTTGCCCGTCTACGGGGGCGTGGCGCTGGGTCTGGAAAAAATGAACCGTATCCTCGAACTCGACGAACGCAACCTGCAAATCACCGTCGAGGCCGGGGTCGTTACCGAAAACATCCAAAAGGCGGCGGAAAGCGTGGGGTTGATGTACCCCCCCGACCCGTCGAGCAAAGGTTCGTGTACCATCGGCGGCAATTTGGCCGAATGCGCGGGGGGCGCCCACGCCGTCAAATACGGCATCACCCGCGACTACGTCCTTGCCCTCAAAGCCGTTACGGGCGAAGGAAAAATTATCCACACGGGCGCCAAAGTCCTAAAAAACTCCACGGGCTACAGCCTGACGCACCTGCTCGTCGGCAGTGAAGGCACGTTGGCCGTCGTCACCGAAGCCACGCTCAAACTCGTTCCCAAACCCAAATACGACTCGGTGATGCTCGTCGCCTTCGCCGACGCCGAACAGGCCTGCGACTGCGTTTCGGCCATTTTCAGAGCGAAAATCGTGCCCTCGGCGCTCGAATTCATCGAACGCGACGCCATAGACTTCGGACAAAAACACTTGGGCATCAATGCCTACAACCTCGAAGGCGTCGGCGCCCACCTGCTCGTCGAAATCGACGGCAACGACCCCCAAACCATTATGCGCGAATGTGAAGCCGTCGCCGAAGTCGTCGAAAACCACGGCGCAAAAGAAATTCTTTTCGCCGACGACGACGAAAAGAAAAAACAACTCTGGCGCCTGCGTCGCTGTTTGGGCGAAGCCGTCAAGGGCAAGACCATCTACAAAGAAGAGGATACCGTCGTCCCCCGCGCCGAATTGGCCAAACTTTTACGTTTCGTCAAACAAACGGGAAAAGAATACGGCTTCCAATCCGTGTGCTACGGACACGCCGGCGACGGCAACCTCCACGTAAACATCATCAAAAACGACATCTCCGACCGGGACTGGCAAGAAAAAATCCCCTTAGCCGTCCGAAAAATTTTCGAGTACGTGCGCACGCTGGGCGGCACGATTTCGGGCGAACACGGAATCGGGTGGGTGCAACGAAGATATATGGACGTGGCCTTTTCGCCCGACGAAATGGCGCTCATGCGCGGACTCAAAAACGTTTTCGACCCCAACAACGTACTCAACCCGGGCAAAATTTTTTATTGACCCCGGTTGCCCCCTTGGCCGAGCGCCGCGTACGGGCGCAAGCCGAATATTTTTGTATTTTTGCGCCGAATAAAATAAAAAACACACAAAAAACGCTTTAAGGCAAAAACGCTTTAAGGTACGCACAAACCACGGCAAGATGACGAAAATTATACTTTGTTTGATTTGGACGACGACGATATGGGCGCAAAACAAGCCCGCCGAATACATCGGAACCTTTCCCGGCGGAATCGGTTTGGAGAAAGAAGAGTTCGTCTACGTTTACCAAAAAAACAACGGCGGCCCCGATTCGGCCAAACTGCATTCCGAAGCCAAAATCCGCGAGTATCTCGACCTCTACGTCAAATTCAAGCGCAAAGTCATCGAGGCGGAAAAGCTGGGCTTGGACACCTCCAAAAGTTTTCAAAGCGAACTTTCCACTTACGTCAAACAACTCTCCCAACCTTATTTGATAGAAAAAGAGGCGCTCAACGAACTGATTTCCACCGCCTACGAACGCTCGAAATACGGCTTGAAGGTCAGCCATATTTTGGTCAAATGCGACGAAAACGCCGCGCCCGAAGACACCCTTCGCGCCTATAAAAAAGCCGTCGAACTTCGGGATTCGGTCGTCAAATTCGGCAAAAACTTTTCGGAAATCGCACGCCGCCACTCCGACGACCCCTCGGCCAAAGAAAACGGCGGCTATCTAAGTTATTTCACGGCCTTCGACTTTGTTTTTCCGTTCGAAAACGGGGCGTTTTCCACGCCTTTGAAATCCGTTTCGATGCCCGTGCGCTCAAAGTTCGGATACCATTTGATTCAACCGACGGAAAAAAAAGCCACCGAAGGCGTAACGAACGTGGCGCACATTTTGGTTCGCCACGGCGCAACCTACGAGGCCAAAGACTCCGTCGAGGCCGAAAAAAGAATCAAAGAAGTTTACGCCAAACTCAAAGCGGGCGAAGACTTCGCCAAGCTCGCCGAAATTTACAGCGACGACCCCAACTCCAAATCCAAAGGCGGCGAGCTCGGCGCCAAATACATCGGTCTGCCGCAAATCCAAGACCTCAAATACGAACTCAAACCCGGAACTTTCTCCGAACCCTTCAAAACCCCTTACGGCTGGCACATCGTCAAGGTTACCCTCGCCCAAAAACACAAAACCTTCGACGAAGCCAAAAACGAATTCAAAAACCGCGTAACGCGCGACGGACGTGCCCAAATCGCCGAAGAAAAACTCCTTGCCAACATCAAAAAACAATACAACTTCCAATACCAAAAGGCCAACTTCGACAAACTCGTCGCCGCCGCCAAAGACAAAATTTTAAAGCCCGAATACACCCCCGACAGTATTCCCGCCGACCTCGCCGCCTTGACGCTTTTCACCTTCGCGGGCACGAAAACGACGGTCAAAGATTTTATCCAATGGATGGAAAAAAACAAAAAACGCGGCGGACGGGTCGCGGGCGGCGAAGCCCTGCTTAACCGCGAAATCGAGGCGTTCGTCAAAGCGACGCTGTTCGACTACGAGGAAAAACAACTGGCCGCAAAATATCCCGAATTTCGGTTTTTGACGCGCGAATACCGCGACGGCATTTTGCTTTTCACCTTGACCGAACAGCGCGTATGGCGCAAAGCCATCGAGGATACGGCCGGATTGGAGGCCTTTTACAACGCCAACAAAGAAAAATTCACCGCCCCCGACCGCGTTCGCGCCGTCGAATACCGGTCCAACGACGAAAACGTCCTTCGCCGCATCGATTCGCTCTTGAACCTCAAAACGGCCTACAACGCCATCGACAGCATCGTCCGGGCGCAAAAATGGGGCGCGAGAATCACCACGGCCGTACACGAAAAAGGTTCGACGTATTTCGGCAAGTTTTCCGAAACCAAAACCGGCGGCAAAACCCCAATCCTGCCCGAAGGCAAAGCTTGGGTGTTGATGTCGGTCAAAGAATTTTTGCCCGCCGGCGTCAAGTCTTTCGACGACGCCAAGTCCGAGGCCATCACCCTTTTCCAAAACAAGCTCGAAGACGACTGGAACAAAGAGCTTGAACGGAAATACCCCTTCACCCTCAATGAGAAGGCGCTCAAAACGCTGTTCAAATAAACCGGCGACGGCGTTGATTTGCTTGCTTTTGGCCGCCTGCGGCAAATCCGACCCCCTCAAACAAACGACCGTCGCCCGGTTCAAAGACCAAACCTTGACCCAACGCGACGTCAAGGACGCACTCCTCAAGTTCAACGTCGGGGATTCGGCGGCGTTTGCCAAAGCTTTTATCGAAGAATGGATTCGCGAAAAAGCCATTCTCGAAAACGCCGACAAACTCCCCGAAACCGTCCTCGAAAAAGTCGAAAAAATGACCCAAAACTACCGCAACAAACTCTTGGTTTACGAAATACAACAGGCCGTCGTTCGCGAAAACATAAAAAACGACGTAAGCGCCGCCGAAATCGAAGCCTACTACCAAAAAAATCGCTCGGCCTACATCGCCGACCGAAACTATTACCAATACCGTTACGTCAAAACGACCAATCCCAACGTCCCACAGTTCTTCGACCGTTTGGCCTCCAATCTTTACGGCGACCAAAAAGTGGTCAGGGAATGGTGCGCCTACTACGCCACGGCCTACAAACTCGATTCCACCTACACCGACGCCTTTCCCATCCGCGCCATCGAAATCGAAACCGGCATGGCCGGCCTCTTGGCGTGGCCGTTGCGGACCATTACCATGTCCACCACCGTTTCGGAAAATCAACGTTATTTTCACTATTTCGTTTTAATGGACGTGGTCAGACAAGGTTCGCCCAAGCCGCTGAGCATGGTGCGCAACACCGTGCGTCAAAACATCTTGGAAATGCGCATCGACAGTCTGCTTCGCGATTACGACGCGCAAATCATCGAACAAGCCAAAGCCTTGAAATACATCGATTAAATGAAAAAAATCCTTGCACTGTTTGCGACCGCGTCCGTTTTTCTTTCCCTCGCCGCCCAACCCCTCGACCGCGTTTTGGCCGTCGTCGAAGAGGACGTTATTCTCCTTTCCGACCTCCAATCCCAATACCATTATTACCTAAACAACGGTCAAAAAGACGACGGAACCCTCGCATGCCGAATCTTTGAAACGCTTTTGACCTCCCGAATGCTTTTGGCCAAAGCCCGACTCGACAGCCTGACCGTCGGCGAAGACCAAATCAACGCCGAACTCAACCGAAGAATCAACGTCATTGTTTCCCAGCTCGGCTCGGTGGAAAAACTCGAAGAAATCTACAAAAAGTCCGTTCTCGAAATCAAACTCGAACTCAAAAAAAACATCGAGGAAGAACTCCTCATCGAAGAACAACGGCAAAAAATCATTGCGGGCATCAACGTAACGCCCAAAGAAGTCAAAGATTTTTTCCATTCCATTCCCAAAGACAGTTTGCCCGACGTCGGCGCGACCGTCGAAATCAGTCATATTTCCATGCGTCCCCAGCCGAGCGAGGCGAGCAAAAAAGAGGCGCGTTCGGATTTGGAAAAAATTCTTTCGGATATCAAGGCGAAAAAAATTAGTTTCGAGGAGGCGGCGAAAAAATATTCCCACGACGCGGCCAGCGCCAAACAGTTCGGTTTTTTGGGCGAATTCGGCCGCGGGGACATGGTCCCCGAATTTGAGGAGGTCGTTTTCAATCTCGCGCCCGACCAAGTTTCGCCCGTCTTTGAGTCGCCTTACGGTTTTCACATCGTCAAATTGTTGTCTCGTTCGGGGGACAGGGTCAAGGCCTCGCATATCCTTATCCGCCCAAGAATCGACGAGGCCGACGAAAAAAAGGTCGAAAAACGCTTGGCCGAAATCCGAGAACTCATTTTGTCCGACAGCCTTAAATTTCACGAGGCCGCCCGGCGCTATTCCGACGACGTTCGCACCAAAGACAACGGCGGAATCATTGCCAACAACGCGGGCGAAACCCGCATCCCCTTCGACCAACTCGACGCCGACCTTTACTTCAAAGTGGACAAAATGAAACCCGGCGACATCTCCGAACCCCTGCCTTACATCGCCCAAGAGGGCGAGCTGGTGCGCGCTTATCATCTGGTGTATTTGCGCAAACGCCACGCCCCTCATCGCGCCAACTACAAAGACGATTACCAAATGTTTCAAAAAGCCGCGCTCCAAGCCAAGCAAGCCGAAGAATTGGAAAAATGGCTGGTCAAAAACCGAAAACAAATTTATTTGGACGTTCGTTTTGACGAATGCGCCCAAGCCATTCAGGATTGGTACACTCCCGAAAAGCCATGAGGTATTTGTTGGCCATCGACGAAGGAACGACCTCGGCCCGCGCCATCGTTTTCGACAAAAACGCAAACCCGCTCGGCATGGGCCGACGCAATTTTTCGCTGTATTACCCCCAAGCCGGATGGGTCGAACAGGACGCCGACGAAGTCTGGGAGGCGCAACGCGACGCCGTCGCCGAAGCCCTTGTCGCGGCGGGCGTGGCCCCGAGCGACATCGCCGCCATCGGCCTGACCAACCAACGCGAAACCACCGTCTTGTGGGACGCCTCGACGGCCAAACCCGTTCACAACGCCATCGTTTGGCAAGACCGACGCACGGCCGAGTTTTGCGAGCGCCTCGCACGCGACGGACACGAAACCCTCCTGCGCGCCAAAACCGGACTCGTCGCCGACGCCTATTTTTCCGCCTCCAAAATCCGTTGGCTTCTCGACAACGTCCCCCAAAGCCGGGATTTGCTCAAAGCCGGAAAACTCCGCTTCGGCACCATCGATTCGTGGATACTTTGGAAAATGACGGGCGTTCACGCCACCGACGTTTCCAACGCCTCCCGTACCCTGCTTTTCAACATCCACACCCTCAAATGGGACGACGAACTCTTGCGACTCTTCGACGTAGCGCGTGAAATTTTGCCCGACGTTCGCCCTTCGGCTTACCTCTACGGAGAAACCAAACTTACGGGGGCGCCCACGCCCGTGGCCGGCGTTGCGGGCGACCAACAAGCCGCCGCCTTCGGACAAGCCTGTTTTAGACCCGGCATGGCCAAAAACACCTACGGCACCGGCTGTTTTATTCTCATGAACACGGGAAAACGGGCCGTCGAAAGCCGTTCGCGACTTTTGACGACGGTCGCATGGCAAATCGGCGGAGAAACAACCTATGCCCTCGAAGGCGCGATATTCAACGCCGGCGCCTCGGTCGAGTGGCTCAAAACCCTTTTTCCCCAATGGGATGCAAGCCAATTGGCGCGTATGGCGGCCGGCGTGCCGAACTCGGGCGGCGTGTATTTTGTGCCGGCGTTTACGGGCTTGGGCGCGCCGCACTGGGACCCCGACGCCCGGGCCTTAATCATCGGATTGACGCGCGGAACCGGCCCCGAACACATCGCCCGCGCCGCCTTCGACGCCATGGTCTATCAATCCGACGAGGTGCTTCGCGCCATGGTCTTCGACGCCCAAACCTCCCTTTCCACCCTGCGCGTCGACGGCGGCGCCTCCGAAGACGACAGACTCATGCAACTACAAGCCGACTATTCGGGCGTGGAAATCCACCGACCGGAATCTGCCGAATCCACCGCCCTCGGCGCGGCCTTCCTGGCCGGCCTCGCCGTCGGCGTTTACAAAAACCTCGACGAAATCGAAAGCGTTTGGCGCGTCAAGCATGTTTTTATCCCCAAAACCGGAACCGGCGCCGAAACCGAACGTAAATACTGGGACAAGGCCGTCAAACGCGCCTTGCAATGGCACGAACGATGACCACCGTTTTTCGCAACGACTTTTCGGCGGACGACCCGTCCGTCGTTACCATCGGCTCTTTCGACGGCGTTCACCTCGGCCATCGAAAAATTTTAGACCGACTCAAAGACGTGGCCCGCGTCGTCGGCGGGCAAACCGTCGTTATCACCTTCGAACCCCATCCGCGACGCGTCCTTTTCCCCGACGACGAACCCGTTCGTCTGCTCAACACCCTCGAAGAAAAACTCCAACTCTTTGAAAACCAAGGTATAGACAAAGTTTGGGTCATTGCATTCACGCCCGAATTTTCACGCATTTCCTACCAAGAATTTATCGTTCGTTATTTGGTCGAGCGGGCAAGGGCGCATACCGTCGTCGTCGGATACGACCATCGTTTTGGAAAAAACCGTACGGGCGGCCTTGACGAACTTCGCCAATACGCCCGCGACTACCGTTTTCGCATCGAGGAAATACCCGCGTACACCATCGACGACGCCAACGTCAGTTCGACCAAAATCCGCCGCGCCCTTGCCGACGGCGACGTGGTTTTGGCCGCCAAATATCTGGGATACGAATATCCGTTGTCGGGAAGGGTGGTCGAGGGGCAAAAACTTGGACGTACGCTGGGTTTTCCCACCGCCAACCTCGAAACCGACCCCGTCAAACTCTTGCCCGCCGTCGGCGTTTACGCCGTTTGGGCCGAATACGCCGACCAACGCCCGATTCCCGCGATGATGAACATCGGCCGGCGCCCAACGCTCGGGGGCGACAAGCTTGTGGCCGAAGTGCACCTCATCGACCACGAGGCGGATTTGTACGGCCAAAATTTGTCGTTGCGTTTTGTCGCCCGGTTGCGCGACGAAAAAAAATTCGATTCTTTACAGGCGTTGAAAAGCCGCTTGGAACAGGACCGGCAAGCGGCGCTTTCGGTGTTGAAGGGACAATGACCGGGGGTTTTCGGCGGGCGCCCGCGTTGGCGGCGTAAAACCGTCTTGATAAAAAAGAATATAATTTTCGTTCGTTTGCCGGAATTTGTCGGCGCCGGGGTTTGTTTGTATTTTTGAGCGGCAAAACATCGCAATGCATAAATTCAGCGACAGACACATCGGCCCGTCGTCCGAGCAAACGGCGGAAATGCTACGACTTTTAGGGGCAAAGGATTTGGACGATTTAGTCGAGCAGGTCGTGCCTCAAAACATCCGTTTGAACCAAGAATTAAACTTGCCCGAGGCGGTTTCCGAGGCCGAAGCCTTGGAGTATGTTTCTGCGTTGGCGGCAAAAAATCAAATACGCAAGAACTTTATCGGACAAGGCTATTACGGAACGATAACGCCGACCGTCGTTTTACGCAACGTCTTGGAAAATCCGGGCTGGTATACACAATATACGCCGTACCAAGCGGAAATTTCGCAAGGTCGCATGGAGGCGCTGCTCAATTTCCAAACAATGGTTTCGGACCTGACGGGCATGGAAATCGCCAACGCCTCGCTCTTGGACGAAGCCACCGCCGCCGCCGAGGCCATGATTTTGATGTACAACGCCACGCGCGGCAAAAACTCGGGCAACGTGCTCTTGGTCGACGACCGTGTTTTTCCGCAAACGTTGGCCGTTCTCCAAACCCGGGCCCGGCCGCTGGGGATAGAAATCCGCGAGACCAACCTCGTCATGGCCGAAAACGACGATTACGAAGGCGCTTTCGCCGTGCTTTTTCAGTATCCCGACGCGTGCGGGGAAATCCACTCCGAAATTCCCGATTTGGCTGCAAAGGTCAAAAAGCGGGGGCTGATGATGGCGGTGGGAACGGATTTGTTGGCGCTCACGCTTTTCACGCCGCCGGGGAGTTTCGGGGCGGACGTGGTCTACGGTTCGGCGCAACGCCTCGGCGTTCCGATGGGTTACGGCGGGCCGCACGCCGCCTTTTTCGCCGTACGCGACGAATACAAACGCCTGCTTCCCGGCAGGTTGGTCGGCGTTTCCATCGACGCCGACGGCAAACCCGCCCTTCGCCTTACCCTCCAAACCCGCGAACAACACATCCGGCGCGAAAAAGCGACGTCGAATATTTGTACGGCGCAGGTCTTGTTGGCCGTTGTTTCGGGATTCTACGGCGTATACCACGGCCCCGAGGGATTGACGGCCATCGCCCAAAAAATCAACGCTTTGGCCGCGACGTTTAAAAAATCGCTCGAGGAAATGAACTTGGACGTTTCGGCCGAAGCCGTTTTCGACACCGTCGCCGTTTTCCTCGAACTCGAAAACAACCCCGCCGACTTTCTCGACAAAGCGCTCGAAGAGGCCGAAAAACAAGCAATCAACTTTCATTATCGCCAAGAAGAGCGGGCGCTTGTTTTTTCCTTCGACGAAACCCACGAACTCGAAGACGTCAAGGCGCTCGTCGAACTCGTGGCCAAAGCCTCGGGACGCAAGCCCGTTTTGAGCGAAAGCAAGAGCGACGTGCCGTTTTACCTCGCCCGAAAAACGCCGTTTATGACCCACCCCGTTTTCCACGCCTACCGCAGCGAAACCGAAATGCTCCGCTACCTCAAACGTTTGGAAAACCGCGACCTTTCGCTGACCACGTCCATGATACCGTTGGGGTCGTGTACGATGAAACTCAACGCGACGACGGAAATGTTGCCGATAACGATGCCGGGCTTTTCGCGCCTGCATCCGTTTGCGCCCGTCGAACAGGCACGGGGTTATCAGACGGTTTTCGAAGCGTTGGAAAAGTTTTTGTGCGAAATAACGGGATTTTCGGCCTGTTCTTTGCAACCGAATTCCGGGGCGCAAGGGGAGTATGCGGGCTTGATGGCCATTCGCGGCTATCACGAGGCGCGCGGAGAAACGCACCGTAACGTGGCGTTGATACCGTCGTCGGCCCACGGCACCAACCCCGCCAGCGCCGTCATGGCCGGCATGGACGTGGTCATCGTCAAATGCGACGGCGACGGCAACATTGATTTTGCCGATTTGTGCGTCAAAGCCGAGGCCAACAAAGACCGACTTGCGGCCTTGATGGTTACCTATCCTTCGACGCACGGGGTGTTCGAGGAGCAAATTACGGACGTTTGCGCCAAAATCCACGAATGCGGCGGATTGGTCTACATGGACGGCGCCAACCTCAACGCCCAAGTGGGCTTGACCTCTCCCGCCCTCATTGGCGCCGACGTTTGCCACATCAATCTTCACAAGACGTTCTGTATTCCCCACGGCGGAGGCGGGCCGGGCATGGGACCGATTTGCGTCGTCGAAAAACTTGCCCCCTATCTGCCCGGACACCCGATCGTCGACAACGGTCGCCAGGGGCCGACGGTCGCCGCCGCGCCGTGGGGCAGCGCCTCCATTCTGCTCATTTCCTACGTTTACATCCTCATGATGGGGCCGGAAGGCCTCAAAAAGGCCACGCAGGTCGCCCTGCTCAACGCCAACTACATCCGCAAACGGCTCCAAGACCATTATCCCGTGCTTTTCAAAGGCAAAAACGGTTTTGTCGCCCACGAACTGATTATCGACTTTCGGAGCTTTAAGCATTCGGCGGGCGTGGAGGTCGAAGACGTGGCCAAACGATTGATGGACTACGGTTTTCACGCGCCGACGGTGTCTTTTCCCGTTCCGGGTACGATGATGATAGAACCGACCGAAAGCGAAAACAAAGCCGAACTCGACCGTTTTTGCGACGCGCTCATCGCCATACGCGAAGAAATCCGCGAAATCGAGGACGGCCGTGCGAGCAAGACCGACAACGTTCTCAAAAACGCGCCGCACACCGCCGCCGCCGTCGTATCCGACGCATGGAACCGGCCCTATGGACGGGAAAAAGCGGCCTTTCCCGCGCCGTGGGTACGGCAAAACAAGTTTTGGCCGCCCGTTTCGCGGGTAAACAACAGTTACGGCGACCGCAACGTCGTTTGCAGTTGTCCGCCCGTCGAAGCCTACGCTTAAGCGCAAGAATCGCGGGCGAAAAAATCCGGGCTGTAAAATTGAGCGTGCGAAATTCGGACAACGAAACGCTCGCCGCCCATGACGGTTTTGCATCCAATTTCGTAAATTTGCGGGGATGAACAAGGCGGCATTGATAATATTGGACGGTTGGGGCATGGCCGAAGACCCCGCCGTCAGCGCCGTAGACGCGGCCCGCACCCCCAACTTCGACCGCTACCGACAAACCGGACTTTTCACGACGCTCGACGCCTCGGGTACGGCGGTCGGCTTGCCCGACGGACAAATGGGCAATTCGGAAGTGGGGCATTTCACGCTCGGCGCCGGCAGAGTCGTTATGCAGGAACTTGAACGCATACGCCAAGCCTTCGCCTCGGGCGCCGTCAAGCACAACCCCGTTTTGGGCGAACTCATGGCGTATTGCAAGCGCGAAAACCGGCGTTTGCATTTGGTTGGTTTGGTTTCGGACGGGGGGGTGCATTCGTCGCAGGAACATCTGCACGCCTTGCTGAGCATTTTGGCGGCGGAAGGGGTCGAGGCATGGGTTCACGCCGTTACCGACGGACGGGACTGCGGCCCCCACGACGGCGTTGACGCGCTTGCACGCCTTGAAAACCACCTGCAAACGACGCAAAACGCCAAAATCGCCACGATTATCGGGCGATACTACGCCATGGACCGGGATTTGCGTTGGGAACGTACGGCCAAAGCATGGAAATTGTACGTTAAAGGCGAAGGACAAAGATTCGATTCGGCCGTCGCCGCCCTTCGGGCTTCCTACGACGCGGGCGTTTCGGACGAATTCGTTTTGCCCGTCGTTTTGGCGGAGGCGCGCATGCAAGCGGGCGACCCGGTGTTGTTTTTCAATTTTCGCACCGACCGTTGCCGACAAATCGTTCGCGCCCTTGCCCTCGAACCGCAGACGGAAACCTACCCGCTCGACCTAAAACTCGCGACCATGACCGTTTACGACGACGCTTTTCCGTTTGCCGCACTCTTCGACAAATCGACGCCGAAAAAGACCTTGGGCGAGGTAATATCGGAGGCGGGGCTGAGCCAACTTCGCATCGCCGAAACGGAAAAATACCCGCACGTAACGTTCTTTTTCAACGGGGGCGTCGAAACGCCGTTTGCGGGTGAGGAACGAATCCTGTGCCCGTCGCCGAAAGTGGCGACGTACGACCTTGCCCCGGAGATGAGCGCTCGGGACGTTGCCTCCCGCGCGTGTACGCACATTCACGAAAACCGTCCGGACTTTGTTTGCCTCAATTTTGCCAACGCCGACATGGTCGGACATACGGGCGTATTCGAGGCGGCCGTCGCGGCGTGTGAAGCGGTGGACGCATGTTTGGGCGCGGTGGTGGAAACGCTGTTGGAAAACGGCTACAAGGCCTTGATACTGGCCGACCACGGCAACGCCGACAAAATGCGCAACGCCGACGGCACGCCCCATACGGCACATACGCTAGCCCCCGTGCCCTGTATGCTTTTGGGCGAAAACAAGGGCCGGTTGCGAACGGACGGGGGGTTGTCCGACGTTGCGCCGACGCTCTTGCACCTCATGGGACTCAGGGTTCCGTCCGAAATGACGGGTCGATGCCTTTGGACGGCTTAGGATTCGAGAATTTCCCAGACGGGATGCACGTGTCTTCGGTCAATCAAAGTGGGCCAAAGACTGAGTTGGGCGCGGGCGTCGTTACCCCAGCCGGGCATGCTTATCAAGCCCGGGGGGCCGTTGAGTCCCAAACAAACGACGGCTTGCAAGGCCGTTTTTCCGGCGCGTTCGTCGGAGTGCTGAATGACGGCGCGCACGCCGATTTCGTTCATTTGGGAAAGCCATTGGTCGGAGGGACGGGGGGCGGCGGGGCCGTGAATACCGTCGACGCCGACGAGCGAAAATTCGTATCGATCGAGTTTTATCGGCAGGGCGGCCCATATTTCCTTGACGGCCTCGATGAATTTGAGGGCTTTTTCGTAAGCGTGGGGGCGACTGAAAAAAAAGAACTGGTCGGAAAGGAAGCCTTCCATTTGTCCGATGCAGAGTTTGAGTTTTTCGGGGGCGGGAAGTCCTTTGGCGCCCGAAAATTCGACGCGGTCGGGGCCGGTTTCAACGAGCGAAACGTTGGTAAAGTCGGCGACGACGTCGGGGGTGATGTATCGTGCGGGGTCGTGGATTTCGTAGACGAGTTGTTCGCGGAGGGTGTCGCGGGATATTTTACCGCCCATGTTGGTCATACGGGTAAAGGTGGCGGAGCCGTCGGCGCGAACGTGGGCGATGGGGTAAGCCAAACGGGAAAGGTTGTAGTCGGGGGGCCAATGGGCGTAAGAATTTCCGCCGGAGGCTTGTCCGCCGCATTCGAGCAGATGTCCGACGCCGATTCCCGCCGCCAGCAGGTCCCAATCTTTTTCCAAGTCCCAGCGATAACGATGGACCAAAACGCCTAAGGTTAGGCAAGGGTCGGCGACGCGGCCGGCAAGAATGATTTGGGCGCCGGCGTCGAGGGCTTCGGCCACGGCCCGTGCGCCGATATAGACGTTGGCGTGGGTGACGGGAAACTTTCCTTTTTCGTAGGGGGCGCCGGTGTCGAGGTTTTCAAACTTTTCGCCGGCGGCGATGAGTTCGTCGAGGCGTTCGAGCATGTCGTCGCCCCAAAGAGCGGCGATTTTTACGCCTTTGATTCCTTGTTTGGCCAAGATTTCGGCGACCTTGACGGCGGCGCTTTTGGGGTTGAGGCCGCCGGAGTCGGTAACGAAACGAACGCCGTTTTTGAGTCCGGGAGGATACAAAAGCTTGGCGTGCAGTTCGATGTCGCGGGCGTAACCGAGGTTGGGGTCTCGCCGACGGTCTTTTTGTAAAATGGAGAGGGTGAGTTCGGCAAGAGCGTCGTGGACGATGAAGTCGGCGGCGGCGGCGTGCGCCATCGCTATCGCCGCCATCGGACTGTCGCCGTAAAAGCCTTGTCCGCCACCGATGCGTACAACGTTTTCCATAACGCAAAACTAAACATTTTTATCGGCCCGGAAACGATGGGGCGTAGGCATGACGTTGTTTGCCGCCGGTCGCGAAAAACTTTTCGTATTTTTTGGAAAATCGGGTGCAAAGCGCGAAATTTGCGGTTCATTTTTGGACACATATTATGTTTGCGATAATCGCGTTGGGAGGCCGACAAATAAAAGCCGAAGCGGGGCGTTTCGCCTACGTCAATCGGATGCCTCACGAACCGAACAGCGTCGTGCAAATCGACGACGTGCTGATGATCGTCAACGGCGAAAACGTACGCATCGGGCGGCCGAAAGTAGAGGGCGCGTCGGTGAGCATCCGTATAGACGAACATCTCAAAGACGACAAAATCATCGTTTTCAAGAAAAAACGCCGCAAAGGCTACAAAGTAAAAAAAGGACATCGTCAGGCGCTGACGCGCATTACTTTTGAATCCATCAACGGTTAAAAAAACATGGCACACAAAAAAGGCGTAGGCAGTTCGAAAAACGGACGCGAATCGGAATCGAAACGCTTGGGCGTTAAAATCTTTGGCGGCCAAACCTGCATTGCGGGCAATATTTTGGTGCGTCAGCGGGGAACGGCCTTTCATCCGGGCAAAAACGTCGGTCTCGGCAAAGACCACACCCTTTTCGCCCTCACCGACGGCGTGGTAGAGTTTCGCAACAAGCGCGGCACCCGCTACGTTTCCGTCGTTCCCGTAGGAGAATCAAACCGATAAACGGTCGGCAAACACCGTCAAAATTCGGGCTTCGTCCCCGCCGGCGGCGGGGACGTCGTTCTTTAAACCGAAATTTACGTTCTTTGAGCCGGTTTCGAATCGTCGGCAAAATCTTTCTTTACATTTCAGTTGTTTCAATGATTAAAAAAGAACAATATTTGCACATTTAACATTCCCCAAATTGGATTTTAAGACGGCCGTTGCGGACGCGATAAAAAACACGTCGAAAACCTTTATACACCGGTCAATAACCAATACATATACATATAATTATATGTATAGCTAAATACATATAATTATATGTATACTTCAAGGTTTTATATACATATCTTTTTGCATACGTTATATCGTATAAGAATTTTGTGCATTGTATCGCTTTTTTAAAAATTATTTTTGGTTTTTCTTCGGCATCGTTGTAATATTGCACGCAGCTTAAAACTAAGCGTTTAGAACAAATGAAAGCCGATAGAAAAACCGTGGCCGACCTGCTTTCGGGCGAACGTCAATACCTTGTTCCTCTTTTCCAACGTCCGTATAGTTGGGAGGAAAAACATTGGAGGGCGATGTGGGAGGATTTGAAGGCTTTGCAGGAAACGGACGGCGAGGAAAAAAAAGAACATTTTTTCGGACCCATCGTTACGCAGGAATTCAAATCCGACGCCGAGGTCAAACAATATTTACTCATCGACGGCCAGCAACGCCTCACGACGCTGTCCATTCTTTTGCTCACCCTTCGGGAACGGCTTAAAGAATTGGGGGCCAACGTCGAGGAACGCGACATTCTTCTCAATAGACTGAACAGACATTGTTCGAACACCATGGGCAACCGCTTTGACTATAAAATCATACCCACCGTTACCCACGGCGACCGGGAAAACTACATCGCCCTCGTCAAAAACGAAACCCCGCCCCGACCGGCGTCGCAATTGGTTAAAGCGTATCAATTTTTCAAAAGAGAGATACGCAAAAGTATCAAAAACGTAAACGAGGCCAAAAGTTTTTTTGGCGCCGTTATCAACCAACTCACGCTGGTCGGCATCGAACTCGACGACTACGAAAACCCCTACACCGTCTTTGAAACGCTCAATTACCGCGGCAGTCCGCTCAACCAAACCGACCTCATTCGCAACCATCTGTTCATGTTGATTCCCGACGAAGACGAACAGAACGCCGTTCACGACCGCTATTGGAAACCGCTGACCGATTATTTCGGCGACGAAGAGCGAAACAAAAAACAAAAACAGAAAAGCCATACGCTTAACGACTTTTTCCGTTATTATTTAAGCGCACGCGAAAACGCCGTCGTAAAAAGCACCGACGTTTATTTCAAAATCAAAAAAGATTTTAATAAAAAGGAACAACTTAAAACTTTATGGTCCGGGCTAGAAGCGGCGTTTTCGTATTACAAACGTTTGATGGGCCGCGAACCCGAAGCCCATCCCTTGATTCAAAAACGTTTGGCCCGCATGAGAATGTTGGACGTTACCGTTCACTTTCCTTTGGCTTTTAATCTTTACGGCGAATATGAATCGGGCCGCCTTTCCCCCGAAGCCTTCGACGAAGCCCTTTTCGCCATCGAAACGTTT